>NZ_AODK01000007.1 GCF_000525975.1 Listeria rocourtiae FSL F6-920
GCGTCAGCATCAGCATCGGCGTCAGCATCGGCGTCAGCATCGGCGTCAGCATCCGCATCGGCGTCAGCATCGGCGTCAGCATCCGCATCGGCGTCAGACTCTGGCACCTCAATAAAACCTTCCGCCCAATCAGAATTCAATAAATCCGCATCCACTAAAAAGTCATCAGCCACTCGACCGGTAAAATCTAAACGATCATCACCAATTCCAGCAGGTAAAGACATTACTCCTAATGCTTCTAAATCAATTGTCAGTGTAAAAGTAGTTAGCCCAGCTACCGATAATCCTAGTCCATTCGAAATATTAGTACCAATTGTTCCATTCATAGCATCCACTAGTATATCGTCGGCCGTGACAGTCCCACTATTCGATAATTGGACACCCAAAAAACCTAAATAAGGAATGTCATAAGCAATACTCGAATTAGCTTTTATAGCTGGATTGGATAGTAGTGTCTTCAGTTCGTCTGGCAACTTAAAATAGGGATGATAATTTTGTAATAACCCAATATTAGCAATTTGAGTTCCTTGAATTGTAATAATTAATTTTCCATCCACATAAGTTGGTTGCAAAGTAGTGCTCCCTAACAAGCTAATGCTTGCCGCTTCGGCCTGCGTCCCGCTCAATGAAAAACTACGATCAAATCCATCATAATTAATCGTTATTGGAGATGCTACGATTGTTGCAGCTGTAAACAACGTAGCCAGTACTTTTGCTTTCTGTTTATTTTTCAAATTCATTCTGCGCTTGTAATCTACCTGATTTCTTTTCATTGTTTTTCCCCCTTGAACCTTATCCCTGTAAGGTTTAATAAAAATCAACAAGTATTTACCAACTAGCAATCAAGTCATTTATTCCTATCAAGACACAGCGTTCACCCCTTAAAAACGTTAGTATTCTTACAAAAAACACTTTACCCTTATTTGTTAAAAATATTCAAAGATGATTAAAGAAGTTAAATTTAAATTTAATACGCATAACATTACTTAAATTTGAGTATAAATACCTATTATCTATTATCCCCTTTTTATTCAAATTCATCGTGTTCATTTTCTCAAGCGAGGCCCCCCCTTTTATTAAGTTATAAAAAAACATACTAAATACCTAGTTTAATTTTTTTATTTCTCTGTCTATTCATTATATATGACTCATTTCATTAAAAAAAGTGTAAAAACCCTAGATTGGATTCTTACACTTTTTTGATTTTCCATATCAAAATGGCAATTTAAAATTACCAAACCCGCCACGCTTTTTCTTTCCTTTACCGCCGCCTGCACCAGACATTTGTTTCATCATTTTTTTCATCTCATTGAACTGCTTTAAGAGCCGATTAACTTCTTGAATCGGGCGACCCGAACCACGTGCAATACGCTTCCGACGATTCGCATTAATGATATCTGGATGGTCTTTTTCCGCTTTTGTCATTGATTTAATAATGGCTTCAATATGCGTCAATTGCTTTTCATCAACATTCATATTATCGAGCCCTTTCATCTTGTTTGCGCCTGGCATCATTTTTAAAAGCTCATCTAATGGACCCATTTGGCGTACTTGTTGCAGTTGCTCCAAGAAATCATCGAGCGTCATTGACATATCTTTTACTTTCTGCTCCAGCTCACGTGCCTTATCCTCATCCACAGAAACTTGCGCCTTCTCAATAAGCGAAAGTACGTCCCCCATGCCGAGAATACGCGATGCCATCCGATCTGGGTGGAAACTTTCTAGCGCCTCCATCTTCTCACCCATCCCGACAAACTTAATCGGTTTTTGCGTAACTGAACGGATAGAAAGAGCCGCGCCTCCACGTGTATCGCCATCTAATTTTGTTAAAACAACACCCGTAATATCCAACTGCTCATTAAAACTTTCTGCCACATTGACAGCATCTTGCCCCGTCATTGAGTCAACAACGAGTAGAATTTCCGATGGGTTAGCAATCTCTTTTACTGCAACCAGTTCATCCATTAATTCCGTATCAATATGCAGGCGCCCTGCCGTATCAATTAGAACATAATCCAGATGATCTTCTTTTGCCTTTGCAATCGCCTGTTTCGCAATTTCGACAGGACTGACTTGATCACCTAAAGAAAAGACTGGCATATCTAGCTGACGTCCTAATGTTTCTAATTGTTTGATCGCAGCTGGTCGGTAAATATCAGCGGCAACAAGAAGTGGTTTACGATTATATTTTTTGCGCAGTAAATTAGCAAGCTTCCCGGTCGTTGTTGTCTTACCAGCACCTTGGAGTCCGACCATCATCACAACGGTTGGTGGCTTATCAGCAACCGCAATCTTGCTCTCCTCGCCACCCATCAATGATGTTAATTCTTCTTGTACAATTTTGATAACTTGCTGGCCTGGCGTTAAGCTTTTCATAACCTCACTGCCAACAGCGCGCTCACTTACTGTTTTAATAAATTGTTTGACCACTTTAAAGTTAACATCCGCTTCTAGTAAAGCAAGCCGGACTTCACGCATCATTTCTTTTACATCCGCCTCATTCACTTTCCCTTTTCCGCGGATTTTGTTCATCGTCTCTTGTAATCGGCCAGCTAATCCTTCAAATGCCATGTATGCCGCCTCCTAATCCATATTTTTAAGTTGTTGAAGCAAGGCAGCTATTTCGTTTTTCAACACCTGCTCCTCTTGTAATTGCTGCTCTAAGCGTTCAATCAATTGCTCGCGTTCCTGATATTTCTTTAAAACACCGAGCTTTTCTTCATAATTTTCGAGTACCGCCTCAGTTCGCTTAATATTATCATACACCGCTTGCCGACTCACTTCGTACTCCTCTGCGATCTCCCCAAGCGATAAATCCTCCAAATAATAAAGCGAAACATAGGATCGCTGCTTCTCTGTTAAAAGCGAATCATAGATATCAATCAAAAAATTCATTCGCGTCGTTTTCTCAAACACATCCGCACCATCCTTCCAAGCGAAAACTCGCTTACACTATATAAGAATACGTGTAAAAATGAGGGATGTCAAGCGCTGAAAGGCTGAAAGAGCCCGTTTAGATCCGAAAAAACTGAGCAAGGAACGAATGCTCCAGTTTTCGAGGAGTTGGCCGTTGAAGCTGGATCCGGAGGCGCATCACGTGATGCAGTACGTGGATTACATGCTCACTGCGTTCGCATGCATATTGAGGCTCTAATTCAGCAGAAGACGCTTCATAAGAGCCTCAACAATTTCCGAGAGGCTGGCTCTTGAAGCTAGACAAGACGTGAAGTACCCTCCAAACGAACGTAAAACATGATTTATAGAGCTTGGAATATAACAGAACATAATCTTTTATAAAATCATGAGATAATCGGGACTTTGACGCGACCTGGGAGATGCGTGGTGTATTAGCGAAAGTCATGGAACGAATGCTCGCTTTGCTCACACTCATATTGTGGCTCTAAATCAGCAAGGGAGGCTTCATAAGAGCCACAACAATGTATTTGCTTTTTTTTATAACTACATGAGATAATCAGGAATCTAACTAGGCTCTAAGGCACATGGTGTGACAGCTCATAGTTTGGAATGAATACCCACTCTGTTCACACTTATATTGTAAACTCTAATTCCAAAGGAGAGATAATACTATGCGAAAAGTAGTTTTTTACGGTGCTGTCAGTCTAGATGGCTACCTATCCGACCAAAATAATAATTTGACCTGGCTTTTCGAAACTGAAACTGGCGGGGAAACAACTTATGAGAAATTCATCCAAAACATCGATACGGTCATCATGGGTCGTGTTACTTACGAGGAAGTCCTAAAACTTCAACAAAGCGAGCCACTTTATCCAAATCAAGAAGTCATCGTCTTCACAAGGGACACCAATAAAAACTTTAAAGATGTACAAACCGTTCATGAAAACCCTGTTTCTTTTATCAACAAACTAAAAGAAAGAGATGGTAAACCAATCTGGGTTGTCGGTGGTGGTAATTTACTAAAACCACTTTTGGAAGCTAACATGATTGATGAGTGGTGGATTCAGATTACTCCTGTCCTATTAGGCACGGGAAAACGATTATTTGAAGAAGGTAACTACCTAGAACGATTAGAGCTAGTTGAAACAACGACATTTGGTCAGTTTGTCGAGCTTCACTATAAGAAATAGAAACAACCTGTTCACCATTTTCTGGTGAACAGGTTGCTTCTATTTCTAAATAATTTATTCTTTCGCTTCATCAATAATATCGGCAAATAATCCGTATACGTATTCATTTGCATCGAAAGCTTGCAGGTCATCCATCTTCTCACCTAAGCCGACAAATTTCACTGGAATATGTAGCTCATTGCGAATCGCAATCACGATTCCACCTTTTGCTGTCCCGTCTAGCTTGGTTAGCACAATTCCACTTACATCTGTCGCTTCTTTAAACTGTTTCGCTTGTACGAACGCATTTTGGCCAGTTGTCGCGTCTAAAACAAGCAGAACTTCATGGGGCGCATTTGGTACTTCGCGCGTAATCACACGCTTCACTTTTTCTAACTCATTCATCAAGTTTACTTTATTCTGTAAACGTCCAGCCGTATCACAGAGTAAAACATCCACTTGACGCGCTTTGGCCGCTTGTACTGCATCAAACATAACTGCTGCCGGATCACTGCCTTCTGCTTGCTTAATCACTTCCACACCAACACGCTCGCCCCACACATCTAGTTGATCAATGGCTCCAGCTCGGAACGTATCACCAGCTGCTAGAAGAACACTCTTACCTTGTGATTTCAAATGATGCGCCAGCTTTCCGATTGTTGTCGTTTTACCAACACCGTTCACGCCAACGAAAAGAATTACTGTCAGACCATCTGTTTGCATATTTAGTTCTGGCAATTCCTCCTCTTCCCCATGATAAATCGCAACTAGCTTCTCAACGATTACTTCTTGAACTTCTTTTGGATCTTGGATATTGCGCAATTTCACCTCTTCACGCAACTGCTCGACTAGCTCCATCACTGTCTCAAATCCAACATCTGCCTGAATCAGAATCTCTTCCAATTCTTCAAAGAACTCCTCATCCACCTTGCGATAACGCGCCACAAGTTCATTCATTTTCCCTGAAAAATTATCACGCGTTTTTGTCAAGCCTTCTTTAAATTTTTCTGTCACCGAATCGGTTTGTTTCGTTAACTTGTCTTTCATTTTCTTGAAAAATGTCATTGGGTTTGCACTCCTTTATTTGATTAGTTCAGCTGTTTCTTCTAAGCGCACTGAAACGAGCTTCGAGACACCTGATTCTTGCATTGTTACACCGTAGAGTACATCTGCTTCTTCCATCGTACCTTTACGGTGAGTAATGACGATGAATTGAATATTCGTTTCAAATTTCTTCAAGTAGCGACTAAAACGCGTTACATTCGCCTCATCAAGCGCTGCCTCTACTTCATCTAGGATACAAAACGGCATCGGACGTACACGAATAATCGCAAACAATAAGGCAATTGCAGTTAAAGCGCGTTCGCCACCTGAAAGTAAGCTAAGATTCTGCAGTTTTTTACCTGGTGGCTGCGCTTCGATATCCACACCAGTCGTTAAGACTTCATCCGGGTTTTGTAAAATTAATCGAGCTTGTCCGCCACCAAAAAGTTCAGGGAAAACAATCGCGAATTCGGCTTGAATCGCTGTGAAAGAAGCGTCAAACCGCTTCTTCATCTCTTCATCCATTTCATCCATCACTTGAAATAGCGTTGACTTCGCTTCGAGTAAGTCTGCTTGTTGCCCATTTAAGAAATCAAAACGTTCTTTAATCCGTTCAAATTCATCGATAGCACCTATATTCACTACACCCAGTTCATCGATAGAGCGTTTTAATAGACGTACTTTTGACCTTGTACTATCAATGTCCATATCCGCTACCGTCCGAGTTTTAGCCGTCTCAAATGTGAGTAAGTAAGCTTCTGATAAACGCTCTAAACGGTTGTCTACATCTGCATTTAATCGGCTCATACTAATCTCTGCCGTCGTTTTTTGCTCCATATAAAAACTTGCTTGGTTGTGTTTTTGTTGCAAGGATTCTTCTTGTTCTGCTAAGCTCTTTTGTAATGCTACTCGCTTTTCACGTAGTTGATCGCGGTTGATAACGGTTTGTTCTTTTTTATCACGCTCGTCCTCGATGGCCTCGGCTAACTCTTCTGTACTTGTATGAGCTGTTTCTAAGTTCGTTTGAAGCATCGCAAGCTTGGATGTGATTGCTTCTTTTTGGTTGCCGTAATCTGTTAGCTCGGTTTCCAAATTACGCAAAGCTTGCTCAGCGGTCTGCAATTGTTCACGACTAACTGCCACACGAGATTTAAGTGTCGAATAACTTTCTTGATCGCTTGTGCGGTTATGTTCTTGCTCCTTGCTTTGTTTAATCATCCGTTGAACTTGTTCATCTTTATCGACAATCTCAAGCGCTAACACCGCCAATTCTTGTTGCAATTTCTCTTTGCGCTCGGTTAGCTGCTGTTGTTCAGATGTGCCTTCTTCTTTTTCCATATCATAAATTTGGAGCTGTTTATTAGCGATTGCAAGGCGTTCTTCTGCACGTTCCTTTTTGCCGAGTAATTCGGTCTCTTGCAAACGCAATGTTTCGCCTACAGATCGTGCTTCTTCCAATTGCTCACGCTTTGTCTTTACTTCTTCTTTTAATGTTGCAAATTGCTTTTCTTTTTTCTCAACAGACATCGTCATTTGTGCAATGGTCTTACTCAAGTTCTCCAATTCGTGTTTGCGCGTCATAATCGATGACTTGCCCTGTGCTGTGGCACCACCAGTCATTGAACCACCAGCGTTCACAACATCACCTTCCAATGTCACAACCCGATATCGGAAATTAACTAGTTTGGCAAGTGCATTGGCGCCTTTTAAATCTTTCGCCAAAATTGTCGTTCCTAGCGCATTCAAAATCACATTTTCCACTTGGGCATCGTATGTTAAGACATCGCTAGCCAAAGCCACAAAAGCTGGTTGCTGTTCTAACGTATGTTTTGTTGCCATCGGGATTTGACGTGGCTGAATCGTTGTCAGCGGTAAAAATGTTGCCCTTCCAGCCCGCATTTGCTTCAAGTAGCCGATTGCTTCACGCGCAGCTTGATCATCGCGCACGATAATATGTTGCGCATTTGCACCCATTGCAATTTCCAATGCCTTCTGATAATGCTCAGGAATCTCCACCAGCTCGACGAAAGCACCCATAATCCCATTTAGTTTCTTCTTAGCCTTCAAAACTTCACGCACGCCTTGGAAAAATCCAGCATAATCATCAGCCAGTTCCGCCAACGTTTCCTGTCGTGATTTCGCCTGCTGAATTGCCTCATATTGTCGATACATTTCACGCTCTTCTTTCGTGAAAACAGCTTCTTGCTTCGCTAGTTCCTGCTGAACCATCTGATAATGCGTCATCTGATCGGCCAGTTTAACGCGCATGTCATCCACATGTTTTGTCAAAATTTCCACATTCGCGATAATTTCATTTCGCTCCGTAATATGTTGCTGATTCTCATGATCCAATTTTTCCGAACGACCTTGCATCTGTGATAATTGACGCTCTAAATAGCCAATATCATTTTTCATCGTCGTCTGTGTATGACGTAACTCAATGTAATCGCTCTTCATGTTCTCGATTTTTTCTTCGGATAGGTTGCTATACTCCGCTAGTTTAGCCTCCAAAGCTTTCTTTTCTTTTAAGAAGATTTCGAGCGCCGTCTCTTTTTCTAGCTTTTCTTGTAGGAGCACTTGTTTTTGCATCTCAAATGCTGTGATTTTTGCTTCCAACTGCTGTAAATTCTCGTGCATAGCCAACTCATTTTCATTGCTATGCTTTTTCCGCTCCAATGCTACATTTCGTTGTCCTTCCAATTGTTCCAGCCGTTCAGTCACACCCAAAAGCTCTGCCTGCATCAATTCCATCTGCTCATCAATATTTGCCAATCCCTGTTTCTGGTCGAAAAGCTGATCTTCTTCCTGTTTAATCTCTGCTTGTAACCCAATCAAAACCTCGCTATTCTTCTCAAATGCTGCTTTTTGGAGAGCAATTTTTTCTGTGAAGGCCTCAATTTCAGCTACAAGTAGCGTCACTTCATATTTCTCCAACTCTTCTTGCTGGAACAAATAATCCTTCGCCACACTCGCCTGCATCTCTAGCGGCTCCAACTGTCCCTCAAGCTCATATAAAATATCCTGAACCCGGTTTAAGTTCTCTTCCGTTTCAAAAAGTTTATTTTCTGCTTGTTTTTTCCGATGTTTATATTTTTAAAAACGCCTGCTGCTTCTTCAAAAATCGATCGTCGCTCTTCTGGTTTACTATTTAAAATCTCGTCAATTTTCCCTTGACTAATGATGGAAAACGATTCACGCCCAAGTCCAGAATCCATAAAAAGATCCACAATATCTTTCAGCCGACAAGATTGTTTGTTAATTAAATAATCGCTGTCTCCATTACGAAAAATACGTCTTGTCACCGAAACCTCACTATAATCAAGCGGTAAAAAGCGATCCTCATTCTCAAAAATAAGTGATACTTCCGCAAAATTAATCGGTTTTCGTGAATCACTCCCGGCAAAAATAACATCACCCATCCGGCCACCGCGAAGGCTTTTGGCAGATTGCTCACCAAGTACCCAGCGAATCGCCTCGGTAATATTACTTTTTCCACTTCCATTTGGGCCTACTACCGCTGTAGTGCCCGGTACAAAATCAATTACCGTTTTATCAGCAAAAGATTTGAAACCATTCATTTCTAACCGCTTTAATAACATGTCCGGACTCCTTACTGCTTAGTTTTGACGCAATGCTTGGATAGCACTTTTAGCGGCATTTTGTTCCGCTTGTTTCTTCGTTTTTCCAGTTCCAGCGCCTCGTTTTTCTTGATTGATTGCTACAATAGCTTCAAACGCCTTGCTGTGTGCCGGTCCTTTTTCGTCTAAAATAGTGTACGTGATAACGACATCGCGATCTTTTTGCACGATTTCTTGTAATTGCGTTTTGTAATCGACGGTTTGCTCGAAAAAGCCAGCATCGATTTTCGGAAACACGACGCGCTCTAAGAAACGAACTACCTTATCCAGCCCTTGATCGAGGAATAGCGCCCCAATAAAGGATTCAAATACATCAGCAAGTAGAGCTGGGCGCGTCCTGCCACCGGCACGCTCTTCCCCGCGTCCAAGCCGAACGTAACGCGAGAAGTTGACACTTTCTGCAAAATCAACGAGTGAAGGTTCACAAACAATTGCCGCACGCATTTTTGTCATTTGCCCTTCCGCCATTTTTGGAAATTTTGTGAATAGATAATGGGATACCGTAACCTCAAGCACCGCATCTCCCAGAAATTCCAAGCGTTCGTTATCCTCAAGTTTTTCCTTACGATGTTCATTAACGTAGGACGAGTGTGTAAAAGCCGTTTTTAGAAGATTCATATCCGTAAATGTAAAACCAACACTTTCCTGCAATTCTTCCCAAAGATTCATTTGTAAAGCCCCCATTTCGGTCAATTAGAAACACACATCAGAGCTTTATTTTCTAAACATCTTAAGATAAGAGTCTGCTTAGAAAATAAACTTTAATGTGGAAAAAAAAAGGATGCCCAGATTGCACCAGAATTTTTAACCGGAAAAACCGTCTAAAACAGTCTGTGCTACCTAGACACCCTCGTTCATTTGTTTAAACAAGTCGGAATTATGCGTTCGCCTCTATGTATTTCACAGCGTCCCCAACTTTTTCAATATTTGCTGCATCATCGTCTGAAATTTCTACACCAAATTCATCTTCAAGTTCCATAACCAATTCAACAACGTCTAGTGAATCTGCACCTAGATCGTCTTTGAAGGAAGCTTCTAAAGTTACTTTAGATTCCTCGACACCTAAACGGTCAACGATAATCTTAGTTACTTTCTCTAATACTTCTGCCATTGTTTACTTCACCTCCCTCCAAGTATTATATAGGATTTCTGCGTATTCGTAAACTATTAATTAAAAAAAGACAAGAAAATGTGCGTGAGACTAGAAATGTAAGAACGTTTTAGCCAAATTCTGACTAAACCCCTAATTCTTTCCGTGTCACCAAACCGCCGGGCGACGAGAAATGCCCAGATTCTAGGCAAAGTCCTCTAATGACTACAGACTCACTCTGTTCCTCTGCATATTGAGGTTCTAATTCGCTTTGCTTCAAAGAACCACAACAAAGACGGGTATTTCTCGTCGCCTGGCATGGCACGATTACATGGTCATGCCACCATCAACCGCAATCGTCTGCCCCGTCATATAGCTTGAAGTATCACTCGCCAAGAACAGAACCGCATTCGCAACATCTTCTACCGAACCATATTTACCAAGTGGAATTTGCGCTAACATTGCTTCTTTAGTCGCTTCGTCTAAATCACCAGTCATTTCTGTGGCGATAAAACCTGGTGCAACAGCGTTTACGTTAATACCACGCGAGGCTAATTCACGCGCTGTTGTTTTTGTAAGTCCGATAACGCCAGCTTTACTAGCTACGTAGTTTGCTTGACCTGCGTTTCCAATCAAGCCAACGACAGAGGTAATGTTGATAATCTTGCCGTAACGCTGCTTCATCATTGTACGTGAAACTGCTTTTGTGCATAGAAATACACCTTTTAGATTAGTATCGATAACTGCATCCCATTCATCGACTTTCATACGCATTAATAGATTATCGCGCGTAATTCCCGCATTGTTAACTAGAATATCAATGCGTCCATATTTGTCGACCGCTTCTTTGAATAATGCTTGTACATCTTCTTCTACTGCCACATTTGCTTTCATTGCTGCTGCTTCTCCACCAGCTTCTACAATTTCGTTGACGATGGCTTCTGCTGCTTCTTGAGAGCCGTTGTAGTTAAAAAATACCGTTGCTCCTTGTTTGGCTAATGTCATTACGATTTCGCGCCCAATACCGCGCGAACCGCCTGTTACTAATGCTACTTTTCCTGTTAATGTCATTTTGTAGGTGCCCCCTTTAATTGTGCTGCCACTTCTTTGACAGAGGAAACGTCTCCCGCTGCAAGAATTGTTACATCGCGATTAATTTTCTTGATTAGTCCAGAAAGTACTTTTCCTGAGCCAATTTCAACAAAAGTATCTACACCTTGCGCTATAAGGTTCATGACAATATCTTCCCATAAAACTGGTGAATAAATTTGTTGTACAAGCTTTTCTGGAATCACGTTTTTGTCAGTTGTCGGTTGTGCATCGACGTTGTTTACAACCGGAATGGCTCCGTCTTGGAACGCAACTTTATCTAGCTCTGATTGGAATTGCTCGGCTGCAGGAACCATTAATTTGGAATGGAATGGACCACTTACTGCAAGAGGTAACACGCGTTTAGCACCGGCAACTTTTGCTTGTTCGCCAGCTTTTTCAACACCTGCGATCGTCCCTGAAATGACGATTTGGCCTGGACAATTGAGGTTAGCTAACTGTACATCATCACCTTCTGCCGTTACAGCTTCTGTTATAGCGCTAAGTGCCTCACGATCTAGTCCTAAAACTGCTGCCATCGCGCCTTGTCCGTTTGGTACCGCTGCTTCCATCAGTTTCCCACGACGGTGAACTAAGTAAATCGCATCTTCTGCAGACAAAAAGCCACCTGCTACTAGCGCGCTGTATTCACCTAGACTATGCCCGGCAACAAAATCAGCCTTTACACCATATGTTTCTAATGCTTTTAAAATCGCCACACTTGTCGATACTAGAGCCGGTTGGGCGTTTTCTGATTTCGTTAAAAGTTCCATTGGACCTTTTTCAATGACTTCTGTGATAGCGTAACCTAATTTGGCGTCAGCAGCTTTATAAACAGCCTTAGCTTCTTTGTATTCGGCCGCGACATCTTGTCCCATGCCAACTTTTTGTGAGCCTTGGCCAGGGAATACGAATGCAATTTTATTCATTTTTCGTGCCTCCTTGATTTTCTTGTTCTGCTTTTAAATGACCGCTTGCGACTTCACTAACAATAGTCTCAACGACTTGCTTTTGAACCATATCGCGTGCTTGACGGATCGTTGAAAAAATAGCTTGGGCGTTCGATGATCCATGTGCTTTTATAACAGGAGCTTGGACACCAAATAGACATGCACCGCCGTACTCGCTGTAATCCATTTTAGCTTTTAGTTCCATCAAGTCTTTTTTCAAGAATGATGCTGCAATTTTATTTTTGAAGCCATTCATTAAACTCATTTTCATTAAACTAAAGAAGGCTCCCGCTGTTCCTTCAATCGATTTTAGAACCATATTTCCTGTAAAACCGTCTGTTACGATGACATCGGCAACATCCATCATCACATCGCGTGCTTCAATATTACCGATAAAATGGTATGCTTCTTGATTTTTCATCAGTTCAAAAGCGCGTTTCGTCAAATCATTTCCCTTGGTTTCTTCGGTTCCGATATTAAGCAGTGCCACGCGCGGACGCTCCATTTTACGAACTTTTTCTGCATAGACTGAGCCCATTAAGCCGAACTGCAAAAGATGTTCGGGTTTTGCTTCGGAATTCGCGCCTAAATCAAGCATGACAAAACCTTTTCCAGTGACAGTAGGCAAAGTTGGCGCTAATGCCGGACGTTCAATCCCTTTAATGCGACCAATCACAAATAAACCTGTTGCCATCAATGCTCCTGTGTTTCCAGCTGAGATACACGCATCGGCTTCCCCATCTTTTACGGCTTGCGCTGCTAATACCATGGAAGCCTTCTTTTTGCGTTTGACAGCGCGAACTGGTTCATCATCACTTTCGATTTTTTCATCTGTATGTATGACTTGAATGCGTGTTTTATCGGCTAAATATTCGTTAATTTTTACTTCATCACCAAAAAGGAGAAACTCTACATCTTTGTATTGTGCAGCTGCTTTCATGACACCTAACACAATTTCTTTAGGTGCATTATCCCCGCCCATTGCATCTATTGCAATTCTCATTTCACGTCACTCCTTTTTTCTTTTGTATGGTACATCTCAAACTTGCCTTTTAAAATCAATTCATCGCCGACATAGCTGTTCACATCAACAATTGTGATTGATTTACTATCACGACCTTCGCGTACTTTCGCTTTTGCAATCACTCGCTCGCCTTCTTTAACTGAATGAACAAATCGTACAGTTGCTTGAGTGGTCAAAGCTAAATCGTTCGGGATTATCGCGGTCGCAAGCGAGTTAGCTTGGGCAAATAAATGATGTCCGCGCGCAATTTTATTTCGTTTAAAAACATGTTCTGGACCTACTTCAAAAATCGAAATGGCGCCTTTATTTAATTCAATATCGATAATTTCACCAATGATTTCTTCAATTGGAAGGGAGCGAACGGCATCTGCATAATTTTTGGAAGCTACATGTTTAATTCGTTCGCGTAATTCTGGAATCGCGAGCGCAACTCGATCTAGCCGGACTGTCTGCACGCTTACTTGGAACTTTTCAGCCAATTGTTCATCTGTAATAAACGGATTTTCTTCAATTGCTTGGACCAAACGCGTTTGTCTTTCCTTTTTTGGATACTTTTTCATCCGCGTTCCCTCCTCCTCTTCTTGTTTGAATTTTAATACCAGATACTAAGAGTAATATATAAAAAATGCTCCCAACTTGCAAGTTATAAGGCTAGAAGTTGTCGTACCTCAGTCTAGTTTTTGTTCCCCAAAAACACCATTAGCTTCAAAAAAATCGCGTAATGAAGCGTATTCTTCTCGTTCTAAAAAGCCATCATGATAGATGATTTCAACAGCGTCTTGACGAGCAATTTCTAAAACCCGATAATCATGTACCATATCAGCAACTTTGAACTCTGGGATTCCACTCTGTTTTTTACCGAAAAAATCACCAGGACCTCGGAGTTCTAAATCACGCTCACTAACTATGAAACCGTCATTTGTTTCGGTCATGATAGTCATACGCTCTTTACCAACCTCCGTTTTAGGGTCAGCAATGAGTACGCAAAAGGATTGCTCAGCACCACGTCCAACCCGACCACGAAGTTGATGAAGTTGCGCGAGACCAAAACGGTCTGCATCATAAATGACCATCATTGTTGCGTTTGGGACATTGACACCGACTTCTACAACCGTCGTGGATATGAGACAGTCGATTTTGTGATCATTGAAGTCTCGCATAATTTGGTCTTTTTCCACCGATGGGAGTTTACCGTGCATCAGCCCTGCGGAGTGCTTTCCTTGCCATTTGCCATTCAAAATATTGTACATATCAATGGCATTTTGGACATCTAGTTTTTCGGATTCCTCGATGAGCGGACAAATAACATAAGCTTGACGCCCTTTCGTAATCTCCTGCTCAATGAAATCAATGACGCGATCGAGCATTTGGTGTTTCACCCAATACGTTTCGATTTGTTTACGACCAGCTGGCAATTCATCGATAACAGACACGTCCATTTCACCAAAAGCTGTGATAGCAAGCGTTCGTGGGATTGGTGTCGCTGTCATGAAGAGGACATCGGGAAATGAGCCTTTTTCACGTAAAACACGTCGCTGTTCGACACCGAATCGATGTTGCTCATCCGTAATAACAAGACCTAGCTTGTTAAAAATAACCTCGTCTTGAATGAGAGCATGCGTCCCAACTAAAACATCGATTTCTCCTGCTTCTAATAATGCTAACATTTCACGGCGCCTCTTTCCCTTGACACTACTTGTTAATAGTCCAACGGTGACATCGAAGGATTGCAATAAATCGACTAAAGAATTCGCGTGTTGCTCTGCCAAAATCTCAGTGGGAACCATTAACGCCCCTTGAAAACCGCTTTTTGCCGCCGCGTAGAGGGCAATCGAGGCTACAACTGTTTTTCCTGATCCCACATCCCCTTGAAGCAGGCGGTTCATGTGAAAATGGGATTTCATATCGCCACATATTTCATTGACCACTCGTTTTTGTGCATCAGTCAGCGGAAATGGTAGGCTTTCAATATAATGACGCAAATCATTGACATCGTAATCAATCGAAACACCGCCAGATCGTTCACGCTCGATTTTACGGAATAATTGCATTTTTAACTGAAACAATAAGAACTCCTCGTAAACTATTCGCCGCCGTGCCTGTTTCAACTCTTCTGGACTTTTCGGGAAATGTAAAAATTGAACAGCTTCCCGTCGCGAAATCAACTGATATTTTTGCAACCATTTTTCAGGTAAAATTTCAATAATGTAATCACCGTAAGCATCAAAAGCCGCAATCGTGAATTTCAACAGCGTCTTATTGCGAATCGTGCCTTTCAGCCTGTATACACCCTCTAGCGCCTCTTCTGAGGTTTGATGCCCCAATTTATATTTACTAGCTGTAATTTGTGCGCGTCCTTTATCCCATTTGCCAGAAACCGTGACTGCATCCCCAATCGCCAACTTTCCTTTTATATATGGCTGATTAAAAAAATCAATTTTCACGACTTGATTACCTGAAGCAACACGAAAAGACAGCTTCGATTTCTTCCTACCGTAGTAAGCCAGAGTAGGCTCCGTCAAGACATCGCCCTGAACAGTCACCCGCTCCTCATGTGCCACTTCGGACAAATCCCGTAGTCGATAATCCTCATATCGATACGGAAAATTGAAAAGTAAATCTGCTACTGTCTCAATATCCAATTCTTTTAACGTTTTTGCCGTTTCAGCGCCGACACCTTTCACGTCCGTCACTGGAATATCATTCAGATTCTTCACGTTCCTCTTGCGGCGACAAACCAAAAATCTTTCTTTGTACTGCCCTACCAGTAGGTGTTGCCGCTAGACCTCCTTCACCAGTTTCACGCAATGAACTAGGCATCTGTAGCCCTACACGGTACATCGCCTCAATGACTTCATCACATGGAATTCTACTTTTTATACCAGCCAGTGCCATATCAGCTGAAATCATTGCCTGTGAAGCCCCTAGCGCATTACGTTTCACACACGGAACTTCAACAAGACCAGCTACAGGATCGCAAACAAGCCCTAACATATTTTTCATTGTCATTGCCATTGCTTCTGCGGATTGCTCCGGAGTTCCACCTGCTGCCTCCACAATCGCAGCCGATGCCATCGCACTCGCCGATCCAATTTCCGCCTGACAACCGCCCGCTGCACCAGAGATAAATGCTTTGTTAGCCACGACAAAACCGAACGCACCTGCTGTGAATAAAAAGCGTAACATTGCCTCACGAGACATGTTCAAGCGATCTTTCACAGCGTATAGCACACCAGGAACGACTCCAGCACTACCAGCAGTCGGCGTCGCACAAATCACTCCCATAGCCGCATTGACCTCATTCGTTGCAATCGCTTTGGCAACCGCGTCTAAAATTGTTTCTCCAGACAACATATTTCCTTTGGCGATATACTCCTGCATAAGAACTGCATCGCCACCAGTTAGCCCAGTAGTTGATTCAACACCATCTTCCCCACGAACAATCGCCTCTTCCATCACCGTCAAATTACGATCCATGACCTCTAAAATAGTTTCTCGTGTATTGTTGGTGACATGCATTTCGCGCTCAATCATAATTTCTGAAATTGATTTATTGTCACGATTTGCAATGTCAATTAGTTCTGCAACTGAGTGGAACATTTTTCAACCTCCTCTACGCTAACGTTCTGTTTCATGCTTACAAAATAAAACTCGCTACCTGATAAATATCCGGTAATTCTTTAATTTCATCCAAAACCACTTGTTCCACGCGCTGATCGACCTCAAGTACCATCAAAGCCTCATCGCCCTTTACTTTCCTAGAAACCTTCATTTGCCCAATGTTAATCTCATGTTTGGCAAAAATCCCTGAGACAGCTGCAATCGCTCCGAATTGATCTTTATGTAACACTAAAACAGCAGGCGACATTCCCGTGAACTCAAGCTCAAACTCATTTAAACGCACGATTTCAATTTTGCCACCACCAATGGAAGCTCCAACAAGTGTTGTCTGCTGCATACCGTTTTTAAGTACTAGTTTTACAGTATTAGGGTGAGCTGCCTCTTCTAGCTCCTCGATGAAATTAATGTGCATTCCCCATTCTTTAGCCAATGTAATCGCATCTGGCATCCGCTCATCATCCGTCTCAAAACCCAGAAGTCCACCAATAAGCGCTACATCCGTCCCGTGACCCTTATACGTTTTCGCAAAAGAACCATATAAATGAATGTCCACCTGCATCGGCATCTCATTAAACACACTCCGAGCCACAGCACCAATTCGACAAGCCCCAGCCGTATGCGAACTTGAAGGTCCAATCATCACCGGTCCAATAATATCAAACACACTATTAAATTTCATCATCCTCACCCCTTCTATTAATATCTAAATCTTTTAAATCCCGATTCATCCACCAAACCGAAAAAGACGTGGCAAGTGTTTAATCTCTAGGTAAAGCTGAGCACCTGCCGTGCCTCTTATCACTCTACGGAGAAGATGTATGGATATACCGGCTGTCCACCCGAATGAATTTCAAACTCAATCTCTGGAAACTGATTTGACACAAGCTCAGCCACTTTTTCCGCATCTGCTTCTGTCACATCCTCACCGTACAGTAATGTGACGATTTCACTATATGCATCAACCATTTCAGAAAGCGTCGCAACTGCCGATTCCTCCAGACTCGGATTACTAACCTTAATATTACCTTCTATCATCCCAATAAATTCGTCTTTCTTAATCACAACGCCATCCACTGTCGTATCCCGAACTGCCGTTGTTACTTGCCCGCTTGAGACATCTTGAATGGCTGCAATCATTTCGTTCGCATTATCTTCAAAATTAGCATCAGCTTGGAAAACGAGTAAAGCTGCCAGTCCTTGAGGAATTGTCTTCGTTGGGATAATTTTAACCTTATCTTCTCCTAAAATTAGCGCAGCTTGGTCTGCTGCCATTTGAATATTTTTATTGTTTGGTAACACAAAAACTTGCTCCGCATTCGCTGATTCAATCGCCTTCACGATATCTTCGGTGCTTGGATTCATCGTTTGACCACCGGAAAGCACAACTGTTGCTCCGACACTTTCGAACAAACGCTTAATACCATCCCCAACTGAAACTGTCACAATACCGTACGGTGCTTTTGCAGACGCTTCAACTGGCGTATCTTTCACCACTTCACGATGTTGTTCCCGCATATTGTCAACTTTCATTTTAATTAGGCTACCATATTGCTGTCCATAATTAAAAACATTTCCAGGATGCTCCGTATGCACATGAACTTTGACAACCTCATCATCTGCAACAACCAATAAAGAGTCGCCCATTTCCGAAAGATCAGCGCGGAACTTCTCTTCACTAAATTTCTTTTGTCCCGGTTTATTTTCATTAATTCGCACCATAATCTCGGTGCAATACCCGTAGATAATTTCTTCAGTTGACATGACATCTTGCACGTGACGATGATGTTCTGCGTTAATCAATTCGCCCATAGAAGCCGTATAATTCGTGATGCCATCCTCATTCCCTGTTAAAGCCGCATAAAATCCTTCATAAATGATGATAAGACCTTGCCCACCACTATCTACAACGCCAACCTCTTTTAAAACAGGCAACATTTCTTGTGTTTTAGCCAGTACAATTCTACCTTTATCAAGTATTTGTTGCATTACAAATTCAATGTCCTCTGACTCCTTGGCTGCAATAACACCTGCTTTGGCAGCCTCACGAGCAACCGTCAAAATTGTTCCTTCTACTGGTTTCATCACTGCTTTATATGCGGTCTCAACACCAGCCGTAAAAGCCGCCGCCAACTCTTTCGTATTTAATTCCGTTTTTCCTTCAATAGACTTCGAAAAACCTCGGAAAAGTTGAGATAAAATAACCCCAGAATTTCCACGCGCACCCATCAAAAGACCTTTTGCCAAACTACTACCAACCACCCCTACAGTACTCAGACTATTTCGGCCAACCTCTTGGGCGCCGCTCGTCATAGAAAGGTTCATATTCGTTCCTGTATCCCCATCTGGAACTGGAAACACATTCAAAGAATCCACAAAATCGGCATTCTTAGCTAAATTTTCTGCTCCGGCTGCGATCATTGCCGCTAATTTTTCTCCATTTAACTGATACATACTCACGATTACGTATCCTCCCTTATGCTTCGTTCGTCACACGGACACCTTGGACATAGATATTCACAGAATCCACCGTGATGCCCAACGTTTTTTCTAATGTATATTTCACGCGCTCTTGAACGTTGTGAGCGACTTCTGAAATTTTGGTACCAAAACCAACAATAATATACATATCAATATTCAAACCGTCATCTTCTTGACGAACAATAACACCTTTCGTATAGTTCTCGCGACGCAAAATATCAGTCAAGCCATCACGTATTTGATGCTGACTCGCCATTCCTACAATACCGAAATTTTCTTCGGCTGCACCACCAGCAAGCGTTGCAATCACATCTGTCGTGATATCAATTTTGCCGAGCTTTGTTTCCATTTCAATTGTCATTTTTATAGTTCCTCCTTAGATTTAAGTAGGTTTTTTGAAGAAACTTATTTTGGCTAAGCTTCTCATTAGCTTTACTTGAAAATTGATACTAACATCTCTGTTCTTTTCTATTCTACTATAATTGGGGAAGGTTGGGAAGGAGTTTGTTGTTGTTGCGGCTCTTATGAAGCATCCTCTGCTGAATTAGAGCCTCAATATGCATGCGAATGTAGTGAGCATGTAATCCACCAGTGGCTCTTAGACGCTGAATTAGCATAACCATTAAATACAAAGCGTGATAAATGTAAGCGGTAGTGAGTATTCGTTCCATGCCCCCTCCATCATGCTCAGCGTCCGCTTGGCGCCTACTTCACATTCTGACCAGCTCCAACAGCCAACTCCTCGAAATTTTCGTGGTCTCCACAAAAACCAAGAACGGGTTTGCACTGCGGCCCCCTATGTTGAGGTTCTTAAGAAGCGTATTGTGCTGATTTAGAACCTCAATATGAGTACGAACGTAGTGAGTATTCGTTCCATGCTCTTTGCCATCATGCTCAGCGTTCGCTGGGCGCCTACTTCACGTTCTGGCTAGCTTCAACAGCCAACTCCTCGAAAACTTCACGCCCTCCATAAAAAGCAAGGGCGGCTTTTTACTGCGGCCGCTCCAGTTTTTGTCGGAGCTAAACGGGCTGTTTCCGCTTTTCTATCTGTCAAGTAAAAATTCTTTGCAGGTTTTTCGCTTTAGAGGTTGCAATTGGGAATAGTTTATGATAAATTATTGTAGTGTATGAAAAACAAAAAGCTATTTTTATGCGATAGATGGTAATTAACAGCTTTTTTGAAGTAGCTCTGTAAGGAGGGAAATAACGATGGCAAAAGTATGTGTAGTCACAGGTCGTAAAACTCGTTCTGGTAACAAACGTTCTCACGCAATGAACGCAAGCAAACGTACTTGGAAAGCAAACTTGCAAAAAGTTCGTATCTTAGTAAACGGCAAACCTAAAAAAGTTTGGGTTTCAGCTCGTGCGCTTAAATCCGGTAAAGTTGAACGTGTTTAATAAGAAAATGAGTGCAGGATCTTCGGATTGCTGCATTTTTTCTTTGTCTAAATAAGCAAACAGGACGAGTTTGGGATAAAAATCGAGTGCTTGAGAGCCGATTTATTTGGGCTATGTACCAATCTCATCCTGTTCTTTGTGCACTCTAAAGTAGTACTTTCATATGTGCTTCCCGCACCTTTTGATTATAACTACCATGTTCAAAATTATACAGTCGCATAAATTTATCAAACAGAGCATTTAGTTCCTCATCAGTTACAGCATCAATCACTGAAAATAAATCACCAATTCCAAAATAGTCAACAACCCAGCCAAATTGGATGTGCACTTCTACCTGTAAATATCAAATATTTCTTAGTCAGGACTTCTAAAAGTTTCTAGATAAAAAATCAGAACCTGACAAAATATACGTTTGCCAGATTCCACCTTCACATTCTCATAAAATTAGCACCACGTTCAAAAATCCGAACGTCCTCGCCTCTTCCTTTTCCTATCTTATTGTAGATTTCTTTTTCGGTCAGCTTTGTTCCTTTCGTATCCCACGAAGTTAAGGTTAGCAACTGCCAAGCATCATCCACTTTTTGCAAAGTCAGCTCTAATTTCTCTAATTTTTCGTTATCAATAAAGGTAAACAAATAATAAATCTTATCTTGTTGGTAATAGGCACCATATAAGTAGTCTTTAGCTTCCAGTATTTCTTGATAGCTACTTTTATATGTTGGCAAGTCAAGTTTCTCATTGCCAACCGTATTTTGTTGAACACCCACCGAACCTTTCTCAAAAACAGCTTGAATTGTCTGCGTCGCTAGTTCGTCCGCTGTTTTATCAGGACTCACACTCTTATTATCATTTAATCCATTCGGAGCAGTAGAACAAGCTGTAAGCGCGAAAATTAAACTCATTGATAATAAGATTTGAAAAATTTTTCTCATCATCGTTCGCCCTTTTCTAGTTTATCGACATTAGACGTGATAACTCCCCCGATAAGAATCGCAATTCCAGGGAACGGATTAACAAATATAGCGCAGGCAATTCCAGTTATAGTAAGCGTCAGACCAGCTTTATAATAGCTTTTCTTGATGAGAAATACCAGTCCAACTACTGCGATAACCATGAAAAATAGGCCAATATAAGTCATACTCATCATGGCATTATATAGCGGATTAGCATCACTTTTTCCGAGATTGATAAATGTCGAAATTTGTACAAGAACACTTAAAACAAGTCCTATAATAGTGATAATCAGGGCTATTTTTGATCTTTTTGCGATTAAAACTGTATTATCTTTCATTGCAATACTCCTCTAGTCGTTACTTTGAATAAATAAAATTAAGCCGGTTTGAAAAGAAAATGTACCCCGTTCTGCCGAAAATTCATTACTAGAAAGCGCGGCCCCAAACGGATAATTTGCTTCGGTCAACGGATATTTAAATCCTTTTAATGTAAGCTTCGTGACATTTGCCATTGTGATAAAGGCAGCATATTTTTTATCTTGGATCTTGGAAACAGTATATTCACCAGGTGTGTACATTTTAATATAATTATAGCGATCAATGAGTTCGATTTTCGAAATCACATCCAAGAATTCCGGTTGCATAAGCATCATGATATTGGCCAGCAAATGATCAAGTCGACCACCCGTTGCACCAAAGATACGAATGAGATCGGGCTTCTGATTCAGTGCCCATTTCAGACCAATTGCTGTATCTGTTTCATCTTTTTCAGCAGGAAATTCCGTAACTTCGGTAATCGTTTTTAAGTGCTCCAATTCGGATTTTGAAAGAGAATCAAAATCCCCCATCGCGATGATTGGTATAATTCCTCTCTCCGTAAGACGAATGGCACCACGATCCACACCGATCCATGGAACAGACGCATCATATACGGATAGATCAGGAAGTTCCGATTCTGGACCTCCGACCATGATATGTAGGATATTCATTAAGATAGTTTCACTCTCCCTTTGTTGAGGTTCTTACGAAGTGGGTACCACTGAATTAGAACCTCAATATGAGTACGAACGTATTGAGTATTCGTTCCATTCTCTTCTCCGCCATGCTTGGCGTTCGTCTGGCGGTTACTTCACGTTCTGGCTAGCTCCAACAGCCCACTCCTCGAAAACTTCACACCCTCCATAAAAAGCAAGGACGGCTTTTTACTGCGGCTGCTCCAGTTTTTGTCGGAGCTAAACGGGCTGTTTCCGCTTTTCGCTATTCCCCTACAATTTCTCTCAACTTATCCATAGCTTTCTCTCTATCCTTATTTCCATAAATATACGATCCCGCAACAAAAACATCAGCACCTGCTGCAACGCATAGTGGTGCAGTCTTATCATCTACACCGCCGTCAACTTCAATCTCAATGTCTAATCCTCTTTCTTCAATGATTTTCTTCACTGCCGTAATTTTCGGTAGTACTTCTTTAATAAAACTTTGCCCACCAAATCCGGGGTTAACTGTCATAAACAAAATTAAGTCCACTTCTTCCAATACATGTTGAATCATCTCAATCGGTGTCGCCGGGTTCAAAACAACACCCGCTTTCACGTCAAATGAACGAATTAGCTGTAATGTACGATGTAGATGTCGACATGCTTCTACATGTACCGTGATGTAGTCGGCGCCTGCTTTTGCGAATTCCGGAATATAGAGATCTGGATTTTCAATCATCAAATGTACATCTAATGGTAATTTCGTAACCGGTCGGATAGCTTTTACAACACTTGGGCCAAATGTAATGTTAGGTACGAAATGACCATCCATCACATCTACGTGAATATAGTCTGCACCATATCCTTCCACTTCTTTAATATCTGCTGCTAAGTTTGCAAAATCTGCGCTAAGTATCGATGGAGCTATTTTTCCCATGTTAATACCTCTCTTTTTTGTTTTTTACTTCCGTTAAAATCTGAATGTAGTGTTCGTATCGAAATGCTGCTATTTCACCATTTGCAACTGAAGTCTTCACAGCGCATTTCGGTTCGTTCTCATGTATGCAACCCCGAAACTTGCATTCGCCACGACGACGATCTATTTCTGGAAAACAAAATTGAAGATTCTCAGTCGTTAATTCGTCCATTTCAATCGAGCTAAAACCTGGTGTATCAGCAATAAATCCAGAACCAATCGTCATTAACTCCACGTGGCGGGTCGTATGTTTCCCGCGCCCCAATACAAAAGAGATGACGCCTGTTTCAATATCTAAATCAGGATTAAGCGTATTTAACAATGTCGATTTTCCAACACCCGATTGACCTGCAATCACGGCAATTTTACCAGCAATAACGTCCAGCACAGTTTTTTTATCAATTTCCGTATTCGTTAGTAAAACTTGATAGCCCGCCTCTTCATAAACCGCTTGATAGTCAGCAATTTCGGCTTTTCGCGCCTCATCTGCTAAATCCAGTTTACTAATACAAATAACAGGCGTAACATCTTCTAATTCAATGGCGACTAAAAATCGATCGGCTAAATTGGCTGAGAAGTCAGGCTCTACCGCAGAAAAAACAAGTAACGCTAAATCGACATTTGCAATCGGTGGTCGTACTAAAGTATTTTTCCGAGGCAGTAAATCCAGCACATAGCCTTCTTTCACATTATCAGCCTGAAAAACGACATGATCGCCAACAAGTGGTGTCAAACCACGCTTTCTAAAATTACCGCGTGCACGACATTGGTAGGTTTCGCCTTCACAATAAACGTAATAAAAACCGCTTAAAGCCTTCATAATTTGTCCTTCCAGAAAAGTCACCTTCATTTCTTATGAATTTGGATAATCAATCGTTTCTTCCAAAATGACGGTATTATCGCGAACGACTTTATACCCGCCTTGTGTGCCTTCTTCAATCTCAAAAGTAAGTGTTTCCGCTGTGTCTTTTGTGATATCCATTTCTTTATAGGCCTTCGTCATACTGTTGTTTTTGTCTTGAATGTATATTTGGATATGCTGTGGTACAGGCGGTGTTGCTGTAGGATCTTCTGGCTCATACTGAATATTAATCGTCCGTCTGACCGTTTTCACTTCTTTTTCTTTCGGGCCTTTACTCATCACAACCGTCACTTTGTCACCTTTATTTAGTGAAGCACCTGCTTCTGGTTTTTGTGAAATGACTTGGCCAGCGCCGACTGTATCGGAATATTCTTCGCTACTAACGGAAATTTCGATACCATTTGAACTCGCGTAGTCATCTAAACCGACTTGGTTAAATCCAGATAGATCTTTTAATGTCAACGGTTGCGCGCCTTTACTTACGACAAAAGAAATTTCAGTATCAGCTGCCACCACTTCCGTTCCTGATGATGGATCTTGTGAAATAATCACACCAGAATCAACGGAATCGCTATATTCTTCAGTGTAACTTACTTTTTTATATCCTTGCTGTTCTAAAACTTGTTTCACCGTGTCATATGTTTTGCCTGTATAATCTTCTACTGTGATTTTTTTTCGCACCAATGCTCACATATAAATTAACAGTGGCACCCTTTTCTTCACTCATTCCAATTTCAGGATCAGTCTCAATGATTTTCCCTTCGTCCACCTTATCGCTGTTCTTTTCAAAGGTTTCCCCGACAACGAAGCCAGCATCTTGGAGTTTTTGCACGGCGGTTTCTCTCGTGTCATTCGCCACATTGGGAATTTTGACAGTGGCTGGTGGTCGACCCATAAGCCAAAGGGCAACGATGATAATCGCGAATAGAGCAATGATTCCTGCAATAATCCAGATTTTCTTTTTATTGCTTTTTTTTCTTCTGTGGCTCTGCGGGTGCTTCCTCTTTTTCAGCAGCACTGACCATTGTATTATCCAGGTTCTGCATCGCATTTTTTGTCGCGATAATCGGTATCGTTTTTGTTTCACCATCATCCACCGGAAATACGTATTTGGCTTCATTACGTCGTTCGGAATCTAATGCCGTTTTTAAGTCCGCTTTCATTTCCTCCGCGGTTTGATATCGTAAAAAAGGATCTTTAGCTGTCGCGCGAATCACAATATTTTCTAGACTTTGTGGGACTTCTGGGTTTTGCTCACGAATCGATGGTATACTTGCTTGCAAATGCTTAATTGCAATCGAAACAGGTGATTCGCCATCATGCGGGACTTTCCCAACGAGTAATTCGTAAAGGACAATTCCAAGTGAGTAAATATCTGATTTTTGTGTCGCCATTCCGCCACGTGCTTGTTCCGGTGATAAATAATGCACGGAGCCAAGCAGTGAATTCGTTTGTGTAATTGATGTTTCGGAAAGCGCCATCGCAATACCGAAATCTGTAATTTTAACAGCACCATCATGGTCAATTAATATATTTTGTGGCTTTAAATCACGATGGACGATATGTGCACTGTGGGCTACCGCAACGGCTGAAACAATTTGAAGCATGATATCCACAGCTTTTTCGAATGGAATTGGGTTATTTTCATGAATGTATTGTTTTAAATCCATTCCATCTACGTATTCCATTACGATGTAGTGAAGATCGTTCTCCTCGCCTACATCGTAAATGCTAACAATGTTCGGATGCACCAAGCTTGTCGCTGATTGTGCTTCTCGCTGAAAACGGCGTATCAAATTGCTTTCATCTGCTAAATCGATGCGTAACACTTTGACAGCTACTTTGCGGTCCAAAATCATGTCATGTGCAAGAAAAACATTGGCCATTCCGCCGCCACCGATTGCGCTGACAACTTTGTAACGGTCATTTATTCGCTTGCCGATCATCATGATACATCCCTACCTTTCTCCCTTAAATTCCGTTCTAAAAGCAACACCGTGATGTTATCTTCCCCACCATTTGCATTTGCTTTTGTTATGAAAATGTCCGCTTTTTCTGCAAGCGTTCGTTTACTTGTTAGTACTGCTTCTATTTCTTGTTCAGTCAACATGTTTGATAAACCGTCGGAGCAAAGCAGTAGCTGATCTTTTGGCTGAAATGGCAAAATAAAGACATCTGTCTCGACATTCCCTTCTATTCCCAACGCTCGCAGTAAAATATTTTTGCGTGGATGATTCTCCGCGTCTTCTTTCGTAATTTCCCCTTTACGAAGCAATTCATTGACGAGCGAATGGTCTTCGGTAAGCTGTTCTAGCACACCGTTTTTCAGTAGATAACCACGACTATCCCCAACGTTCGCTACAATGATTTGACTGTTTGAAAAAATCGCTGCAACAAGCGTTGTCCCCATCCCTTTTAGCGTTGAATCTTGTTTGGCATGAGCCAATATTTGCTCGTTCACCGCTTGAATTGCCTCGCGGAACCACGAATCAATCTCTGTTGCGGACTTCAAATCGGTCACATTTTTCCAACTATCGCTAAGAAGTCTGACAGCCATTTCACTCGCGACATCACCCGCTTGGTGCCCCCCCATTCCATCTGCGACAATAACGAGCGGGATGCCCAGTTGATTCTCAAAAATACCACCGTTATCCTCATTATGATTTCTGATTCTTCCACGGTCTGTTCTAAATTCTGCATGCATACTTGCCTACACCTCACATTGCCGGGAAAACGTTCGAAATTTCTCAAACGCAACAAATGCAAAAATTCGTCTTCCCATTGCTTATTTGTTCGTTATTTTTCGGAATGCGGCGATAAAGAAACCGTCACTTCCGATGTCTGTTGGTACTAATTCCAGATAACCTTCCTGTACAAACGGAAGCATCTTTTCAGGCACATGTACTTGTTCTAAATGAAATTCCGGATGATTCGAAAGGAAGTTCGCTACAACACCACGATTTTCCACTTGATCAATCGTACAGGTGCTATATATTAATATACCATTTTCTTTTAGTAATGCGCCAACCTCAGCTAAAATTGCTTGCTGAATCCGTGCCAAATTTTCGATATCTGACTCAGTCTTGCTATATTTAATGTCTGGTTTTCGGCGCAAAACACCGAATCCTGAACAAGGGGCATCTACTAAAATACGGTCAAAACTCTCTGGTGCAAATAGTTCACTTGCTTTTCTGGCATCTAAAACTTCCGTTGTAACATTCGTCAAATCAAGGCGCTTAGCTGCTTTATTTACTAATTTTGTTTTATGTGGGTGGATATCAAGCGCGATAATTTCACCGGTGTTATGCATTTTTTCAGCAATATGTGTTGTTTTTCCACCTGGCGCCGAACACGCGTCAAGTACGCGCAAACCATCTTCTAGTTGTAAAGCATGCGCAACAAGCATCGAACTCTCATCTTGAATCGTGCAACGACCATTATGATAAGCTTGCGTATCAGCAATCGATCCCCGTTCCATCATGAGCGCTTCTGGAATATAGGCGTTTTGCTCTGTTTCAATACCTTGTGCGGAAAGTTCCTCTTGTAGCTCGGCGACAGTCACTTTGTTCTCATTCACACGAATACTTTGCGACGGCGACTCTAAAAAGGATAGGCCAATTTCACGCGTTTTGGCAGTGCCAAACTGCGCAATCCAGCGTTTTACGAGCCATGTTGGCAAGCTGGTCTCCACTGCGATTTTCGTTGTTTCATCACTGATATCCTCGATTTTTGGAACGCCATTACGAATGACATTCCGCAAAACGCCATTCACAAATTTTGTCACGCCATCGTGTCCACGTTCACGCGCAATTTCGCCCGCTTCGTGTAAAATCGCATGTTCTGGAATTTTATCGAGGAATTCCAATTGATATACCGATAGGCGCAATAAATTCAGCACCCAATTTTCCGGCGTCTTTCGTAAAAAAAGGCTCTAAATAAAAGTCTAGTGTAATGCGGCGTTGCGTTGTTCCGTAGACGAGCTCCGTCAAAAGCGCGCGGTCCATTTGGTTTAAATTACTATTTTTAAGCGCATCATTAATTAGTAGATGGCTGAATGACTGATTATTTTCGATTTTTTCAATTAAGTCGAGCGCAATTTCGCGGACTGTTTCTGGTTTTTTCATATGTCACCAAACCTTGTTTCTAAGTTTAGATGTTGCCCGGCTCCCGCCATATAATTAGCAACAGCCATTTTTTGCTTTCCTGCTGGTTGCACGATTTCAGGCACGATAATCGTTTTATCACCCGTTGCAATCGCAAAATCATGTTTGGTCGTGCGAACAACTTGTCCGGCTGGCGCTTGTTGCTCGCTTTCTTCGATATGCGCCTGCCAAATTTTAAAAGGATTTCCAGCAAGTGTTGTATAGGCAACAGGCCACGGCGAAAGCCCGCGAATCTGGTTGAAAATTACGCGACCATCACGCGTCCAATCAATTTTTTCCTGTTCCCGCTTAATATTCGGCGCGAATGTGACCAAGCTTGCATCTTGTGGTTCCGGCATCAACTTTCCAGCCAAAAGGTCCGGCAACGTATCCATTAGAAGCGAGGCACCAACCGCGCTTAGCTTCTCAAACATCGTTCCCACGTTATCCTCATCCGTAATCGGAATGCTACGACGCGCCAACATATCACCAGCATCTAGTTGCTCGACCATATACATGATGGTCACACCCGTCTCCGTCTTGCCATCCAGAATCGCATAATGCACCGGCGCACCACCACGATACTCCGGTAAAAGAGATGCATGCACGTTGATACAACCATGTTTCGGCGCGTCTAGTAACGCATTCGGCAAAATCTGCCCATATGCCGCGGTTACAATCAAATCCGCACCAAGTCCGATTAATTCATCCAATTCCGACGAACTCCGCAACTTCTCTGGTTGGTAAACTGGAATTCCCCTCGCAACCGCAGCCTCCTTCACTGGTGGTGGCGTCAAAACACGCTTACGTCCCACCGCGCGATCCGGTTGCGTAACGACCGCAATCACCTCATATTCATTCGCCACTTGCTCTAAAACAGGTACTGAAAAAGCTGGCGTACCCATAAAAATTATTTTTGTCATCCTCATTCTCCTTTACATCATCACAAACGGCTGCACATCCATTGTTATTGTCAACCCTTTAACCTGTTCTTTTTGGTAATGCAGTAAAATATTTTTTAGTTCCGCCTTTAATTCCGGCTCAACTTTGTATTTAATAATGCATTGATAGCGATACTTATTTTTAATTCGCGCAATCGAGCTCGGCACCGGCCCTAAAATAATCGCATCCGGCCCCAACTTTCCTTGCAAAAATTGCGTAATTTCTTGAATCGTCCGTACCGCTTTCATCTCGTCCTCATCGCTTACATTAATCAGCGTTAAATAATAAAATGGCGGATACGAGCCAATTTTACGAACCCGCATCTCATGGTTATAAAAGCCAATATAGTCATGCATCTTTGCAAACTGAATACTATAATGCTCTGGATTGTAGCTCTGCACAATTACCTCGCCCGTCAACTGATGCCGGCCTGCGCGACCACTCACCTGTGTCAACAATTGGAACGTTTTCTCTGACGCCCTAAAATCAGGCAAATTCAGCATCGTATCCGCATTCAACACCCCAACGAGCGTAATATCCGGGAAATCTAGGCCTTTTGCAATCATCTGTGTCCCTAGCAACACATCTGCTTCCTTATTCCGAAACTGATTTAGCAACTTCTCATGCGAACCTTTTTTCGTTGTCGTATCCACATCCATTCGAATGACACGCGCTTCTGGTATTAATTTCGTTAAACTTTCTTGCACCTTTTGCGTTCCTGTCCCAAAATATCGAATCTGCTCACTTTCACAACTCGGACAATGATGCGGTACGCCTTCCTGATAGCCACAATAATGGCACTTCATCTGATTATGCGCCTGATGGAAAGTTAGCGAAATACTACAATTCGGACATTCCACCACATAGCCACAATCCCGACACATCACAAATGACGAGTAGCCACGCCGATTAAGAAGCAACACAACCTGCTCCTTTTTCGCTAGCCGATCCTTGATTTTTTCCAACAACACTTGTGAAAATTCCGTCCGGTTCTCATTGCGTAATTCCTCACTCATGTCAACCACTTCAACCTCTGGAAGTGCCGTATCATTCACACGCGTAGGTAATTCCAGTAACGTATACCGCTTCTTTCCAGCCCTTGCAAACGACTCCAAAGAAGGTGTTGCACTACCAAGCACAACCGGGCAACCGTATCGTCTCGCTCGCTCAATCGCCACATCTCGCGCATGATACCGTGGATTATCCTCTTGCTTATAGCTCGTTTCGTGCTCCTCATCAATAATAATAATACCAAGATTCAAAAATGGTGCAAAAACCGCAGAGCGTGCCCCGACAACAACCTTAGCCTTCCCCTGCTCAATTTTGCGCCATTCATCATACTTTTCACCGGCTGAGAGGGCACTATGAAGCACCGCAACAAGCCTGCCAAAGCGGCGTTTAAAACGCTCAACCATCTGCGGTGTCAATGAAATTTCCGGCACGAGCACAATCGCCTCTTTTCCAGCCGCAAGCACCGCCTCAATCGACTGCAAATAGATTTCCGTTTTTCCGCTTCCAGTCACACCATGCAACAAGAACGTTTCCTGATTACCTGCAACAGCTGAGTTCACAATAGCATCCCGAGCCGCCTGTTGATCCGGCAACAACGGCAACGGAGTACTCGGCTTAAAATCATGATGTTCATACGGATCTCGCGACACATGCTGATCGGTTATTTCAATCAAACCAAGCCCCGCAACCTTCTGAATTGTTGCATCGGTCGTCTGCACTTTCTCCCGTAGCGCCTTCATCGAAATATATTCCTCATCAAACACTTGAAAAAATTGTAAAACTTTCAGCTGCGCCTTAGCACTTTTAGAGAGTCCTGAAATCGCGTCCTCGAACTGCTGAACAGACGCGATTGGCTTAACTACACGCATTGTTTTTTTCGTCACCTTATTTTTCACTTGGTAGACCAATTCGACAATGCCCTCTTTCATCCACTTTTGAAGCGTTGGTAAGGCTCCCAGCTGCTCCGCCCGTTTCCAATCCATCGTTTCATATCCTTCAAAAAGACGCTCTGCCTCATCATTCGCAGTATCCAGCAACCAAAAATACTTCTCATATTTTGCACGTAAAGCCGCCGGTAACATCGCCTGGTACGCCGTAATCCGGTAAGCTAACGTTTCCTGCGCCATCCAATCACCAAGCTCCAAAAGTTCCTCATTCAAAACCGGTGCCAAATCCATCATTTCCCGAATCTCTTTTAATTTTGTGAAATCACTCGTGTCCGATGTTCCAACGACAAATCCCTGTAGCGCCCGATTCCCAAAAGGTACCGAAACGCGCATCCCAGGACAAATAATGCCTTGCCAAGCATCGGGAATGAGATAATCAAACGGGCGATCAACCTGCATCGCTGGCACATCCACAATCACTTGAGCTACTTTTGCCATCTTACTTTTCCTCCAACAAACGCGCTGCCTGTTCGATAATTTCGCGCGCTACCTCTTGTTTAGACAATAACGGAAAAACTTTCTCCGTGTCTTCCTGCCCATAAAAAGTCACCTGATTCGTATCCACGCCAAAACCTGCACCAATTTGCGCCACATTATTCGCCACAATCAAATCCGCATTTTTCGCATGCAGTTTTTTCAGCGCGTTCTCTTTCACATTTTGCGTCTCCGCAGCGAAACCAATCACGACCTGCTCCGCCTTCTTATTCTGACCAATTTCCGCCAAAATATCCTTCGTGCGCACCATCTCGATTACGTAATCGCCCGGTTGCTTCTTAATTTTGTGCTCATGAATCACTTTTGGCGTATAATCAGCAACCGCAGCGCTCATTACAAAAACATCCGCCGAACCCTGATGTTGCATAACTTCCTCGTACATTTCCTGCGCCGTTTCAATATAAACCGCCTGAACGCCATGTGGCACCGCAAGTTTCGTAGACGATGTCACCAATACAACATCCGCACCATATCTCGCAGCTACTTCCGCGATTGCAAAGCCCATTTTTCCTGTTGAATGATTCGTAAAATAACGCACCGGGTCCAATTTTTCCATCGTTGCACCGGCCGTCACCACAACCTTCCGACCAGTAAGCAATGTATTTCTCTCCGCAAAAAAGCTCGTCAAATGCCCAACAATCCGTTCCGGTTCCTCCAAACGGCCACGCCCAACGTATCCACAAGCCAAATAACCCTCGCTCGGCTCGATAAAACGAACCCCATCCGCGTACAACTGATTAATATTCCGCACTACAGCTGGATGCGCAATCATGTGCACATTCATCGCTGGCGCTACCCAAATCGGCGCCTCCGTCGCAAGCAGCGTCGTTGTTACCATATCATCCGCAATCCCATTCGCCAGCTTCCCAATCACGTTCGCCGTCGCCGGTGCCACAATCACAAGATCTGCCCAATCCGCAAGATCAATATGCGCCACTACACGTGAGTCCTTCTCATCAAACGTATCCGTATACACATCATGTCGCGATAAAACCTGAAACGAAAGTGTCGGCACAAACTCCTGCGCACTTTTCGTCATCATCACCTTCACATTCGCGCCCGCCTGCGTTAATTTACTCGTAAGCGCCACAGCTTTATAAACAGCGATTCCACCAGAAACCGCGAGTAAGATATTTTTTCCATCTAACATCTAGGTCACCTCTTTCACCTTCCCGTTAATTATACCGTTTTAGCGCGGGAAAAAACAGTGTTGGAGGTTAGAAAGGTGAAGAAAAAGCTAGAAATCAGATTTTTTGTCTGATTCCTAGCTTACTAATCAAGGTACTGCTCTAAAATTGTATAACACACCTAGTTTGATTTCGATTTTATTACCTAACTTTCGATTCACTGAAATCATACACCCTAGTGAACACTTGATACAGACGTAAAGATGTTCCTATACTCTTATACTCTATTCATTTTAGCCATTATACGCAAAATAAGCTGGACTTACGAATTCCCATTTTTCCAGGTAAGACGTACATCCTGCTTTAAACAAATCGAGCGCAAGCCTAGAAGAACCGCTTGATTGTTCTCCCTTCCTATTCTAAGCATCCTGAAAGAACGCCTATTCACGATGCTCATAGGCATTTTGGGGCTTCGCGTATTCGAACAGCCGATGGTGGATTACATGCTCGCTTTGCTCTCATGCATATTGGGGCTGTAACTCTTTTTATTCGAACAGCCCCAACAATACGAGCGCTTGTCGCCGATTTATCAGTCATATAATCCAGACTTTATTTCCAAAATACAGTATCATCTGTACTCAAACGATACGATCCATATCCCGAATCCTTCGCTTTCCCAATTGACACAATCATCACCGGCACATAACGTTTAATATCCATATCGAATGCTTCGGCAACTTCACGTCTCTCAAATCCACCAATCGGATTCGTATCATAGCCATAAGCTCGAGCCACTAGCATCAACTGCATCGCAACGAGACTACCGTCAATCAACGCCACCCTTTCCAATTCCTCACGTGGCGAATTCGCGTAATAAGGTGTCAAAGCAGCCATTTGCTTCTCTTTCACATCTGCCGGCATCAACCCTTGCTCTACCGCACTACTAAAAATTTTCTCCCCATTTTCAAAACTGTCCATGTCACCAAAAATCACAATCATAGCTGACGATGAATCATTTTGTTGCGTATTAAATCGCACGAGCGGACGCAATTTCTCTTTCTCTTCTGGGCTTTCCACCACAACAAAACGCCACGGCTGCATGTTCACTGATGATGGTGCACGCATTGCATCAGTTAGTATCTGCTCCATCTCTTCTCTACTAATTTTCACCGAGTCATCGTATGTACGAATCGAACGTCGGTTTTTGATAATATCTTCAAAATCATTATTTTTATACATGGTATTACTTCCTTTCTAGCGTACTAAGTACTTGAATAGTCGGTGGCGCACTCAACATGCTGCCAACACCTGTTTGGAACGCTTGAAAATGCTTGCTTTTATTATGGGCATCAATCGCAGCTAAATCTTCCCACTGCTCGATCATATAAAACTCAGTCGTATTCTCAACGGCACACGTCAACTTGTAGCTAATATTGCCTGATTCCGCACGCGACGCCTCAATCAATGGCTCTACTTCTTTTAAAAAAAGCAACAATCTTATCTTCCTGGACTTCCAATTTCGCTTGAATAACTAGCATTTGTTCGCCCTTCTTCCTCTGATTATATAGTTCGATTTTTTTCGAACTATAAAACTCTACCATAACATTTTTTTTATAGGCAACTAATATGTAATATGCTATGATACTTTTATGAAAAATAATAATCTGAATACAGAAAAATTGTTAGTCTTATTCCAAGCTTTAGGTGATCCAATTCGCCTAGATATTTTCCGTTGCTTGCTTCAAAAAGGCGAACAACGTGTAACGAGCAATACATACGATGTTTCCAAATCTACGATGTCTCACCATATTAAACTACTAAAGGAGGCCAATTTAGTCGCCGTTCGAAAACAAGGCACAACGCATGTTTATTCACCTAATCAAGACTTACTCGAAAAATATCCTGACTTCTTTTCAGTTTTCAAAAAATTTAAATGCAGAAAAATAGGAGCACAAATCCAAAATATGATTTGCGCTCCTGTTTTCTATACTATTACTTGTCTTTCCCCATAACCAAGTTCCCTGCATAAATCTCTTCTAACGCTTTTCCTACCGCTTTGTGCGATTTGAAATCATCCATTGTACCTGGGTCGTGGTCTTTTTGCATTTGACGGGCACGACGCGCAGCCACGGTTACTAGTGAGTATTTTGAGTCAATAACTAACAACAAATTATCAATTGATGGATATAACATCTATTCCAACTCCTCTAACATTTTTTCATATTTATGAATGACGCGCTCTGTTTTTAAGTGCTCGGTCTGAACAATCCCCTTAATTTTTTGAACGGCATTATCTACTATATCATTAACAACGGCATAATCATAGGCGTTCATCATCTCAATTTCGCGACGCGCTTCGTTCATGCGCTCTTCGACAACATCCATTGACTCTGTACCCCGCCCTATAATGCGGTTTTTCAGCTCACTCAAATCTGGCGGTGTTAGGAAAATAAATATTCCTTCTGGCATCGCCTCACGTACCTGTAACGCGCCTTGAACTTCAATTTCTAGAAAAACATCTTTTCCAGCTACCAAAATTTCTTCTACATAATCAAGCGGCGTTCCGTAATAGTTACCGACATACTGTGCGTATTCCAGCATCTTACCATCTGCAATCGCCTGCTCAAATTGTTCTTTCGTGCGGAAATAATAATCCACACCATCCACTTCGCCCGCGCGCGCTTGGCGCGTTGTCATCGAAATAGAATATTCAAATGAAGTTGTTGGGTCATCAAAAACTGCTTTTCTAACCGTCCCTTTTCCAACTCCAGAAGGACCAGATAAAACGATGAGAAGTCCTCGATCTGTCATGTTTGCGTTCCTCTTTTCTAAAATATCATACTGCTTGAAAAATTATTCCACATTCTGGATTTGCTCACGCATTTTTTCAAGTGTCGTCTTTAATTCTACCACACGATTCGTAATTTCTAAATGGCTAGCTTTTGATCCAATCGTATTTATTTCACGATTCATCTCCTGAATAAGAAAATCAAGCTTGCGTCCAATCGGTTCTTCCAGTAAAAGAATGTGCGAAAATTGCTTCACGTGACTTCCCAAGCGTTCAAGTTCTTCATTGATATCTGATTTTTCAAGTAGAATCGCAATTTCAGAAAGGACAAGTGCTTTGTCAAAATCTTCGCCGACATAACTGATTAAGCGATTTTCGAGTCGTTCACGATATGTCGCTTCCATTTCAGGAACAAACGCTTGTATCTCGTTTAATAGTTTCTCTGTCGTCTCCAAATGATGTTTGAAATGAAGCGCCAGCTCGTTGCCTTCTGTCGCCCGCATGTCGTCCAGCCTTTTTGCAGCGGCGGTTGTTGCGCCTATGAGTAATTCCTCTAACTCTGAATCCGGTTCGTTGCTCTCCACAATTTCTAAAAAGCGCGGATCAAGCAAGAGTTCCTGAATATTTAGCGCATCCTCCATCTGGTAACGCTGTGTTGCTTGGCGCATAAAGCGAATATACTCATCCGCCAAATCCCAGTTGATGACCAATTTTTCTTTCGTCGCTCTATTTCCTTCTACTGTAATCGCGCATTCCACACGGCCACGCTTTACCTGTTCTGCGATGCTCTTTTTTAACTTCGCTTCCAAATAGGCAAACACACGTGGCATCCGAAAAACAACTTCCAAATAGCGGTGATTAACAGCTTTCAATTCTACGGTTACTTTGAAATTCTCCGATTGCTTCCCTGCTCGCCCGAACCCAGTCATACTTTTTACCATTTCGATCAGCCTCTCGCATTCTAATTTCACCACCTTATTATAACATAAAAGCAAGAATATAAGGCAAGTCTCGCCCTTCTTATGGTACAATAAAAGAAAAAAGGAGAGATTGGCAACATGAAAAAGAATGTCTTAGTTTTCAGTATTGTGCTAGTTGCTTTTATTGCACTAGCTTTTGTATTACGATTAGTGATTTCCCCACCAAAAGAGGATTTTATTATTAATGTAGATAATTACAGTGGAGCTGCATCATCTGAAATAACGCTTACGAATGGTGGAAAAGTTGTTGCTACAATTCCTGCACTAAAAAATGAAACATCAAAAGAGATTAAAGTAGCACCATTTGACGTGAAGCCAGGTGGTTTTACGATGAGTTACGTTGACAAAAATGGGAAAAAGCATGATGAGCTTCAGTTTGATGTAACTGCAACAACGTCTACGATGAACAGTACACTCTATGTAGGTATCACAGATGTAGATGATGATGGCACTATGAATATTGACTATACTTATTCTTCCTCGAATGGCGAAGAGACTTCTAGTCAAACTAATTAAAATTTTTGAGGGAATGAATGAAATATGGCATTTGATACAATGTTTTTAAAAGCAATGACCGAAGAATTGACCGAGCAGTGCGAAACTGGGCGGATTATGAAGATACACCAACCGTTTGCGCATGAATTAGTGTTATATGTGCGCAAAAACCGGGAAAATCAGCGCATCTTGATTTCGGCGCACCCGAGTTATGCGCGTATTCAGATTACGAAAGAAACGATGGAAAACCCTGCGCAGCCACCGATGTTTTGTATGTTATTGCGGAAGTATATGGAGGGCGCAATTATTGAATCCATTCGCCAAGTTGCAAATGATCGTATTTTGATTTTTGGAATTCGCGGGAAAGATGAGATTGGCGAAACGCGTTTTTGTGATCTGTATGTGGAAATTATGGGGCGCCATAGCAATATTGTGCTCGTGGATCGGGAGAAAGAAACCATTGTGGACTGCATTAAACATGTTTCACCGGCTTTTAATAGTTACCGGACACTTTTACCAGGCGCTCCTTATATTCTGCCACCGAGTTCGGATAAATTGAATCCTTGGACGGCGAGTGAGGAAGATTTGTTGGCGAAATTGGATTTCAATGCTGGTAAAATGTCGAAGCAAATCGTTTCGATTGTTGCTGGATTCAGCCCCTTGCTTGCGAACGAAGTAGTTGCGCGGGCTGGATTGGTGAATCGGGATACGTTGCCGCAAGCCTTTTTTAGTGTTATGAAAGATTGTGCAAAACCAGCGGAACCTGTTTTATTTACAAAGAACGACAAAGAAGATTTTTATTTCATGCAACTTGCAGATACGGAAGTGACAGCTGAATCAGATTCGCTTGGGGCTTTGTTGGATCGGTTCTATGGTGGAAAGGCAACGCGCGATCGGGTGCATCAAATTGCGCACGATTTGGAACGATTGCTTGCGAATGAGATTGACCGCGACCGTTTGAAAATGGAAAAACTAGAGCAAACGCTTGTGGATACGGAACGCGCGGATGAGTTTCGGATTTTCGGTGAGTTGCTGACGGCGAACCTGCATTTGGTCTCTCGCGGTATGACAGAGATTGAAGTGCAAAATTTTTATGATGAGAACATGAGAACGGTGAAAATCCCGCTTGATATTCGGAAATCGCCGCCTCAAAATGCTCAGTTTTTGTTTAATAAATATCAAAAGTTGAAGAAAGCTGTGAAATTTGTCGAGGAACAGATGCGCTTGACGGAGCAGGAAATTGCCTATTTGGAAACGGTGCAGCAACAATTAGAAGATGCGTCGCCTGAGGACGTTCAGGAAATCCGGATGGAACTCGCAGAACAAGGATACATCAAGTATAAACAGAAAAAAGGCAGCAGAAAGCCGAATCAGAATCCAACGCTTGAAAAGTATACGTCGAGCACTGGATTACCCATCCTAGTTGGGAAAAATAATAAGCAAAATGATTATTTAACGAATAAAGTAGCGCGAAATACCGACTTATGGTTCCATGTAAAGGATTTGCCGGGGTCACATGTTGTGATTCAAGATGCGAATCCCGATGAGACATCAATCACGGAAGCTGCGATGATTGCGGCATTCTTTTCCAAGGCGCGACTCTCAGGCTCCGTTCCCGTGGATGCGACGCTGATTAAGCACGTGAAAAAGCCAAGTGGTGCGAAGCCAGGTTATGTGACGTATGATAATCAGACGACTTATTTTGTGACGCCTGCTGAGGAATTAGTTAAAGAATTGCGAAGTTAGATGTTAAAGATGGTTGGCATTCTTGCCAACCATCTTTGTCGCTACCTAGCTTTCACGCGTTGATACAACTGTCTTAACTCTGCTCGTTTTTGATCTGTTAATTCATTTTTAGGGATACCCTGAATGGCACTTTCTAAAGCATATAGGAAATGCAGACAAGCATCATCGTCTACTAAATCTTTAACAAGCAAATAAGCTTTTTCTGTACCTATGGCTTGCAACTCTTCCGCTGACTTTATGCCCACAGAATGCAGTTTTTCTTCATTGATTGTCCCGAGATTTTTCATATCAGATATTTTCATGTCCGTTACCTCCAAAACTACTAATGAATCTAATATTTGCTTTAATAAACCGCATCATAACATCTCCTTAAAAAAATAGTTTGTATCTTTGAACAATAGTATAGCACTACAAAGGCTTACAGTTCTATATTTTCAATCTCTACTAAAACTTGTTTTTCAAGGTTTTGCAAACGCCCTCTTGCTTCTTTCGCTGTGTCTCCGGCGCAACTAAAATAAATTTTGCATTTTGGTTCGGTTCCTGATGGGCGAATACAGAACCATGAGCCGTCTGCCAAGTGGAATTTTAGAACATCTGATTTTGGTAGTGTTATTTTTTGAGTTGTATCTGTTTGATAATTAGTTTGTACACCGGTTTGGTAATCTTCTTTACTGGTGATGCCATCGATTGTTTTCTTGCGCATTGTTTGCATGATTGCTTGGATGCGTGCGATTCCTTCTTCGCCTTTTGCAGTGATAGTATGCAGAGATTCTTCATGATAGCCGAATTCGTTGTAGATTGTTTGCAAGCCTTCGTATAATGTTTTGCCTTGTAATTGGAAAGCTAACGCGACTTCCGCTGTTAAAAGAGCTGCTTGGATAGCGTCTTTATCGCGGACGAATGGTTCAACAAGGTAGCCATAGCTTTCTTCATAGCCAAAAAGGAATGTTGCTTCACCTGATTTTTCCCATTCTGCGATTTTTTCACCGATAAACTTGAATCCAGTTAGCGTATTATAGATTTTCACGCCATATTTCTGAGCAATTTTTTCACCTAGATTGCTGGTCACGATGGTTTTGATGAGCGCGCTGTTTGCTGGTATCTTCTTCTCGGTGACTAGATAATGTAGTAATAAAGCGCCCAACTGATTACCTGTCAAAATTTGATATGTGCCTTGTTCATTTTTTACAGCAACGCCGATTCGGTCAGCATCTGGATCTGTCGCCATCAAAATATCGGCATTATCGCTTGCTTCGATTGCCATCCTGAACGCGGCATGATCTTCTGGGTTTGGCGATGTAACAGTCGGAAAAGCGCCATCTGGAATTGACTGCTCTGCGACAACGCTGACATTGGTGAAACCTGCTTGCGCCAAGCTTTGCGTCACAAGTGGTCCTCCCGTCCCGTGAAGTGCTGTATAAACAATTTTCAACTTGTTACCGTGCATTTTTGTCAATTCTTTATTTTGCGTCACAGCACGAACTTGTTCTAAATAAGCTATGTCCGCTTCGTCGCCGATTTGAACGAGTAACCCAGTTTTAATCAGCGCAGCCTCCTCCACTACTGGAATTGCGAACAAATCAGAAATACGCTTCAAATAAGCTGTTATTCTATCCGCAACGTCCAACGTAATCTGGCATCCATCTGCACCGTAAACCTTGAAGCCGTTGTATTCTGCTGGATTATGGCTCGCCGTAATAACGATACCTGCTGCAGTGCCCCATTTGCGAACCATGAACGACAACTCTGGGGTTGGGCGTAACGTGTCGGATAAATAGACTTTGATTCCAGCTGCGCCAAGAACGCGTGCTGCTTCTAACGCAAATTCCGCTGAAAAATGACGTGAATCATAAGCAATTGCCACGCCATCCGCTTGACACCCTTGTTCTACAATATGTGCCGCGACACCACTTGCGACCCAACGAATCATGTACTTATTTATCCGGTTCGTGCCACAACCAATCTCCCCGCGCATGCCGCCAGTACCAAATGCCAAATAGCGATAAAAATGCTCTCGTTTCATTTTTTCGTCAGATAATTCCGTCATCTCATGTTGAAGCGCCACATCGTCCTTCGACGCCACGCTCCATTTTTGCCAATTTACTTGCCAAGTCATCGGCTTTCATCCTCTAATTGTTGCAGAATTCCTGCCAAGCTCATCTCACAACAAGCCATCGATGTATCCGCGACACCGTAGTACATTTTGACAACATCGCCTTCTACAATCGTACCGCAACCAAAAACAACATCGCCAAAAAAGCCGTTTTTCTCGTAATCCGCTTCTGGTTCTAAAATTGGTGTTTCTGTACGTGCTAGAACTTTCATTGGATTATCTAAATCAAGTAGGACCGCTCCCATACAATAGCGATGTTCTTTCGTCGCGCCATGATACAGCTCTAGCCAGCCTTTTTCGGTTTTAATTGGCACGGCACCACCACCGATTCGGCCGCTATCCCAATAACCTTCGCGAACGCCAAGCAAGTGTCTGTGATCGCCCCAACTATGCAAATCTGGCGAAGACGCAATCCAAATATCCAAATTTCCGATACTTTTCAAGCTTGGGCGGTGCAATGCATAATATTTTCCATTCACTTTTTCTGGAAAAATTAATACATCTTTATTCTCCGGCGCAAAAATATTTCCTTCGTATTCATAGCTCACAAAGTCCTTCGTCGAAATCATCGCGTCCGCAACGCCCATCTCTGAAACAGCACTGAAATTCACATAGTAAACATCATCAATCTGCGTCACACGTGCATCCTCAATACCAAACGTTTGATATTCATTAAATGGATACAAAAACGGTTTTTCATCAATAGTAAAGTTGTGTCCATCCTTGCTTCGTGCAATCCTGATATACGAAAGCGACGTCAAATATGTGAAACCTTCCAGCTTATTTTTTTCACGAATCATCCGTGGATCTTCAAAATCATACGTTGGATCATCTAGTCGAAACTCCAAAATATCCAATTCTTTTGTTTCCATATTAAAAATTGGCGCCTTAATAATATTTGGGTCCTCACTAATTGGTTTCTCTGCCACGCGTAAAAGCAATAAAGTTTCCCCTTGATATTCAGCAACACCTGCGTTAAACGCTCCCAAGACTTCAAAATCGGGACGGTGCGGCTTCACGTCCGCCGGTGTAATTAACGGATTTTCCTCATAACGATAAATATTCATAATTCTTAATCTCCCTATCCTTCAAATTTCATAAATGGATCGCGAATCGTTCGTTTTTGCGCATCCGCGTCGCTTATTCCTACGTATAAATCAGCTGTTCCAGACACATTTCGAATCAGGCCTCCACTAAAAACAACATCTTTCAAATCGGCTCGCTTCGTTGGTCCTACTAGAAAGTCTGCACGTTCTGCGATAATTTCCATCGGCACAACTATCGCTCCCGTTTTCGGATCGATTACGCAAATCGCCGCATAGTAATGCCGATCACCAGCCGCATCAAAATTCGCAATATGGCTGAGCACTCCTAGATTGCCATTTTTCAAAAGATGCATTTCGTTGGCTCCACCCCATTCTTCATCCGCAAAATGTGGTTCGAGTAGCGGTGCATCCTCAATCAAAACCACCGTCAAATCCGCCAATTTTTCAATCAAGCAAAAACCGATTTTGCCACGCCCACCTTTTTCACCTTGCGGCCTTGTCAAAACAACAATCTCACCACTCGGCAACTGCTTCAAGCGCAAATCCTTCATCCCAACCGGGCCTTCAAAAAAGAGCGTCAAATCGGCAATGTCTTTACCTCGATATAAACAAGTCCGCCACGCTAATTTTTCAGGATCATCCTTACTTGGAAATACTTCCACACCACCGATCATCAAATCCCCATCGATGCGCGTCACAAATGGATCTTGTAGCGCTAATTTAGGCATATTCGCAAGTAATACCCACGTCAAATCTTGTTTTTCAAAAAAGCCGATTTCTGCCATTTCGCTGTCCCGTGACTCCATTCGTCCAGCAATCACTTCTTTGCCATCCACAACAAACGGCGCCGAAATATTGTACACATCCTTATCACCCGCACCAACAAAATTCAAGCGCTCCACTTTTGCAGGCTCATTTCCTGCCCGATATTCCTTCAATAAAATTGCAATATCTTTCATCATAAACTCCTTCACATCTTAAAAATAACCGCTCCAAACGCTGGCAATTCAATCTTATCAACGTTCACAACCAAATCCTTATTCGCCAAAACAAGCGTCACGTTCCCCCACTTGTTCTCCATCTCACGTGCTGCCCCAAAATTAAGACAAACGAGATACTCGCCACGAACATACGTCAACAACTCTCCATCCACCTCAAAATCACGATATCCTGGCTTGCAAAAATCAATTGTTTTTCTAAGTGAAATCAATGTTTTATAAAATGCAAACATTCGCTGTCCACGCGCAAAATCAGGCGTCACTTCCCCAATCCAAGCCTGCGCTTTATCCGAGAAACCTTCTGGCCAAGTCATCAGTGACCTCGCTTTATCCCGCGTCTTACCTTGCGCTATAGCCAATGCTTCACACTCCGACTTACCATCCTCCAAAGCCAGCTCGTACGCATAAAATCCCTGTACATCACGCATTTCATTCATCGACTCCGGTACAAAATCCACCATCCCAATCTCCTCACCAAAATACACAAACGGAACACCATGCGCCGTCAACATCAGCATCGCCAGCAACTGTGCTACATCTTCACGCTCGTCCGCCAACCGATTCCACGAACGACTCATATCATGGCTCCCAAAAAACAACGTTGGCATCCGACCATCCGCATACACCTGCTGCATCCGAGCAAACTCCGCCACAATCCCATCACGATTGGCGACACTGCCAAAATTAAAATTAAACGTCACATCCAGTCCGCCAGGCCCAGCATACCGCTCAATTTCCGTCAAATTATCCGAACTAATCTCGCCCACCGTGAAATAATCCCCACGCGCCCGAATCCGTTCGCCAATCTCCGCCATTTTCGCCGTCATGCCCGACTGATCCTTATCATACAGATGTTGCTGCTCGCCATCCACCACAGGATTATCCAAAAAGTCCCGCGTCAACGTCAAATTATTAATCACATCCAGCCGGAAACCGTCCAATCCCTTATCCAACCAGAAATCAAATACCTTCCAAATCTCGCGCTCCACATCAGGGTTGGCCCAATTCAAATCCACCTGCTCTTTTGCAAAGCTGTGATAATAATATTGCTCCGTAACCGCGTCCCATTCCCAAGCCGAACCTCCGAAAAATGATTCCCAATTATTCGGCACATCCTTCCACACGAACCAATCACGCTTCGCATCATCCCGCGAACGCCGGGCTTCCTTAAACCACGCGTGCTCTGTCGACACATGATTCACGACCATATCCGCGATCACCCGAATCCCATATCGATGTGCCTCAGCGACAAACGCCTCCAAATCCGCCATCGTTCCATAATCCGGATCAACTGCATAATAATCACTTACATCATAGCCATTATCCACTTTTGGAGACGGGTAAAACGGCGTCAACCAAACCCCACCGACACCAAGCTCAGCCAAATAAGGCACTTTTGCAAGTAAGCCTTTAAAGTCGCCAATCCCGTCCCCATTACCATCCTTAAATGACGGCATATAAATCTCATAAAAAACTGTTTCCTGCCACCATTTCAACATTGTCTAAACTCCTTACTTTAATGTAAACTGCATACCCTCTTGGAATTTTTTCGAGAAGAATAAGAACAGAATAATGAGCGGTAACGTCAACACAACGGATGCTGCATACATCGGACCCGGGTACGTTGCATAAGGTCCAAACATTTGCGAAATCAACACGTTAAGCGTCACTGTTGCATCACTTTTCGTTACAATTAAATCCCATAGCAGATTCGTCCAGCGATCCGTAAACAAGAACAAGAAAATAACCGTACTAATCGATTTCGACATTGGCAAAACAACACGGAACAAAATTTTCAAATCGCTTGCCCCATCCAATTTCGCCGCCTCAATCAACGTATCTGGAATCGCCTTGAAAAAGTTCGTATACATAAAAATCGCCCACATACTCATCATTGTTGGAATAATCATCCCAGCATACGTATCAAGCAGCCCAACATTCGTCACCATCAAAAATTGTGGAATCAATAAAATAATCGCTGGGAAAAACATTTGGAATAAAATCACGTTATTCACGAACACTTTCCCTTTAAATTTCACTTTTGCAAGTGCATAGCCGACCATAATCGCAAATAATAGCATGAGTCCTGTTGCAATCGTCGCTACAATAATGGTGTTAATAAATGCGTGAATCCAAGGCGCCGGGGCCGCGACCGTTGCATTTCCAAACAACCAGCTCCAAGATCGTGTTGTGAATGCCGTCGGAATAATTTTTCGATCCACTTGATCCCATGCTGCAAACGAGTTGAGTACGAGATAAATAAACGGATAAATCATGACTAACAAAATCAAGGTGGTTAATGTATAACGAATCGTCATACCCCACTTACTTTTACGACCAACCATTTCTCTCGCCCCATTTCTCTAGTCCTTTTTTAATAACACCAATCGATGCAAACGTTACAACCGCTGCCACTAGCGAAATCGCCGAGGCATAACCTGACTTCAAATTAACAAACGCTTGATTATAAATCTCCATTTGCCACGTATTCGTCGCAAAATTCGGCCCTCCGCCAGTTAGTTGGTAAACCTCTGTGAATATACCGAAACTCACGCCTACTGCCAACACGATTACTGTGAAGAGTGCGGGATACATCATCGGTACAGTCACTTTCCAGAAAGTACGGAATCTGCCGGACCCATCCATTGCAGCAGCCTCATAGATTTCTTCGTTAATACTAGATAATCCTGATATCAAAATCAGTGCGTAATACCCAGACATTTTCCAAGCAATCATCAGAGAAATAACGAATAGCGATGTCATCGGCGTTCCCAGCCAATCAATATTTAGGCCAAAATGGTCACGCAAAAATATATTTAGCGGACTGTTATAAGATAGCAAACCTTTCACGATTAAAGACGTAACAACGCCTGATGAAAGATAAGGTAGAAAAAAAAGCAACTAAGTAAAGCCCTTTAAATCTTGGTAGCCCGTTCACAAGTACTGCGACGACCATCGACATAATAATCGCGAGTGGTACGAAAACAATCAAGAACTTGTATGTTACCCAAAAAGAGGCTTTCACCGCTGGGCTCGCAATCGCCTTTGTGAAATTATCAAGACCGACAAAATTAATTTCTGGACTCATCATATTCCAATCGGTAACAGAAAGCCAAATCGCCCAAACAAGCGGAATTAGAAAGAAGATGATGGTAAAGATAACATAGGGGCTGGTGAACGACCAGCCCAATTTATTGTTTAGCTTCTTCATTTCTGAAGCACCTCATCCTCAGCTTTCTTCATATCGTTCCAAGCTTTTGCAGGTTTTTTCTCACCGCGAACGACTGGGTTCCATGCTTGCTCACCAATAATTTGTTGAATGTCATTGTAATCCGCATTATCCATCGCTGGAATTGCGTTTGGAACGTTTTCTGCATATACTTTTAGCGCTGGATTTTCTTTGAAGAATTCTGTGAATATCGCGTTTTCTGTCGCATCATCACGCGCCGGAATTAAGTTCGTTGTTTCTAGGAATTTCAAGTCGTTTTTATCGTTACTGTAAACGAAATCAAGAAATTTAACTGCTGCTTGTTTCTCAGCATCTGTTGCTTGCGCGTAGAAGACAATTCCTTTTGCATCTGAGTATGTGTTTACATTCGCTTCCTCTTTTAGTGCATCCGGAACCGGTGGCGTGCTAACTGTGTAAGTTTCACCATTTTTTAGCTCTGGGAATTTCTCTGCCCAGTTTGGAAATGACCACGGACCAAGATCAGCCATAATGCTCGTTCCTGTTTCAAATGGATCTGTCGCTTGTCCTGCAAGTAATAGATCCTTTTTTTGTAATTCGGACATAAACGTTAGCAATCCTTTTCCAGCCTTATCATCTGCTACCAATTTGCCATCTTTTACAAACGGGTTACCTTTTGATGCAGCATTGTATAGTGGGAAGAAGTCGAACCAGCGCATCCAAGCAGTCGGATCTGCCAAATCTGCTTTTGCCCAAATAACTTTATCTGGATATTTTTCTTTTAGCTTTTTACCTGCTGCAAGTACCTCGCTATATGTCTTTGGCGTTTCATTTACACCAATTTCTTTCAAAATATCAGTACGCCATGCAAAAAGAATCGGGTTCGAGTAAACGGGGAACACGTATTGGTTACCATCCGAGAACTTCCAAGCGTCTAAACTATCTACCATTTTACGTTTTTCTGCTACTTCTTTCATACCATCGATTTTGTTAATTGGTACGATTGCTTTGCTGTCTGCCAATTGTGCTGCGAAACTACGATTTATATTTTCCGAAATAGTTGGTGCGGTTTTTGACGCAATAGCAGCTTGCACTGTTGCTTCGGAGGATGGACTTTCTTTCATTTGTGATACGTCTATTTTAATATCTGGATTTTCTTTCTCAAACGCTGTTGCCATTTCTCCCCAAAATTTCATTTGCGTTGGATTTGGTGCAGCCCAAAAAGTTACTTTTGTCTTGCCATCAGCCGACGCATCGTCTTTACTTCCCGAGCCACATCCCGCTAGCAAACTCCCTACCATTGCTACGGATAAAACAGAAAACACCACTTTTTTTTAATTTCATCTTCCATGTCCTCCTAGTTAGATCATAATTGTAATTTTGTAAGCGCTTGAATTACAATTACATTATTACATTACCATTTTGTAATGTCAACAATTACTTTCGTGTACCATTTAATAAATAGTGCTTTTATACGTATAAATAATCCGTTTACAATTACATTACAAATTACATTACTTTTCAATTGCTTTCTAGAACTAATACTCTTATAATGAAATGAGAGAAAGTCCCATCTAGGAGGAAAATGAATGAAAAAAGTCACGATGCAAGATATTGCTGATGCACTACATATTTCAAAAAACTCAGTATCACAAGCTTTAGGGAACAAAAATGGCGTCGGCGAACAAACAAAGCGACTCGTTTTGCAAAAAGCTGATGAAATGGGTTACCAATACAAAAAAGATGTGATTTATACGCCTACGGATAATCAATTTGCCCTTGTGGCAACAGAATTCGCTTTATCACAAAAAAGTTTTTTTTGGAGAGATTTGCCTAAGTTTGGAGCAAGAGATGACTGCTCGTGGTTTTTATTTATCGACACTCGCTGTCGGGCCAGAGGCGATTGCCTCAAACCTTTTGCCACGTGAATTAAAAGAGAAGAATTGGCGAGGTATTTTTATTTTATCGCACATTAGTGATGTTTTTGTGAAACAGATTTTGGCGTTAGATGTGCCGACAGTGATGATTGATCACCATGATCCTCATTTGCGAACGGATACGATTTTGTCACAGAATAAAGACGGTGCGTTCGTGGCTACAGAGCATTTGATAAAACTTGGACACGAGCGAATTGGGTTTGTTGGTGATGTTGATTTTTCACCGAGTTATGAGGAACGTTTTGAAGGATATTCTAAGGCGCTACGACATTATCAGTTACCAGTGAATTCAAATTATACGATTACAAGTATTAAAGAAGAGCAAGCAGCCTTATTTCAGGCACTGGAAGGCTTGAAAGAATTGCCAAGTGCGTGGTTTTGCGTGAACTCAGGGCTTGGATTTATTTTAAATTCATATTTTCAATCGAAGGGATTTGCGATTCCTGAACAGGTGTCGATTGTTTGTTTTGATAATACGGAGTTTGCGATATTAGCACAACCGCCTCTGACAACAATGTGTACTGATTTGCGATTTATGGGGAGAAAAGCCGTGGAAACAATGGAATGGCGCTTGCGAAATCCGAGTGCTCCGATGGTGAATATAGCGATTGGAACGGAGTTGATTTTGCGGGAGTCAGCAGGGGAATTTAGACATTAGTAGCTAACTAAAGCCAGAACAAAAAAATAAAACGCTACCTAGGACGATATATCCGTAGATAGCGTTTTATTTTGGCGAAGTTATTTATTATTTCCCCCAATTTTCAGGGTCTTTATTCCACTCTTTCAGTGTTGTCATGTCACCTTCTGATACATAACCTTCATCCAAAGCTACTTCAAGTAATGCATCATAATTGGTTAAGGCCGCTACTTCCACGTTAGCTGCGCCAAGCAATGTTTTTCCTTTTTCTAATCCGTATGTAAAAATAGCAGCGATTCCTAGTACTTCACATCCTGCTTCACGCAAAGCTTCTACGGCTGTAATCGAGCTCCCGCCTGTTGAGATTAAATCTTCAATCACGACTACTTTTTGGCCTTTCGAGATAGGACCTTCGATTTGGTTCCCTTTGCCATGTTCTTTTGCTTTGGAACGAACATAAACCATTGGTAAGTCTAGGATGTCGCTTGCCCATGCAGCGTGCGGAATACCAGCTGTTGCAGTTCCTGCAAGCACTTCGACACCAGGAAATGTGGTTTTTATTTTTTCTGCAAGTGCTCCTGCGATGAATTGACGTGTTTTTGGAAAACCTAATGTCAGACGATTGTCACAATAGATTGGTGATTTGATGCCAGATGCCCATGTGAATGGCTCGTTTGGCTGTAAAAATACGGCTTTTATTTTTAGTAGTTGTTCGGCCACTTGTTTTTCGACAGTCATTTGTTCCACTCCTTTAAAATAGTTTCGTACGCTTGATACGGATTGCTTGCTTTCGTGATGGACCTGCCGACGACAATTGCTGTTGCACCAATTTCGCGAGCTTGGTGTGGCGTTACGACACGTTTTTGATCGTCTTTTGTATCGGTTTCTAAGCGAATTCCTGGTGTGACACGTAAAAATTCAGGTCGAGTGATTTCTTTAATCTTGCCAGCTTCCAGGGCAGAACAGACGACACCATCGAGACCTGCTTCATTTGCGAGTTTACTGTAATGAAGTACCGAGTCCATAAGACTTGCTTGGATAAGCTGATCCGACTGCATCTCGGCTTCGCTCGTGCTCGTTAGTTGTGTCACTGCAATGAGACGTGGACGACGGGAAGAGCTAGAACCGATTTCTAATCCTTCAAGTGCAGCTTCCATCATTGCGCGACCTCCTGCTGCATGCACGTTTACCATATCGACACCCATGCGAGCAAGTCCAATCATAGCACTCTTCACAGTGTTCGGAATGTCATGCAATTTTAAATCGAGAAAAATTGCATGACCATCATGTTTTAGACGTTCCACTAGGTGCGGACCTTCTAAGTAAAAAAGTTCCATACCTACTTTGACGGACAATGTATCCCCTTTTGGAAAATGTTTTAAAAAATGCTTCGACTTGGGCGTATGAGGCGAAATCGAGCGCGATTATTGGTTTTGTCATGCGTTTGTTCTCTCCTTTTTTAAGTCGGCTAATGTTGTGATTCCTAGTTCGTCCATGCGAGCTGGCAGGGCATCAATTAAATTTGGGCAAATGTAGGGTTCCGTAAAATTGAGCGTACCAACTGCAACAGCATCTGCGCCTGCGATTAGGAATTCGAGGACGTCATCTACTGTTTGGACGCCGCCCATGCCGATAATTGGAATGTTGGAAACAGCGCGTACTTGATGGATGAGGCGAATTGCTATAGGTTTGATGGATGGGCCTGATAAGCCACCAGTTCCATTTGCCAGTATTGGTTTGCGCGTTTTAAGATCAAGACGCATACCTAAAAGCGTGTTAATCATCGTAAGTCCGTCAGCGCCTGCTTCTTCAATCGCCTTAGCAATTGGGACGATATCTGTTACGTTTGGCGAAAGCTTAACGTAGATTGGAACACTCGCTACTGCTTTTACTGCTTTCGTGAGTTGGTAGGCTACTTCTGGATCTGTTCCAAATGCGATGCCACCGTGCTTTACATTTGGGCACGAGATGTTAAGCTCAATGGCCTTGACATTTGGTGCATCACCAATTCGAGCGCAAACTTTGACGTAATCTTCTTCGGATGCTCCTGCTACGTTCGCGATAATAGGCGTTTCAAACTGCTCTAGCCAAGGCATTTCGTTTGCCATGACGTGATCGAGACCAGGATTTTGGAGACCAATCGCGTTTAGCATGCCAGATGGTGTTTCTGCGACACGTGGCGTTGCATTACCATAACGTGGTTCTGGAGTTACTGCTTTTGCCATGATTGCACCGAGTAAGTTCAAATCATAGAATTTACTATATTCTTTGCCAAACCCAAAACAACCGGACGCTGGCATGATTGGATTTTTCAATGACAATCCTGGTATTTCAACGGCTAAACGGTTCATATAACTACCTCCCCAGCCCGAAAAACTGGGCCTTCATCGCATGCTTTAAAGCTCTTCGTCGGATCATCAGTACGCTGGTAAATACAAGCATAGCAAGCTCCAACGCCACACGCCATCCGTTCTTCTAATGACAAGAAAGTTCGCTGATTCGCAAAACGTTCAGCTACAACACGTAACATCGCAGTCGGCCCACAACTGTACACTGTATCTGGTAGGAAATCAAGCGCATCGGTAATCGTCGTCACAAAACCTTGCACACCTTGCGTCCCATCTACAGTTGCGACAAAACAATCGCCTAGTTTTCCCATTTCCTTTTCATAGAAAACATCTTTAGCCGAGCTAAAACCTAAGACAAACGTGACAGTGGAGCCCTGTGCTACCAAATCTTTGCCGAGCTGATAAAGCGGTGGAACTCCGATGCCACCACCGATTAATAGCGCGTGTTCACCAGGCTTCGTTTCTTGTGGCGCGAAACCATTACCAAGCGGTGCAATCACATCGATTGTATCCCCTGCTCCTAATTCCGCAAAATCCGCCGTCCCGTCTCCATCCACGCGATACAATAATGTACATTGGTTTTGCGCTTTATCAATCCCACAAATACTAATCGGGCGTCGTAAAAGCAAATCCGATCGCCGAGGTTTAAGCTGCATAAATTGTCCCGGATGCATCTCCGTCACAATGTCCCCTTGTAAAACCAGCTCAAACACCCGATCCGCGATTAACTTTTGACCGACTACTTCCATCTTCGTTTGTCTCAACGTTCTCCACCCCGTTCTTTATACTGTTTCGATAACTCGCGCTGGCTCCATCGCTTCCATTTCGAATGACCGCGACTCTAACACACGCAAAATGGCCTCTGCTGTATCGAGTGACGTACAGACCGGCACACCATTTTCAACCGATTCCCGGCGAATTTGGAAACCATCACGCTCTGGTTGTTTTCCAGTCGTTAATGTGTTCACGACAAGCGTTACTTGCCCATTGCGAATGTAATCAATCAACGTTTCCTGATTCTCGCCGATTTTCTTCACTTTTGAAACCGGAATGCCTTGCTCTTCTAAAACAAGCGCCGTTCCAGATGTAGCCATAATAGTGAAACCGATATTTTTAAATCGTTTTGCAAGTGCTGTCGCCTCTGCTTTATCACGATCTGCCACCGTCAATAACACCGTTCCGTAATCGAGCATTTTCACGCCACTCGCCACAAAACCTTTGTACAAGGCCTTTTCAAGCGTACGATCTTTACCCATAACTTCTCCAGTCGACTTCATTTCAGGGCCAAGCGACGTGTCTACGCTACGTAATTTGGCAAACGAGAATACCGGTACTTTCACAAAAATCTCTTGTTTTTCCGGTGCTAAACCTTCTTTATATCCAAGTTCTACCAATGTTTTCCCTAAAATAACCTTAGTCGCCACATTCGCCATCGGAATATCCGTAATTTTGCTTAGGAAAGGTGCCGTTCGACTCGACCTTGGATTGACTTCAATAACAAAAACTTCCTCATCCGCAACAACGTATTGAATGTTCAGCATCCCGATGATGTTTAGACCTTTCGCAAGTCGCGTCGTGTAATCAACAATCAAATCTTTCACATGTTGCGATAAGCTTGGAGCAGGATAAACCGCAATCGAGTCACCCGAATGGACGCCAGCCCGTTCGATATGTTCCATAATACCTGGAATCACGACATTCACACCGTCACTAATCGCATCCACTTCCACTTCTTGACCTTGCACGTAACGATCCACAAGCACCGGGTGTTTCGGATTTACTTTTACCGCGTTATTCATATAATAACGTAATGCTTCTTCCGATTCCACAATTTCCATCGCACGACCACCGAGCACATACGAAGGGCGCACGAGGACAGGGTACCCAATCATTGTTGCCACCGCAATGGCCTCATCGATTGACGTTGCTGTCTTCCCAGCCGGTTGTGGGATTTCAAGCTCCACCAGTGCCTTTTCAAATTTATCACGATTTTCAGCACGATCGATGTCCTCAAGTGATGTCCCGAGAATTTTTACGCCGCGTTCTGCCAAACCATCCGCCAAATTGATTGCTGTCTGACCGCCAAATTGTACGACAACGCCCAGTGGCTTTTCAAGTTCGATTACGTGCATTACATCTTCTAGCGTCAACGGTTCAAAGTAAAGTTTATCTGAGATACTGAAATCTGTCGAAACTGTTTCTGGATTATTATTGATAATGATTGCTTCATATCCCGCTTGCTGAATCGCCCAAACCGAATGCACCGTCGCATAGTCAAACTCAACACCTTGTCCAATCCGAATCGGCCCAGAGCCAAGTACAATAACGCTTTCCTTTTCCGTACAAATCGATTCATTTTCCTCTTCGTAGCTACTGTAGAAATATGGTGTACTAGACTCGAATTCCGCTGCACATGTATCTACCATTTTATAAACCGGAATTATTCCCGCTTCTTTACGAATATCGTATACTTCAAAGGTTTTCATATTCCAAAGTTTTGCAATCGCTACATCACTGAATCCATTCCGTTTTGCCGCACGTAAGCATTCCAAATCGCCAACATTCGTTGCAATTTCTGATTCCTGTTCAATAATTTTTGCCAATTTATACAAGAAGAACAAATCAATTTTCGTTTTTGCGTGTAAATCTTCCATCGTCCAGCCTTTGCGGAGTGCCGCAGCTAAGAAAAACAGGCGGTCATCTTCCGGAAAACAAATTTTGCGTTCCAACTCCTCTAAACTCGCGTTCTCTGCTTCATCCAAATACAGGTGCGCTGTACCAATTTCAAGGGAGCGAACCGCCTTCAAAAGTGACTCTTCCAAATTCCGTCCAATCGCCATAACCTCACCAGTTGCCTTCATTTGCGTTCCCAAACGACGATCTGCTTTTTCAAATTTATCAAAAGCAAAGCGAGGAATCTTCGACACAACATAGTCTAGCGCCGGTTCAAAATGCGCATACGTTGTTCCTGTTACTGGGTTCTTCATCTCATCCAACGTCAAGCCAACAGCAATTTTCGCAGCTAATTTTGCAATCGGATAACCTGTTGCCTTTGAAGCGAGCGCCGACGAACGGCTCACACGCGGGTTCACCTCAATAACATAATAATCGTAACTATCCGGGTCAATCGCTAGCTGGACATTACAGCCACCTTCTATTTCCAGTGCTCGGATAATTTTGAGCGACACATCACGAAGCATTTGGTATTCCCGATCTGAAAGCGTCTGACTTGGCGCGACAACGATTGAATCTCCTGTATGAATGCCAACTGGATCAATATTTTCCATATTACAAACGACCATCGCGTTATCATTCGCATCGCGCATCACTTCATACTCGACCTCTTTAAAACCAGCGATACTGCGCTCAAGCAAACATTGCGTCACCGGACTTAGTTTCAAACCACTCGCCACAATCTCTGCCAAGTCCGCATCATTTAGGCAAATCCCACCACCCGAACCACCGAGCGTATACGCCGGGCGAACAATAACCGGATAACCAATTTTCGCAACAAAGTTTTTCGCCTCATCCAAACTATGAATAATATCGCTCTCAGGAACCGGCTCACCAAGCTCATGCATCAAATCACGAAACGCCTCGCGATCCTCTGCTTTCTTAATCGCTACCAAATCCGTTCCTAAAACTTCCACACCACACTCATCCAAAATGCCAGCTTCGGCAAGTTCCATCGCCATATTAAGTCCTGTTTGACCACCAAGCGTTGGCAAAATGGCATCTGGGCGTTCCTTCCGAATAATACGCGATACAAAATCAAGCGTAATCGGCTCAATATAAACTTTATCCGCCATCTCCACATCCGTCATAATCGTCGCCGGATTCGAATTCACAAGTACAACCCGGTACCCTTCCTCTTTCAAGCTCAGACACGCTTGTGTTCCCGCGTAGTCAAATTCCGCAGCTTGTCCGATAACAATAGGACCAGAACCAATCACTAAAATAGTTTGAATATCCTCACGTTTAGGCATTTTGCTCCGCTCCCTCCTTCTCCATCATTGCTATAAATTGGTCAAACAAATAATTCACATCACTCGGCCCAGGATTTGCTTCTGGGTGGTATTGCACTGTATAAGCCGGAAATTTCTTGTGTGCCAAGCCTTCCACCGTTCCATCGTTCAATTCCACGTGCGTTACAACAATGTCTTTATCCACAAGTGAATCGGCATCTACCGCATAGCCATGGTTTTGCGCCGTAAAATCAACACGTCCCGTTGCCAATTCCTTCACAGGATGGTTCGCCCCGCGATGTCCGAATTTTAATTTAAACGTATCCGCGCCGTTTGCTAAAGCGAAGAGCTGGTGTCCTAGACAAATCCCGAACAGTGGCACTTTTCCTTGCAAACCACGAATCATTTCCATCGCTTCTGGTACGTCTTTCGGGTCTCCAGGACCATTGGAAAGCATCACGCCATCAGGATGCATTGCAAGAATTTCTTCTGCTGTCGTGTTATAGGGCACGACGGTAATATCACAATCACGACGATTCAACTCACGCATAATGCTACTTTTCACACCGTAGTCTACAAGCACAACCCGTTTTCCTTCACCTGGATTCGTAAACGCCTTCGAACAAGAAACTTCGCGAACTTGGTCGACTGGAAGGCGCACGGAACGCAGATGATGCAACAACTCTTCACGATTCGCCTTTTCCGGAGCCAAAATCCCTTTTAGCGTTCCTTCCTGACGAATAATCTTTGTTAATTTACGCGTATCAATTCCCGCAATCCCTGGAATATCTTTTTCCTTCAAAAACTGATCTAGCGTCATTTGGTTCCGCCAATTTGACGCAAACTCTGCCGCCTCACGCACAACCACGCCTTTGACAGCTGGGTGAATCGACTCAAAGTCGTCACGATTCACACCATAATTCCCAACGAGCGGATATGTAAACGTGATGATTTGTCCATAATAACTCGGATCGGTAATCGTCTCCTGATATCCTGTCATTCCCGTGTTGAAAACAACTTCCCCAATCGTTTCGCGGTCACTACCAATCGCCTCGCCGATAAAATAATTACCATCTTCCAGCATCAAAATCCGTTTTGTCATGCGTTATTCCACCCCTTCTTCAAAAACAAGCTTACCCTCAGCAAACGTCGCAACCGGCCAACCAATGCAATCCCAACCAGTAAATGGTGTATTTCTACCCTTCGATGCAAAATTTTCTGGGTTAATCGTGGCTTCTTTTTCCAAATCGATTACTGTCACATCCGCAATACCTCCGATTTCCAGTACACCATACGGAAGATTAAAGCACGCCGCTGGTTTTACCGTCATCCAATCAATCAATTGCTTGAGTGTCCATTCACCTGTTTTTACAAATTGCGTATAAAGTAGTGGGAATGCTGTCTCCAAGCCAACGATTCCAAACATCGCTTTCTCCATCGGCAGGTTCTTCTCTTCTGCCGAATGTGGCGCATGGTCTGTTGCGATAAAATCAATTGTCCCATCAAGCAACCCTTCTAGCAATGCCGCATGATCTTCTTGCGAACGCAATGGTGGATTCATTTTCCAATTCCCATCATTCTTCGGAATACTCATCTCATTCAAAATCAAGTGATGTGGCGATACCTCCGCTGTAACGCGAATTCCTGCACGTTTCGCATCACGAACCGCACGAACCGATTCCTTTGTCGAAATGTGACACACATGATAATGGCAATTCGCCGCTTCCGCAAGCAAAACATCACGTGCAATTTGAACCGATTCCGCAATATTAGGAATACCTGCCAAACCTTGCTCTTTTGCAAAAATTCCATCGTGTACAACTCCGCCGTATACTAATGAATTATCCTCACAATGCGCAACAATTGCCATATCAAGTGCCGCAGCTTCCTTCATTGCCTCATACATCGTGCCAGCCGTTTGAACCCCAACACCATCATCCGTAAAAGCAAATGCCCCTGCTTCCTTCAAAGCTTTAAAGTCTACCAACTCGTCACCTTTCAAGCTCGTTGTGATTGAAGCGTATGGCAACACACGAACCGCGGCTGTTTCCTTAATCCGATCCACAACCTGTGCCATAACCTCCGCTGTATCCGGCACCGGTTTCGTATTGGGCATCGCGCAAACCGTTGTGTACCCGCCGCGAGCCGCAGATGCCGTTCCTGTCGCAATCGTCTCCTTATGCTCCCCACCTGGCTCGCGCAAATGAACATGCACGTCTACTAATCCTGGTGCAATCAATTTTCCAGCTACATCGATGACACGCGCTCCTTCACTTGCTTCAATCCCATCACCAATCGCCACCACACGACCATCTTCAATCGCTACATCCTTCACTACTAAATCCCCAGTTTCCGTCAATACTTTCCCATTTTTCAATACGTACATGTCGTCACCCTCATTTCTTTATCTTGGCACACAGCCTCTAAAATCGCCATTCTAATATAAACACCATTTGTCATTTGTTCTACAATGCGTGATTTTTCGCACTCTACTAAACAATCTGCAATTTCTACGTCCCGATTCACTGGACTTGGATGCATGATAATCGCGCGCTCCTTCATCTTCGCCGCTCTTGCTTCCGTCAACCCATACAGCGCATGATAGTCCGACTTCGTAAAACTAAGCAAGCCATCATGCCGTTCCTCCTGTACACGCAGCAACATAATCACATCCATTTGTTCTACCAAATCGTCCATCGCCATATAGGTCCCAAGCTCCGCGCAACTCTCACGCATCCACTCCGGTGGCCCAGCAAAAAACACCTCAGCACCCAATCGTTTCAGCGCCTGCATATTTGAATTCGCCACTCGGCTATGCACGATATCCCCGACAATCGCAACCTTCAATCCTTTAAAGCCACCAAACTCTTCTTTAATCGTAAACAAATCCAGCAATGACTGGCTAGGATGCTGTCCACAACCATCGCCACCATTCACGACCGCAATACCTAATTTTCGAAGTGGTTCATAATAATTCTCATCCGAATGCCGGATAACCGCAACATCTACACCAATTGCTTGCATAGTCAATGCCGTATCATATAGCGTCTCCCCTTTTGTCACACTTGATTTAGATGGGTCGAAAGAAAGAACATCGATGCCAAGCTTCTTCTCAGCCATTTCAAAACTATTATGCGTTCGCGTACTCGCCTCAAAAAACATATTCACCGCATACATTTGCTTTTTCGGAGTCCAAATTTCCCCTTGCTTGAAGCGCCCTGCTTGCTCCAATAACTCGCCAATTTCCGCTACAGAAAGTTCCTCCATCGACACTAAATCCTTCATTCGAACCGCCACCTTTTCTAAAAAATGAAATGCTATTTATAGGAAAACCTCCAAAATTGCGTTTTTAGAGGTTTTCGTAAGATGTTATTTATGTGCTGTTTTCTTTTCTGGTATGACAAGGTTTAAAATAATACCAATAAGCGCTGCCATCGCCATTCCTGACAGTTGGAACGAGCCGATGTTAATCATCAAACCACCGATTCCGACAACAAGTACAACCGATGCGATAATCATATTACGATTCTGGCTTAAATCCACACGACTCTCAATCATCATCCGCAAACCACTCGTTGCGATAACTCCAAATAACAGCAAGGAAATCCCACCAAGCACCGCAGTTGGTACCGATGTAATCACTGCATTAATATAGCCAATAAATCCGAACGCGATGGCAAGCACCGCCGCACCGCCAATAACGAATACACTATACACTTTCGTAATCGCTAGCACCCCAATATTTTCCCCATAAGTCGTAACAGGAGGTCCACCAATCAGCGAGGCAATAATCGAAGCCGTTCCATCCGCCGCAAGTGAACGATGTAATCCCGGATCTTTAAAGAAGTTACGATTTGTAATCCGATTCAAAAGCAACTGATGCCCCATATGTTCCGCCATCGTAACAAAAGCTAGCGGCGCCATTGAAAACACAACGGTCAGTGTCACAACTGGATCCATATTTACAAATGGAATCGTGAAGTCTGGAATTTGGAAAAGACTCGCATTTTGAATCAATGTATAATCTACCAACCCAAAAGCCATGCTCACCAAGTACCCAATGACAAAGCCACAAAGTATCGGGATTAGTCCGAAAAAACCTTTGAAAAACATCATCGCGATAATCGTTGCGACAAGGGTGATGAGAGCCACCGCCAAAATTTTATAATCATATGCTCCGCCGCCATTCGTCCCCATCGCCATCGCCGCAGCGCTTGGTGCTAGTGACAAACCAATAACCATGATAACCGGCCCAACCACGATTGGCGGAAGTACCCGTTGAATCCATTCAATCCCTACATAATAAACGAGTAGCGCCACAATCGCGTATACGACGCCGACCGAGAACGTACCAACCATTACCGCGCCAGGTCCGCCACCCGATTTCGCCGCAAGCAGCATCGTTATCGGAGCTATAAACGCAAATGATGATCCTAAGTAAGCAGGAATTTTCCCCCGTGTAATAATTAAGTAAGCAAGTGTTCCAAGGCCACTCGATATCAGCGCAACACTTGGGTTCAAATGCGTCACAGTCGGTACAAATATTGTCGAGCCAAACATCGTGAACAGATGCTGGATGCTCAGCACAATCCATTTGTTCCATGTTGGTTTCTCGTGAATATCTAATACTGGTTTTACATAATGTTCCGATGTCGTTTCTTCTGTCATTTTACTCCCTCTTTTCCGGTTCTAAGTCATAAAAATACTCTTTGCCAAATTGCGACAAAGAGCAGTTATGTACTGGACTAGGTTAAAACCTATTTCCATTCATCACCCTTTATCAGCCTCTCTGGACTGCCCATTAAAAGTGTATTCCAGTTTGTCGACTTCGTCGTTAAAGTCTGCGCGCCAGTGCCTGGCTTTGCCTAGGATCTAAGCATTTGTCGACACGCTGGGGTTCGGCGAATAGTTTACGAAAAGTGTTTTTCAACATTCTGGATTATCCTATTTAATTATCATAACAGCATCTGCTGTGTGATCAACGTCTGTCAAATGTACCTCTACCCGTTCCTCGCTCGATGTTGGAATGTTTTTACCAACAAAATCCGCTCGAATTGGTAGTTCTCGATGTCCTCGATCTGCCAAAACCGCCAATTGAATACCAGCCGGTCGTCCTACATCCATCAGCGCGTCCATTGCGGCACGCACCGTTCGGCCTGTATATAGCACATCATCAACTAGCACAACCTTTTTCCCATTAACATCAAAAGGAACATTCGTACCATTTAGTGACGGCTCTGAGGATTCATTTTTAAAAGTTAAATCGTCTCTGTAAAGCGTGATATCCACATCACCGACAGGAATTGTCACATCCTCAATTTCTTTGATACGAGCCTGCAAGCGATTCGCTAAGAAAATACCTCGTGTTTTGATGCCGACAAGCGCCAAATCCTTGGTTCCTTTATTCCGTTCGATGATTTCGTAACTCACCCTCGTAAGCGCCCGTTTAATCGCCGCTTCATCCATCACAACAACCTCTTCTGGCATTTTTTCCCCTCCCAAATCAATTAGGCAAAATAAAAACCCTCCACCAAGAGTTTGGCAAAGGGTACATGTCTAGAATCAAATTGGGCACAAAAACCCAAATATCACGTCACCTTCTTAGCCTCTCTGGACTATGTTAAAGGACTGTTATTTAACTAGATTTAGTTTATCGTACTGGACTCGGTTTGTCAACTAGTTTCATCAAGCTTTCGATAAAGCGCAAATCAGGTTAATCACAACCTTTGAAATAAACGCCTTTTTATCCTCTCAACGATTCCAAAGCTTCCTGAAAAATCACAGGTAAAGGTGCCTCGAACTTCATTCGTTCTCCTGTTGTTGGATGTGTAAATCCAAGCTCTGACGCATGTAAAAATTGCCCTTCACCTTTCATCGTGTTCTTCAATCCATATTTCGGATCACCAGCAAGTGGGTGCCCAATATATTTCATGTGTACGCGAATCTGATGTGTCCGGCCAGTCTCTAAACGGCATTTGATTAACGTATAACCTTTAAACCTCTCCAATACTTCAAAATGCGTCCGCGATTCTTTGCCATCACTCACAATACCCATTTTTTGACGATCTTCTTTAGAACGGCCAATCGGAGCGTCAATCGTTCCTTTTTGATGCTTAATCACGCCATGAACAAGCGCGATATATTCTCGATCGCTTGTTTTGTCGTAGAGCTGTTCTGCCAAAGATTCATGCGCTTTATCATTTTTAGCAACCATCAAAAGACCGGACGTATCTTTATCAATACGATGCACGATGCCTGGTCGAATTTTTCCATTGATGCCGGAAAGGTCTTTGCAGTGAAAAAGCAAAGCGTTAACAAGCGTTCCTGATATATGACCTGCAGATGGATGAACGACCATACCCTGAGGTTTATTAACGACAAGTACGTCTGCGTCCTCATAATAAATATCAAGCGGAATATCCTCAGCCACGATATCAAGTTCCTCTGCTTCACGAACGATATACGTGATTTCATCGCCTGTTTTGCATTTATAATTCGCTTTTGCTTTCTCGCCATTGACTAGAATTACATCGTCTTTTAGCAAGGTTTGAATGCCTGAACGTGTCATTCCCAATAGTTCTGCGAGACCTTTGTCCAAACGTTCAAGATTTAGTTTTTCCGGAATAATTACGGTTTTTTGCGTCATGTTTTCGTTCCTTTCGATTTGCGATCATCCAAGAACACGTAGACAATGAGTAAAATCACGCCTATCGTCAAACTTGCATCCGCCACATTAAAAATTGGGAAGTAATAATTTCCCCAAATGGTTTGTACAAAATCAACCACTTCCTGATGGAGTACACGATCGATAAAATTCCCAATCGCACCTCCTAAAACAAAGGCTAAACTTACACCTAAAAGCTTACTATTTTTCGCGTAACGTTGCATGAAATAAATCAGTACACCGATAACAACGAGCGTAATCAGATAGAAAAACCACATCTTACCCTCTAAAACCCCCCACGCAGCACCAGAATTTCGATGCGACGTGATATTTAGAAAACCAGGAATGATTTCCACAACTTCCCTTAGGTCTAAATTTTGCACGATAAGCCATTTTGTAAACTGATCGATCACGATAATAACAAGTGCGATTAGATAATAATAAATCACGATGATTCCTCTTTTCTTTGTTAAATATGTAATGAGATGAGTCCGACAAACGTGCTAGACTCATCTCACACATGATCACTGCAGTATAAATTGTAACAAAAATAGAGCCGCAATGATATACATAAGTATCGGCGTACGCGTGCGATTTTTTGCGAATAATTTCAAAATCGGGTATGCGATAAATCCGACTGCAATTCCGTCTGCGATACTATACGAGAATGGAATGATAACGACGATTAGGAGCGCTGAGAAAGTATCGGCAGCATTTTTAAAATCCATTTCTTTGATTTCCTGCACCATGGACATACCAATTACAATTAAGATTGGAGCAATCGCGCTATTTGGAATGAACGAAATGTATGGCATTAACACAAGTGACGCTAAAAAGAAAATACCAACCGACACAGATGCAAGTCCTGTTCTGGCACCACTTCCAGTCATCGAACCACTTTCTAACGCCGAAATCGTCGGGCTCGTTCCAAACAATCCAGATAAGAAAGCCGTGAAACTGCTTGCCTGCAAGACGCGTGGTAATTTTTCCGTCTGGTTTAATTGTTTCGTTTGGCCAAACGTCAAGCCCACCGTTTCAAACACGAGTACCATTGTAAGCGAAAACACACTTGTCCAAAACGCTACTTGTCCGAAACCAGAAAAATCAGTCTGAAACAAAACTTCTTTCCAAGGTGCCAAACTCATCGCATCTTTTGAAACTTCACCATGAACCCCGAATAGAACACTAACAACCGTTCCAATGAGGATGCTCCATAAGAAAGCGCCTGGTACTTTACGAACAAGCAGAATCAGTGTTAACACCAGCGTAATAACCGTTGCAAGCACAAACGGATCATGCATGTTTCCAAACGCTAAAATCGCATGTTCCCCGCGCATGACGATTGCCCCCTTTTCAAGACCAAGCAACACCAAAAACAGCCCTAAACCGACCGTAATCCCTTGCTTTAAAATAAGCGGGATTGTGTCGTTCAACTTTCTAGCTAACGGTGTGAATGCTAAAATCATGAATAAGAAGCCACTGATGACAACAACAGCCAGCGCTTGCTGCCAAGTCAATCCGAGCGTTTGCACGAAATTGTAAGCGAACAGCGCGTTAATCCCCATTCCTGGCATCAAAATAAGCGGTGCATTTGCCCAAAACCCCATCACTAAACAACCAACAACCGATATAAAAATTGTTGCAAGGATGGCACCTTGGTACGGTACACCCGCCTCAGCCAAAATCGAACTATTAACAACAATAATGTAGACAACGGTGAAAAAACCTATCATCCCAGCTAAAAGTTCCGTTCGAACAGTCGTCCGATGTGCTTTCAACTGAAAGATTTTGTCCAATAATTTGTGCATCATAATTCCTCTTTATTCAATTATCCCTCTCCCAACCCGTAGAGTCTCGCCCCTACCACGAATCCTTATTATAACAGACACGAGCGAATTCGCATAGAGCTTTACTTTCTAACTAGAAAAAAGAGTACCTCGTTTTCGTGACGAGGCTTTGTCATCTGTGCTATAATCGGGTGTTGAAGGGTTTTCAAGAAAAGGGAGGAACAACATTTTGGAACAAACATATACGCGCAGTGAAAAATGGCGCCAATTTTTAGTTATATTCACACCTGTCGTTATCTCACAATTAATGCTGTTTTCAATGGCTTTAATCGATACGATGATGTCGGGGCATTACTCTAACGAAGCGCTCGCTGGGACTGCTATCGGGAACTCACTATGGGGACCTTTTAATGCAAGTTTATCTGGATTATTGATGGCCGTGACCCCGATTATTGCGCAGTTATTAGGCCGCGGGGAGCATCACGATATTAAACGAACCGTGAACAATGGGCTCTATATCGCAATTGGCTTGGCCGCCCTATTACTCGCGCTTAACTTTCTATTTGTGCCTTCGATATTGCACGCGATGGGACTCGAACCTGCCGTTGCAGATATTGCAAAACATTTTTTAAATGGCATTTGTTTTGGGATACCGGCATTCTTTTTTTTACTCTGTCTTGCGAGCATTTATTGACTCGCTTGGATTGACTCGAGTTACAATGATGATTACACTAATCACTGTTCCTGTAAATATTTTCTTGAACTATTTACTAATCTTCGGAAACTGGGGCTTTCCAGAAATGGGCGGCGCTGGAAGTGGCTACGCAACAGGGATTACATATTGGATTGTATTACTCGTCACGATTATTCTAATTCAAAGTCAAAAAAGACTTCGCGATTTTCACATTTTCTCTGGATTCACTAGATTTGATTGGGGAAAAATCAGAGAAATCATCAAACTTGGCGTACCAAACGGCTTAACAATTCTTTTTGAAGTTAGTATTTTCTCAGCGGTAACGGTATTTATGGGGCGCTTTGGAACGGATACGATTGCGGCGCATCAATCAGCAATCAGCGTACCGACCTTACTTTACGCATTTCCACTCAGTATCGCGGCTGCATTAACTATTTTAGTTGGATTTGAAACTGGTGCAAAGCGTATTGCTGATGCAAAAAAATATCGGCATATCGGGATGATTTCAGCCATCTCTATCGGTGTGTTGAATGGCGTTTTGCTATTAGTATTCCGCGACCAAATTTCGTTGCTCTACACCTCAGATCCTGAACTTGCGGACTTGATTACTCACTTCTTGATTTATGCTGTTCTTTTCCAGTTTGCCGATGCCTTACTATCGCCTGTACTCGGAGCATTACGTGGCTATAAAGATGTTATGGTGACCTCCATCGTCGCCTTCATCTCTTACTGGGTCATAGGGTTGCCACTTGGACTCATTTTGTCCTACACAGACCTCGGCCCATTCGGATTCTGGATTGGCCTTAGCACAGGATTGTTTATTGCAGCATTTATCCTGTCTATCCGAGTTCGATTTACAGAACGAAAATTAATGCGATTTTAAAATAGATGAGTTTGGGGCATAACCCAGATAAGCCGGCGACAAGCGTTTGTATTCAAAGGGTTTTGCTCGATTTGTGTGAAGCAAGATTTACGTCTTACCCAAAAAAAGGAAGTCGTGATATCTTGCTTATTTTTGTGTACAAACACCTTTTGTCACGGACTCATCTATTTTTTTAGTTGTTATTTTTTAATCCGTCGTATATCTTATCTATGTTCCAGCGCATCATTTCTAAATAAGAGTCGCCTGTTTCACCGGACTTTGCAGTAGAATCTGTGAATAACTTAGCTGAAATAGGGACGTTCGTCTCGTTCGATACGCTCTCCATACTTCTCGGGTCAACACTTGTTTCTACAAATAGAACTGGTACTTTTTTTTACTCGAATCGTCTCAATAATTTGCTTCATCTGATTTGGTGTCCCTTGATTTTCTGTGTTAATCTCCCATATATAAGCTGCATCCAATCCATATGCTGCACCAAAATATTTAAATGCGCCTTCACTCGTAACTAGTGTCTTATGCTTCAAATCGGCAAATTTCGTCTTTGCTTCTTTATCAAGCTTTTCCAATTTTCCAATATATTCTTTAGCCCGTACTTTATAATAATCCGCGTTTTCTGGGTCTTTTTTCATCAGTGTATTCCTCGCATTTTCTGCATACTTGATGCCATTTTGCAAGTCCAACCAAGCATGAGGATCTGTTTCACTTTCCTTCCCCTTTGACGTCAAAAATTTAGGTGACACACCTTCACTAAGCGATACGGCCTCCTTTTTTCCCGAAGAAGCTATCAATCTGTCGAACCAACCATTCCCTGTTTCCAGATTCAGACCGTTATTAAATATCAAGTCCGCATCCGCCATTTTTTGCACATCTTTTGGCAACGGATCATATTCATGAGGGTCTGTTCCAATCGGCACAATACTATACAAGTCAATTTTATCCCCACCAATCTGGTTCACAATATCGTATAAAATCGAATACGTTGTCACTACCTGTAACTTCTCTGTATCCGCCTTCTTCTCACTCCCTCCGCACGCAGACAGTAAAAATAGAGCAACACCAATAACACCTGCTAAAACTAATTTTTTCATGACTTCACGCTCCTTCTTCCAAAAATAAGTCCTTGTTTCGGCGAAAATAGAAAGACGATGATAAATAACCCCGTCGCAGCCAGAACGATCGATGCCCCTGAGGCCAAATTATACATATAGCTAAAATAGAGACCGATAACAGCGCTCACCGCCCCAAAAACTGCTGCTAAAAACAGCATGATAGATAGGCGGTTCGTCAACAAATAAGCCGTCGCAGCTGGTGTAATAAGCATTGCTACAACTAAAATAATTCCCACTGTTTGTAGCGATGCCACCGTCACTAATGTTAATAAAGTCATCAAAAAATAATGTAGCATCCGAACTTTTAAACCGTAACTTTGTGCCATCGTGGGATCAAACGAGCTAACCAACAGCTCCTTATAAAACAACGCCACCAATAAAATAACAAACACGCCAATCCCAATCGTCATCCACATATCACTACTACGAACCGCCAACACATTCCCAAATAAAATGTGATACAAATCCGTTGAACTTTGTGCAAGTGAAATCATAATAATTCCGAATGCAAAAAATGAGCTGAAAACAATCCCAATGGCCGTATCATTTTTAATCCGACTGTTCTGATTCACGAAGCCAATTCCAAGTGCCGCAACAATACCAAACGCTGTAGCACCTAAGAAAAAATTGATTCCCAACATATACGAAATCGCGACTCCTGGCAAGACCGCATGAGAAATCGCATCCCCCATCAATGACATGCCTCGCAGAATAATAAAACTACCAATCACGCCAGAAACAACGCCAACAATAACCGATGTTAGCAATGCTTTTTGTAGAAACTCGTACTGCATCAATCCATCTAAAAATAACATTAGTGCCTCACCTCCCAGTCAAACCCTTGTCCGTATGTTCTCAAAATATTTTCTTTCGTAAATACTTTTTCTGTCTCACCGTGCGCCACTAATTGTTGATTTAATAAAATAACATTATCGAAATACCGCGCCACTTTATGGAAATCATGGTGTACAACGATTATCGTCTTCCCTTCATCTCTCAATTTTTTCAATACTTCGATAATAAGCGCTTCACTTGTCATATCGATTCCAACAAACGGTTCGTCAAGCAGAAAAATAGTAGCCTGTTGTGCTAAGGCGCGTGCAATGAAAACACGTTGTAACTGCCCACCTGAAAGTTCACCGATTTGACGTTTTGCGAACTTCTCCATTTCAACTTTTGCTAAGGCTTTGCGCGCGATTTCACGCTCTTTCTTTCTTGGTAGCTTGATAGGACCGAGTTTCGGATACGTGCCTATGAGTACCGTGTCTAGTACTGTGATTGGAAAAGTTAGATCTACACTGTTTCTTTGGGGAACGTAAGCAATTGAACCACGCATATGCTCGATATCATGTTCTTCCCAAGTTACCGCGCCTGAATTACGAGGAAGCAAGCCGATGAGTCCTTTTAAGAACGTTGATTTCCCTGCACCGTTTGGACCGATAATACCTGTCATCTTACCTTTTTCTATTTGTAGGGAGATATCCTCCACAACAAGTTTTTGACCGTATGCAATAGATAGATTTTTAATTTGCATTTATATCACCTTATTTCTCTCATCATAATTTTAGATTAAACTAACAATGTTTCTTTTGCGCAACTTTTTAGTTATTATATCCTATATTATTCAATTTGTAAAGAGTCACGCCAATAAAAAAAAGAGCGGCTTTATCGAGGCCGCTCTTACTCTTTAATTTTCCGCTAACTTCTTCAACAATGCCTGAAACTGCTCGCGTTCTTCGTCTGTAAACACAGAGAAACGGCGAACAATCATTTCCTTTTTCTTCTGTTCAATCGAAGCTACAAAATCCCTTGCTTCTTCAGTCAGTTCTAGCACCACAATGCGGCGGTCTACTTCTGAGCGGTGTCTCGTTATAAAGTTATTCGCCACTAAAGAGTCTGTAATCGCCGTGATGTGACTCGCTGAAACGTCTAGCTTCTTGGATAAATCAGTCGTACGATTAACACCACTCGAAATGAGACTCAGCACACGGAATTCGCCACCTGTTAGTTTCCGATCTAAAATGCTATCTACCTCATGACGGAAACTATTAAAAAACGCGCTTCACAGATGTTTCTATTTCAAGAAAATTATCCATGTCAAGCCCTCCTTACTTCAATTGTTCTTGCACTAATTCAACTGCTTTCTTCTCTTGCGGATCATTGACTTTTAACTCTTTTTGAATCGCTGTTATTAATGCATCCGTTGTTGCGCCGGTAACAATGCCATCCACTTTAAGTTTGCTTGCTTCTTGGAATGCCTTCACACCTTCTGTAGTATCTGCATCAAACAGACCATCTACTTTTCCAACATTATATTTAAGTGCATCAAGCATGGTCTCGATTGTTTTCACATCATCGCCAAAACTGCCTTCTTTATAAGTTTTAGAGGCATCAGGAATCGCCATTGTCGCGTAAGCTGGTAACGCTACTTCTACATTCGGTTTAATTCCCTTTTCATGAATCCATTCGCCGTCCGGAGTTAGCCATTTCGCGATTGTTAATTTCAATAATGAGCCATCGCTAAGTGGAAATGCTGTTTGTACTGTTCCTTTCCCGAACGATTTCGCACCGATTAATTGAATACCACCTGATTCACGTGCTGCTGCTGCCAAAATTTCAGAGGCACTTGCACTGCCTTCATCAATCAGCATCGTAACTGGTACTTTTACTTTGTACCCGTTATGCGCACTACTATCAGCTTTAATTGATTGTTTTGAACCATCTTTTTCCTGTTCTTGAACGATAACTTTTCCATCAGGTAAGAACAAACTCGCAATATCTACCGCTTGGTCAAGTAAACCACCTGGGTTTCCGCGTAAATCTACAACTAACCCTTTCATTCCTTTAGATTCCATATCTTTCAATGCTTTTTCGAATTCACTATACGTATTTTCTGAGAAAGTTGTAATTTGAATCCTTGCAATTTTGTCAGCACCCATTTCTGCGTATACTGTCTCAATTGGAATTTCGTCACGAACAATTTTCACATCAAATGGCTTATCTGTACCAGGACGCGAAATAGTGAGCGTCACACTTGTCCCTTTCTTTCCACGAATCTTTGTTGTTGCCTCGGTTGAGGAGATACCTTTAATCGATTTGCCATCCACTTCAACAATCTTATCGTTAGGGCGCAATCCCGCTGCTTCTGCTGGAGAATTTTTAATTGGCGATACAACAGTTATGTAACCATCTCTTTCTTGAATCTCTACACCAATACCTGAAAAACTTGAAGAAATTGTATTATCAAATTCCTCTGCTTCCTTCGATGTCATAAATGAAGAATACGGATCTCCAAGAGAAGCCACCATACCATTTATTGCGCCTTCCATCATTTTATCGGTATTTACATCCTTAAAATATTTATTCTGAATATCATCGTACACTGTATAAAGTTTCGTAAATTCCTTACGTTCAGGAATCGCCACTTTCACATGCTTATCTCCGCCCACAGACATTACAATCGCTGTTACCAAAGCCGTTGCAAACACACATCCGAATAACAGCATAACAAATGGGAATATTTTCATTTTCACGATACCTTTTCTCGTAGCCCCATCTTTCTTCTCTTCATTTTCTGATTCATTTGGATTTGTCGGTCCTTGTTCCATTCCTATGTTCACCACTTTCTCACTAAACAACCTAGTATGATATTTTTAACTTTCCTTTATTCTATCAGCTTTTACTCCGAAAGGGTAGCTTTTGTTGTTGTACCTATAAAAAAAAGATGGGCCTCCCATTTCCAGCTCGAAAGCCTTCAAAGTTTGACTCATCTCCTTATCATTTAAATGGCAACCTCATAACCAGCTTCATCAACAGCTTCCTCGATAGCATCTTGTATGTTTTTCCCCTCAACATACGTCACTTCTGCGGTTCCAGCTTCAAGCGAAATGACAGCTTTTTCGACACCTTCCACAGATTCAATCGCCTCGCGAACTCGTTTTTCGCAATGCTCACAGCTCATGCCTTCAATCTCTACTACTAATTTAGCCATTCTCTCCACTCCTTTATCGCCTTATCTACACTTATTATACCCTACCTGGGTAATTATTGCACAGATAATGAGCGCTTTTCCTCCGATTCATGCCATTCCAGCAGTCCATAAACAGCATTAAAAAGATAAATCGCATACTGTGTGGCGATAATCGGATTTTTCGTATAAATATTAAGCGAAATCACAAGCATGTTCATTATAATCCACAAATACCAATTAAAACTAAACCGCGCAATCATTAAAAATTGAGCTGTAACACCGAGTGCAAAAATAAAGTTATTCAGCATTAGTTGATACGGATCATTTGCAACACCAAGAATTCCAGTCAAATACATATTCACAAAAGAAGCTCCAATGATAAACAAAATAGCAATTCCAAAATGGCGTTCCGTCAACTTTCTAGGTTCCAATGTTGCCTCTGCGTCCAAATGTTTTTTCCAAGTTACCAAGCCAAAAATGTGCGTCACAAAATAATATAAACTAGGCAATGCCGCCCCGATATTGCTCCCTAAAAAATTCCCACTCATTTCGCCAAACGCCGCCAACATGCCAAAAATATTTCCACTATTTTTGCCTTTAGCTAGTAAAATAACACAAATCAAGCCACAAATTGCACCAACATAAGATAATAGATATCGCCATTCAAAATTCACCAATGGGTTCGTTGCTAAGAACGCAATCGTAACAAGCAAAACACAAAGATAAGGATAAACTTTATTCCGACCGATTTTCATCACGACTGATTTCATCTGAATTCTCCTTTTTATCGTTCAATAATTGTTCCACAAGCTGGATACTTTCCAAATAGCGCTCCTCATAATTCCCCGAAGTAATAGCCACGTAAGGAATTCCATTTTCCGTTAGCAATTTTTCCAATAAATCCTGAAACTCCTTGCGCTTAGCCTTACTTCCAAGATGCCGCAGCCCATCATTCACCCATGGCGTATTGTTCTCTAGCAAAATAACTAAGTCAAATCGCTGCGTCTCAATCATAGCTTGCACAAACGGATGCTCACGCCCTTCATACGTCATACAAAACGCTTGTGTCGTTACATAATCCGTATCAATGAACGCCACCTTATTCGCATATTTCACTGCAAAATCAATATACTGCGCGTGACCAAGCGAGATTTTATCATAATCGGAAAATTGAAGAGCCTTCTCATTACCACCGAGATGAGAGAAGACGTAATCCCGTCCATATTCCCAAGCACTCGTGGTATTAAACGTATTCGCCAGTTTATTCACAAGCGTCGATTTCCCACTTGATTCTCCACCTAATATGGCAACTTTCCTCACAAAAAACGGTTTGACTTCCGTTGGAATATAATCCCAATAACGAAATGGCTCTTGCCTAATTTGTGTCGCACTAATATTCATAAACGAACGCTCTGCATCAATGACAACCGTATTTACACCAAGTAGCTCCTGATAACGAATTGCATCCTTTGGCTCACTCGAATAAATCGCATTCGCCTGAATATGATTATCTGCAAGCAATTTTTTCGCTCGAATCGCCCACTCATCCCAGCCATCCGGATATGGCGGAATACCATCTTCCGACAAATCGTGAATTTTAATGTTATCCTGGTACTTAAACGTCTGTAACAACCAACGCCAGCGATCCTCCACAGTTGGTTGCTTCGTCATGGAACTTTTTTTGAAAAAGCTCGAAATCACGTACAGCATCGTGACAAAGAATGACATGAAGCTCATCTACTTGGCTCGCAGCCCGCTGAATTAAATAAATATGCCCCGTATGTAACGGATAAAATTTCCCAAAGACAACACCGATATTTTTTTCACGAGGAGGATATTCTAAATGCAGTACCTCATGTAAAGCTTGCAGTTTCTGAGCGCTCGGTTCCTTGATTTTATTGTTAATAAGTTGACTGAGATAACCTTTCGTAACACCAATTCGATCCGCAGCTTGCTGCAAAGTAAAGCCATTTTCTTTTAAAGCTAGTTTTAAATATGTATAGCGTTGCATGATTATCGCTCCTAACTCACTTTTGTTTATTATATTAAACAAAAACCCTGTAAAAGTCAATAACACTTACAAAATCTTTTCAAAAATGCGTTATTGTGTATCCATTAAAAAAGCTTAGAAATCCATTTTCCAGATGATTTCTAAGCTTTTTCTTGTTATTTCAACTTCAATCGTTTCAAACGCAGGGCATTCACTACAACCGAAACCGAACTGCCAGCCATCGCCAATCCTGCCACCCAAGGCGCTAACAAACCAAGCGCTGCTATCGGAATTCCTGCGCAGTTATACGCTAACGCCCAGAAAAAATTTTGACGTATATTCCGCATCGTTGCTCGACTTAATTGAATTGTTTGTGGAACAAGCGTCAATTGGTGTCCAACAAGTGTCACATCCCCCGTCTCAATTGCAATATCCGTTCCCGTTCCAATACTAATCCCCGTGTCTGCCGTCGCAAGCGCCGGTGCATCATTAATCCCGTCGCCAACGAACGCTACCACTCGACCTTTCTTTTGCAAATCAGCTACGAGGTCACTCTTATCATTCGGTAGTTGTTCTGCATAAACTTCATCAATCCCAAGCTCTGTCGCAATATTCTCTACAACAACGCTTTGGTCACCAGAAGCAATAGCCGTCTTAACGCCCAATTCATGAAGCCGTAAAATCGCTTCCTTAGCCTCTTTTCGTGGTGTGTCCAACAAGCCGAACGCACCAGCAAATACACCATCGATACTCATCGCGACAATCGTTTGCCCAGCTTCCATCCACTTTTGCATCGTATCAACTACGTCTTGCTGTATAGCGACAGATTGTGCAATAAAACGATACGAGCCAAGCGACACGCTAGCATCGTTTAGTATACCCACCATACCATGTCCTGCCTTTGCTCGAATTTTCTCTGCACGTGCCTCTTCTATATCGCCTAAATAAGCCAACACAGCTTTTGCAATCGGGTGTTCCGACCGTGCCTCCATTGCACCTGCAAAACGTTTGAAATCCACGTGACTATCTAACATATTTGTCACACGTAATTTCCCTTCCGTCAGCGTTCCTGTTTTATCAAAAATAACCGTGTCCACTTTCGCCGTCCGCTCTAGATGTTCGCCACCTTTAAAAAGAATACCGCTTTCGGCAGCTTTCCCAGTTCCCGACATAATCGCAGTCGGCGTTGCCAAACCCAGCGCACATGGACATGCAATCACAAGTACTGCAATCGCGACTTGTAGCGACTGATCAAGTACGCCACCTGTTGCAATCATCCAAACCACGAATGTCACAAGCGCAATCCCTAGCACAATAGGCACAAAAATCCCCGAAATTCGATCTGCCAAACGCTGAATTGGCGCTTTCACACCCTGCGCCTCTTCTACGAGCCGAATAATCGTCGAAAGCACTGTATCATCCATCCGTTTCGTTACCTTCGCCTGAAATGTTCCATCGAAATTCACCGTGGATCCAATCACCGCATCCCCCACCTTCTTCTCGACAGGTACCGGTTCTCCCGAAATCATCGACTCATCAACACTCGTTTCCCCTGTCAAAACAACCGCATCAATCGGCACTTTTTCACCAGGGCGCACTAAAATTACATCGCCGACCGCAAGCTCATCTACAGGCACCTTCCACTCCTTGTTCTCCCGCAGCACAACAGCTTCCTTCGATTGGAGTTTAAGCAGCCCCGCAATGGATTGCGTTGTTTTCGATGTAGCATAACTCTCCAACAACTTCCCGAGCAAAATTAATGTAATCAATATTGCACTCGTCTCAAAATAATAATGTGCTTCTATATTAGGATTTAGCATTTGCCGGACATACTCTGCCAAGCTATAAAAATAAGCTGCTGATGTCCCAAGTGCCACAAGCACATCCATGTTGGCGCTCTTACCACGGAGCGACTTATACGCCCCAACATAAAATCGCCAACCAATATAAAACTGAATCACCGTTGCCAAGATTAGCTGAACCGTCGGACTAATCAACGAATCAACTCCCATTGCAAATGACGTATGATGTAAATACGGGATATGCGTCACCATGGTCAGCAATAACGGGAAGGCCAAAACAGCAGACAGCGCAAACTGCCGCACCTCACGTCTAAACTTCTTCTCCAATACCGCATCTTTTTCTTCTTTTGACATTTTCTCCGCTGCCTCATACCCCGCATGCTTCACAATATCAATCAATTGTTCTGTTCCTATCTGCTCGGGATCATAATACACTACAGCACTCTCTGTCACCAAATTCACACTGGCTCGCTCCACACCAACTGCACGTTTCAACGACTTCTCCACCCGTGTCGAACAAGCTGCACATGTCATACCGAACACATTCAAATCTTGCCTCTTCGCTTCCATTTTAAAATCCCCCCGATCTATCACGTTTTTGAGAACTGCCGAATTACCTTCAACAACTCATCCATCACTTCATCCGACTCACCATTTTGCGCAGCATCTACGACACAGTGCTTCGCGTGATGCTCCAAAACTTGTAAACCAACCTTCTTAAGCGCTGAATTAGCCGCTGAAATCTGCACTAAAATATCAACACAGTAACGATTCTCCTCCACCATCTGCGCGATTCCACGAACCTGCCCTTCCACACGCCGCAAACGATTCAACACCTGTTTTGTATCTTCATCCGAACGTGGCACAATTGGTTTATCATGAACCATTATCATCCAACTCCTCTCACAACTCTATGACCTCATTATACCTATAGGGGGTATTTTAGTCAATCAACTTGTTTCCTTTCATCCATAAAAAAGACCCCCACATCACGTGAGAGCCCTTCATCATTCACTATTTAGGCATTATCAATTTTCTTTTGCAATGCTTGCACATGTTCGAAAAACTCTTCAAGCGTCCAATCATTCTCATAAATAATCGTTGCCGCGCCTTTCCCAACATAGCGATAGTGCCAAGATTCATATTGATATTGCGTCACAGCTTCCTTACCTTTCATATACCTTAAAATAAAGCCATAATGATGCGCGTTCTTTTGCAACCATTGACCCTCCGGTGTTTCACCAAAAGCCTCCGTCAAGTTAAATCCTTGATTACTCGATGAGATATCCATTGCAAGACCGGTTTGGTGCTCACTTGTACCTGGAACAGCCACAGCTTCCTTTGCCTTTGCTTCACCTTTCGCAGCAACCTCCGCGCTAAAAACCTCCTGCTGACGTTTATACGAACGATACCCCGAGACAGCATATAATGTCAGACCATCTTTCTTGGCCGCCGAAAACATCACCTCTAACTGAGATCCAGCTTCCTTCCGCATCTGCGCTTTTTCTACCTGTGCATCACCGAATGAAAAGGTTACATTCGGGCGAACAAGATCGGGCGGCGAATAGCTTGATTCTAGAGAATACTCCTTATTCGCGAGCACTAATATGTTCTCAGGGTTCGTAATAAATTGAACACCTTCTCTTTTTACTAATTTATTTTGCTGAGCAATGTAAGGATAAAGCGGATCATCTTGGTAATTTGTACCCTCCGCCTTGTTATTCTTTTCCGTACTATCCTTACTTTCTGGTTGTTCTGTATTTACCTTTTGGTCTGCTGTCGCTGTTTCCACACTAGGATGGTTGAGGTCACCCGTTACATAATCTGTTGACGTATTCAAACTAGCCAATCCTAGCGCTATTATGAATGAAATAAAATGCATCATCTTGTCTTGTTACCTTCCTTCGTCAGATTCTCCCCACAAATATTTCATCCCTACTTCAATGTAGACTCTAACGCAACCACAATCATATCATTGAACGTCGTTTGGCGCTCTTCTGACGTCGTTTCTTCCCCAGTAAAAATGTGATCACTGACTGTCAAAATCGCCAATGCTTTTCGTCCAAATTTCTGCGCAATCGTATAAAGTGCCGCTGCTTCCATCTCGATGCCAAGCACACCATGGTCCGCCAATTGTTGCTTATCCAACTGCTCATTATAAAAGCGATCTGATGAAAAAACATTTCCAACACGCATTGCTAGGCCTTTTTCAAGCCCTGCATCATACGCATTTTTCAACAATTCAAAATCAGCTACTGGTGCAAAATCTACGCCTGCAAATGTGTTACGATTAATTTGCGAATCCGTCGAAGCCGCTTGCGCAATGACGACATCGCGAACTTTCACGTCTTTTTGGATTGCGCCCATTGTTCCAACGCGAATCAAATTTTTGACATCATAACTTTGAATCAATTCATTCACATAAATCGAAATCGATGGAACCCCCATACCAGTACCCATAACCGATACACGCTTCCCCTTATAAGTCCCCGTATAGCCAAGCATATTACGAACTTCATTAAAACAAGTAACATTCTCTAAAAAAGTTTCTGCAATATACTTCGCACGCAACGGATCTCCCGGTAAAAGAATCGTTTCTGCGATTTCGCCTTGTTTTGCCTCAATATGAATACTCATCGACTATCGCCTCCCATTTTTTTTCTTCATCCAAAATATAGCTATTCCAAATATCATCAAACAACGTCATGCTCGGAATATATGGAGCATTCAACTCCAAATACTCGCATAACTCATAATAATCAGTAGACTGCTTCGGAAAACTGTGATCTTTAAAAGCATCATTTGCAAATTTCGTCGCTGCATCCCGTTTAATCGTATCGCGGTAAGTCATTAAATAATGATAAAACGATCGTCCCAAGCCGCCCATTCCTTTCTGTTGTCAACTTTCCACATGTCGCAAAATTTCTTCACAAATCCGATGCGTTTCAAGCGCTGATTTTTTTTGTAACTGGCTCTGTCTTGCCCTCACGTACCGCATCCAAAAAGGCCGTAATAATCGACTCGAACCCACGTTTATAAAGTGTCGTCTCCCAATCACCAAAACGCACAATCGAATGGCCCGTCCCTTCGTATACATGCAACTCTGTCACGTGCTCCACTTCAAATTTCGCATCCGGTGTAAAGACAGTCAAACGCTCCTCGCTTGTACCGCTTTCTCGATTCATAATCGCCGTTGCCGTCCGACCATTCGCCAAAAACTGCACTGTAATCGCTGATAATAATTCCCCATTCATCGTCGGAAAAACCGTCATTTTCTCCACCGGTGCATCTAGTAAATGTAATACCGTATCCACAACATGAATAAAATCATCAAAGATAAACGTACGTGCATCATTTGCCTGCGCTTTCCGATGTTTTTGCATCAAAATCATATTGGTATCTGTTTTTTCTGCCAACGCCGCATATCGAGGCGCAAAACGGCGATTAAAGCCAACCATCAATAACGTATTTTTTGCCTCAGCAAGCTCAATCAATTCCTTCGTCGTTTCATAATCGTCCGCAACCGGCTTGTCTACATAAACCGGAATCTCCGCCTCTAAAAATGCGCGAACAATTTCTGGATGGCTTGCCGTTGACGTATGTATAAACACCGCATCGACTTGCGCACGAATAATCGAATCAATGGAATGATGCGTATTATGAAATCGGTATTTCTCACTAATAGCCTTCAACTTCTGCGCATCACGCGTAAACAAATGTACCTCCACATTATCCAAATGCGCAAACACCGGTAAATAGGCTTTCTGCGCAATGCCACCTAAACCAAGCACAGCAATTTTCTGCATCTTCATTCCTCCTTGGAAAAATACAAACTAATACCCCTACCAATTCTATCATAACCTGGCAGAGGTATTCAACGCTAAAACTACAACATATGCTAAATATAGCGACAACAAGCGGTAGCTCACCATCATTTAGCAAAGGTCCGCACCATTCCACCATCACTCAAAAAGCGGCAAATACACACCATAACCAGCTTCTTCAAGCGCATCTTTCGGTACAAAGCGAAGCGCCGCGGAGTTAATACAATAACGCATTCCACCTGATTCACGCGGCCCATCAGGAAAAATATGACCCAAATGGGAATCAGCATCCACCGAACGAACCTCCGTCCGAATCATTCCGTGCGATAAATCTCGTTTTTCCAAGACCTCAAGCGGATCAATCGGCTTCGTAAAACTTGGCCAACCACAACCAGCATCATACTGATCCAGCGAGGAAAACAACGGCTTCCCAGAAACGATATCCACATAAATCCCCGGTTGTTCATTATCCCAAAATTCATTTTTAAATGGGCTTTCCGTTCCTTGCTCCTGTGTCACTTTATATTGCAAATCGTTCAATTCCTTCAATCGTTTTGCTTTATCCTCTTGCTTCATTAGCGAATCACCCTTTCCAATTAGCATCGATAAATGGGTCACGCCCCGAATGACTGCGATAATTCTTGTAGTGACTCGGATCCTTCTTATAAAAATCTTGATGGTACTCCTCCGCCACATAAAACGGTCCAGCCTTCTCAATTGCTGTCACAACAGGTCGTTTTAAAACGCCCACTCGCATCCAAATCTGCTTTCGATTGCTCTGCTATAGTACGCTGTTCCTCTGACGTATAAAAAATAACCGGTCGATAAGACGATCCACGGTCTACAAATTGACCACCTGCATCCGTTGGGTCCGTCTGCTGCCAGTAAACCTCAACCAATTTCTCATAAGGAAAAACAGCTGGATCAAATGTAATCTCGACCGCTTCTGTATGTCCCGTTGTCTCACTACAGACCTCTTTATATGTTGGATTCACCGTATGACCACCCGTATAACCGGCAACCACACTCTCAATTCCAGGTTGCATATCAAACGGCTTAATCATACACCAAAAACAGCCACCCGCAAAAATTGCTTTCTCACTCATTGTCTTACCTCCCCATCTTAATTTGTCGGTACTAACAGTGTAAACGAAATATCATCCTTCTTCAAATCAAGCGCATCGACACGCACCCTTACACCGCCCTTTAATTCCAGTTTATTCATATCCAAATAAATTTTCCGACTTTTTGGAGACACCGTAACCCAATCCGGCAATTCCACCTGGTTTTGTACATACTTCATCGCAACCGAAACGGGGAGCGGCAATGCACCTATTCTTAAGTCCACTTGCTTCAAGACAACAACGCCATCTTTTCGTAATGTTGGCGTAAAATTAAGTCCTAAGTCCACAGGTTGTCCTAAAAAGCGAGCCTCTGCGGTGAAAACAACATCATCCGCTAAATACACATCATACGTTATATCCGCATCATTATCCTTTTGAAAATCTTGCAAATAATGCGCAATCAATGCATTCAAATCTGCTTTATTCGTTGATGATGGAAATTCCACCATGTCTTTTGTACTCACTTTACGCCCTGCATCTTCCGGCACATGCGGTGAAAACCAAAATATTGACATGTAAATCCAACAAAAGCTGAGCACTAGAATACCAGCAAAAGTAAGAAATGCCCATTTCCAAAAATTTATTTGCTTATTCTCCGCCTTCAATTCCAGTCACCTTCTCTATCTTATATTTCCCTCATGAATGGATGTTACCATTTCTTTATAAAGCGCATCTGCCATCTTCTGATAACCTTCATGGTTCGGGTGAAATAAATCGCCTGCTAGATTCGGATTTGCCTTCCCAACTGCTGTGTCCCCACGTTCTTCCAATTGCTTCGTGACCGAAATAAAATGCGCATCGTCGGTTTTCGCTAGCGTTTTTTTTCGTAGCCGCATTCCATTCTGCAATAATTTCGTCGAACACTTCAAAATCAGCGAAATAAGTGGTGTACGGGTTATAAATACCGAACACATAAATTGGCGCATCAGCATTTAAATCACGAATTTCTGCCAACAATTCTTTCAATTTTTGATCGAATATCTTGCTTGCTTTTGTAAAGTCCTGTTTCTCTGCGTCTAGTAATTTAGAGCGCACTACTTTCATCACGTCATTGCCGCCAATCGTGATTGAAATCGCATTTGCTGCTTTGACATCTTTTTGAAAATCAGGCTGTGTATCTAGGCGCTTCATCAACTGATCAATTCGGTTACCACCAACGCCATAATTTTCTGTCTTCACACTTCTTACATCTTCACGCTTAGACAACATGGACGCAATAATCCCAACGTATCCACCATTATCTTTCTCATCGCCAGATCCTTCCGTTAACGAATCACCCATCGCAACAAGATTTACCGCAATACGAGCTTCCTCGCGCTTTCTTTCTTGCTCTTTCTGGACAAAATAAAAGGTAAGAATCGCCGCAAAAATGATAATAGCAATTCCCGCGAACCAATATTTTTTCTTATTCAAGTTCTTCACCTAACCTACTCTGTATAGTAAATCATTGCAAAAGCACCATTTCCAGCATGCGTTGAGATGACCGAATCAGCATTTAAAACCAACACATTAGACAGATGGAAAATTTCCTTGGCATGTGTTTTGATTTCTTCGGCCATTTGCAAACCATTCGCATGTTGAATGTTGAGCTCCTTTACCTTCTTCGTTTCTGCTTTCAAAATATCAACTAAATAATCCATCGTTTTCTTCTTACTACGAATCTTAGCTTCCTCCACTAGCGCACCATCCTGCAATCTGGCAATCAGCTTGATATTCAAGAGGCTTCCAATAATCCCTTGCATTCTGCCAACACGCCCACCTTTAATAAGGTTTTCAAGCGTAACAACACAAATATAGAGCTTGGTTTTCGCACGAATAGATGAGATTTTCGTTAAAATGTCTTCTACTGTGTTCGATTCCTTTTGTGCCATTTTCGCCGCCTCAATCACTTGGAAAGCCAAGGCGCGTGCAATGTAATCAGAATCAATAACCGTTACTTTTCCTGGTACCATATCAGCTGCTTGTTGTGCAGTCAATACTGTACCACTTAATTTTTCCGTCAAATGAATCGCTAGCACTTCACTACCGTCTGCGGTTAATTCCTCAAATAAAGCTACAATATTCCCAATTGCTGGTTGCGATGATTTTGGAAGTTGCTTTGCAGCTGCCATTTTCGCCATGAAATCAGTTGGTTCTAGCTCTGTTGCATCGTAATTTTTCCCGTCAATTTCAACGGTTAACGGTAGAATATGAATGTTATATTTCGCCACTTCTTCGGGCGTTAATCCTGCAGTTGAATCAGTCACAATTTTAATTTTTGTCATTATTTCCACATCCAATTCTAGATTTTCTTTTTTTCTATTATAGCAAGAAAATCACAATAGTACTATTCTAATAGCTAAATATCCAGCGGAAGTTGTACCTTATAACGGTATTTTGACATGCTTTACATTATCTTCAATTTTAGCGCGCTTTTTTGCTTTCTATTTCCCTGTAAAAAGCGTATTATGAAAGTAAGAATTGAAAATTGAATTTTTCAGAAAAGTTTGGTGATAAATATGCACGAAGCATATAATTGGAAAGAGGAAATCGCAAATGCTGTAACTCACGGAATCGGATTTTTACTTAGTATCCCAGCACTCGTGATGCTTATTATCTTCGCAGTACAACGAGATAACCCGGTTTATTTGGTCAGTTTTTTAATTTATGGCATCTCCTTGATGTTACTCTATTTCTGTTCGACAATGTTGCATAGCTTTAAACCAGGAAAAGCTAAACAATTATTTAATATTTTAGATCATGTGGCCATCTACGTTTTGATAGCTGGCTCATACACTCCACTCGTATTGATAACACTACAAGGTTCACTTGGGTGGACGCTCTTCGGAATCATCTGGGGACTCGCCATAGCTGGGATTATCTATAAATGCTTCCTGCTCGGAAAATGGAAACTTATCTCAACACTCTTTTATTTGCTGATGGGATGGCTTGTTATGATTGCTATCAAACCACTCTACCTATCGCTGGAACCAACTGGGTTTTGGCTACTTGTAACCGGTGGTATCATGTTCACCGTTGGCGCCGTTTTTTATAGCATTCCAAGAATTCCTTACATGCACGCAATTTGGCATCTATTTGTTATTGCGGGAACTGGGTTTATGTATTTTTGTATTTTGATTTATGTATAGATTAGGAAAAGGTACCCTTAAATTTGGATGCCTTTTTTGCTAGCTATTTTGTTTCATTGTAGCAATGCCAACTCGCAAATACTAGGATTTAATGGAATTTCATTTTAAATCGCTTATTTAGATGTCATCATTCCAAAAACAAAGAAAAATATACATAAAGCCACTAGTACAAATACAGCAGGGATAGTGACAAACCAGACAAGAAAGAACAATCCGGCAAGCAGGCCAAGGAATAAAGCTAAATGTATCCATGCAAGCCGCTCTTCTGGAACCCGATATAAATGAAAAGTCCCCGAAAAAGCAAGAAGATACACTAAAACTGAGCTAAACAAGAAGAAAACAACAAAATGATAAGATATGTCTGGTAAAACGAGCATTTTAATACCCGCCGCAGTTGTTGATAGGGACAGGAAGATAAATAAGTGTCCGTAAATAATCAACTGCCCTGCAGTAAGCTGCTCCTTATCCAATTTTTTCTCTAAGTTATCAAAATACTGCCACCAGATGAGTAACACAAGAACGATGGCGCACGCCGCATAAAAAATAACCCCCGCATCCATAACTTCCGTCGACAGTACAGAAATAATCGATACGATAGATTCGCCCAGCAAAATAATGGTGAATAAGCCAAAACGTTCCAAAAGATGCTCCGTATGTATCGGGACTTGCCGCAATTTTTTTCGTCCTAGAAGCGGTACTAGAATATCTAGTAAAATACCTGCGTAAAGCATAATATACCGCCAATCACCATCAAAGAATAATGACAATGATGACACAAAAATACCAATCCAAAAATATTTACCCAGGAAAAGCGCCACGTTTTTGCGCGCTGCTTTTTCTTTCTTTGCCGCAAACAGATACTGAATTGCCGTAATCATCCGCAAACCAATATATCCAATGAAAAATGTGATATATGTTTCATCAAACTGAATATTAAAGCTCGAAATCATCAATAGTACAAACATGATTTCCAAGCCAATAAGCAGTCGTTGGGGTAACAAATCATTTCCATAACGGTTGATAAATAACGTCTGACCTACCCATGCCCACCATAACGGCACAAACATTAAAACAAACTTCCAAAAGATAGTGCCATGGATTACACCGTCCTCTATGTGTAACAACACATGCGTTACGGACGCAATCGCACCAACAAATAATAAATCAAAAAATAGTTCTAGCCAAGTTACTTTCTTTGGCACAGTAAACTTCTCCTCCTCTCACCTTGTGATAATTATAACGTAGCTATGTGGATAGTGCAAAAATAGGGAATATATCTTTATATAGTATGACATATTAATCATTTGCATTTAATTATGCCATACTATATAATAAACAGCATATCCTATATCGAAATGAGGTGAGCCAAATAAAACTCTCAGCAAGACAACTAGCTATCATTGAATTTGTAAAAGAGCATGAACCCGCAACTGGAGATCAAATCGCACGCTCTTTGGAATTAACCCGTGCTACAATTCGTGCCGATTTATCGATTCTAACAATGACTGGTATTTTAGATGCCCGTCCAAAAGTCGGATATTTTTATTCAGGACTCGATTTAAATCCTACCATTTATGAAGATATTCGCCAATTGCAAGTCGAAGCAATCATGACAACACCAGTTTTTGTAACGAAAGAAACCTCGATTCACGATGCGATAGTAACACTTTTTTTTAGAGGATACTGGAAGTTTATATGTTATTGAATCATCGGCTTTGATTGGTATCGTCTCACGCAAAGACTTGTTAAAAGGCGCGCTTGCCGATACTGATAAAAAGGCTACACCAATTGCGACAATTATGACACGTATGCCTAATATTTTAACTGTTACTAAAAACGACACAGCGCTTTATGCCGCACAACAACTCGTGATTCACCAGATTGACTCATTGCCTGTTATGGACGCAGAAAAAGCGATTGGTAAGGTGTCAAAAACGCGACTTGTTCAACTTTTTGTAGATACATTTAAAAATGAATAATTTGGAGGTAAAAATGAAGTCTACTGTCATCATTTATGTTATTTCAGACGCAATCGGAGAAACCGCACAACATCTTATTCGGGCTGCTACTGCTCAATTCACATTAGAAGGTGGCGCTGACATTCGCCGTCACGCTTTTGTCCGAGACGAAGATGCTTTACTTGAAATTTTGGATGAAGCAAAAAAAGCTGATGCTATTATCGTCCAAACATTAGTTCAAAAAAAATTAGCTAAGCTTTCTAGTGAATTTTGCACACTACACAACTTATCGTGTATTGACCTTGTCTCAAACCTAACCGCCGCTATCGAGCAAAAAACTAGGCAGCAATCAAAAGAAGATCCCGGAAACATGCGCAGGCTCGACCAACATTATTTTGACCGAATCGCGGCCATTGAATTCGCGGTCAAATACGATGATTGCAAAGATCCACGTGGCTTATTAGAGGCAGATATCGTACTCATCGGGATTTCTCGTACAAGCAAAACACCACTCAGTAGCTATCTCGCTAATCAAAATTATAAAGTTGCCAACGTTCCGCTCGTTCCGGAGGTTCCAATCCCTGCAGAACTCACGCAAATACCGAGAAATCGGATTATCGGTTTAACGAATAGTCCAGAAAAGCTCTCAGCAATTCGTAAAGTTCGATTAAAATCCATTGGTTTGGATGAAACGAGCAATTATTCTAGTGAAAATCGGATTTTAGAAGAACTTGACTACGGCTATCAGATTTTTAAACAGCTCGGATGTCGCGTTATTCAAGTGGAAGACAAAGCAATCGAAGAAACCGCCGCCCTCATCATTGAAAAAGTGAAGTGAACTAAAAATCTAATGTTAGAGGTGACTATTTTGAGAAAATTTGTGTATCATTTTAATGAAGGTTCGAAGGAAATGAAGTACTTATTAGGTGGAAAAGGTGCTAATTTAGCAGAAATGACGAATATTGGCCTACCTGTACCCCCAGGATTCACGATTACAACAGAAGCTTGTAAAGACTACAATGAGCACCATCAATACTTATCGGATGATATCTATACTGAAATGATGACACATCTACAAATTTTAGAAGAAGAGACGGGAAAAAAATTTGGCGATGCTATGAATCCCCTCCTTATCTCCGTTCGTTCTGGCGCACCTTTTTCGATGCCTGGGATGATGGATACCATTCTTAATCTAGGACTCAACGATCAGTCTGTGATAGGCCTTGAGCGGGTTACCGATGATGCGCGCTCTAGCTATGATTGCTATCGGCGTTTCATCCAGATGTTCGGTGATGTTGTGTTTCAAATTCCCAGTTACCGTTTTGAGCAAGCGCTTACTGATTTGAAAGAAAGCAAAAATTATACGCTTGATACAGAACTAACTGCATCGGACTTAAAAGATTTAATTATGACGTATAAAGCAATTTATGTCAGTGCTTCCGGCCGTGATTTCCCACAAAATCCTTTCGAGCAGTTGCGCTTGTCTATTACCGCTGTTTTTGATTCGTGGGAAAATCCTCGCGCTGTTGTGTATCGCCGCCTCCACCGGATTGATAACCAACTTGGAACCGCTGTCAATATCCAATCAATGGTATTTGGGAATACTGGCGACACGAGCGGAACTGGCATTGCGTTTACACGTAATCCTTCGACGGGTGAAAATCTCTTCTTCGGGGAATATTTGTTGAACGCGCAAGGTGAAGATGTCGTTGCTGGAATCCGAACGCCAGAACCGATTTCACACTTAGAAAATACAATGCCCGAGGTTTACAAACAATTGCTTGATGTAGCCACCCTACTCGAACTACACTATTTAGACATGCAAGATATCGAATTTACGATAGAAAAAGGCGAACTTTTTGTATTACAGACACGAAATGGTAAGCGGACGGCACAAGCTGCGATTAATATTGCAGTGGATCTTGTACACGAAGGAAAATTAACAAAAGAAGAGGCGATCATGCGTATTGATGCAGCTCAAATTGACCAATTGCTCCATCCTTCTTTTGATGAAATGAGTCTTGCTAATGCGAAATCACTTGCCACCGGCCTCCCAGCTTCGCCAGGTGCAGCAACCGGCCAAATTTATTTTAATGCGGAAGATGCTGTAAAAGCTGCTGAGCGCGGAGAAAAAGTCGTGTTGGTTCGCAATGAGACTTCGCCAGAAGACATTGAAGGTATGGCGAAAAGCGTTGCCATTTTAACAGCGCACGGTGGTATGACTTCACATGCGGCAGTTGTTGCTCGCGGAATGGGAAAATGCTGCGTGGCTGGCTGTGATTCGATTACGATTGATGACAAGAAAAAAGAGATGCGGAGTACAACGGCCACTTTGACAGAAGGCGATTTTCTCTCGCTCAACGGCTCTACAGGAAATATTTATCTCGGGGAAATCCCGCTCGTTGAGACAGAAATCGGCGGACATTTTGAAGAGCTAATGAGCTGGGTAAATGAAACTAAGAAACTGGTTGTTCGGGTGAATGCTGATTCGCCAGAGGACTTAGAAGTTGGTCTACATTTTGGAGCAGAAGGCGTTGGACTTTGCCGTACCGAGCATATGTTTTTCCAAGAAGATCGGATTCTGAACGTTCGCGAAATGATTATAGCCGAGACAAAGGATGAACGAATGGCTGCCCTTGCCCATTTAAAAACGGTGCAAAAAGCAGATTTTGTAGAAATTTTCCGCGCAGCAGATGGGAAGTCTGTTAATATTCGCTTATTAGACCCACCTTTACATGAATTTTTACCAAAAACAGATTGGGATATTGAGAAATTAGCGCAAGAAATTGGAAAATCCTCAGTAGAAATCAAGCAACGTGTGCATGAGTTGGCAGAAACCAATCCTATGCTTGGACATCGAGGCTGCAGATTAGCCATTACTTTCCCAGAAATCTATATCATGCAGGCAGAAGCAATTATAGAGAGTGCCATTCAAGTTCATGATGAAGGGATTGCTGTGTATCCTGAGATTATGGTACCGCTCGTTTCTAGCAAAGAAGAAATCACTATCATTAAAAATCAATTGAAAGAGGCAATTCAAGCGATTTTCCGAAAAGAACAGCTGGTATTGCCGTTTGATATTGGAACCATGATTGAAATTCCTCGCGCTTGCGCTACCGCAGACGAAATCGCAGAAGAAGCTCAATTTTTCAGTTTTGGTACAAATGACCTAACACAATTGACATTTGGTTTTTCCCGAGATGACGCGAATAAATTCCTATATGCGTATCAGGAGCAAAAGATTTTACAGATAGACCCTTTCCAATCAATTGATCAAAAAGGCGTTGGTACATTGGTGACAACAGCCGTACAACGAGGTCGGATGACAAACCCCTCACTTAAAATGGGCGTCTGCGGAGAACACGGAGGAGACCCCGCTTCCATTCAATTCTTCCACCGTTTAGGATTGCAGTATATTTCTTGTTCACCCTATCGGATTCCAATTGCTCGAATTGCCGCAGCCCAAGCATCAATTTTAGAAGAGCAAGAAAAAGTTGCTGATACTCTTATGAAGCATTCTTAGAAAGAATTGTTGAGGTTCTTATTAGGCATACCTTGCCGATTTAGAACCTCAATATGCAGGAGAACGGAGTGAGCATGTAATCCTTATACAGCATCACATGATGTGCCTCCGGATCCAGCTTTGTTGTGGTTCTTAAGAAGCGTAGTATGCTGATTTAGAATCTCAATATGCAGTTGAATGCAATGAAACTGCCTTCCTCTTAGCCAACTCCTCGAAAACTTCACACCCTCCATAAAAAGCAAGAACAGCTTTTTACTGCGCCCCCTAACAATTTCTGTCGAGCCTAACGGGCTTCTTCAGCTTTTCATCTGATCCAGCTTCTGATGCCAGTCTCTCGGAAATTTCGTGGCCTCCGCAAAAACCAAAAGAGGGTTTTCACTGCGCCCCCTAACAATTTCTGTCGAGCCTAACGGGCTTCTTCAGCTTTTCATTCTTGACAAACTCTTTTTTTCCATGTAATCTAATACCAACAAATCTTATCGGAATTATAAAATATCATAATTTCTAGATTTAAATGGTAAGGGAGGAATTTTTACATGGATACAGCATTTTTAATTATTAACCTAGTCGTAGCTGCCATCATTATCTTTATGTTTGGCTGGCTCGCAAAGCGTCATGTTTCTTTTTCAAAACGAGTATTATTAGCACTCGGCATCGGTATTGTTGCTGGTTTTGTCTTACAATTTATTTACGGGGCGGCGTCTGATGTTACGAAACAAACGACGGATTGGCTAGGAATCATTGGAAGTGGTTATGTGAAACTGCTTCAAATGGTTGCCATTCCACTAATTTTCATCTCTATCGTCACGGCTTTTACACGATTACAATTGAAAGCTAACATCGCGAAAGTTGGCATGTGGATTATTGGAACACTTGTCATCACAGCCGCTATTGCGGCTTTTATCGGCATCGGAGTGGCACTTTTATTCCATCTTGATGCAAGTAATATTTCACAAGGAGCAACAGAAGCAGCACGTGCAACGGAGCTACAAGATAAGTTCGCTGGAATTAGCGATTTATCATTCCCACAAAAAATCGTGGAACTCTTGCCAGCTAATCCCTTCCTTGATTTCACTGGAGCGCGCGCAACTTCTACTGTCGCTGTAGTTATTTTTGCAGCATTCATCGGAGCAGCTTTCCTTGGCGTGCAGCGTAAACAACCCGATGAGGCAGCTATTTTTGCAAAAGGTGTCGATGCGATTTATGCGATTATCTTGCGTATTGTGAAGCTGATTCTTCGCTTAACACCTTATGGAGTTTTTGCGATTATGACAAGTACTGTTGCTCTAAGTGACACATCCGCGATTCTAAAACTAGGAAACTTTGTGATTGCGTCTTATGTAGCCCTTATCGCAATGTTTATTATTCATCTCATTATCGTTAGTTTCACTGGAACAAGTCCAGTGACGTACATTAAAAAATCAATGCCCGTCTTGACACTCGCCTTTACATCTAGAACGAGTGCTGGTGCACTCCCACTAAACATCGAAACACAGAAAAAACTTGGTGTGCCTAACGGTATTGCTAATTTCGCAGCATCATTCGGTTTATCGATTGGGCAAAACGGCTGTGCTGGAATTTATCCGGCAATGCTTGCAATTATGATTGCCCCAGCAGCTGGAATTGACCCATTCTCTTGGAAATTTATTTTAACTGTTATACTCGTAGTTGCAATCAGTTCATTCGGGGTTGCTGGTGTTGGTGGTGGTGCTACATTTGCCGCGATTATTGTACTTTCTACATTGAATTTACCAATAGCACTTGCTGGTGTTTTGATTTCCATCGAGCCATTGATTGATATGGGGCGCACAGCGCTTAACGTGAGCGACAGTATGGTTGCCGGAATTGTCACAAGTAAAGCGACAGGCGAACTAAAACAAGAAGATCAAAAATTAGTAGAAGCCTAAAAAGAAAAATGGCGTTAAATCAAGGTCTCCTATCTTGATTTAACGCCATTTTTATATTGTTTTCTGGATTTTCAATGTTGGTACAATCAATCCTGCCAAAACTAGACAAACTGCCAAATAAATAAACGTTGTCGCATAGGAACCACCTGAGAGATCAAGCAATCTTCCAATCAAAATCGGTGAAACAATTCCTGCAATCGAGCCAAGACAGTTCACAACAGAAGAGCCCGTTGCCATCTGATCTGTCGGCAAAATATCAACAACAATCCCCCAAAAAAATACCTTGTGATAAAAATAAAAACCATGCCGTGACACATTGTAGTAAGAGCGCTATTTCAACAGATGGCACTTTAATGATAAAAAATAAAGAAATCGCTGCAATCAAAATCGAAAATGCAAAGATAAACCGACGTTGCTCTTTAAATCGATCCGACATTGCCCCACCGCACAGCATCGCCACCGTACCTACCAAATATGGTAAAGCATTGTAAAAGCCTGTCGCCTGTAAACTCAAGTCACGTTCATTCATCAAATAAGATGGTAACCAAGAAGTAAAGCCCCAGAAAGTCAAATCAAAGAAAAACCAAACAAGCCCCGCTTTCCAGACTAAACTGTTTTTAAAAATCGCCGACATCTTTGCTTTAGGCTTAGTGACGTTAGTAGCTGGTTCATCTTCTTTCAGCTCCTGCAGTGCCTCAGAACTCATCCGTGGATTATCTTGTGGCTTATCACGAACCAATCGATAAAATAAGAACGCAATCACAAAACCTGGAATTGCTAGAAAAATAAACAGATGCCGCCAACCAAAAATACTAATAAAATATGCTGCCAGAACACTCGCAAAAGCCGGTCCAAGCGTATTCACCGTTGATTGAATACTTGTCATACGTCCACGAAGCCGTTTCGGATAATACGTCGCAATTGCTTTATAAGAAGATCCAGGAAGTGGTGCCTCTCCTATCCCAAAGAAAAAACGTACTCCTAAAAATAAAGGATAATAAAAAACAACTCCTGTTAGCATCGTAAACAGCGACCAAAATCCAACCGCAATACTTGTCATTTTCCGGAAGCCAAAACGATCAGCCAGCATTCCCCCTGGAATTTGAAACAGCGCATACCCCATGAAAAAGGTACTAATAATCAATCCTTGATGCGTAGAAGTCAACTCAAAATCTTCTGCTATGTAAGGTAAAGCTACCGTGATGACCATCCGATCTAAAAACGATAATAACCAACAAAACCATAATAAAACTAAAACCGTACCACTAGCTCGCCATTTCGCATTTTTGAAAAACATTGTTAACAGTCACCCTCTTTTCAAATGGGTCTGGGACATAGTCCAGATAAATCGGCTCTCAAGCGCTCGCATTGTTGGGACTGCTCGAAATGAAATGAGTTACAGTCCCAATATACATGAGAGCAAAGCGAACAAGTAATCCTTTCTTAAATCCCTCGAATACAAACGCTTTCGCTCGATTTGTGTGAAGCAAGATATACGTCTTACCCAAAAAGTGGGTAGAGCGATTTTTTATCTCGTCTGGAGTTTTGTCACAAACTCTTTTTCGGTATATTCTTATAATTTATCATGCACGTGGCTATTTGTAATTATTCATTTCGGACAACAATTACAAACCTCTTAGCCGAAATAAACAAGAGTTCAATTAATGAACTCTTGTTACCATCACCATTATTAAAAAGAAGACATACGCGACAGGAATTACAATTAGCCAGAGAAAAAAGAGACGCGTCGATAGTTCCTTCGTACGCCATATTCCAATTAGACCAATAATAAAGCTAAGCAAAATGAATTTAGCAAATAAAACTAATGATACAACAATGCTATCCTGCACATCACTAGCTCCTAGTATTAAACCAGCACCTGCAAACAATAATGTTACTAGAAAATAGCCCAATACGTGAAACCTAGAAATCATCGCTTGTGTCTGATTCATTTGCTCCCCCTGATTATTTCGCTTCTTTTTCATACCAACCGTACCAAAAGTCAAGATCATTTTTAGCATCTCGAACGCCGTCTTCGCGCTTAATCAGTTTCCATTTTTTCCAATCAATAGCAGGAAACCGTGTATCTCCACCACATTCGGCCTCCACATGTGTTACTATTAAAACATCTGCATCATCTAGAAACAACTGATAAATTTCGGCACCACCAGTAATGAAAACAGATTTCTCCGTAGCCAATTCTAATATCTCTTCTTTCGAATGAACCACTTTTGCGTCCGGTAAAACGTAGTTCGGATTGCGCGTCAAAATGATATTTTCGCGATTAGGCAAAGCTTTTCCGATTGATTCATATGTTTTTCGCCCCATCACAATCGTTTGTCCGTCCGTCTCTTTTTTAAAATGTTGCAAATCAGCAGGTAAACGCCAAGGCATCGTATTATCCTTACCGATATAGCCATCCCTATCCTGTGCCCAAATAAATGTTAACATCGTCGCCCTCCTCAAACCGAAATCGGTGCTTTTATCGCTGGGTGCGGATTATATCCTTCAAGCGTCACATCCGCCACATCAAAATCAAAAATGGAAGCCGGTTTTTCCGATAAAACAAGCCTTGGCAAAGCTCTTGGCTCTCGCGCCAGTTGCTCCTTCACTTGTTCGATATGATTATTATATAGGTGCGCATCTCCCATTGTATGCACAAATTCACCAACATCCAGCCCCGTTTCTCGCGCTATCAAATGCGTCAAGAGCGCGTAAGAAGCAATATTAAATGGCACTCCTAAAAAAAATATCCGCACTCCGCTGATACAACTGACAGCTTAATTTCCCGTCCGCTACATAAAACTGAAACAATGTATGGCACGGCGGTAATGCCATACTCGGCACATCCTCAGGATTCCAAGCCGAAACAATCAGACGTCTAGAATTCGGGTTTGTTTTAATCATTTCAATCAAGTCTGCTAACTGATCAATTGTTTCACCAGTTGATGTCCTCCATTCCCGCCACTGCTTTCCATAAATATTCCCAAGTTCTCCGTACTGCGTGGCAAAATCATCATCCTTCAAAATTCGTTCCTTAAAACGTGCCATTTCTTCTAGATAAACTGCTTGAAACGCTATATCTGATTCTGCTCGCAAACCGAAATCAGTCATATCCGGACCAGTGTACTCAGAACTTTTTATCCAACGTTCAAAAGCCCATTCATTCCAAATATTATTATTGTGCTCTAAAAGGTAACGAATATTCGTATCACCGTGCAAAAACCAAAGCAATTCACTGACAACTAATTTAAAAGGAACGCGCTTAGTCGTCATAATTGGGAAACCCTCTGCCAAATCATAGCGCATTTGGTAACCGAATGTACTGATTGTTCCCGTTCCCGTCCTATCACCCTTGTGCGTACCGTTTTCCAACACAAACTTTTCTAAATCTAGATATTGCTTCATCAATCATAACCCCATTTCTAAGTTAATCAGCAAACTGCGATAAATACTCCCAGCGTTCCATCAAGCGTTCCAACTCACTTTCTGCCTCCAAAAGTGCGCTATTCAACTCATTCGCCCTCGTAAAATCCGCACCTACATGTTCCAAATCGGAACTGATTGCCGTGATTTTAGCTTCCTGCGCCTCAATCACCCCTTCAATCTCTGCCCACTCACGCTTTTCTTCAAATGTGTGCTTCACTTTCTCTTTTGGCTTCTCCACTATAACTTCCTTCTCCGGCTCCACCGCAAACATTTTTGTTTTTCCTTTTCGCGATTCATATTCCGCTAAGAAATCACTATATTCACCCAAATACGTCTCAATTTGGCCGATTCCAGTGAACACGAGCAGTTTCTTCGCAATCTTATCTAAGAAGTAACGGTCATGACTAACCGTAATCACCGTTCCATTAAACGTCTCCAAATAATCTTCTAACACCGTCAATGTCTGTGTATCCAAATCATTCGTCGGTTCATCCAGCAACAATACATTCGGCCGCTCCATCAAAATTTTCAATAAGAACAAACGACGCTTTTCGCCACCAGATAGACTTCCGATTTTCTTGCCATGTGTTACAGGTGGAAATAAGAAGCGTTCCAACATATTAGAAACAGAAATCACTTCACCATCAGATGTTTTCACGACTTCACTTGCCTCTTGCAAATAAGCAATCATCCGCTGATCTGAGTCCATTTCCTCATTTTGCTGTGTATAGTAACCAATTCGAACCGTCTGCCCCGTCGAAATTTCACCAACATCAGGTGCCAAGCGACCAGCCAACATATTGAGCAATGTTGATTTTCCTGTACCGTTATTCCCAGTAATACCGATGCGCTCTCCGGGTTGAATAATCAAACTGAAATCCTGCAAAACATGCTTCTGTGCAAAACGCTTATCCACATTTTCAAGTGTAAATACTTGTTTGCCAAGTCTTGACGTCGCAAAATCAAGCTGTAACTCTGTATCATCCGTTTTCGATTTCACTTTTCCCTCAAGGTCTGCGAATCGATCTTGACGCGCTTTTTGTTTTGTAGAACGAGCTTTCGCACCACGGCGCATCCAAGCAAGCTCCTTACGATACAAATTACGATTCTTCTCCCCTTCACGCATTTCATTTTCCATCCTAATCGCTTTGGACTCCATAAATTTCTCATAATTTCCGACGTAGCGATACGCCATTCCACGATCAATTTCTAGCATATGATTCGTCACCCGGTCTAAGAAGTACCGGTCATGCGTCACAAGCAAAACCGCACCACGGAACCGATTCAAATAGTCCTCTAAAAAGCGAATCGATGTAAAATCAAGATGGTTGGTAGGTTCATCCAAAATCAGCAAATCTGGCGTCTCAATCATTACTTTTGCGAGACCCACACGCTTGCGTTGCCCACCAGACAAAGAACCAACTTTTGCTGTTAAGTCCGTAATCCCCAATCGATCCAAAATCGTCTTCGCATCCGTATTCACATCCCATGCATTCGTTGCATCCATCTCATGCTGTGCCCTAGTAAAACGGTCATGAAGCAACGTATCGTCGGGATTAATAGCCATTTCAAGCAAAACCTGCTCATATTTTCGAACCGCTTGAAGCGCCCGCGTATCTCCTTGGAAAACTTCCTCCAAAACCGTGTGCTCATCCATTAAAACAGGATCTTGCGCTAAGAAACCAATCGTATAATCTTTCGCTTTCGTAATTTCGCCCTTATCGCCTTCTTCCATACCAGCAATAATTGAAAGCAGTGTCGATTTTCCAGTCCCGTTCACACCAATAACCCCGATGCGTTCCCCTTCCGTAATCGCAAACGTTACATTTTCAAAAAGGCTTTTTTCGCCATAAGTTTTTGTCAAATTTTCTACTTTTAATTGTTTCATTTTTTCCCATCCATTCCGTGTCTGTCTTCTCTATTTTAGCGAAGTTTGCGCAAGTAATCAACCAACAAAAAAGCTGGGAAATCTATATTCAGATTCCCAGCTCATCTCACATATAAACTTTAGAATAACCCCATTGCGTTTCCTTTTTCATCCACATCCATATTTAGTGCCGCTGGTTTTTTCGGCAATCCTGGCATCGTCATTACATCCCCCGTCAAAGCAACGATAAAGCCTGCTCCAAGTTTCGGAATGAACTCGCGAATATGAATCACGAAATCGGTTGGACGACCAAGCATCGTTGGATCATCCGTAAGCGAGTATTGCGTTTTTGCCATACAAATCGGATAACGATCCCAGCCATACTTTTTGAATTCCGTGATTTGCTTCAATGCTTTGCTCGAAAGCTCCACACCGAGACCGCCGTATACTTTTGTAACGATGGCTTCTAATTTCTCTTCAATTGAATCTGCATCATCGTACATCCGCGTATAATTTGCTTTACCAGTTTCAACTGCCGCAATTACTTTATCTGCCAACTCAGCACCACCAGCTCCGCCTTTTTCCCAAACTTCTGTTAAGGAGAACGGGATGTCATGTTCTTTACAGAGCGCCTCTAATTGCGCCACTTCTGCATCAGAATCGGTAATAAATTTATTAATCGCAATCACATAAGGAAGTCCGAATTGCGTCACCGTGTCCACATGCTTTTGTAAATTCGCAAAACCTTTTACGAGCGCCTCTACGTTTTCGGCTCCAAGATCCGTTTTCGCCACGCCACCATGCATTTTAAGTGCGCGAATCGTTGCTACAATAACAACACAATCTGGTGCTTTATCAAGTGCAGGCACCTTAATATCAAGGAATTTCTCAGCACCAAGATCTGCACCAAAACCAGCTTCCGTCACGACATAATCCGCTAATTTAAGAGCTGTTTTTGTCGCTGAAATACTATTACAACCGTGCGCAATATTCGCAAAAGGACCACCGTGCACAATTGCAGGTGTATGCTCAAGAGTCTGTACCAAATTGGGTTTAAGCGCTTCCTTCAAGAGCAGTGTCAACGCGCCCTCATAACCCATTTCACCAACCGTAACAGGCTCGCGATCATAATTATAGCCAATGACAATCTCACTCAATCGACGTTTCAGATCTTTCAAATCGCTCGCCAAACAAATAATTGCCATAATTTCAGAGGCAACCGTAATATCAAAGCCATCTTCACGTGGCACACCTTGAACTGGACCACCAAGTCCGACAATCACCTTTCTTAAAGCACGATCATTCAAATCAACAACACGCTTCCAAACAATACGACGTTGATCAATTCCTAACTCATTTCCTTGTTGCATATGATTATCGATAAACGCTGACAATGCATTATTCGCTGCCGTAATCGCATGAAAATCGCCTGTAAAATGAAGGTTTATATCCTCCATTGGTATAACTTGTGCATAACCGCCACCAGTCGCGCCACCTTTAATACCCATTGTTGGGCCAAGCGATGGTTCACGAAGCGCAATCATTGTTTTTTTCTTTTTCGCGAGAGCGTCCCCAAGTCCAACCGTTACCGTCGATTTACCTTCGCCAGCTGGTGTTGGATTGATCGCTGTCACCAGTATCAATTTTCCATCTTCTTTGTTCACGAGTGAGTGGATTGTATCATAGCTCAGCTTCGCCTTATACTTACCGAACAACTCCAATTCTTCTACACTTAATCCAATTGCCTCTGCAACCTCTGTGATTGGTTTGATTTCTGCTACTGATGCGATTTCAATGTCAGACTTTACTTTGTTTGCCATTTAAATTCCCCTCTCAATATGTAACTATTAAAAAATCCCTGACAGCGTTGCACACCGACAAATACTCATCTTTGGCTAAAGCATTAACCTTCGTCAGCACACAATGTAACGGCTTTCTTTTTGTTGCACCGGAAATAAACCGGCTTTCGTACTAGTCATGAGCCTTCTACAATTGCGCGTAAAAAGCCGTTAGCACTGACAGGAAATCTTTTTACAAATTAATCTTCTGGATATCGTGATACATGCTGCATTCCCTGGAGTTTCGCAAGAGCATCGGGGTTTTCTTCAAAAAATTGGACAACATCGCCAATTCGGTTAATTGAATTCCAGCTTAAATGATGCTCAATCCCTTCCACATCTTCGTAAATGCGCGCTTCTTCCACACCAATAATACCAAGAAAATTCTCAAGCAACGCGTGTCGTTCCAGCAATCGTTTCCCAATCGTTTTCCCCTTTGGCGTTAAAATTAAGCCACGATATTTCTCATACACCAGATATTCATCCTTATCTAGTTTCTGAACCATTTTTGTAACAGAAGACGGATGCACTAAAAGCTCCTCCGCGATATCTGATACTCGAGCATAACCTTTATTTTCAATCAATGAATAGATTTTCTCGATATAGTCTTCCATGCTTGGTGTTGGCATTTGTATTTTCCTCCAACCTTGATTTCTTTCACCCCTTCATTCTAACACACCCTGCCAAAATCGCCTCTCCAAGGGTTCAAAATCCTGAAAAAAAACGAAACAATGTAATCGCTTCAAAAACAACTTGACGGAATACTAGCCTCAGGTTTATGATTAACGTATCATACTTGCTTGTCGACACACCTTGCCGTATGAAAAAAGGTCTACCTAGTTTCTATTACTAGCCATTTGACCGCACTTAGGAGGAGTTTGTTCAATGCAAAATGGGAAAGTAAAATGGTTTAGCAATGAAAAAGGTTACGGTTTCCTAGAGTTAGAAAATGGCGAGGATATATTCATTCATTTCACTGCCATTCAAGGAGACGGCTACAAAACACTCGATGAAGGACAAAACGTCACTTTCGAAATCGTAGAAGGAAACCGCGGCCCACAAGCTACAAATGTCGAAAAAGTATAAGGACTGAGGCCGAGACAAAACATATTTCAGCACAAAATAAGTAAGATATCACAATTCCCTTTTTCTAGGTAACACGTAAATCTTGTCTGACACAAATCGAGCGAAAGCGCTTGTATTCAAGGGATTTAAGAAAGAATTACTTGTTCGCTTTGCTCTCATGTATATTGCGACTGTAACTCTTTTCATGCGAAGCGTCTGCGTAGAAGAACCGGAAGTCTGCTGAATCCCTTGATTGCAAGCGCTGACCGCCGATTTATTTGGCTTATGGCCCAAGACCCATTATTTATGTTATAAATATAATGTGCAAGGAGGTTCCTACTTTGGAAATTTATGCAGATGGTGCCAGTGCTGGTAACCCAGGACCAAGTGGCATCGGCATTGTCATTACAGCTGACGGAATCCATGAACAAATAAGCATCCCACTTGGTATTTTGAGCAATCACGAAGCAGAATTTATTGCTATCAAAACAGCACTTGCAAAAGCGATTCCTTACAATCCTAGTTTCATTCGTCTCTACTCCGATTCCAAAGTTGCGGTGGATGCCATCGAAAAACGTTATGTCAAAAACCCGCTATTTCAATCCCATTTGGATGCCATCCTTCATTTCATCGAACCTCTTGATTTATTCTTCATCCAATGGATTCCCAGTGCCTCTAATAAAAAAGCGGATGACCTAGCACGTCAAGCTATCCATAAGCACAAAAAAAACTAATTTTTTTCTTGCCTAGGAAAAGAAAAACAAGCAGACCGTTGCTTCTTACAGCACAACAACCTGCTTGTTTTTTTATAGCATGATATCTCTTCTCAGTGATTTCAAACCGTACTGCTCCACGACGTCCATTGCTTCTGGTAGTATTCCTCGGTAAACACATTGTGCAATATCAAAATCCAATGGCACGCTTGTGTGAATTTCTGCTAATTGCCTTGACAAACGCAATATCTCCAAGTCTTCCTTTAGTTTTGCTTGCTGGCCTGGTTTTAGTTCCTCCATATGCAACAAAATGCCATCAATCGTCTCATATTGCTGAATAAGCTTTAGCGCAGTCTTTTCACCAATACCGCGAACACCTGGATAACCGTCGCTCGTATCACCCATCAATGCCTTCACATCAATAAACTGCGCTGGCGTAATACCCCACTCCTCGACAAAAACTGCTTCATTATATTGCTTATAATTCCCGTATCCTTTTTGCAAAATCCATACATCATTCGTCGGAGCAATCAATTGCAATAAATCTTTGTCACCACTTAGGACGGTCGTGTCAATACCCGTCCCAGCCATTTTCACCGTTACCGTGCCAATACAATCATCTGCTTCAAATCCCGGAACACCAACATTAATAAAGCCAAAAGAAGCCGCTACTTCTTTTACTAAATCAAATTGCGGAATTAACTCTTCCGGTGGCGCTTTACGCTCCGCCTTATACCCACTGTATAGCTCATTCCGAAACGTCTGCGAACCCATGTCCCAACAAATAAGCGTATGTGTCGGATTATTTTGACCGATAGCTGCAAAAAGATGTTTCATAAAACCTTGCACACCATTTGTCGGCACACCGTGTTGATTCACCATGAACTGTTTTGAAACTGCTGTTGCGAAAAAAGCACGGAATAGTAAGGCCATGCCATCCACGACTAATAAATTATCTTTTTGATTCGTCATCTTCGCTCCTCCTAGGTTTCTATGTAACCCTCATTATACCATAGAAATCAGCCATAAACGAACGCTACACATCAATACGCGCCGGCTCCCCAGCTTCTTTTTCGTTGCGATGCGGAATCATGTTAAAGATAATATTTAGTACAATCGCTGTAATACTACCAGCCACAATCCCATTACTTGTAAACAATTGAATAAAATCTGGCAACACTTTGAAAAGATCTGGAACAACCGTCACACCGAGACCAACACCTACAGAACAAGCAATAATTAGTAAGTTTTCCTGTGATGTGAAGTTAACTTTGCCAAGCATCTTAATCCCCTGCGCCACAACCATTCCAAACATGGCAACCATTGCCCCACCGAGAACTGGCGTCGGAATAATTGTCGTGACCGCGCCTACTTTTGGCAATAAACCAAGCACGATTAAAATCCCGGCTGTTACGTAAATCACCTTGCGCGTCTTAATGCCAGATAACTGTACTAAACCAACATTTTGAGAATAAGCTGTGTACGGAAACGTATTGAAAATCCCGCCTAAAACAATAGCCAGCCCCTCTGCACGATATCCTTTTGTTAAATCCGATTTCTCTAGCTTACGTTTTGTAATATCCGAAAGCGCGAAATAAACGCCCGTTGATTCCACCATACTGACTAATGCAATCAAAATCATCGTCAAAATGGCCGCCCAATTGAATGTCGGCATACCGAAATAAAATGGCGTAGGCACATGAAACATCGGCGCATCTACAACTGGCTGTACTGAAATACCACGATAAATTGCCGCAAAAACAGACCCCGCAACGAGCCCAATCAAAACTGCAATTGCCTTACTAAAGCCACGACCAAAACGATATACTAAAATAATCACGAGCAACGTCCCAAAACCTAATCCTAAATTGTAAAGCGAACCAAAATCCGCAGATCCTTGACCACCAGCTAAATTATTAATCGCTACCGGAATCAATGTCAAGCCAATAATGGTGACAACTGAGCCCGTCACAACAGGTGGGAAGAATCTCACAACCATCGAAAAGAATGGTGCAATTAGAACAACAAAAATTCCGGATACAATAATTGAGCCATAAATCGCCCCAACTCCATACTGCTCACCAATCAAAATAATCGGTGCAATTGCCTGAACCGCACACCCTAAAACAACTGGCAATCCAATTCCAAAAAAGCGATTCATCGTCAATTGCAATAAAGTCGCAATCCCACACATAAAAATATCAATGGAAACTAAATATGTCATCTGTGCACTTGTAAACCCAAGCGCACCACCAATCAGAAGCGGTACAATAACTGCCCCAGCATACATCGCTAATACATGTTGAAAACCAAGTGCTGCAATTCTCCCATTACCAAACATCTCTTATTCCCCCTCCACAAAACGAATTTGTTCATTTTCCAGAGAAGCAATCCGTGCTAATGAATAGATTGGATAACCCGTTTTTTCAAGCAATGCCCGCCCTTGTTGAAAAGACTTTTCAATCACAATACCAATACCTAAAACCTTAGCTTCTGACTGTTCTGCCACTTCTAGCAAGCCTAAGACCGCCTGCCCATTCGCTAAGAAATCATCAATAAGTAGAATTTTATCCGAATTGCCTAAGAAATTTTTTGAAATTGAAATATCGTTTGTCTCTTGCTTCGTAAATGAATACACACTGCTCGTATATAAATTTTCCGTTAACGTTAATGACTTTTTCTTCCTTGCAAAAACAACCGGAACACCTAATTCTAGCCCAGCAAAAACAGCGGGTGCAATACCGGAGGACTCAATTGTTACTATTTTTGTGATTCCCATATTTTTAAACCGGTCTGCAAATTCTTTTCCAACAGCCTGCATTAAAATAGGATCGATTTGATGATTCAAGAAAGAATCGACTTTCAATACGTTACCAGGCAAAACAGTACCTCGATTTTTGATGTGTTCTTCTAACAATTTCACAGCTTGATGACCCCTCTCTGAATTTAAAGAGCGCGGGAACGAAAAACGCCCACTACTCATACTAATAATGAGAAGTAGACGTAAAAAAGCGGTATAATTAACCACTCAATATAAAACGTTACTCTCACTCATAGTCCGGTCATTTACGGTAACCGGGTAGAAACTTGCTGTCCATATCACAGCTTTTATATAAGTGGTTTTCCGCGGTACAAGACCGCAATATAATCTAGTTATTCCATTATTATAGCTTTCAACAAATTACGGGTCAACCTTGTTTTTCAATGAAAACGCCATCACGCCTCATTCAATTTATAAATGAATTCGTAGCGGTCATTTAGTAGTTGAATTAAATAATCTGGATTTAATCCCTCACCTGTCGTCTCCTCTAGGATCTCTAACGGTTTCTTAAGCATTCCGTACTGATGCACATGCTCCGTCAACCACTCGCGAATTGGAGAATAATCATCACTAGAAAGAATTTCCGAAATGTTTGGAATATCTTTTGAGAGCGTCGCAAACAATTGTGCTGCATACATATAACCTAGCGCATATGACGGGAAATAACCAAAATCGCCACCAGACCAGTGAATATCTTGTAAAATACCATCCGCATCCGTTTTTGGGCGAACACCAAGATACGCCTCATATTTATCATTCCAAGCATCGCGTAATTCATCGACACCAATTTCTCCATTCATAATCGCCTTCTCCAACTCGTAACGAATCATAATATGGAGCGGGTAAGTCAGCGTATCCGCCTCAATCCGAATCAACGAACTTTCTGAAAGATTTACTGCACGATAAAACTCCTGCACAGAAATGTCATCAAATTCCGGTGCCGTAATCTCTTGAAAGTCCTTATAATTACTCTGCCAAAATTCAAAACTCGAGCCTAAAATAATTTCATAAAATAGTGATTGTGATTCATGAATACCCATCGAAGCACCATTTGCAAGCGGTGTTCCAACCAAGTCGGGACTAATATTCTGTTCGTAAATTGCATGTCCGCCTTCGTGAATAATTCCAAAAATAGCCATTTTGAAATTCGCTTCATCATAACGCGTTGTAATACGTACATCACCAATATTAAGGCCTGTCGCAAACGGATGCACTGTATCATCCAAACGGCCCGCCTCAAAATCAAACCCCATTTTAGCTAAAATACGTTCGCTAAACTCTTTTTGTTTAGCTCTCGATACTTTTTTATGAAGTAGTGTTCCGTCCGGTTGATAGCTTGCAGTTGCTACCTTTTTACGCAGCGTCAAAATCGAGTTCCTTAGTTTGGCAAAAACCTCATCCAAAACAGCAACTGTCATACCTGGCTCATATTGATCCAGCAACGTGTCATAAGGATTATCCTGATAACCCCAGTATTCTACAAAGTGGCGCTTACTTGCAATAATCTTCTCCAAGTACGGCTTAAATAACTCATAATCATTCGTTTCACGTGCTGCCGTCCACACCGTTTCTGCCTGCGCTACTAATCTCGTATACGCCTCATATTCATTCGCTGGAATCTTCTTATTTAAATCATATTCCTTCTTGCACGCTTCCAAAGAGCGACATGTAACATCAGATAAATTCGCTCTTTCTATCCAAAGGCCCGCAATAAAAGCCGCCATTTCCTCCGAAACCTTCATTTTGAAAATTTCGCCACTCAGCGTCCCAATCACTTCCGAACGTTGTGTTGCCCCTTTTTCAGGTGCACCAGTCCGAAGATCCCAATAAACTAAGCTAAGCGCCTCTTCAAACGCACTAATTTTTTTCACATAATCCAAAAATTCCTGTTCTAGTTCTTGTAAACTCTCCGACATTCTGATTCCCCACTTTCTTTAATTTCTACGTGGCGGTCTTGGTCCCCAATATTGATACAAATCCGTCCGTAAATAACCATTATATAGTTTACGTTTCTTCGTTGCTCGTTTCGCGTAAACCTCCTCAAACATTTCATAACTTGTCAACACATAGACAGACCAAGTGGGCATATCTCGATACACTGCACGCATTTCACGATACAATTCTCGAACTGACCCTTCGTCCTCTAAACGCTCGCCATAAGGCGGATTGGCAACGATAACCCCATACTCTTTTTCCGTCGTAAAATCAGCTACTTGCATTTGCTTAAATTCGATCACATCTTCAAGCCCAGCTTTAAGAGCGTTCTGCTTCGAAATTTCAATCATGCGATGATCAATATCCGTACCCACTATATCAAGCGGCTGCTCATAATTCGCCGCAGCTTCAGCTTCCGAACGAGCCTCTTTCCAAATATTCGCAGACATCCAATCCCAAGTCTCACAGACAAAGTCACGACGCAAACCAGGTGCGATATTCCGTCCAATCCAAGCCGCCTCAATCGGAATTGTCCCAGAACCACAAACCGGATCATAAAACGGGCGATCTGGATGCCAACTCGTAAGTAAAACCAGGGCCGCAGCCATCGTTTCCTTCAGCGGAGCACCACCTTGACCAACACGATATCCGCGTTTATGTAATCCAGCACCACTCGTATCCAACGTGATCGTAACCTCGTCCTTCAAAATAGAGACCTCGAGCTTAAAAAGTGCCCCTGATTCCATCAAGCGTCCCTGCCTACGATACTTCTCACTCAAACGACTCACAATCGCTTTTTTCGTGATAGCTTGGCAATTCGGCACACTAAAAGCGTTGACTTCACTGATTTTCCAGCAACAGGAAAGTTCGCATCAAGGGGCAATAAATCCTCCCAGGGTAACGCCTTTGTATGTTCAAATAACTCATCAAACGTTGTTGCCTTAAAGCGCCCCACAACAATTTTCACACGATCAGCCACACGAAGCCATAAGTTTGCCTTCGCAATTGCCATTTCGTCCCCTTTAAAATAAACCTTTCCGTTATCTACTTCACACTCATAGCCTAGTCTGCGAACCTCTTTTGCCACAATCGCCTCGAGTCCAGCCGCAGCTGTTGCCACTAATTCAAATTCCCTCATAATCGCCATCCTCACCTTATAAAATCTAAAAAAGAGCTGCTCCAAAGGCACACGCTCCTAGTCACACACAGTGTACTAAGTTATGGCATCTCTTAAACCTAAGAAATCGACCATACGTCCGACTTTGAAACAGCCCTCATTTTTTTAATTCATCCTGATAATAGCGTTTTGTAAGCCATGTTCTGTACTTCTGTGATTACAGGGTCACACAAAAGTGGTAATCATCTATCTGCACATAACGGTGAAGCTATGTACCTCGTCCCTCGTTGTTATTCCTCAGGAAAAGTGCCCCTACCAATATTTGGGTTTCTCGCTCGTGGGGTTTACCTCGTTCCACTTCCACCATTTCTGATGAAACTTCGTCACTGTGGCACTTTCAAGGTTCGAACACCATATCCGAAGACTTAGGTGCGTCACCTGCCGTCAAACCGCTAAACGGAATGCCCTGGCTTATTGTTTGACCAGGCACGATCACTACGGGCAATTTCAGCACCGTGCGAGCATGGACTTTCCTCTGTTTTCATAGGGAAAACAGCAATTACCCAAACGCTATCTCAATTATTCTAACACGTTTATTGATTGTCGTCTAGCTTATTTCCAAAAACATGTTTTTCTAAGTTGCTCAAGCGTTTTAGGATATCAAAATTTGTTGTACCAGCAGGTTGTGAATTTTGTTGAAAACTCGGTGCTACCACCGCTTTTGGCGCATCCTCTAATTCCGAACGAAGGCGCAGATTTTCTTGTTGCAAAGCTTCAATTTCTTGTGAAAAAGTACTATAATCATTAATCACTTTATCTAGAAATTCATCGACATCTTCCGGGTTGTAGCCACGAAGACCTGTTTTAAATTCTTTTTCTAAAATCTCTTTGCCAGTCAAATTATATTCAAATTGTTCAGAAGCCATTTAACTTCACCTCTATATCTAGTTTCTATATGCTAACGCCACCTAGTGTTAAACTCACGTTACATAACTCTATTTTTTCAAAGTTCTGCTCATTTGTCAATTTATAATCCTTCATTTTCTAAAAAAGACACTTAAAAATCAGCATTTAGCGATTCTACAACTTCCTGCAATTCGTAAAAATCAATTAACAAAATCGGATAATCTTCACTTTCAGCATATACTTTTGCCTTTTCATAAAAAAACTTGGGCGCACCCTCCCGCTCCGTATCATAAACAAGCAGCGTTCCGTCGGTATGATCCAACACAAATTGATCCTTCAGCTGAAACTGACTCGGATTCTCATACTCCCGCTTAGTCACAGCCGCTACATAATTTGCCGCTCCAACAACCTCATTGTACCAAAGTTGATTGCCTTCATTCCAATTACTTTCCTGATTCAAAAACGGCATCAAAACTGCTAATTTCAAAGCACACTCCTCTTTATTCAACTCAGCAACCACCTCGCCGGCCCAGAGCTCCACGCCCATTTGCCCTGAAATAATCACCCACTCCAAGCCATCGTCCATTAACCCCAACAGCCTACGCTTTATCGCCTCTTTAATAAATATTGCTTCTGGCGCATCTCGTTTAAAAATACCCAATTCAAAATTCTTATAACCTGAAACGAAAACCGACTTCATAACGCCTTCTCCAAAACTCGCTTCAACGTATACTCCACCGATTGGTAATGATCATTGAAATGTTTATAAAACGATTTTCCATTAAACGCGCTGACTGCAATCATTTGTATATTTTCAGCTACCTGCTCTAGTTGCGCCTGCCCGAGATATGTTGGGCGCGCCGTATTCACCCATGGAATAACAAGCGCCAACCACTGATCAGATGTCTCCTTCACTGCATCAACAAATGGCTTCATATCTTTATAAAAATCAAATGTTTGTTGGTCCGCACGGTTAGCCAAATAAAGCTCCCAAATAGCCTCATTATGTTCTAACATATTTATTGTTAAGTCTTTTATTTCACTCATATAAAACCCATTCCTTCTATATAAAAGTATGAGGATAGCATAACATATTTTATGGCAATAGCCCATTTTTCTAATGAGGGATATATTAAAAATTACGGTAAAATCCCTGAAACAAAAAAAAATTTTAACCTTTTTCGAAACAGAGGGAATCCAATGCGAAGGTACGTTCTGTCTTGCTTTTCGCTATCTCCTCGAAATTTAAGAAAACACTTCTAGGCAGATTCCCTCTATCATTTTCATTTATATTTGTTATAATAGGTTGTAGTCCAAATTAAGAATGGCTAGTTCTGCCATTCTATCGATTTAAAAGAGGTGAAACACGGATGGCCATACGATATCCTAATGGAAAAAAGTATCAGCCGAATACACCTGCTTCCTCCAATGCACAAAAAAAAGACGGTCTCTTACGGAAAGCGTGGCATGTCACTCGAGCAAGATCTAAACGACACGAATACCTACTATCTCACTCATGGGCTAGCTGTGATTCATAAGAAACCCACCCCTGTGCAAATCGTTGGTGTTGATTATCCAAAACGAAGTAGTGCAAAAATTAAGGAAGCCTACTTTAAAACACCATCCACCACGGACTATAATGGTGTTTACCAAGGAAAGTATATCGACTTTGAAGCAAAAGAGACTAAAAATACGAGCTCTTTTCCTCTTAGCAACTTTCATCAGCATCAATTAACTCATATGGAAAGCGTCCTAAAACAAGGCGGTATCGTTTTTGTTATCATTGCTTTTCAAACACTTGGTGAGGTTTACTTTATGCCTTTCGAATGTTTTCAGCCATTTTGGCAACGAATGCTCGATGGTGGAAGAAAATCAGTAACCCATCAAGAATTAAAGCACGTTGCAGACCAAATTCCTTATGGTCTAAATCCGAGGTTAGACTATCTACAGATTATTAAAAAGCATTATTTTTAAAACAGTCGCCTCAACATTAAAGGAGAGAAATTTTCTATGGCAGATAAACCGCAGACAAGATCTCAGTACCGCAATAGCCAAGCAAAGCAACCTGAGACAAGCAAACCAAAAGGGAAAGGAAAACTTATCACTGGAAATATTTTCAAAGTGATATTCTTTACTGCACTCTTTCTCGCATTTGCAGGCATTGCTGGTGGTGCAAGCGCATTTTATTCGTATGCAAAAGAAGCGCCAAAACTGACAGATTCCAAATTGCGTGACCCTCTTTCATCAAAGATTTTAGATAAGAATGGAGATGTCTACGCAGAAATCGGTAAAGAACGCCGGGAATATATTGAGTATAAAGATATCCCAAAACAGCTAGAAAACGCAGTCTTATCAACGGAAGATTCCCGCTTTTATGAGCATAATGGAATGGACCCAATACGACTTGCGAGTGCAGCAGTAGGCAATATCACTGGTGGCTTTGGTTCCCAAGGTGCTAGTACATTAACACAGCAAATCATTAAAATGTCCTATCTAGATTACACAAACAAAACACTCGATCGTAAAGCACAAGAAGCGTGGATGGCTATCCAGCTTGAACAGAAATACAGCAAACACGAATTGCTAGAAATCTATATCAATAAAGTATATTTATCCGACGGTATTCATGGTATGGAAACAGCCGCTGAGCATTACTATGGCAAAAAACTAAAAGATTTGAATTTGGCACAAACAGCTTTAATCGCTGGTATGCCACAGAGCCCTAACCGTTTTAATCCGTTTGAGAATCCAGATTTAGCGAAAAAGCGTCGCGATATCGTCTTGACATTAATGTATAACAACAATAAAATTTCAAAGTCAGAAATGGAAGCCACTCAGGCAATTCCTATTACAGACGGCTTAGTAGACGAAGCTACACGTAAACAAAAAACATACGCTTATGATACGTATGTCGATCAAGTTATCGATGAGATTGGTGATAAGTATAATCCATTTACAGACGGCTTAACAATCTATACTGCACTCGATCCAGATGCCCAGAAATACACAGAAAAAATGTTAAACACGAATGAAGTTATTAACTATCCTGATGCGAAATTCCAAGCTGGTGTTGTTATCATGGATACAGAAACCGGTCGTGTGCAAGCTCTTGGTGGCGGACGTGACACTAGCAAAAAGAAAGTATCACGCGGACTTAATCGTGCAACCGATATTAAACGCCAACCAGGTTCTACAATGAAGCCCATCTTAGGCTACGCACCAGCTATTGAGTACTTAGACTGGTCAACTGCTCATATTTTAGATGATGCCCCATATCAATACTCCAGTGGACAAGAATTGCGAAATTATGATTCTGGTTACCTTGGAGAAATGTCGATGCGTCGCGCACTCTATTTATCCCGTAACGTCCCTGCTGTGAAAGCCTCTAAAGAAGTTGGCTATGATCGTGCACGTGACTTTGCGAATAACCTCGGTTTAAATTATAAAGAAGTTTACGAATCAACAGTAATCGGTAGTGGTGAAGCTTCCCCTATTCAAATGGCTGGTGCTTATGCAACATTTGGTAATGGCGGTGTCTACAATAAGCCGCATACTGTTACTAAGATCCTTCTTTCTGATGGCGAAACAGAAGTCAACATGGAACCTGAATCTGTTGTTGCAATGAAAGCATCAACAGCCTACATGATTAGCGATATGCTAAAAGATGTTCTGACACAGGGTACCGGTACGCGGGCAAATGTCCCTGGCTGGAATATTGCCGGTAAAACTGGTACAACAAACTACGATGAAAACATCCGTATCCAAAATGGCATTCCAAGTGACGGTACGCCTGATGCATGGTTTGTTGGTTATTCTCCTCGATACACTGTATCGATTTGGACCGGCTATGACGAACCAAATAAGAATTACCTGTCACCAAGCGAGACACGTATTGCAGCCTATATGTTTAAAGCAACGATGGAGCATCTCGTTTCTGGCGAGAAAAATCCCGACTTCAAAAAACCTAGCAACGTCAATGAGATTCCGGTTATCATTGGTACCAATCCAATTGTACGTGCATCATCCGGTGCTAGTGGTGGAAACATCTCTTATGAGCTATTCCTAGATGGAACTATCCCATCAAGATCAGCTGCTGAGAAGAAACCAGATACAAAAACAGATGACGAAAAAGCCTCAGAGGAAGCTGCTAAAAAAAGCCGCACGAGAAAAAGAGCAGAAAGATAAAGAGAAGTCTGAATCTGAAAGACTGAAAAAACAACAAGAAGAAGCCGAAAAGCAAGCCGCAGAAGCAGAAGCACAGAGAACAGCATTGCAAGCACCTGCTGGTTTAAATGGCTCATACAACGCAGCTAACAAAACCATTTCCGCTAGTTGGGCATCCAATGGTCCTGGTGTCACATACGATGTTAGCGTTAACGGTCAAACCCAGAATTATGCTACAACTTCAATTACTGTAAGTGGTGGCTCCCCTGGTTCTAGCGTCGTCATCATGGTTGTTCCAGTAAAAGATGGTAAACGAGGATCACCAGCAACGACTACCGTTGCGATTCCTGCTGACCCAACACCACCTGACACATCAACTAATGATGATACTAATACGAATGACACACCAAACAATGACACAACGACACCACCTCCTGCTAATTAGAATTGGAGGAAAGCCACTCTGCTTTGGCAGGGTGGCTTTTTTTGGCTATCAAAAAACGCACCTCAAATTGAAATGCGTTCTCTAGATTCCTTTAAGCACTAACTTCCTTTGCTCTTGCACTAATTCATTTAGCTGTTTAAATGCGGGATAACCATCTGATTTATCCATAATAAAATGGAGCCGTTCCTCTAAATTCATTGGCACAAGTTCCAATGTTTTCATATGTTTATCAAGCTCATCTAGCTGGACAGGCCTCCTATTGCTCCAAAAAAGCATCGATAGGTAAATACCTAAGCCATCACGAATAATCGATAAATCAGGCTTCTCTCTCAATTTAAAGGAGGCATCCAGCTCTTGCACAACATTTCTCCACTGCTTTGCCAGCCGTCGACAAGCTTGCTCTGGATTTGTGTGCCACGGCATCTCACCGCGGCCTCGCGTATAAAAAAGTTGTTCCTGCCAAAAAGGTAATCCTGTAACAAAAATCGATCCCTCATCTATTTCTTCTGTTGCCACATGAGGTGTTCTAAACAAAGGATGCATCAATTCTTTCGCATATTGAAAATCAGCCATCAAAACCTCTCGCTTTCGCTTGTTTTTTACCTTCTCGACAAAGGTATAGAAGTGGGCATGTAGAACATTCTGGTTTTTTCGCTTTACAGTGGTAGCGTCCGAAAAAAATCAAATCATGGTGCGCCTCTGACCACATTTCTTTTGGTAGCTTTCGCATTAAAGTCTTCTCAACTTCGATTACAGAGTCCTTCCAACGACAAATTCCCAAACGTTTAGAAACCCGCTCTACATGCGTATCAACAGCAATTGCGGGAACCCCAAATCCAACAGAAAGCACAACATTCGCAGTCTTTCTACCGACACCTGGAAGACTCTCCAACTCCGCATGTGTTCGTGGTACCTCACCATCAAATTCCATCATAATTTTATGAGATAGAGCTTGAATATTTTTCGCTTTGTTGCGATACAAGCCTATGGAACGAATATCATTTTCGAGCTCTTCCACCGGCACACTAATGTAGTCTCTCGGTTCGTGATATTTCTCAAAAAGCGATGCTGTAACACGATTCACTAAAATATCTGTACATTGCGCAGAAAGGACAACAGCAACTAGTAATTCAAATGTATTCTTATGCTCAAGCTCACAATGGGCGGTAGGAAACATCTCTGCCATTGTCTTGATGCACATCACAGTTTCTTTATTTGTTAACATGTGTTCACCCTTTTCTCTTGTCTAGCCAGTCATAGAGTGGAATCGAATTCTCACTTTTCCTCACCCTCGTCACATTGCTTTTATCTGGCGCATTGCTTGCTACTTGTTCATGAAAAGCCACAGATGCCGCCCGTGCCTGCTCTGGTGTTTTAATATTTTTCCGATTCCAGTTAAGCAAAATTCGATCCATATAGCGAAAACTTAATTTTTGGGAAAGAACAGCTTCTTTTAAAGCCTCACGAATCAATTCTGGGCTATTATGATCCTGATCAATCCAAGCAGATAACATTTCGGCTTCCATTGGAGATAGCGGTCGTCCAAACTCCTGCTCAAATTGTGAGTATAAACTCATTTGTTCTGTTTCTTGGAATACGATATTTTGCTCTAGATACATGTTCTCGAAAAAAATCATTAACTTCTCCAAAAGCGGATCTAGCGTATAGCTTTCTGTAAAGACCTGCTCCCCTTCATTCACTTGCTTAATTGATATAAAGTGCTTATTCACTAATGCTTGAATAATGCGAAAAGCTTTTTCTGTACTAAGCGTTGTTCGTTCAGCAATTTCTTCCATCGATGGAAAATAGATTCCTTTTTCAAGAAACGAATGTAGTTGTATAATAATAACAAACTCTTGCTCATCCATTCCAATTTTGGCGTAATTCTCCACTAATACTTGTGATAGCGTCACATTACCCGCATTTAACCATTTTTGCATTATTTTATTGTCCATCATGAAACACCTCATTAAAATTATACCACGAAAAACAAGAGAAACGTGATGAAAAACCTTTTTTGGGTGATTTTTTGTTTTTTTTAGTCTACAGAGAAATAATTTTTCATGTGTTTTTGAAAGAAAACAGCCAGTAACGGCACAAAATAATCTTGTACTGTTACTGGCTGTTGCATTTTTTACTGATTGAGAGATTTTTTTATCCAAGATGCCCGACATTTTTACACGTCTATCCATTATGGATACAATCTGTTCAGCAGTCTCGGGAATGGTATCGTTTCACGAACATGCTCGGTTCCTGAAATCCAAGCAACCGTTCTTTCCAAGCCTAAACCAAAACCAGAGTGTGGCACAGAACCATAGCGAGCTAAATCTAAATACCAGCTATAAGCTTCTAAATCTAAATCGAATTCTTTCATACGCGCCTCTAAAATCGCTAACTCGTGAATACGCTCTGATCCACCGATAATTTCTCCGTATCCTTCAGGTGCAATCAAATCGGCACATAAAACGACTTCTCTATTGTTCGGATCTTCCGGCATATAAAATGGCTTGATGGCTTTCGGATAATGTGTAATGAAAACTGGTTTTTCAAAATTATCCGCAATAGCCGTTTCGTGCGGCGCCCCAAAATCATCGCCCCATTCGATATCTTCAAATCCTAATTTCTTAAGTAATGTAATTGCCTCTGTATACGTAATACGTGGAAACGGCGCAACCATTTTTTCTAAATGAGAAATATCTCGGCCTAATCGCTCTAATTCTAGACGGCAATTCTTAAGCACTGCTGAAACAAGAAATGCTACATAATCTTCTTGCACTTTCAAGCTATCCTCTAATTTGTAAAAAGCCATTTCAGGTTCAATCATCCAGAATTCAATTAAATGACGGCGTGTTTTTGATTTCTCAGCACGGAAAGTTGGCCCGAATGAAAATACTTTTCCAAATGCCATCGCTGCGGCTTCCATGTATAATTGACCACTTTGGGATAAGAAGGCATCCTCTTCGAAATATTTCGTATGGAATAACTCAGTTGTTCCTTCTGGTGCACTTCCTGTCAAAATTGGTGGATCAATTTTTAAGAATCCTTCCTTGTTAAAAAATTCATATGTCGCACGAATAATCTCATTACGAATTTTCATAATCGCATGCTGACGGTTAGAACGCAACCATAAGTGACGATGGTCCATCAAAAATTCCGTACCATGTTCTTTTGGTGTAATTGGGTAATCCACAGACTCACTAATTACTTCGATCCCCGTTACAGCCATTTCATAACCAAAAGGGGAGCGCGCATCTTCGTGAATCGTCCCAGTTATATAAAGACTCGTTTCCTGTGATATCCCTTTAGCTATATGAAAAAGCTCTTCACCGACCTCTTCTTTCACAACAACACCTTGCATAAATCCGGTTCCGTCACGTAATTGCAAGAAAGCAATCTTACCACTAGAACGTTTGTTGCTGAGCCAACCTCCAATTTTCACTTCTTTATTCACATAATTTCCAGCTTGGTTAATCGTAATTTGCATGTTTACACTCCCTAATTTTTCATAAAATCTTTCATTCGATCAAGCGCTTGTTCAAATAGTGATGGGTCTGTCGCATAAGAAATCCGAATGTAGTCTGGCATACCAAATCCTGATCCTGGCACAACCGCGACAAACGCATCATCTAACAAACTTTTTGAAAATGCATCAACATCAGCAAAACCTTTCATACGCGCCGCTTCTGCTACATCAATAAAGAAGTAAAAAGCACCGCTCGGTTTCTTCGGTTTAAATCCAGGAATTGACTCTAATACTGGATAAAAACGCTCCATTCGCTCTTCAAAAGCTTGGTACATACTTTCAGGTACCGTTTGATTGCCATTATAAGCTTCAGCTGCACCATACTGAGCATTCGCTGTTGGATTACTCGTCATATGATCTGCAAGTTTCCCCATACTCGCAATGATTGACTCAGTGGCAGCGGCATAGCCAATACGCCAGCCAGTCATCGCATAAGCCTTCGACACGCCATTGATCACGATAGTCAATTGATACAGCGCGTCGCTTAATGAAGCAATCGACACCAAATCCTTCTTATCACCATAATATAACTTCTCATAAATCTCGTCAGAAACAACATAGATACCATGTTCCTCCGCTACTTTTCCAATCGCCATAAGTTCTGCTTTCGAGTATGTCATGCCTGTTGGATTATTAGGCGAATTAAGCACAATAGCTCTCGTTTTTGGCGTTACAGCCTTTTCGAAATCTTCTGCGGATATCTTGAAATCCGCATCAAAACCTGTCTCTACAAAAATTGGCACACCACCAGCAAGCTTGATTTGTTCTGGATAAGTTACCCAGTAAGGTACAGGCACTATAACCTCATCCCCAGGATTCAGAATGGCTTGAAAAGCACAATAAAGCACATGTTTTGCACCGGTTCCAACAAAAATTTGATTCGGCTTATATGCTAGTCCCTGATCTTGTTGTAACTTTCCAATAATAGCCTGCTTTAATTCTGGTATTCCCGATGTTGCCGTATATTTCGTAAACCCTTTGTTCATCGAATCTACAGCAGCATCAATAATGTTTTGCGGTGTATTGAAGTCTGGCTCCCCAGCTCCCAGACCGATCACATCAATACCAGCTTGCTTCATTTCTCTTGCTTTCGCTGTAATCGCAAGTGTTGGCGACGCAGCAATTTCTTGGACACGTTTCGATAGCGGTAGGTCCATGCACGTTCCCTCCTAAATTCTAAAAAGTTTTATAAATTCTCAATTGCTCGGTACCAATCTCCGGTTTCAAAATCTACATCAAAATAATTCAAATTATTATCTTTATCTAAATAGGAAATCTCCCAAATTGGTACCCCTTTATCCATACCGAGTGTCACATTTAAAATCTTAACTGGACTCTTCTCCTGCTTCACCTTAGCGATTGCCTCATCTTTCGAAATACCATCTTTTGCATATTTAACAACCACAGTTCCCTTCTTACTCTTTGGAACCCAAACAATAATGTTTTTATTTTTACTGTTCTTCCCAGTCAGCACATAGTACACACCATTTGCACCATTATATAAGTAAAAATCCTCTTGTTCTTTCAAATCTACTTTGCCTTCAATTCGTGCAAGTGCTTCCTTTTCATCTGCGCGAACTGGTTTTTGCGCGCTGTAGAAAAAGATGAAAAATCCTGCTGTCACCACAGCAATTGCAGCAATACTAATCCAAATCCACTTCCAGTAACTTTTTTGATTACTTTTTCGCAACATATCTACTCTCATTTCTATTAGCTTTACGCTGTTGTCGCCTATTTCTAGCCTAGATTCATTATAGCAATACCTTCACGATATTTGAAGCGAAAAAACAGTTATTCAAAAAATTTCTTCACTTCCTCCAATAATTCTAACTCCCTCCCTTTTATAATTGGAACCTCTGGAATCGAATGCAAGAACGTTTTTCCAAAAGCAGTCGTATCTACTCTATTATCAAAAACAAAAACAATCCCACGATCAGTCTCTCTGCGAATCAGTCTTCCGAACCCTTGCTTGAAACGAAGCACGGCCTCTGGTAAAGAATATGTCTGGAATGCATTTAAGCCCATTTTTTTGCGTAAAGCAATCTGAGCTTTCGTATATGAATCTTCAAGTGGTGCAAATGGCAAACGAACGATGACTAAACACGATAAATCATCTCCTGGAATGTCTACTCCCTCCCAAAAACTCATCGTTCCTAGTAGGATAGCCTTATCAAAAGCAAGGAATTGTTTCGTTAAGCGTGCAGGGCTTCCAGACGATACCCCTTGAGCTAAAATGCGGTATTCTGCAATAGACGCATCCTGACTCATTTTCCGATATGTTTTTTGAAGCATCTCGTGAGCTGTAAAGAGTACTAACATACGGCCTGATGTTTCTCTTGCAATAGCGCTAAGATACAAAGCTAGCCTACTTGTATACTCCTCCACAGGCGTTCCTTTTACAGGCAACATGTCAGAAGGAATAAGTATCCGCGCATTTTCTTTATAGCAAAATGGTGATTTTATTTGCTCCGTGGCAATGCCCTCATCAAGCCCTAGTTCCTTTCTAATATAAGCGAAAGAATCATCTACCGTCAATGTAGCAGATGTCAAAACAACCGACTTTTTAGCATCAAAAAAAGTCCTTCTGTAGCGTATGATTCACCTGCACAATATTAGCTCTAAGTCGCACACTACCAAGTGCCTTATTCCGATCAGACTCAATATAAAGCATCATTGCCTCTTCCTTTTCATAAAGCATGCGAGATAATTGATTTTCAGCACGTTTCCAGTCTAGTACAAACGAATAAACCTCTTCTAGGAACACTGACTCCCCTTCACTAAATTTGTCCGCCTCACGTTTCCCATAAGCCAAAACATCATCAAGTGTCGAGCTAACTTCTTTCATAAGCAGTAATACTTTCTCGCCAGCAAAAAAACAACGCTGTATCCAATTTTTCATCGATTACATTCTCGACCAATAGTAACTCTGTCGTATTTTTATTCGCCTTTAGTAACTTCTGTGCTAACAGTAAAAACAGTTCCTCTAATGCTTCTTCCAATTTTAATACCGCAATCTCAATATCAAAAAGTTGGTGTTTTTCCGGAAACATCATTTCTAAGCGTTTTAATATGGCTTCTTTCCCAAGCGTACCTAAACGATTCATGAAAAATTTCATTCGTCGATAAGAAAAGACAAAACTCTGTTGCGCCCTCGCTGCATCCGTGAAATGATGTGCCTCATCAATAATTGCATACTCATAATCTGGTAGCCATTTCCCACCACCAAAATGATCCTGTAAGAGTAATGCGTGATTCACGATAATTAAGTCCGCCGCTTTTGCTTGTTTCTGATTGAATAAGTAAAAATCATATGGCAACCAAGGATCTTTTTGTGGGGATAAAAACCAACCGGTATGCTTCATTCGATTCCAAAAAAGTTGCCCACCACTAGATAAATTTACCTCACCAATATCCCCCGTTGTTGTCTCTGTCAACCAAACAAGCAATTGCATCTTCGTTAACACAACATCATATGTCTTATCCACCTCAGACAGTAACTGTTCAAATTTAAATAGGTTGATATAGTGATCTCTTCCTTTTAACACGACAGCCTTTACATCAAAATGAGTCAATGCAGTAAGTAGTGGGATATCTTTATGAAATATTTGGGATTGTAAAAGATTCGTATATGTACTAATCACAATTGGAATTTGATGCTCTTTCGCAAAATAAATTGCTGGTAAAGAATATCCTAGCGTTTTGCCAATCCCCGTTCCTGCTTCAATAAGCACGTTAGCTTCATTTCTCCAAGATGCCATAATTGTATCCATCATCAAAAATTGGCCTGCTCGAGGTGTTAATGTTTCATTTACCGCTTGAAAAAGTGCTATTTTTTCCTCCTCTGACTTAGGGTAGTACATATTATCAGCTCGACTATATTGCGCTTCTTGTATGCTTTTTTGCCGAATCACAATCCCTCTATATTCTGTCCATTTTGCATCTAGCGCTGCCAATTCACGCTCTTTACGCATCTCTATTTCAAAGAGTAGTTCCGCAAGATAACCGGTCAAATGCTGCGATAACGTTGTCAACTTACGAATAGTCGCTAATGGTAATGTCTCTAACTTCTCCAAAAATAGTAATAAGAGCTCCGCCGTAACACGCGCATCACTGTCAGCTCGGTGTGGGGCATCGTGGCTAAATCCGAATTCATCCGCTAAGTCTTGAAGTTTAAAACTATCAACAGTTGGATACATAATTCGCGCTAATTCCACTGTGTCTAAAAGCTTCATTTTTAATGGTGCTTCACCAGCTTCACGCATCTCCTTTTGAAGAAATGTCCAATCAAAACTCACATTGTGGGCAACAAAAATGCCACCATCAATCAATGCATGGATAATGGAAGACACATCTTCAAAAAGAGGCGCATCTTTCACATCTTTATCTGATATTCCTGTCAGTTCTTTAATAAAAGGAGGAATCCGCTTTTCTGGATTTAAAAACGTGGAAAACTGGTCTATAATTTCGCCTTTCTCAACAATACAAGCCGAAAATTGAATAATCTTATCTGCCTTATTCGCCTGATTCCCAGTAGTCTCCAAATCTACAACAATGTATCTTTTATTTTTCATGCTTATCCCCCCTCTTCCTGACTAGGCAACCAGTATCAAGCCTAGTATCATCAATCACAATACCATTTGTGCTTTTTCCTCTGGTAATGTCTTTACAATTTCGTTGTCCTCATTTAAAACTACAATCTTAGGCTGATGACTCGCTACTTCTTCTTCTGAAAAAATACCATACGCCATAATAATAACTGTATCCCCCACCTGAGTCATCCTAGCAGCTGCACCGTTCAAACAAATAATACCACTATTTCGTTCACCTGGTATAATATACGTCTCCAAACGTGCACCATTATTATTGTTTACAATCTGTACCTTCTCATTCGGTAACATATCTACAGCCTCCAGAATGGCCTCATCAATCGTGATACTCCCAACGTAGTTCAGGTTGGCTTCCGTCACTGTGGCTCGGTGAATCTTACCGTGCATCATCGACCGCATCATATCAGACACCTCCTATTATTTCATTATCAATAAGTCTGGCTTTGGAATATTGAACACAAATGGCTATTACTATTGGCTTTTCCCAATCTTCAATAGCTTCAAACGATGGATACTGATACATATCCAAATAAACAATCTTTTTGTGCGATCTATTCCGATTAATAATAGTTCTGATATTCGCCAAAATACCTGCCTGATCGCGCAATTCTACAACCTCATTTCGAGCCTTTAAAAGCGCTTCGTGAATAGTCGATGCCTCTTTACGCTCTTGCTCCGTCAAATAAACATTACGCGAACTTTTAGCCAGTCCATCTTCTTCTCTAACAGTTGGAATGATTCGAATAACTAGTGGGAAAAAATAATCGGCCACAAAACCTTGAACAACAGCAACTTGTTGCGCATCCTTCTGTCCAAAATATGCACTATCTGGTTGCACAAGATGAAAAAATTTCGCTAAAACCGTTAAGACACCGTCAAAATGTCCTTCACGAAGCGCACCATCTAATACAGAAACCCTTCTCTTCGCGTGAATTGTCGCTGTTAACCTATCAGGATACATCATTTCTACAGATGGTAAAAACAAAATATCAATACCGTGTTCCTCTGCAAAACTTTTATCTCGCATCTCATCACGCGGATAACTTTCAAAATCTTCCGTTGGTCCAAATTGTGTTGGGTTGACAAAAATACTCATGACAACCACATCATTTTCCTCATTAGCAGCTTTAGCCAGAGCTAAATGCCCTTCATGCAAATAACCCATTGTTGGTACAAAACCAATCGTTCGGCCATTCTTTTTGTGCAAAGCAATTGCCAATTTTAGTGTTTCTATGTCGCGTATGATTTTCATCTCATTCGCCCCCATATAAACCTTTTAATGTCTCTTCGCTCATCGTGAATGTATGCTCCAATGCAGGAAAAACGCCAGATTTAACGTCACGAACGTAGCTTGAAAGTGCATCATGAATGACACTATCCACATCATCATAGGTCTTTACAAATTTAGCTACTCGATTTGTACCATATTGAATAATATCATGATACACAAGTACTTGACCGTCCACACTTGCGCCTGCACCAATACCAATCGTTGGAATTGAAATGGTTTTGGCTACTTCTTTTGCCAGCTGTCTTGGAATGGCCTCTAGCACAAGTGCGATAGCTCCAGCATCCTCGGCCTCTTTCGCCTGCTTTAGCAAGTCTTGTGCTGCTTCTTTTGATTTCGCTTGTACTTTATAACTTCCCGTCAATCCAACTGTTTGTGGTGTCAAACCCAGATGAGCAACAACAGCAACTCCTCCCGCACTCAGATACGAAATTTTCGCGAATACATCGCCTGCGCCTTCTAATTTAAGCGCATTGGCTCCTGTTTCTTGAATGATTTGACGAGCATTCCTAATTGTTTCTTCTACCGAACCGTGGTAACTCAAGAAAGGCATATCCGTAACAATAAATGTATTTGGTGCACCACGCCGAACAGCTTTCGTGTGATGAATCATGTCAGCAACCGTTACAGGTATAGTGGAGTCGTACCCCAAAACAACCATTCCTAGAGAGTCTCCCACAAGAATCATATCAACCTTTGCTCTTTCAGCATTCTTTGCAGAAGGATAATCGTAAGCTGTTACCATCGTTATCCTTTCTTGTTCCTTTTTCATCTGCACAAAATCAACAGGTTTTTTCATTTCAATCGACTCCTTTTGTCTCTGTCCATAATGGATCAAAGCAAAATATTTGTAATCAAAGAAAGCATGTACCGTTCTCATTCAGATACAGCCAATAGTTGCTTTCCTCCTTGCTATAGTATCATATTTCAAGCTGTTTCGAAAGTTCTTAAACTGACTACTATAAAGAAAAGAGGAGCTGAGACATAACCCAAATAAATCGGCGACAAGCGCTCGCATTCAGGGGATTTGGCGGACTTCCGGTTCTGCTACGCAATACTTGCTACGCTTAACTTCTTGCATGGTCGAGGAAAGTCCCCTCTTCCTGCTTTCAGTCATCACATACACGAGTATGCTCCGCTTCCGGCTTCCACCAAATCCCCTGAATACAAACGCTTTCGCTCGATTTGTGTCAAGCAAGACTTACATCCTACCCTCAAAAAGGGAATCCTGATATCTTGCTTATTTTTGTGTAGAAATGAGTTTTGTCCCGCCCTTTTCTCGTTCTCTATCTACCGTATTTTTCAAACCACGATTTCAAAGCTACCTTATCGTCATTACCATCGTAACGTGCAATTTCTTTGCCATTTTCTAGGTAGAAAATAACCGGAACTGTTTTCACCTTCATATCTTGTAAAAATACTTTTGTCTTATCCTCTTCTTTTTCTCGCGCAGCATCTGTGTCAAAGTAAGCTAAACGCATATCCTTATCCTTCAAAACACTATCTAAAGTAGGTTGAAAAGCTTGACAATCCGGGCAAGTTGGTCTGCCAATATAAACAAAACCACTCTCTTTATTGTCCAGTTTTGCTTGAAATTCGGCTAAGGTTATCTTATCCAATTGTTTGCTGTCCTCTGTATTTTTACTCCCACACGCCGCCAGCAATAAAAAAATACCTACAACGCTTATTAATAATAATTTCTTCATCATTGCTTAAATCTCCTCTTCTTAGATTGGTAGAATCAAATGAATATCTAATGGTTCTAATTCAAATAAATACATATCTGGTGGATTTGCTAATTCTGCACCTAAACGCAAGTAAAAATCTACCGTATTTCGAACAGGTGTTGCAGAAATATATAACTCTTTTGCGCCAAGTTCTTTAGCCTCCTGCGAAATAATATCGATAAGCCTTCTACCAAGACCCTGTCTCCGGTAATCATGGCTAACATATAACATATCCAGTTTCATTGTTTTACTATCAATTAAGTAACTTTCTAACGATACTAATCCTACTAGCACATTTTCCTCGTAAGCCCCAATAATGATGCCATCTCGGTCAAAAAGGGATTGCAATCGTTGTTCATAGATGGTCAATTCACTTTCCAGCCAACCACTAATGTCGTAATACTCCTTCACTAATTGTAGCGCTTGATTCTTAATGTAGTACACTTCTTCCACCAGTTCTTTGCGATCAATCGTCCTTAACTGAGATAACTCCTCACGAACCAACCATTTAAACTCCATTCGCCAGCTCTCCTTTTACGCTATTTTTTCTTAGTATAACTGAGTACTTGTCAAAAGAAAAAATGCTAAAAAAGGAATTTAACTCGACTCTTACTAGCAATCGGTTGGTTCTATCGCCTGAGTCTCATTTTTTGAGGTCTTCCGTGTTTTTTGACACTCCATTACCAATCAAAAAAGGAATTTACTAACCTAGCAAAATATCTGCTGAATAAATCTCATGTTCTTCCCCCACGGCATCTTGAACAATCAGCACACCCGCGTCTGATATTCCTTTGACAGTCCCCCGAATTTCACCTTTTAATGTCTTCGCTACAATCTTTTCACTAAAAGGAATGGCTCGTGCTTCCCATAACAGCTTGATTGGCGCAAAACCTTGATCTAAGAACAACTTATAGAATTTCTCTAATTGAACAACGATTTCGCCATAAAGTGCTCCCCTAGAAACTGGATGCCCGACTAGAATAGCTAGAGAAGTTGCTTTATCGCGTAATTCTTCGGGGAAGAGGGCTTGATTGACATTAATTCCTGTCCCGATGATAACTGCGTTTACTTGCTCTGCTTCTGCTTGCATTTCTGTTAAAACGCCACATACTTTACGCTTATTAATATAAATATCGTTTGGCCATTTAATCTGTGGTTCTAATCCTGTGATATTCTCAATTGCCTCTGCAACAGCTAGCGATGCAATAAACGTGAACTGAGGGACTTGTTGCATTGGGATTTCAGGCTTTAGAATCGTACTCATCCAAATCCCGGTTCCTTTTTGTGAATTCCAAGGTCTTGCTAGCCGGCCTTTACCAGCAGTTTGTTGATCGGCAATGACGACCGTCCCATCCACTGCACCTTCACCAACTAGTTGATGGGCGATGACTTGTGTAGATGTCACTTCTGGATAAAAAGCCACTTGCTGACCAATAAATTCAGTTTTAGCGCGAAAATAAAGCATATCCTCTGTAAAAATTTCCGCAGCCGGTTTAATAGCATAGCCACTTCCACGCTTTGCCTCAATATCAAAGCCAGCTTTTTTTAATTCTTCTATCTGCTTCCATACAGCTGTTCGGCTACAATTCAGTGCGTCTGCAATCTCTTGCCCTGAAACTAGTCCGCCGTCAGCTACTCGAAACACATCTAATAGTTTACGTCGATTCGTCGATAACATGCTCCACCCATCCTTTAATATCAGCTTGTGTGTTTTTGACTTTCAATTCAATGACCGCTTGATCCAATTTCGCTAAAAGCTCTTTTAGCCAGGGACCCCCTTTTTTTCCGGTCCATTTCATCACATCATCGCCACTCACATTAATTTCCCTACGTGACTGTACAGGAAGCGATTCAAATCGTAACTTTAAAGCAATCCAATCTGTCTCGCCTGCTCGAATAAATCGCGCTTTTTCAATCAATTCCACCGTATGCATTCCAGTAGCAAATAATTCATAATCGCTCCACTCTTGCTTATCAGCTAGATCGTAGGCCTTTGCTACTGCACGAATCAATTTAGTTGGCAATTTCCACGCGCGCAAAAAAGAAATGACATTATCTGGTTTAACAGCCAGTGTGACAGTAAGCCACATTGTCTCATCATCGCAAATAGCTGCCAAATTCCAGACGCTCAAGCTATGAATCGCTTCACCTTGATTGGCAAAACCGGGTAAATAAGGCAACATATCGAGCTCAATGATTAATGGTAATGCAACTTTAACCGCCTCACCTCGCATCAATTTTACAAACTCTACAGTAATCCTTTCTATCGCTATGTTTTTTAAAAGGGTTATATTTTGTTGCATTGCCTCATATGTACGCCTTTCCAGCGAGAAACCTAACTGGCTCACAAAACGAACACCACGCATCATTCGTAGTGCATCTTCATGAAATCGTTCCCAAGGCTCACCAACGGCTCGAATTTGTTTATTCATCATATCTTTTTGACCATCAAATGGATCGATGAAACGGCCGTCAAGCCCCATCGCAATAGCATTCATTGTAAAATCGCGACGCTCTAAATCTTTCTCCAAAGAGCGGATAAAAACCACTTCATCCGGGCGCCTGAAATCGGCATACGTTCCCTCTGTCCGAAATGTCGTAATTTCATATATTTCACCCGCTTCTAACACAGAAACCGTTCCATGCTCAATCCCCGTATCAAAAGTCCGCATGAAAACTTGCTTCACTTCTTCTGGAAAAGCACTCGTCGCGATATCAATGTCTGCTACATCTCGTTCTAACAGCGTATCGCGTACGGAGCCACCAACAAAATAAGCCTCAAAACCGGCCTGTTCTAGTTTTGCTAAAACAGGAACAGCCTTCTTAAAAATTTCTTTCATCCATAAACTCCTATTCCTCGTTACGTCTTAAATCGCGCCAATCCATAAACCCTTCCTGCAAACCGCGCAATAAAACTTCCGCTGTTCCGATATTGGTCGCAAGTGGAATTTCATAAACATCACATAATCGAATAAGCGCTGTCACATCAGGTTCATGCGGTTGCGCTGCGAGTGGATCACGTAAAAAAAATCACCAAATCCATCTTGTTCTCTGAAATCCTAGAACCAATTTGTTGATCACCACCAAGAGGTCCTGACTGAAAGCGGTGTACCGAAAGTCCAGTCGCCTCCATAATCCGCAAGCCAGTCGTTCCTGTCGCGAATAAGGTATGTGGCTCTAAAATGATTTTGTAAGCAAGTGTGAGCTCCATCATCAATTCTTTTTTACGATCGTGTGCGATTAAGGCAATGTTCATGTGTTAACCACTCCTCATCAAATTAAATTTTCTAAACCGTAAACTAGCGTATCAAGCTCAGCCGTTTTACGAATCGAAAAAGCGACACCTGACATGAAAGAAATCCGATCGTAGGAATCGTGGCGAATTGTGAGACCTTGGCCCTCTGCACCGAATTGCACTTGCTGATGTGCAATCAAGCCTGGTAGACGCACGCTATGAATACGCATTCCTTCATAATCCGCGCCACGAGCTCCCTGCATTGTCTCCTCTTCCTCCGCAGCACCTTGTTGCTTCGACTCACGAACTTCCGCCATCATCTCCGCCGTTTTAACAGCCGTACCACTTGGAGCATCTAATTTGTTATCGTGATGAAGCTCCAATATCTCTACATCTGGGAAATACTTCGCTGCTTTTTGTGCAAACTGCATCATAAGAACTGCTCCAACTGCAAAATTTGGCGCAATAATCGCACCAATTTTTTTTCGAGGCAGCGAGCTCTGTTAATTCTGTAATTTGTTCAGGTGTAAAGCCAGTCGTACCAACAACAGGGCTTACACCATGCGTTAATACTAATTTCGTATTGGAATAACCAACTTTTGGTGTAGTGAAATCAACCACTGCGTCTAGTTCCACACTCGTCAGTAGCTTTTCCAAATCACCAAATACTGGTACATCTAGATTTGAAAAACCAGCAACCTCATTAATATTCTTCTCTTGCGGCGCATGATCGAGTACTGCAACAAGTTCCAAATCAACTTCACGAAGAACTGTTTTCACAACTTCATGCCCCATTCTACCCTTAAAACCTAATACTGCCACTCTCATTTACTTGTCCTCCTTCTTGGTCCATCTATCGGCATCACGTTCCTTGAATTTCTTCATAACCGTATCGTGAGCCTCTTCTAAGCTAATATTTAGCGAATTTGCCATACAAATGAGAACAAATAAGACATCTCCTAGTTCAGCAGCAACCGTATTCTCAGGTTCGCTAGCTTTCTTTGGTTTCTCACCATAATAATGATTAATCTCACGCGCAAGTTCCCCTGTTTCCTCTGTCACGCGCGCCATCATCGCTAAAGGAGAAAAATATCCTTCTTCAAATTGACCAATCAACGCGTCTACCTCATCTTGTAATTGTTGCATCGTCTTTGCCATGCTTTGTCTCGCTCCTTTTGTGGTAAACTAACGTAAGGCTTTATTTATCCACTTTACGTCTGCTATAATCATTATAGCTAAGAAAACCTTGCTACGTCTACAAAAGGGATTTATACATACCTTTCTAGTAATTCTATAACAAGGAGTGATTAACTTTGTGGCAAGACGTTCGTGTAAAAAATATTGTATTTATCTTACTCGGAACAACGATTTATGGATTTGGACTTGTCAACTTCAATATTGCGAATAACCTTGGTGAGGGAGGCCTGACGGGTATCACCTTGTTACTACTACATTTCACAGGTATCGATCCTGCTTACTCGAATCTTATTTTAAATATTCCACTCTTTTTTATCGGTTGGCGTATTTTAGGGAATCGTGCGCTTATTTATACGATCATCGGAACTATTGGATTGTCGCTGTCCTTATGGATTTTTCAGCGTGTTCCTTACCAACTTGATTTACATGAAGATCTTTTACTCGTAGCGCTTTTTGCTGGTGGCTTTACTGGAATTGGACTTGGATTTGTCTTCCGGTATGGTGGAACAACAGGTGGTAGTGATATTATCGCCCAAGTGTTGCACCGTAAAAAAGGCGTGAGCATGGGAAGAACTCTATTCGCCGTTGATGCTATTGTTTTGACGCTTTCATTGTCTTATTTAGATGTTCGCCAAGTAATGTATACGCTTGTTGCAGTTTTCATTGGCGCTCGTGTGGTTGACTTTATGCAAGAAGGAGCCTATGCTGCCCGTGGTGCACTGATTATTTCCGCACATAATGACAAAATTACTGAAAACGTTATGCTGGCGATGAATCGTGGTGTGACAATACTTGAAGGGCGTGGAGGCTTTTCAAAAAAAAGAACAAGATGTGCTGTATATCGTTGTTGCTAAAAATGAAATTGTGCAGTTGAAAAATATCGTCAACGCTACCGACCCTCATGCTTTTGTTTCCGTTTCTGTTGTCCATGATGTGATGGGCGAAGGGTTTACATTAGATGAGAATAAGAATCCTCTAGTTTGAAAAGCTATAAGCAACGATAGGCGGAGCATTTCTGCAAAAACAATTACTAATCTATGAATTACTGTCCAGTTATTAGTTTACTAGTTTTGACTCAACAAAATATTGCGTTTCAATATTAATTTTATAATATAGGCCTTATTTAACGTCCAAGAGCCACTGATGGATTACATGCTCGCTTTGCTCTCATGCATATTGAGGCTCTGCTTGTTGTCCATTACTTACTCGCTTGCTGTTTATTAGTGCTCATCACTTAAGAGCCACTGATGGATTACATGCTCGCTTTGCTCTCATGCATATTGAGGCTCTGCTTGTTGTCCATTACTTACTCGCTTGCTGTTTATTAGTGCTCATCACTTAAGAGCCACTGATGGATTACATGCTCGCTTTGCTCTCATGCATATTGAGGCTCTAATTCAGCAAAGGACGCTTCTTAAGAGCCTCAACAAAGGAGCCTAAACTCATGGAAAAAATACTCATTGTAGAAGATGATCCAAAAATTGCAACTTTATTACAGGATTATTTACGTAAGTACAATTTGGATGCCCATATTACAACTGATTTTGACGATGTGATGCCTCTTTTCGAAGAACTAAAGCCCCACCTTGTCTTACTTGATATTAATTTACCTAAATATGATGGATACTTTTGGTGTCGCAAAATTCGTGAAATTTCAACCTGCCCGATTATCTTCATTTCAGCACGAGAGGGTGAGCTAGACCAGGTCATGGCCCTTGAAAATGGTGCCGACGATTATATCACGAAGCCATTCTCCTATCAAGTCGTCATCGCTAAAGTCCGCGCCCAGCTTCGACGTGTCTATGGCGATTTTGCCAACCAATATCAGGAGCCTGAATTTCACGAAGGAACACTTTCCTTTTATCCGCTAAAATTCACAATTGAACGCGCTGGCAAAACACTCGAGCTTAGCAAAAATGAGGCCAAGCTACTCGAAGTCATTTGGCGAACTGCTCCAAATGTTGCAAATCGCGATCTGCTTTATGAAGAAATTTGGGATGAGGTCACATTTATCGATGACAACACGCTTAGTGTCAATGTTGCTAGACTTCGCAAAAAACTACTAGATCTTGGTGTTCGAGATTCCATTAAATCTGTTCGTGGCTATGGTTACCAATGGGTCTATAAGGAGGAATCTTGATGCGTTTATTTCTTCGTAGTCATATTTCTTTCCTACTATTTGCACTCACTCTTTCACTCGCAACAGTAGGTTTATTCTGGCTAGATGGTTACAAAAGCACTCGCCTCATTATTTACGTCTTATTTCTATGGGTAACGCTTAGTATATTTTTCTTAGCTATTCGTTACGCGGGGCATCGCCGTGTTTTTAAACGACTAGAACAGGGAGATATCGTAGCCTCCGAGTTTCATCTTGACGAAGGTTCACCATTTAGCCAAGCTTTCGAATCCTATTTGGCTAAGCAATATCATGCCTACCAAATTGACTTACAGAAATGGCGGGCAAAAGATGCGGATCGCAATATTTTTATCAATCAGTGGGTGCACCAAATGAAAACACCTGTATCGGTTATCGAATTGATGACACAAAACCAATCTGATCCTACGCTTCGAAGTATTCAGGAGGAAACTGATCGAATCCAGCAAGGGCTTGATACTGTCCTTTATACACTAAGGCTTGAGACATTCGAAAATGATTTCGTTGTTGAACGCGCAGATTTAAAAACACTAGCATCCGAAGCCATCAACGAACATAAACGACTTTTTATCAGACAGCATCTTTATCCAAAAATCCAAATCGATTCTGATCTGTTTCTAGAAACAGATAAAAAATGGTTTGTTTTTATGTTAGGACAGCTCCTATCCAATGCGATTAAATACTCCCCCGAAAAAGGCAGTAATATCGAAATTAAAGCTACAAAAGAAGCTCGTGAATATGCCTTATCCATACGTGACTATGGTATCGGTATTGAAAAAGCTGACCTTGCGCGTGTATTCCGTCCTTTTTTCACTGGAGAAAACGGCCGAAAATTCCAACAATCAACAGGAATGGGACTTTTCCTCGTATCAGAAATATGTAACAAACTCGGTTATCAAATTTCCGTTGAGTCTGAAATCGACGTCGGCACAACTATCTTGATTCGTATACCAACTAACTATTAAACTTACAGCAACGTAAGATTTTGTCATAAGAATCGATACAAACCTATCTACTTTATTTGCTACACTAGTCCTATCAACAAATAAGGAGGTCTTGTTATGACGCTTTTAAAAGTAGAGCAAGTCAACAAAATATATACAGGAAACGTGCAGTATCAAGCAATTTCTAATTTAGATCTAGCTGTGGAAAAAGGGGAATTTGTCGGGATAATGGGTCCTTCAGGGAGTGGCAAAACAACATTGCTTAACATGATTGCCACGATTGATCCACCAACGAGTGGAACGGTGCAGATCCACGACGCTAATCCATATACCCTTTCGTTTGATAAACTAGCAGAATTTAGACGGAAGGAGCTTGGCTTCATTTTTCAATCCTTTAATTTATTGGATACGCTAACTGTGCGTGAAAATATTCTGCTACCACTCACATTAGATGGTACACCACTCGCAACAATGAATGAAAAACTGGCTATTATCGCAGAAAAATTGGGTATCACAGCAATTTTAGATAAACGAACCTATCAAATTTCAGGCGGAGAATCGCAACGAACAGCTGTTGCACGCGCCGCTATTCATGAGCCAAAGCTATTTCTAGCCGATGAGCCTACCGGTAATTTGGACTCTAAAAATAGTGAAGAAGTCATGCAGCTTCTAAGCCGACTAAATAAAGAAGAAGAAGCGACCATCTTGCTCGTAACACATGATCCACAAGCAGCTTCTTATTGTGACCGTGTTGTCTTTATTAAAGATGGTTCACTATACAATGAGATTTATTGCGGGGATAGTACCGCTGTTTTTTATCAACAAATTATGGATACTTTGACGTTACTAGGAGGAAAACAGCATGTCATTCCGCCAGTTCGTCATTAATAATGTTCGTCGTAATCCGAAAGTTTATGGTCCTTATTTCTTTACTAGTTTTTTCGCAGTAATGATGTTTTTCACCTATGCTTTGCTTATTTTTCATCCCGAATTTAAATCAAATATTGATTCTTCCAGTGATACAATGAGCTATTTCGCCATGATAGGTTTTCAAATATCACAAGTCATCATCGTCATTTTCTCGGCGTTCGCAATTTTTTTTACGCTGTTAGTACGTTTTTAAAAACTCGAAAAGCAGAGTTCGGACTCTTACTTGTTCAAGGAATCAACAAGAAGCAACTTGTTAAATTAATTTTTTGGGAGAATATGCTAGCCGGACTTTCTGCAGTTATTTGTGGCGTTATCTTTGGCTTTATTTTCTCAAAAGTAATTTTACTCGTCTGCTCTAAAATTTTAGCGTTAACAGAAACATTGCCCTTTTACTTGCCCTGGAAGCCGATTTTACTTACAATTGGTATTTTTGGACTTCTATTTCTTATCGTTTCCTTCGTGACGTCTTTTACCATTCGTGTCAACAATCTAAAAGCGCTACTTCTCTCGCAGAAAGAACCTAAAAAAAGAAATAAAAGCGGCTTGGTATATCGCGCTTCTCGCTTTGGTACTAACTTTCGCAGGATATGGCGTTGTACTTTTTTTCACAAATCGGGAATACTTTGCTCTCACTCCAATCTTTATTGGTGTCATTCTAGTCGTGGGTGGTACGTATTTCTTATTTAGTCAATTGCTTGTTTTTGTGCTAACACGTCTTCGGAGACGCCAATCGTTCTTTTTCAAGCGAACTAATTTGCTTACTTTTTCTGAGTTGATTTATCAGATGCGTGATAATGTCAGCACTTTTTTTCTCGTAGCTGTCATTTCAGCAACTGCAATTACAGCGATGGGAACAAGCTCAGCGATTGGTAGTAGCGGTATTGCAGAAATGTCAGAAAACCCGTACGCGATTACCTATACAGCTTTTGATCAAGATAAAGTTCATC
>NZ_AODK01000008.1 GCF_000525975.1 Listeria rocourtiae FSL F6-920
AATAATATTTTAGGGTTTCATTACACATTAGCTGTTATCGAACAAAAAAACGAATAGAAATTGCTACAATGCCTCGTCAAAGTGCAGCCTATCATGAGCAGAAACCGACGCATCAATCGATTGCAAGCGCGACCTCCATTCGATCAATGTTACTGGCAAACGATTGGAAATCCGTTCGGCAATATGTTCCTGGTACAACACTAACTATTTTGCAAGAATATCGTGAAACACATTCCTTTATAACTTGGCAAGATTTTTGGCCACTTCTTAAATACCAGCTTGTTATTACGCCTACTAAACAGCTTCAAAATATACGTGGCATCTCAGAAGGAATTGAGAATCGGTTACAACAAGCAGGAATTCGCGCCACTAATTTTGACGAATTTTTAAAACATGCCACAACAAAACGTTACAGTGACTCTCGCATTAAACGCACTTCTTTGCAAGTTTTAGCAAAACAAACATCCCCTAAGGAAAACTATATACGACTATTAGGAATGTCTGCAATAGGTCAGCAATACCTTCGTCAAGTAAAAAAAGATATTACTTTACCACTTATCAGCACTGCCTCAAAAGCAAGTCCGACATTGCTTAACAACGACATCCGTGCAACGAAATTATATTCTCTAGCACCAACGTTAGAAAATCAATTTTTGCGAGATTTTCATACACCACCGTACAGAAAAAAGCCGTAATCAATGCGATTAAGGCTTTCTTTTTTATTTCAATGTTTTCAAGTAATCCAACGCGTCTTGAAACGTCTTGACAGGAACTACTTTCATGTTAGAATCAATCGCTTTCGCCGTTTTAACTGCATCTTCATAATTACTAACAGCATTTGGTTGCGCTTTTTTTTATCTCTGGTGTAATCGTATCGTCTGGTGCAAAGAAAATCTCAACATCATCACGATCTGCGGCTACAATTTTCTGATCAATACCACCGATTCGGCCGACATTGCCGTCAACATCAATCGTTCCTGTTCCTGCAATATTATGCCCTTTCGTCCAATCTGTTTTCCCAAAATGATTGTAGATTTCTAGTGTGAACATAAGCCCAGCTGATGGTCCGCCAATTTTCTCAGAATCAATTGTTATTTTCGGATCCGTGACTAATTTTTGATCATCCACCAGTGAAATCCCGATTCCAGGCGTTCCCTTTTTATCAATATCAATAAGTTCCACTGACGCTTTTTCAGATTTATCTTGGTGCTTATAGCTAACTTGAACCTTGTCCCCCACTCTTTTACTGCGTACATACTGGATAAATTCCGCACTAGATTCAAATGATTTCCCGTCAATTGCTGTAATCAAATCGCCTGCTTCAAGCACCTTTGCAGCTGGTGCATCAGGTATCACACTAAGCACGTACACACCGCGATATTCAATTTCTACTAATTGCCCTGCCGCTTTATACGCAACTTGGATAGCATTATTTTTGGACTGATTCATAAGTGACAACTGACGCACATTGTACTCTTCGTCCGTTTCATTTTCCCCGCGCACATCCGATTCTTTCTCAAGTTCCTGATATGGCAACACTTTTGCTGCTAAATACGAATAAATATTAGCTTGCCCCATCGCAATCGTTACTAGACGAAAAACACCTTCACTATTACTCGGATGCCCTTCAACCGTCACCAGCGAGCTAAGCTTATCTGCACTTCCCGGTCGTGTCACATAATACGGTAGTGGTACAAAAAATGCCACAACTAAAGCCAAAACAATCAGGCCAGCTAAAAGTTTTTTCCAATTTTTTTTAATCATCTTGTTTCTCCTGTATCTCTAATTTATTTAGCAACGCTTGATGCACAATCGGTGGCACCAATTCAGCGATATTGCCATTATACCGTGCGACTTCTTTCACAATACTTGAGCTCAAAAATGAATACTGCGAGCTTGTCATAATAAAAAAAAGTTTCAATATGATCGTCTAAAACTCGGTTCATCGACGTAATTTGCATCTCATATTCAAAATCACTAACTGCTCGTAGCCCACGCACAATAACGCTGGCCTCTTTCTCTTTTGCATAATCCACAAGCAAGCCTGACGCACTTTCTATATGTACATTTGGCAAATGCTTCGTCACCTGCTCCATCAAAAAGATTCGTTCCGCTACATCGAACAATGACTTCTTTGACGAATTATTCAAAATAGCTACATACAGTACATCGAACACCTTTGCCGCTCGTGTAATAATATCTAAATGACCGTTAGTAATTGGATCAAAACTGCCTGGGCACACCGCTACTTTACTCATTTTTTGCCACTTCCTTTTCATATTCGAAAATCGAAAGCACTGTAATACCATAACGCTCTTCCCGAGTTTTTTTTAAACGCAGCAACAATATCGGGTAACATAGCATCCGTATCATGCTCACAAATTACAAGGGCGCCATCCGCCACCAACTCATGCTCAGACAACGACATCATTAATTGCTCCAACTGTTGTTTCTTATAAGGTGGGTCTAAAAATACCAAATCAAAAACCCATTCATTCTTAGCCAAAACTTTCAACGCCCGTTTCGCTTCGTTTCTAAAAATATGCGCTTGCTCCTCCAAGTGACATGCCGCCACATTCAGATGCACCGTCTTAATAGCAGCCTGCGCCTGATCAATAAACACACACTCACTCGCACCTCGGCTAAGCGCCTCGATACCAAGCCCACCACTACCTGCAAACAAATCTAAGACCTTTTCCCCATCAAAAAAAGGCCCAATAATCGAAAACAACGACTCTTTAATTTTGTCCGTCGTCGGTCTAGTATTCGTCCCCGGAACCGCCTTCAAATGATGACCTTTACGTCCTCCTGCAATAACCCTCATATGTACCTCCAAAAATAGAAAGCGACATAACCCAATCTCTAAAACCAGAGAAATCGAATCATGCCACTAAATTTAAATATCATCCAAACAAAAGTGCTTTACTGTAAGATGAGAACTTTACTCTAAACAATTCAAGCACTTTCGCCGATTTATCTTGTCTAAAATCTAGCTTAAATACTGATTTGAACATCATCCATACGGTCATGAAACTTCATATCTTTCTTTGACTCATATTCGGTGTTTAAAAATGGTCGATACGAGATTTCAATACGTTTTACATAGTGGAAGCGTGATAACTTAGCTGAAATTTCTTCCACATCTACCATATCGCAATATAAAACCGCATACTTTAATTTTCTAGAAACGTAATGCACATTTCCAAAACGCTTTAAAGAACGTACCTGCTTCAAGTGATTCATCCAAATAATAATGGATTGACGTTCATTCTCCATTGCCTTTCCCCCTCTTTAAGCTGAGCAACCACAACCGCCACCTGATCCACAACCTCCTGTAGAACAAGAAGATTTCGTTTCAAAAAACGGATTTCCAGTTGGGACTTTAATATTTTCTGAGACAGCATCTGCCAAAATCAAACTTATTTCGTCAAGCAAGCTCTGTAAATCCATCTCCGCTTGCCGGAATGCCGCAACATGTTCATCCATATCGACATCACGTTTATACTGACGAGCCAAACGATTCACTTCTTTATAATCGGGGTGATAGCGACCAAAGCGTTGCACTTCATCGTATTGTTCCTTTATCTTTGCCAAGCGCTTAATACGCTGTTGTGTTTGTAAACTTGTCTCCATTTGGTGTGCGCATTCACGATAACGATCTGCTTCTGCTGACACCAAAACCATCGATGCAAGGTCATCTGACATATCTAGCAAGGCCAGCGTTTCCATTGTAGCAAGCATGTTGCCACCCTCTTTCCATCGTAAATCAATTACAAGCTTCATTATAACACGATTCGTCAGAAAACACCTTACTTTTGCAAGAAGTTCTGCGTATAAAATTTCCGATAAGTTCCAGCTCCCATATCCGTAAAGCTGTTATCGAACAGGTTTTTGCGGTGCCCTGCTGAATTCAACCAGCCCTCTACAGCTGCCGGCCCATCCAAATAATTAGAAGCAATATTTTCCGCCGCCTTCATGTAATCAATATTCGCTCGGTTCATCCGATCAGCAAGCGTTCCATATGTTGGCGAGTCATGATCGAAATATTTATTCTCATACATATCCACACTGTGACCATATGCTACTTGCGCCACGTCTTCGTTCCAGCTTAGCTTTCCTTTGCCGTACCGTTCACGAAAAATATTTGAAATGTCAAAAACCTGCTGGTCAGAAGCCTTATCTACCTTATCCCACTGCGCATCCGTCACTGTATCCTTAAAAATATCTCCTTGATACGTCATCTCATATGGATGCATTTTTTATGAGCGATAGCTTATTAAAATATCGAACACTGATTACCTTTGACTCAAACTTATCAAAATTAACCTGCGCATAAACACCATGCCCCAAACTTATAAGCGGTCGGATATTCAACTCATCCTCCGACAATTCAAACCGATAATAATTATCCTCATAATTAAATGTAATCTCTGACTGTAATTTCATATTCAAAAAAAACTTTCTCCGTTGGCATATCAATTTCAAACGGCTTCAGCGGTAACTTATCTCCCAGTGCATAAATCGTCTGCACCTTCTTATTCATCACGCCAACTTGCATATATTGACTATCCGTTTGATGAAAAATATAGTTCTGATAGCTGTAAGGTGCAGCATCCACTCGTTTTGGATCCCCATATTCTTTAATAAGTAAATCCACATCTTTATTAATATAAGCCGCAAGACTTGCTTGCGTTTCCACTTTTTGGCCACTCTCATTGGTTTTGTTCTTATCTACATTTCCTTGCTGCACTGCCTTATCATCTACAGAATTCACGTCTGTGGGCGTTTCAAAAAATAAATCCGTATAGTATCCCACAAAGAGGCATACTACTACTACACATATTGTTCTTAAAATAAATCGCATAAACTTCTGCACTCCTCCATGCTACTCCCTCTATTGTATCGGCTTTTCCTCAAAATTACTAGTAAGAAAATCTATATTTTTCACAAATAAAGCCTGACTTTGCAGCCAGGCTTCTCCTTTTATAAAAATACACCGATAACAACCATCGATACGAATAGGATTGTCATGTAATTAATCGAGTACACAAAGCTAATACGCGCCCACTTCATGCTATCTTCCATTTTAAAACCGTAAAGGCATAATGCCAACCAAATGATATTCAAAACAGTGGCTAAAATCACATAACCGATTCCTAATTCCCACATAAAGAATGGCAAGATAGTCAGTAATGCGACCCAGAAAAGCGTACTCCATTTCGTCCGCTCAACCCCTTTAACAACTGGTAACATAGGAATTCCAGCAGCTGCATACTCCTCTTTCCGCTTAATCGCAATTGCATAAAAATGCGGAGGTTGCCAACAAAACATTACTAGGAATAACATAATTGGCACAGCGCTAAAAGTTGGCTCCACCGCAAACCATCCAATAAGTGGTGGCACAGCACCAGAAAAACTCCCGATTACCGTATTGCTAACTAGCTTCCGTTTCGCCCACATGGAGTATACAACCACATACAAGAAAATACCGATTAACCCGATAACTCCCGCTTGCCATGTTGTCATAAACAGCAATGCCTCGCCGATAACACCAAGCAACGCAGCGACAAGAAGCGCACGCTTCCCGGAAATTTTTCCAGTCATTGTTGGGCGGTTTTTCGTCCGTTCCATAATCCCATCGATATCGCGATCAATGACATTGTTAAAAGCCCCAGACGCAGCGACAACCATTCCTGACCCCAAAATAGTAAAAATAAGAATATCGAGATTCTGTATAAATGAAACCCCAGTTAGCTGAAATGCCAGCCACATACCTGTAAAAGCCGTAATCGTATTGGAATTAACAATCCCAATTTTCACCAGCTCTGTAAAATCTTTTACAGTGAACTTCGTAGCAGCATCGATTTTTGCCGTCTTCTCCATTTGATTCACTTTTTTTCCCCCTTAGCTCCTATTGCGCTTTACACATTTTTCACATAGGTAATCCTAGTTGCTTTGCTTGTTTGTTCACAATCTAATTATGAACTCATCCTAATCATTATCGGGAATAATCACCCCATTTGTCAAGCCTTTGAACTTCATTTGAGCAAGAAGAACTGCATCTATATCTTTTGGTTCTCCTCAACATTTCACAAGCCGTGCTCTTTACTTACCATAAAAAACAAGTTAGAATGGAACAGTATACGGCATGCAATTAAGTTTTTGTATGCTCACTTTTGAATTAATACATATTGAAAGGGGAAACCATAAAAAATGAAAACTTTTCTAAAAGTCTGGTCCGTTCTAACAATTCTTTGCATGACTTTTGTTGTGTTTGGCGGTGCGTTAGTAACGAAGACTGGTTCGGCAGACGGTTGTGGGAACACTTGGCCACTCTGTAATGGGCAATTTGTTCGCCTGACTGACATCACACCTGAAAAAATCATCGAAGTTATGCATCGACTCACAACAGGCATTAGCTCCATTTTTGTCATTGTTCTTGCCATTTTAGCATGGATTTATATTAAAGATCGTCGCGAAACGAAACCACTAGCTATTATTGCTGTTGCTTTCCTAATACTGCAGGCCTTCATGGGCGCTGCCGCCGTTATTTGGGGACAAAACCCCTACATTATGGCATTACATTTTGGTATTTCAATCATTTGTTACGCCGCTATCGTTCTACTTTGCTTGCTCATTTTTGAAGTAGACAATAAGTTCGATGCCCGCAATATGGTTATTGGTACAAAGCTGAAAGTAAACATATACCTATTAACCATTTACACATACATCTCTGTTTATACAGGAGCGCTCGTTCGCCACGAAAAAGCAAGTCTCGCCGTTCCAGCTTGGCCATTTGAAAATGGGAAATTTGTTATGCCGGATAGCGTACAAGATTACGTACAGTATTTGCATCGTCTAGCAGCCCTCATTCTTGTCATTTGGATTCTTTACGTTACTTGGATTGTTTTCCGCGAATATAGTCATTATCGCGTTTTAAAATATGCGATGGTTCTGGAAATCATATTTGTCGCAGCCCAAGCATTCACTGGAATTATGTCTGTTGTAACAAATGTGAATCTTTATGTCGCGTTAGCACACAGCTTGATTATCACGATGATGTTCGCTCTAATGACTTACCTTTGCCTACTCGCAAGTCGCAGTAAGCAAAATCGATTACGTATTAGATAACATGAAAAAACAGCCAGACTCGCAGTTATAGGTGAGTTTGGCTGTTTTTTATGGTAAAATAGGGTTAATATATCGTTCAGAAAGTAGGGAATCAGTTGAAAATCCCGCGCCGCACGCTTTATTATGAATTGTTCATGCTCTTTTTAGTCCTGCTCTCCGTCCTAACCATTCCAATACATACGAAAGCTGTTACTATTCTTAACACCACCATTTGGGTTGTTTTTACAGTCGATTATTTCGCGCGATTGATTCAAGCAGAGGATAGGAAAACATATATCAAGACACATTTTTTCCAGCTCATTGCAATTATACCACTGTACAATTTATTCCGTCTTGCTCGTCTCGTTAGTCTATTTCGCATACTCCAACTTACCGCTATCGGCAAACGCTACCTTGTTCCATTGTATAGTTTTTTACGTACCAATGGCTTCAACAGGGTGATTAATACATTTGTCATTCTCGTTATTGTAATCCCGATCCCCCTAATCTGGGCAGAACCGAGCATCAAAAATTATCCTGACGCCATTTGGTTTTCTATCGTAACTACGACAACAGTAGGTTATGGAGACATCGTTCCAGTCACAGGAGTCGGCCGTTTTCTAGCCATCCTGCTTATGCTATTTGGAATTGGCTTTATCGGAGCATTGACCTCCACCATTCGCAGTTTTATTACAAACAACCGAAAAAAAACTCAGTAGCTCCGAAAAAATCACAAAAATCACGCGAAGTATCGAACAAGCAGGAACTTTATCGGAAGCAGAAATCAACATAATCCAAACCTTTTTGAATAGCAAAAAAAACGAGGAAACGGTTCCATAAAAAAGTGTTTGCGCCTCATTCGAAAAATGAAACGCAAACACTTTTTTATGCAGATAAGTTAAACGACCAGCCAACACCATATTTATCTGTTAGCTGACCAAATTTTTCAGACCAAAATGTTTTTTTGAAGTGGCATAATCTTCGTTGCACCATCAGATAGAGCCTCGAAATAACGTGTTAATTTCTCCGCATCATTCGTATCCAAAACAAGTGTCACATTATTTCCAGGAATAAACTCCATAAAATCGGGCGTATCCGAGAACATAACCGTGTCACCTTCAATTTGAATACTTGCATTCATTACTAACCCTTTTGTTTTCTCATCCATTTCAGGTCCATCTTCCTCATGAATTGAGCCATATGTCATTAAATCTGTACAAGTCGAGCCAAATATTTCCCCATAAAAATCTAACGCCTCACGCACCTGATCCTTCATATTAATATAAATACCTAATGCCATTTTTTCTCCTACTTTCTTTTTAGTTTATAACGCTTTCATTCATAGTAATTATATCACGCCATTAAAAAAAAAGAGTACTCCTTCATTTTTCGCTTATTGTTGCCAAGTTGATTAAACGCGTCTCCACATCAAAACGATAGCGTTCTGCAAGAGCTTCTACTTCTAAAATGCGAATCATTTCCTCTTGCGTTCCTAAACCATGAAGAATATTTTCATGACAAAATGCCACCGTTACTAAATCATCTGGTCGTTCGATGCATTCTACCTGATCCCCAAGACAAATCTCACCAACCTCGATTGTACGGCATAAATATCCAGTATAGCCAGTATTTCTAACTTCTTTGAATAATTCAGACAAATCATTTCGCTTCCCGATAGTAGCACATGGATTACGAGCTTCCGTCACTTGAATAATGGCCTGACCTATTCTAAGCACATCGCCAATGCACACATCTTTTTCTAACATTCCTGTTACTGTCAAGTTCTCACCAAACGCCGCCGGTGGTAGCTCGATTCCAAATTGCTCATTCCAGCGTTCATAATGTTCAGCAGGATAAATACAAACCGTCCGATCTACTCCGCCATGATGTTTCAAGTCATGCTGTCCATCATTTTCAAAGCCATACTGCGTTAACATTGCTTTCTCTACTGGTTGCTTTACAATCCCAGTCATCATCGATCTTTTACGACCAATTGCCATCTCTTTCGGCTTGCCAATTGCAAGCCCTACAATTTTCCCGTTCATGCATTCACCCCTCTGATGCTTTCAATTTAACAAAAAAACGCCGAACTTTCAAGCTCTGACGTCCTTTTTTTATATTTTATTCATAGCAACCTTCACAATTCTGACAACTATCCAAATAAAGATAATAACATTCACAACCACAATGACAAATAGCATGAACAAAGCGATAAATGCAATTCCCGAGTCATCTCCCGTTGAAAAACCATATAATCCAATAATTATTAGGAATAAAACGTTAAGTACAGTAGGGACTAAATCCACCAATAAAACTGTTTTTGCATGTTTTTTTACATACTCTGATTTCACGAAAATCCATACTATTGCCGGGAAAATAATTGGCAAAAAGAAATGGCTAGCGTAAGAAAGTATCACTAAAATTTTATCATTTTTCAAATTCATCAAGTCCTTTTATTATTTCCTGCGTTTCACGGCGAACGTCCAGATAGCTATAATAAGCGCCAAAACGGCTATACTCAGCGAAACCCATTGCATCACAGATGGGCTGCTACTATTCTCACTGCTTTGGCTTTTTTCCGTCGTTGCTTTTTTTCCGTGTGAATCAGTAGCGCTATCTGATACAGCCTTTGAAATTGCTGTCGTTGCATGTGGATAATCCGCATCTTCGTTGCCAGTCCATTCTACTATCGACCCGTCTTGATAGTACTGATACGCATTCCACTCTATCTTTCCTATTTTTTCAGGATTTTGTGCCACAAAGCTAAACCGTTGAAACTGACCCTTCTGAATACCACCATTTGTCGCCGTCCAAGTCACTGTGCTATCTGCTTTATTCACTACAACATTCCAACCAGGAACAGGCTCATAAGATTGAAAAGACACGCCCGTAGGCACTTTTACAACAACCTTTACCGTTGCGCTCTCTTTTTCCACTGGTACTTTCACTGTATAAGTCTCCCAAGCCCCTGTCGTTGATTCTGTAGGCGCAACTGTTACGTGCGCACTAGCCAGCACAGGCGAAACAGCCAATATCACCCCTGCTAGTAAAAAAGACACAAATTTCTTCATTCTATTTCCCAACTCCTTCATTGTTTTAATTGCATTGTAAAGTTTTTATCGATTTCTGAAAAATCCTTCGTAAGCGCGTGAACCTTTATTTCCCAGCGCCCAGTCGCGTTCAAATACAAACCATTAGCTACATACTCATTTTGCTCATTTTTCAGCACCTCAAATTCAGCTGCTTTTCCCCCACCAGATGGAGCTACTGTTAATGTTACCTTCTGAAAATCCGTCCGAACCTGACCATCTTGATCCGTAAACACAACAAGAAAAGTATTATCTCCAACGACCGCTGGAGCAATTTTCAGAGAGACAAATCCCGATTCTGTAACAACTCTTTTCGAAAAAGATTCTGGTGGTGCTGGCGGCGGTGTCTGCACATTCGTCAAAAATGCCGCAACTCCAAGAATAATCAGGCCAATTCCAAATTCCGCTACAATTGTTTTAGTCGATATCATTTTGCCAGTTTGTCGCATGTACAAATAATGAATGAAACCAAGTGCCCCCATCACAAGAAACAGTGCAATTTTCACCAAAATAAGCTTACCATACAGCGTCGTAAATAGTTTTGACATCGAGCCTAAATTCATTACACTCATGAGCAATCCGCTCACGATAATCAGGCCTACAAAACTTGCCGCCCATGGGCTAAACCGGTTCCAGACAGCCATTATATCCGGTTGTTTGCGCATAAGTATAAATAGTACCACGATGCCACCAACCCAAGCCGCAGCACTCACAAGATGTAAAAAATCCATTGGAATCGCAACTGCCTTATCAGGACTTCCAGCAGCATGCCCTTGCGATGCCTTCGCAAACAATAATACCATAAAAAAGATAAGCGGTACTAACCACAACCAAATTTTATCCAGCCTTTTTTTCCGGAAAATAAAAAATAAACTAAACATCAAAACTAATAAACTCACCATCTGAATCAGCCACAGGTGACCAATTCCAGATGTTCGAACCAACTGACCCATCGTTGCAAAATCCAAACCGCTTCCACCTGTATAAATATGCACTTGTAGCGGTAAAAATAATAACAGACCCAAAACGAGTAACCCTAGTCCAATTTGCAATATACGAATCGTTCTTTGACGCAATACAGTGCTAATCTCCATTCTATTCAACGCCAAGAAAAACAATAAAACACCTGCTACTAAACTAAAACCTATGTACAAAATAACTTTTACAATCGTGCTTGGCCATGACGATATTGTATTCGCCTTAACATCTGTAAAGCTCTGATTCGTATCGCCAACCTTAAATGAAATAACACCAGAAACAGGATGCCCATCAGCCGATACAACTCTCCATTCCACACTGTACACATCATCAGGTAAATCTTTTAACAAACCAATTTCAACCACATGGTCATTCTCCGGATTAATAGATGCTGCCCCTTTCTCAAAACGCTTTCCTTCCGAATTTCTAACAATCACAGAAGGATATTCATTTTGAATCATCTCCGTAAATGTTAACATCACTTTTTCCGGTGCCTTAGTAACCGTCGATTGATCCTTGGGCGTCGAACTTTGCAAATAAGCGTGCGCCTCAGCAACTGTAGTTGGCATTAAAAATAAACAGATCGCAACAACCAAGCCAATGCTCCAAAATCGCCTCATCCTTGCATACACCTCCCTTTCACCATCTATTCTCTACGATACCACGCGATTCACCTTTACGACATTAATTTGCTTCATAAAAAAGTTGAGAGCCTCATCTGAGAGACTCCCACTAAACTTCTCCACTCCAAAATTCGTGTGTACGCGACACGAACTTTGATGTATTGAAGTTGTCCTATTTAATTAGATGGATCGGCAACAATATTCCAATTAAGAGATGCTTTATAGTCTCCTGCCTTTGCATCGCTTGGAATCACTAGCGCAACACCTTCTGTCCCGCCAAGCAAAATAGAGTTTGAACCCATGCCACCTTCTTCATCAGCCTTTGCAATATCAATTTCATCTCCATCACCATGAAGACTTCCACCAGCTGTTGTAATTTTCTCGTCTGCTCCATTATATATAGGCTTAAACTGTAATTCAGCACCTTCTACTAACTCGCCAGTTTGCGATACTTTAAGTGTCCACCCTTCACCAGTTCCACGTAAATCAGCTACGTTAATAAAAGCAGGAATCTCAGTATCACCAATAGTATCGGCTTTCGAAAAAATCTTCGCTTCCCTACCTGTTAGCATATGATTATCAAATTTCAAGTCCGATACATAGTTGATACGTAGCGGGCCTTCAATCGGATTTGTTGGAACCTCTGGAATCTCTGGCAATTCCGGATCAATCGGATTAACAATTGGCGGGTCTACAATTCCAGTCCCAGGCAATACATTCACCGTAGCCTCACTTGTTGCATTGTCTGCACCGTCAAATTCTGCTGCACCAACACTCGCCGTGTAAGCGCTAATCGTAACTCCAAAAGCCGCTAATCCTACCATCATCTTGTTTTGCTTCATCATCTAATTAACCTCTTCCATTCTTTTATTTCCCATTTTCACCAAAAATATAAAACTGAATAAAATTAATATTCCGCCTATAATATATGAAAAAACAGAATTATTTGCATCTCCAGTTACAGGTAGTCGTATATCATTCCTTGGAATTTCTCTTGGTTTCTTTATCTCTTGTTTTGGCTGTTCCAAAATACGTATATTAACATCCGATTTACCTGCGCTTGCTTCTACATATTGATGATCTGAAATTCCGAGTGAAACCATAATCACAAATAGCATGCCTATGCAAATACTCGAATTTCTTCGTCTGATCAAAAGCTCACCTCCCTTCCTGCTAATTTTTCAGCAATATAGCTGCCCTGTTCCGTAAATCCTTTAAAAACAACATACTCATCGTGAAACTCCGCCTCAATTAAACCGATAAAGTCTAAACAAATCATCTGATCATACACCTCACCTCTGAATGTCTGCTCTTGCTTATCATGTAAAAATAAGAAATTATTCATCCTTTCACCTACTCCGGTCTTAAATATAGTCCAACATCCCATTCATCAATATTCTTAATCTTCACTGCATCAAAATGCTGAAACTTCTTTTCTAAAATTTGTCGCGGGCTCAGATCTCCATGTTCGTGCACAGCAATCCAACGATTATGACACTGATTCCGCCAATCTGTAAATTCTACCTGAAAAATGGCAATATCATCAAAATGGTGATCAATTCTCATTTTCTTCACTCCTCAATTTTATTTCTAGTTTTTTCTTCGTCACATGTTGTCTCCAAAACATGAAAATGACAAGTCCTAATAAAATGGCAATCGCTACAAGAAAACCAATCGTTGACCAGCCACCCTTGTCTAAATCCAAAGCCGTGTCATTTAAGTCATTTGCCGTTTCCTTATCTATTTTAAAATTACGTTCCCAAGACCACGTATCTTTCCCAGACATAGCTGTCATTTTCAAGGTATAGTTGCCAGGCTTTAACGGTTGATTTCGTGTGTGAATAGCATAGTCAAAATTCGAGTTGGGCGCCATCCTCAGTTTTTCCGACTTCTGCTCAAATAATATTTTACTACCATTTTCGCGATAAACCTCGGACTTAATCGCTAAATCCCGCAAAATCATCGCCTGATCATTTTGTAAATTTGCCATAATTTTATTGCGATAATTTTGTTGACCTGCCTTGATTTCACCTAAGTTTAAATTCGGTTTGACCAGCGTATCGTTTTGCGAAAGCACAGCTCCAATCGTGTATGAAAAGCGATTTTGCAATTTTCCAGTAGCAGTAGCATTTTCCCCTGACTCCTTTTCCGAAAAAACAAGTCCACCTAAAATCACGCCATCCATTTTTTCATTTGGCATTTTCACATTGATTTTAGCCATGGCTTTCGATTTTGCCTTCACCGTTATTTCCTTCGTCAAAACTTCTGTAATCGCCCCAAAACCATGTTGCAATGATTTATCTAATGGCTTATTCGTAGCATTATAATCTACAATACCGTTACCATTTGTGAAAGCCGAATTCGCCGCCACTAAAATCGTTATATCCTTTCCTGTTGCATTATGAAGCGCCACTTCCAATACTTGCTGCTGACCTTGCTTCATTTTCAAATCAAAATAACTCGTTGCCTTCCCCTGCTGATTTTTTGGTAAAACTGCTTTTACAGAAAAAGCTGGCTCCTCAGCCAAAACCGGAATCTTCATCACGTTAATACCTATACAACATAATAATACTATTACCAATTTCTTCATTTATATTCCTCCATCATTTTATCCTGTTATCAAATTCTCGCTGTAAGCATCGTATGTCATATGCATAATATCAGATGGCATATCCACAATCAGTTTATTAATGAATTCAAGCTCCCGAACTGTCGGAAAGGGGGAAATGCGTAATGATAGACAATTATTCAGATTTTCCTCAATATCATAATTATGCAAAAATATATCCACACCTCGCTCCTGAATCGCCTCTTCCGTAATCTCTTCATTAAAAAGAAAATCATACTTCACACCATGCGGTATATGTTGCCTCACTCGTGTCATTAAGTAGTTCATATAGGTTGACTCTCCCGAAAAAGAAAACAAAATCTTCTTATTTCGATAATTTTCTTCCCCACGATACGCACAGGTCAACATTGTAAGGCTCACCGCCACGTCTTCCCGATACGCAATTGGCAAACCTTTCACATGTTTATTTTGCGTCAATTGATTCAGCCAATAGCGATACGTATATGGATATTCTGATTTCGTATACACATTTAGCTCATACGAATTTTTTTGAAAAACAGCTGTTATTTGCGTTAAAAGAGCAAGATTTTCTGTAAAAGCGATAAAGCTCGTATGTGCATGTTCCAATTTTCGATCCGGTATGCCTAAATGCTTCAAGTGCCTTTCGTCAAACAAATCCTCATACATTTTCACACAATCATTCTTCCGACGCATCCGAAAATGTTTGCCATCATTCAATTTATAAACAACGCTATCCAAACAAATAATGTACGCATACACCATTTCATCATCGGGAATATTGCCAAATTCAAAATTCGCCATCAATTCATTTTCATACAACTGCTGAAAAACCTGAAAGCTCTTTTTATTTAAAATTTCCTCTTTTAACTTTGCATTTAGCTTAATATAATTCCCGTTTTCTATTCGTTGTGTAATAACTCCCAACCAAGAAACAACACGGTGATAATCCAAGTGCAACACTCGATTGAAGCGATTTTCTGCTTTTTCTAACATCTTTTTATAAAATACCGAAATCGCCTTCTTATCCTCAGCTCTTGCCGACATCACATCGGTTTGTTTCCGCTGATTCAAATAACTAAAATAAAAACAACGAATATCGCTTTCCTTTCCAGCAAGCTGAAGCGGAGCCATCTCCAAATGTAACTTATACGGCTTAATAATTTTCACAAGCGTATTCGTATATCGGCGTAAAGTCATTTCAGAAATCCATAACTTCTCACTCCACTGCGCCACTGAAAAATGCTCTCCACGAAACATCGCATCCAAAATTTGAAACAACGGACTGTTGCCGATAAAGCTTTGGATAAAGTCGCTGATAGAAAAAGTCGCCTTCCATTCTAATAAAATACTCTTATTACCAATATTAGCAAGCCACACACCATCTGGGAATACATCCTCTAGAATTTCTAAGTCTTTCTTCAACGTTTTTATGCTGACATTAACAACATCTGCTAGTTCCTCGATTGTGCTTGGATGGCGAGACTTTACAAGATAGTCTAACAAAATAACTAATCGCTTATTCTTTTTATCTGTCAGCAAATCTAAATATAGTTTGTTCATTTTTTCTCCTCCTCGCAAGAACCTTATTATTTCATTTTTTAGGTATGTTTTTCAATAACTTTTTTTTTCTTCATTTTGGAATAAAGCTATGCCTGTGCTCATCATGACTTACCATCATTTGTTCTTTATACCATAAAACTGGGCAAAATAAAACTGGAATAGCGAGGATGTACATGCATATCCTAACCATTCCAGTCTTTTATTGTTTCACTCGCGCTACGAATTGAAAACGATTTCCAACATATTGCGAACGTGTAAATTCAAACGGACTACCGTCTTGCAAAAAGGTAATTTGACGTAATTTCATCACCGGCGAGCCAAGCTTTACATCCAAATATGGCGCCACTTTTTCAGAGACAAGCCCTGCTTCCATAATTTGTTCTGCTTCCCCGATATTCTGACCTAATTTCGATAAAATAGCCTCATAAAGCGAATCCATAATATCTTCTTTGTTCAGTAATGAAGCAATATTTTCAGGTACAACAACGACTTCAAATAAAATCGGTATTTTATCGCCATAACGTATTCGCTCAATCCGCATCACATTACTATCCTCAGGCAACTGCAACGCCTCACGTTCTTGTGTACTAGCAGGCCTAATACCATAAGACACAATCCGCGAAGATGGTGTCTTCCCCTCATGGATCATCAAATTCGTGAAACTCGTAACAGCTTCTAAATGTTCTGTCATCTTTTTCTCAGCAATATATGTCCCAGCTCCCACACGGCGCTGCAAAATTGTATCATCCACAAGACCTTGAATCGCTTGGCGCACAGTCATACGGCTTACATGAAACATCTCGGCTAACTGCCGTTCAGCCGGAATTGCCTTACCTACTTGCCACGTACCATCTTCAATTTTCTGCTTAATTTCACCCTGAATTTGAATATAAATCGGTATCCCTGATGATTTATCTATCATTTTATTTACACCTTCTTTTTTGTAGAAGTGAAGTATAACATAAAACCCCAAGCTACGCCATTCTGTGAACGATTTAGCTTGGGGTCATCATTACTTTATAAAAGAGATGCCGCTGCTTTATCGACTACAATCGTCACATCTGGGTGATTTTGTAAAACAGATGCCGGAATGCTTTCATCAACTTTACCTTCTACTGTATCTTTAATCGCCTGCGCCTTGCTTTCGCCAAACGCTAGCAAAATAATCTTCTTAGCACCCATAATAGACTTAATTCCCATCGAATAAGCATGTGTTGGTACATCCTCTTCGCGCTCAAAATAAATTTTGTTTGATTCACGCGTTGACTCTGCTAACAAAACTTTATGCGTTGGCGTTTCAAAAGACGTACCCGGCTCATTAAAGCCAATATGTGCGTTCGTACCAATTCCTAAAACTTGAATATCAATTGGATGATCCGCTAAAACCTGCTCATAACGTGCACATTCCGCTTCTGCATCCGATGCCAAACCGTCCGGTAAATAACTTTCTTTAAACGTTTTTTTCGAGAACAACACATCATTCATATAAAAATGGTAACTATTTGGGTCTTCTGCTGAAAGACCAACGTACTCATCCAGATTAATAGAAACCAATGTCGACGTATCAACATCACTATTCACAAATTCTTTATATAAATCTGTCGGTGTATTTCCAGTTGCAAGGCCTAATGTTTTTGCCTCACCAGCTTTAATTGCTTTTTCAATTAATGCAAATGCCTCTTTTGATGCTTCTGCTTTCGTATCTTTTACAATAATATTCATGATTTATTTCCTCCTATTATTTACTATGCTTTTTCCCGAATGAATAGGTAGCCTGTATTTCGAGCGCATCATTCAATAGATTAAAATCAGCATCTTTGCCTACCCCAATGCCACCTTTTGAATCTAATTTAAACTCTCTGGCTTGGTTAACCGAGGACATCAATACTGCATCTTCAATCGAGCAACCAGTGAACTTCACCATATTGCGGAAAGCATCATCATATGTTAGTACACTTCCTGCAAGTGTTCCATCTTCTAAACGAGCTTGACCATCCTTCACAAATACTTTTTGACCACCTAATTCATAGTCACCATCCGGCATTCCTTTTGCTCGCATCGCATCTGTAATAATACTAATACGTTTCGGTCCCTTTACATTATAAGCCAACTTAATCATGTCGGGATGCACATGAATGCCATCAACAATTAATTCTGCATGGATGCTTGGCTCTAGCATAACGTGCCCGACAACGCCCGGCTCGCGGTGATGCAGCGGACGACACGCATTATACATATGAGTCGCATGGCTCGCCTTACTATGCACCAACTCCGCACGAACGGCATTGGAATGCCCAACAGATGGGATAACTCCAAGCTCGATACATAAATCCTCAAAAGCAGGTGACGTACTATGCTCTGGCGCATATGTCACTAACTTAATACGCTCCCCACTTGCCTTAAACCATTTTTTGAAGAGCTCTAAGTCAGGAGCTGTAATGTATTCTTCCGGCTGTGCTCCTTTAAATACTGGCGATACAAAAGGGCCTTCCAAATGAATCCCGCCGATTAAAGGCTCATCTTTCGCTACCTCATCAATGATCTTTAACGCATTCTCAATATTTTCACTGGACTGCGTCATTGTCGTTGGAAAATAGGTTGTTATTCCTTCATTTAACATGCCTTGTACTTGTTTTTTTAATTTCACAGGATCTGCATCCATCGCATCGAAACCAAAACCGCCATGTGAATGAACATCGATAAATCCTGGTACTAATTTTTGACCTTTGGCGTCCACTACTTCTTCGCCTACTACTTCTTGATAGCTTATCATCGGACCAACTTCACGCACAGTGTCGTCGAATCTCACAAAACCATCCTCGATAATAGAATCGCCTGTGTACACCGCTGCATTCTTGATTACTTTTGAAGTCATTAAAAATCATCCCTTCTATAAATGGTCTATACCAATTATTATACAACTTATTAAAAAAAATGCAACCACTTTACGTACTCTATTTACCCTTGATTCTAATAAGTAAGCGCGTTTAACTAGTGAAATAAAAACCGAATACCTGCTAATCATCACAAAAAAATACAGTGCTCCTCTATACGGAGAAGCCACTGTATCTTCATAACATTATCTATTCTTGATCTTTTTTATTATCTTCATCTTTCTTTTCAAGTTCAGGAATTAGAACTTCTTTTTCTTCCTTTGTTTGTTTCTTGGCGTCACGCTCTAAGTCTTCTAACATTTCTTCCATAGAAGCCTTGTCTTTTTTCTTGAAATTTTGTTTTTCACGCTCGATAATTTCATCTACCATTTGTGTAAAGTCTTGGGTCTTACCTTTGATTGCCTCTTTACCTTTTGCCGTTTTCTTCTCTAATTCTGCCATTAATTCATCGAATGTTTGAGAAAGCTCGCTTGTCATATCTGCTTGCTTCTTAGCTGTGTCAGCAAGATCGCGCTGTTTTTGTGCTTCATGATAATCTGTCACACTCCCCCAGCTCATATCATGAATTACTTTATCCATTTTTTCAGCTGTTTCGGCTGCATTTTTTTCGGCCGTTTCTGCCAAATGTTGTGTTTTTAGGTTTTTCCATTTCAAACGCATCTCATGCATCCGCAATTCTAGTTTATCTAATTGTTCTGTCGCTGTATCATAATGCGCTTGCGTTGTTGCTAATTGTTCTTTATATTGTGTTACTTCTTCTTTTGCAAAGTTAGCTAATTTTGTTTCACCAGCTTCTTCAGCGATTTCAGCTTGATATTCACGTTTTTCGATATATTTCTCAATTTCTGTGCATTCTTTATAGAATAATGATTTCAGCTCACGTTGTTTGTCAACAGCACGTTCAATATCTTTCATCTCTTTTTTCGTTTGATCCATGTAATACGATACGGAATTACGTTTCTTTTCTTCTCGTTTTTCTTTCATTGCATCCCAATCATTGTTCAGCGCTTGTTTAAATTTATTGAAAAAGTTTGTCATTGTTTTTTCCTCCAATTGTTTAATATCTATTAATAATCAAATGTATTCGTGTTTGTAGTATTGCGCTTGTTCTTCGTTAAAAAATACAGCAATGCTACAACAATAGCAACTGTTAAAACGCCGTGTAGGTTAGATAAAATGATCAATCCGCCAACACCAATAAGTACGCCATACAGAATCTTTTCGCCTGTACTATTTGCCATCATCAATTGTCTTAGAGCCCAATAACCAAGTGCGGCTCCAAGCGCCGCCATAATCGCAGGCCAAAGGAAAACAATGATAGCAATAATAAGCGCTACAACTAGTATCCCTACTATAATTCCTCTCATGATTATGTCCTCCTCGCTTTACTATACAACTATCATAAAATAGATTCCTCATTTCAGTAAGCTACTAGGGTTGGAACTTTAACTACAACCAGAGTCCTACACATCTATCTTCCAAGCAAATACTATGTATACGCTATCTCCCTTCTACTATATCAAATCCTACTCCAAGTTACTAGCCGTTATTGTAAAACCATTTCCAATTTAAGTCTATTTTGATTTACTCGATACAATTTCTATCGATTCTGATTTTTATTTTTTCTTTACAAAGGTTATACTCGAAATGGGGGGTGATAAATCAGCGAACTTATTGATTCTCTAAGCATCGGGGGTGATTGTTAGTTTTATTACAGCAAGGTCTTTTTTCAGCGTATAGATACAAGGGACATCGTACTAGTGGGATGAACAGAAATAGAGGTGAAGGGGAATGAAAAAAGATATAAATAAGCATCTGACTACCATCTTGAAACATCTAGATGGCGGTGGTCTGTCATTAACAAACTTCAACAAAGCAAGTTCACAAATAGAGAGAAAAACAAACTTGAGCAAAGATATAATTTTAGTTGTCCTCTATACGTTGGAAAGTTATGGGTATGTGTTTCGGGTGTATCATTTAGATGATATAACCTATCAAATTACAGCAAAAGGGAAGAGACTCATAGAAAAGAATTAGTTATTCTGAGATGAAAAAGCCTACCGCCGAGTGGAGATGCTCGGCCGGTAGGTAGTGTAATCCCGCTATTTTTTTTAACGCTTGTCTCCTATTTTCATACGTTATGCTTGTCATCGCACCTTCTGAAATCATATTATTTTCTTCCAAATCAAGCGTTTCTTTTTCCACTTCAAAAGACCCCACCTTTTTCTGATGTAACAAAACATATGTGATAATCCCGCTAATTACACCAATCGTTGTTCCTATCAACACCCAACATCGCTTGTCGCTCATTGTATCCCTCACCTTTCTAACCGCTATTCTTCTTCCTTTTCCCACTATAAATGAAAATAAACCGTGTCCCACTAAGAGACACGGTTTAATCTTATTTCTAAGCAATGAATGGATCTTTCGGCTTGCGGACGAAACTTAAAATTGCTGCAATAACGAGAAGTAACCCTGGTATAAACCCTGCAACGACAAAGCCACCAATTGTTACGATAATTCCCCCGATTAAGAACATGAACCCGGCAAGAACAGGCTTTTTATTTCCCGTAATACCAATTAAACCGATAACTAGTACAACGATAAAAACAAGTGTTGCGATTAAAGCTAGAATGGCATATGTATGTACCATATCTAATATTTGGTTTGCACTTGGCACATCCGCCACTGCAAGTCCTGCTTCCTCCACGCTTTGATAGTAGTTTCTTGTGAACGCATCTATTCCATCTGTCGTATTGGCTGCGCTATCCAAAATAAAGCCAATCACTGTGAAACCGACTAAAGTCACTAGTCCGAAAAGCATCCCAATAACAGCTAAAACAACCTCTGCTGTACGTTTAATCATTTTACTCTATTCCCTCATTTCCTAAACATTTGTTTTCAGTATACTATAAAACAAGGCAACTGTAAAAATAAAGATGCAAGTTTTATAGTATAGCAGATGCGTTTTTTCGAAAAAGCTTGTATACTTTATAAAGATATTGTTATTTTAGAAAAGAGGATTTGCTCTATGTGGAAAAAAAAAAGTTTATGGATGGGACTACTATCAGCAATTTTCGTTGCAGTTGCAATACTGTTATTAATTCAATTGAAGGGGGCTCATCACGAGGTGAATCAAAGCGCAACACCTACCATATTTATTCATGGTTATCGTGGAACAGATAGATCACTTCATGGTATGATTCGCCGTTTCGATCAGCAATACAACTGGGCAACGGATGCTTTAACTGTTAAGGTTAGTCCAACTGGTGATATTTCTGTGAAAGGCTCATATGACGGGAAACAAGCTGATAATCCACTGATTAATGTTATTTTTGCTGATAACCGCGCTACTGTGACACAGCAATCTTTATGGACAAAAAAAGTAATGCGTTATTTGCAAGACCACTATAATGTGACAAAATTTAATGCGGTGGGGCATTCCATGGGTGGCGGTGCTTGGGTTTCTTATCTAGCTTCCTACGCCAATAAACCAGACTATCCAGAAGTGCAGAAGATTGTCTTTTTAGCAGTTCCTTTTTATCCGGAAGAGTACGTGAATGGGGACCAAGAAGTTGATTTAATTAATGCAAATGCTATCCATGCTAAATTCGCGAAACAAATGGAACAGAGATTAAAGAGTACAACAGAAATTATGATTATTGGTGGAAATTTGGAGGATGGCTCAAATAGCGATGGGGAAGTTAATATTGACAGTGTCATGTACGGTAAAGAGTTATTTAAAAACCAATATGTTGAAGCTCATATTCTGACAGGTCCCACCGCGAAACATAGTAATATGCATGAATTACCCTTAGTTGATCAATATGTTGCGAAATTTTTATGGGGTTTTAAGGAGTCGACAATATGAAAAAAATTTTAATAGCCTTTAGTATCTTAGCAGTCTTTGCAATTGGTTTTGGTTTTATTTTTGCCACACATGATGCGACGGAAAAAGAAACTACTACAACAGGTGAGATTAAGAAAACAACAACGAAAGATACGGCTACCAAAGTGAAGAGCATTGATACACCAACACTATTTTTGCATGGTTATGCTGGAACGAAAAATTCGCTTGGTCATATGATGGATCGTCTTTCTAGAAACGGCGATGCTACCCGATCCCTTGTTCTATCAGTCTCTCCAGAAGGAAATGTGAAAGCCTCTGGGGATTGGGATAAATTCGCTACGAAACCGTTAATTCAAATCCTTTTTGAAGATAATAAAAGTTCATTGACCAATCAAACTATTTGGTTGCAAAATGTAATGCGTACACTTAAAAGTGAGTATCATATTCCTACGGTGAGTGTTGTTGGGCATTCCATGGGAGGTGTCGACTGGGCGAGCTATTTAGAAGAAGCCAGTGATAGAACTGATTTCCCAGCTGTGACAAAATTAGTTACAATAGGTGCTCCTTTTAATGGCTTAACCATTGGCGAAGATGGTACAACAGCTTATGATTTGACTGAAAATGGTCCTAAAACGAACACGGAACGCTACCAGAATTTTATTACAAACAAAAAAGCCATCCCTGCCGCCCTGCAAGTTCTAAATATTGCTGGAGATGTTGAAGATGGTACAAAAAGCGACACGAGTGTTTCCTTAGCGAGCGCTTTATCTGGGAAATTTATTTTTGATCAAGTTGCTAGCTATAAAGAAATGGTTTTCACAGGAACAAAGGCACAACATAGCAAGCTCCATGAAAATAAAGATGTGGATGCTGCTATAAAAGAATTTCTTTGGTCATGAAAATAGGCGCCATGTCCGTCAATCGGATGAGGCGCCTATTTTTATTTTGTTTTCTTCTTAAAGCCCCAGAAACTACGGCTTTTTATTTCGGCTTGATTTCCTTTTACACCTATTACATCAAATAGAAATACAACAACTGGAATACCAACAATTAATCCCCAGACACCAAAGAAATGTTCAGAAAAAATCAGGATGATAAATGTGTAGAAAACTGGTAAATCCGTTTTTGATGACATCAGCTTTGGGTTTAAGATATAGGTTTCAATCGAATGCACAATGACGATAGTAATTAATATGATAAATACATCGGTAATACCGCCTACAGAATACGCAATAATTGAAAGTGGAATACATGAAATAATCACGCCTGCGACAGGGATAAGCCCAAGCAAGAATACCATAATGGACAAAGTTAATACTTGCGGGAAGCCCATCACAATTAAAGCAATGGTTGTAAGTACAGTATTTACGATTGCAATCAAGAACTGAGCTTCTAAAACAACACCAAATGTCCCGACAAATTTTTTGCCAAAATAAGCAATTTCGCGAAACACTGCCCCCATTTTACTCGTTAAGAACTTGCTAGAAAAATGAACGACGCGCTCTTGCTCTAAAGAAAAGAACAAGCTCAGTATTAGCGCCATAAAGAAAGCAATACCTATGCTCCCAATTCCGCTTAACGATCCAATGACGAATTTCAAACCTGAATTAATGTATGCTTTGACATTTGAATCATTAAATAAATTCATAACATACTTGATAAAATCATTGTTTCCTGGGTTATTGTAGAATTTCATCACACCATTGAAGGTAGAAACAATTTGTTGAATAATAATCGGCAAATAGTGAGTAAATGCGATATACAAGAAAATGACAATCAATATGTACAACACAATGACAATTAACTTTCTAGGAATTCTCACCCAGCGCAAAATAACTTTTTCGAGGCGCGTAATTAAAAAAGTGAAAATAAAAGTCAGCAAAATCAAATTTATCATGCTTCTCAATAAATAGAGCACAAAAATGAGGAGCGCAAAAATAAGAACTCGTTGTAATCCTGTGTTTAATTTAAATTTTTCCCATAGTTCTTCCATCGAACTCACTCCCATCGTTTCTTATTTCTTAATTCTAGCATATTTTTAAATGTTACGAAAAATTTAGTCATACTTTCTACAAAAAAATCAAAAAAAAAACTACTTCAAGGGTTTACTTTTTTCTAAAAAAAGTTGTAACATATCCTATAAACCAATCATCCTACCTTTGAAGGAGTGTGTTATTGATGATACAAAAATTACAAAAGAAATCACTAGTAGAACAAGTTGCTAGCCAGATTCAAGAGATGATTCAAGAAGGCGTTTGGCAAATTGGTGGGCGCTTACCTAATGAAGCAGATTTAATGGAACAATTTGGCGTCAGTCGAAATACGTTACGAGAAGCAATTCGCGCTCTAGTACATGTTGGTTTACTCGAAGTAAAGCAAGGTGATGGAACATTTGTAATAGCTACGAGTGAACTGAATGCGGTATTACAGAATAGAATTCAAAAAGCAACCGTGCTTGAAATCTTAGAAATGCGACATGCACTCGATCGTGAGGCAGTTTCTCTTGCTTGCTTAAGAAGAACAGAGAATGACTTGAAGCGAATGGTAAAATATCGTAACCAGTGCTTGCAATTTACAGCGGAAAACAATTTGGAGAAGTTTGTGGAGGCAGATTGGCAACTACATCAGGCGATTGCGGCTGCTTCATACAACCCACTTTTGATTGATATGTATGCGCATTTGTTTGAAGAGATTCAGATGTCAATTACGAGTACAACGGAGATGAATGATGCGAATGGGGCTGGTCATAAAGATTTGATTCTAGCCATTCACAATCAGGATGCAGCCTCTGCTGTTCATTGTGTAGATATGTATATTTCGCACTTTAAACAGATTATTATTCCAAAGAACGGAGATTGAAATAATGGACAAAGAAAAAAAAATTAGCTAGAAATCGAATCGTATTAGTTATTGGTATTTTACTAGTGGCTGCCAACTTGCGAGCTCCGATTACAGCACTCAGCCCATTGTTTAACTATGTTCGCGTGGATTTATCTCTGTCTAACACAGTGACTGGATTTTTAACGACATTACCACTTCTCGCGTTTGCTGGGCTATCTCCTTTTGTATCTAAATTAGCGTATCGATGGGGTATGGAGTTTATTGTCTTTTTCGCAACCTGTTTGATGGTTATTGGTAGTATCATTCGCCCTTTCGGAGGAATTCCATTACTTTTATTCGGAACGCTTTTAATCGGGTTTGCTATTGCAGTCGGAAATGTGTTATTGCCGAGTCTAATCAAAAAAGAATTCCCATTTAAAATGGGATTGATGACTGGGATGTATTCGATTTCGATGAATGTATGTGCCATGCTAGCTTCTGGTTTGAGTGTTCCAATTGCCGTCAAATCAGGTTTTGGTTGGCAAGGAGCGCTTGTGGTTTGGTCAGTATTTGCTATTATTGCTCTTCTTTTTTGGCTACCACAGCTGAAATATAATCAGAAAATCCTTCCAAATTCCGTTTTACAACAACCTAAGCAGAGTATATGGACTTCTCCACTAGCTTGGAAAATCACACTATTTATGGGCATGCAGTCAACTATATTCTACGTTATGGTAGCTTGGTTACCACCGCTATTGATTAGCCAAGGTATGGACAGTACGCAGGCTGGATTTATGTTATCACTATTCCAGCTTGGCATTATTCCGTTCACTTTTATTGTACCAATTATTGCTAGCAAAATGAAATCGCAACGACCTATCGTTACTATTTTGACAGTGTTGCTACTTTCTGGGACTGCTGGCCTATTATTCGGATCAGGTCATGTTTGGCTTATCGGCACATCTGTATTCATAATGGGAGTTGCCTCCGGAGCAGCATTTAGCGTTTGTATGATGTTCTTTAGCTTACGTACATCCACTGCGGCTGAAGCGGCTGATTTATCTGGTATGGCACAATCTATTGGCTACTTACTTGCCGCAGCTGGTCCAACACTGTTTGGCGGAATCCATGATATGACGGCTAGTTATACAATCCCACTTGCCATTATAATCGTAGCTGCAATATTATTATTTATTACAGGAATGGATGCTGGCCGTGACAAAAAAGTATTTGGAATCAGGAGATAAAAAAAGGCAATTTCAGTTTTCACGCTGAAATTGCCTCTTTCCTTATTTTTGGATATATGCCCACCTGAAGCTATAAGGTGCTCCAAAAAGATGCTTTACTACGCCTTTTACATACGGTTTTTCAAGGACTGCTGTGGCGTTTTGGTAAAGTGGTGCAATGGCTGCATCCTCATCTAATAGAACTTTTTCTGTTTGAAGCATCGCTTGCCAACGAGCTTCTGGATCCGTTGCGAGCGTTGTGCTAATATCCGTTGTTAGTTTGTCGTAGGCTGGGCTGGAATAGCTCATGTTGTTATAGTTATTGTCTGTTTGCCAACTTGCAATGTAAGTCATTGGATCTTTGTATGCAGGTGCCCAACGCGAAAGTTGGACGGTGTAATCTTGTTCCTTATCAAGTGCTAGCCTGTTTTTATAAGGTACCGTTTTAAGATTGATTTTGAGACCAGAAAGATTTGTTTCCAGTTCGCTTTGGATGAATTCTAATGTTTTCTTAGCAAATTCTTGATCGTCTCCTACTAACTCAAGTGTAATTTCATTTTTACCGAGTTGTTGTTTCGCTTTGGCAAAATGAGCTTTTGCCTCTGCAACGTTATAAGTCAAGTGGTCGCCACTATCTTCACGGAAGTCTTTTCCTGTTTTTGGATTTTGAGCAAAACCATTTGGAATTTCTCCGTTAATTGCTGTTGCTCCGTTTGCAATCACTGTATCTGCCAGCGCTTCTTTATTTATGGCTTTTGCGATTGCTTTTCGTAACTCGACATTCGCAACATCGGGTTGTTTTTGATTGAATTTTAGCCAGTAGACATAGGAATCGGGTTCTGCGACGAATTCTTTATTATCTTTGTACTGGCTCGCATAGTCACCAGTTAATGGTGCACGATCTACTTTCCCAGTGTTGTAAAGGTTGACTGCTGAACCTGGTTCCTTAGCAACTTCGACATCGATACGATCTAGTTTGACATTTTTCTTATCCCAGTAGTTATCGTTTTTGATAAAACTCCAACTTTTGCTTGTTCCTGACCAGTCCGCCATCGTGAATGGACCATTGTATAGTAAATGATTGGAATCTTTGGCGAAATCTTTACCTTCCTTTGTCACGTAAGCTTCCTTTTGTGGATAAAAAGGGCCGAATGTAAGTAGTGAATTGAAATATGGTACAGCTTGCGTTAGCTGGATTTCAATTGTTTTATCATCTAGTGCCTTTACGCCCAGTTCTTTTGGGTCTTTTTTACCATCAATAATATCGCTAGCATTGGCAACGACATCTCGATATAAGAAAGAGTACTGGGCGCCTGATTTCGGATTGACGACTTTACGCCAAGCATAGATAAAATCATCGGCTGTAAGGTCTGAACCATCCGACCATTTGGCTGTATCACGAATTTTGATTGTATATGTTTTTTGATCATTGCTTATTTGTGGCATTGCCTCGGCTGCGGCTGGTATGATTTGGTCGTTTTTGTCGAGTGTGTATAGGCCTTCAAAAACTTGATTCATCGCGGTGAAGCTAACGCCATCTGTAGCAAGTGATGTATCCATGAGCGGAATTTCAGTGGATTCGATAACACGCAGAACTTGTTTGTCCGATGTATCGCTCGCCGTATCCTTTCCTCCACCACATGCTGCTAATACGAGCATGCTAGTAATTAAAATGAGACCAATAATATAGTTTTTTTTCATGTCTGTAACTCCCCTTTTTTTCTGTGACTGTTTCTATCATACGACATTTTGGTGTAAAAATAAATACCTTTTTCTAAATTAATAGAATTATTATATAATGTTTATCGCATTAAAGGAGACAAGTATTAAGTTGTCTCCTTTTTAGTATACTAGATTGATTTTGATTCTTCGTGTTCTTTCTTGATATCCGTTAGCAATATTTCATTCGTGTAGAGCTCTAAAGCAGTTAATGCAAGGAGTTTTGCACCTTTGATTAGTGCTTCATCACCAGCAACCGATTTAGCGGCTTCGCGAAATTCTACGGTATGACCAACAAGGTCGCTTGAGCCAATTTTGATATACGGATGAATTGTTGGAATAACCTGGCTAATGTTTCCTGCATCTGTAGAACCAATACCTCGACTATCTGTAATAAGTGGTTCATCTAGCTGCTCAGCTATACGGGCGAATAGGCGATTAAACTGCTTGTTAATTAAGAAATCATCAACACCATTTTGGATATTCGTTACTTTGAAAGTAGTACCCGTTTGAATCGCGGCGCCTTCTGCAACCTGAATCACGCGTTTTGTAATTTCATCAAGACGACGACGTTTATCAGCGCGTGTAAAAAAGCGGGCACGAGCATAATCCGGGACAATATTAGGTGCTTGCCCTCCATCTAGAATAATACCGTGAATGCGCACATCTGAGGTCACATGCTGGCGTAAAGCATTTACACCATTATAAAACTGAATCAAGCCGTCCAATGCATTAATCCCGTCTTCTGGATTTGCTGCTGAGTGTGCCGGTTTGCCAAAAAACTCGAATTCCAATACATCTACAGCAAGCGACGGGGTTGTCAACGCAGAATCACTGGAAGGATGAATCATTAGCGCAGCATCAATCCCTTTTAGAAGGTTATGCTTCACAAAACTTCCTTTAGCACTTCCATTTGGCCCACCTTCTTCTGCTGGTGTCCCGAGTACAACTACCTCCCCACCGATATCCTCAATAACTTCTGCAAGCGCGATTGCAGCGGCCACACTTGTCGTACCGATGATATTGTGCCCACATGCATGGCCAAGCCCCGGTAAAGCATCATATTCTGCTAAAAAAGCAACCGTCGCACCCTGTTTCGCTGCTTTTTTTCGAGCAAGGAAAGCCGTTTTGTGCCCTGCTACATCTAGCTCTACCGTGAAACCAGCTTTTTTAAGAATCGTTGCCAATTTTTCACTTGCATAAAATTCTTCGTTACCGATTTCAGGGTTATCATGAATATCGTGACTTACACTAATATAGAAGTCTTGGTTCGCATCAATATTTGTTTCAATGACCTCAGACCATCTCAGTTTTGCTTGTACCATGTGCAACGCCTCCTTATTTCAAACTTATTTTTTAGACCAAGTTTCTTTGTATGTTTCTAACTCATCAAGCGGTATAAATGCTGGAATAGAGCTTCCCTTATATGTTTTTTCAATAAATTTTTTCATTTCATCTGAGTGATAAATTTCCACAATTTTTTTTCAAAGCCTCGCGATTTGTATCGTCTTTACGCACAGCGATGATATTAATGTAAGGTTTCGCTGTATCTGATTCTAGGAAAATTGAATCTTTCAATGGATTAAGTTTCGCCTCAACAGCAACGCCATTATTAATTGTTGCAGCATCCACATCATCTAATGCACGCGGAATTTGACCAGCAACCATTGGCTTAATATCCAATTTTTTTGGATTTTCTTTAATTGCTTCTGGTGAACCATTACCGTCAAAATCATCAACCAATTTAATAAGTCCAGCCTCCTGTAGCAACAGCAACGCACGACCGTAGTTCGTAATATCGTCAGGAACAGCAATAGTTGCGCCATTTTTAATATCCTTAATGTCTTTTAATTTATTCGAATACACGCCCATTGGAGCAATCACTGTTGAAGCAAGTGGCTCAAGGTCTAACTTATTTTCTTTAATAAAAGAGTCAAAATAGGCAATTGTTTGAAATGCATTCGCATCTAAGTCTCCATCGGCAAGCGCGCGGTTTGGTAAGACGTAATCACTAAATTCTTTCAATTCGATAGTAATACCATCTTTTGCAGCAATCCGTTTAATTTCAGGCCATGTACGATCCCCAGCGCTGACACCAATCACTAAATTTTTCTCGTCTCCACTTGCCTTCTTATCTCCGCCACCACAAGCAGTAGCAACAACAGCCAATAAAACCAACGTAAAAGCCAAAACCAATTTCTTCATCCAAAAAACTCCCTTATCCATTATTTGTTTGTATTCTTTCAAATTGTCCCCTTAAACATCTCATGATGGAGCCACCGATTAGCGACGGCGAATTTTACGAGAAACAAAGTTCCCTAAAGACTGAACACTCTGGACAATAACAACCAAAATAATAACTGTAACAAGCATCGTAATGTTATCATAACGCTGATATCCATAGGTAATCGCCAAGTTCCCAATTCCACCAGCTCCAACAACACCAGCCATTGCAGTAGCGCCTACAAGTCCAATTGTCGCAGTAGTTAGCGTTAGAACCAGTGAGCTAAGTCCCTCTGGTAGCATAAAGCGCCAGATAATTTGCCAAGCGTTCGCGCCCATTGCTTGAGCTGCCTCGATAATTCCCTGATCCACCTCTAAAAGCGAGTTTTCAACAAGTCTCGCAATATAAGGCCCAGCATAGAAAACAAGTGGAACAATCGCTGCTTTGACGCCAATGCTTGAATCAACGATAAAGCGGGTGACAGGAATCAATGCCACTAGTAGAATGATGAACGGGACAGAACGCAAAATATTAATAATCGGATTCAAAATATTAAAGATTAGCGTATTTTGCAAAATATGACCTTTTCGTGTAACAACGAGTAGAACCCCAAGCGGAATACCAATAAGGCAGGCAAACAAGAGCGACCAAGTAACCATATAGAGCGTTTCAATAAACGCTGTGCTTAATTGTTCAGACGTTACTTCCATGTGCTCCAACCTCCTCTAATTTGACATTTTGTGTTGTTGCATAGGCGAATGCTCTCGCTATCTCCTTAGCCTCACCCGTAACTTCTACAATCATATAACCAAAAACAATTGATTGAATTTCAGAAATATTCCCACTTAAAACGCTGACATTGACGTCGAATTGTTTCGCAATATTAGAAAGTAGTGGATTTCCTGATGATTCACCCACAAATATAAATTTCCAAACGGTTGCATCATGGTTCTGAATTAGTTTCCAAGCGCTCGCTGGGATGTCGTCATTGATAACTGTTTTGACAAAGTTTTTTGCAGTTTGAGTTTGGGGATTTGAGAAAATATCAAATACTTTGCCTTCTTCAATAACTTGACCACCTTCCATAACCGCTACTTTATTACAAATTTCACGAATCACCGACATTTCATGTGTAATAAGTAGAATTGTAATATTGTATTCTTTATTGATTTTTTGTAGCAGTTCAAGAATCGCGCCTGTTGTTTCTGGATCTAGCGCACTTGTTGCCTCATCACATAATAATACATCTGGATTTGTCGCAAGCGCTCGTGCAATTCCAATACGCTGTTTTTGCCCACCTGATAATTGATCGGGATAGTTTGTTGCTTTATCTGCTAAACCAACAAAATGAAGTAACTCCAGTACCCTTTTTTCTCGTTCTTTTCGATTTGTATGAATCAGTGCTAGTGGTATCGCGATGTTGTCGAAAACCGTTTTAGAATTCAATAAGTTAAAATGCTGAAAAATCATGCCAATCTTTTTTTCGCTCTGCTCGAAGTTCTTTAGGTTTCAATGTCGTTAAATCAGTTCCTGCTACAGTTACAGAACCATTTGTGGGGCGTTCAAGCAAATTCACAGTGCGAATCAAAGTACTTTTCCCTGCGCCACTAAAACCGACAACGCCAAATATATCGCCTTTTTCAATCGTTAAGCTAACACCATCTAATGCGGTTACTTCTTTGCCTCCACTTTTGAAGGTTTTTGTTACATTTTTGAATTCAATCATCCTCTTCACTCCCTTTGTTGCCTTACCACAAAAAAATCTCCCCTTAAGTGAATAAGAGGAGATTCTAGTCCAAACATCTATGTACCGAAAAATTATACAGTCATATTAATGCAGTCTTTATCGTCTCACCTTATCTACCAAGCAAATGAAATGCTTGTTGGAATTGGCACAGTATCAAAAATGATCTGTTGCCGAGGTTTCGTAGGGCCAAATCCCTCCACCTCTCTGGATAAAATGTGTAAGCCGTTATTTATTTTTTATAACTATATCGTTTATTTCGGATACTGTCAACTACTTTTGGAAAAGTTATTTATTTTTGCTACGCAATTGTTCTAATTTCAACGCGATTCGTGCTTTATTTTCAGCGGTTGTTTTTGCATCTAGCGTTATTTGCATGCCATCGATGAAGACAGAACTGCCTTCATGAATATTGATAGGTAATTTTGTTTGTGGGATGGTCCAAATTTGTTGATTCGGTTCAAGAAGAAAAATGGCTTTCCCATCCTCGATACGGTCTAAAATTGCTTTTTTACGCATGGTTCACCTACTTTACAGTTGCTTTGCCTTGTTCTTTAATTTGACGAACAATGCCATCGCCTATTCCGTTTATTTTCTTCAGTTCATCAATTGTTCGGTACGGTCTTTCCGCAATAATCTTATCTGCTAACACAGGGCCAATACTTGGAAGGTATTGTAACTCTTCTGCAGTCGCTGTGTTAATATTAATGGTTTCAGGTTCTGGAATTGATGCCCCTGGTTCTTCTGCTGTTTGTTTACCATTATCACTCCCTGGTTGTGGTGTGCCTGATTTTTCTGTTGCCACATGAATTTGTTTGCCATCCGTTTCAATTGTTACGGTTCCCTCAACATCAGTTCCGTATGTCTTGATATCACGATCTTTAAGCCATTGGATGACTTCACGATGTGGATGCCCATAGGAATTCCCCTTCTCAGCAGAATAAACCGCGACATCTGGTTTGACCGCATCTAAAAAATAAGGCTGATTCGATGTAGACGAGCCGTGATGACCTAAATCAAGAATCTGCGCGTTTAAATCAAGACCGCTATCCACCATTTCCCGCTCACGTGATTTCTCAGCATCACCGGTAAAAATAGCGGCAATATCTTTGTACGTTAAACGAATTGCAATCGAATCATTGTTTGCGTTATCCGAAAGTTTATCCGGACTCAAAACTTGAATTCCAAATGGTCCGAATGTAGCTTTTTCACCGCGCCTTGGTTCTTTATACTTAGCATCCGATGCTAACGCAGCATCGATTACGCGCTCATAAATGGAACTATTAAAAACGAGACCATCCATCCAAATTTCTTTTGGTTTATATTGTTTGATTACTTTATCCGCATTACCGATATGATCTGAGTGCGGGTGCGTCAATAACAACAAATCAATTTTGGTGATATTCGCTTTTTCAAGATACGTCAAAATACGATTATCGTCATGTCTCCCAGTATCAATCAAAATGGTTGTACCATCGTCCGCTTGAATAAGCGTGCTATCCCCTTGTCCTACATCAAAGAAGGTAAATTTCGCGCCTTCTAGTGTGTTTTCTGTAACGCTTGATGTTTGTGTGCTATTCGAGCATCCAGCAATAAATAGGACTAAAATAATACTCATGATGCTCCATTTTGCTAATTTTTTCAAAATCTCAACTCCCTAATTCACTACATTTTAGCATAGCAGAATCGTCCCTCTGAGTAAATACTTTGTCGAAAAGTTGGGAGATTAGGAGAGAGAAGATGCGACCAGAAAATGAAAATAAGCAAGAATCTTTATATGCACCATTTCCTTACATGGCTTTATACAAAGACCCTTACTTTATATTTCCAAGTTTACCTACTTATTTTTTAGTTTTGTTTCAAGCGTTTAGTTATTTTACTTTCTCAAAGAATTTAAAAGATACCTCTTCGCTCTTCGGATTGTAATCAATAACCCAGTCATGGTCTTTAAAATACCAATAGTCATGATCCTCAACATAGAATAAAATATCGCCAATTTGGTGTTGCAATGCCATTTCTGTTGGTTTCTCAGCTACTAATCCGATAGAGAACCCAGGATGTAGGGAACTGTTAGAGCCACCATATTTTGCGAATAGCCTAATTCCATTACCGTCCGTTGTATTAAACTCATTTCTGAACCAATGTTGTGCTTGATCGCTTACTTCGATTTGCATTGTCATCACTCCTCTTCCCTATTTCGATTACTGCAAGAATAGCAGATATCTACTCATTTCGCATGTTTTTTGCTTACAGTTGATAATTGTATGTACCACTTTTTCCGAAAAGTTAAACTTCTTTTTTTAAAATAAAGAGCCCACGCTCAGCAGGCTCTTTATTATCGAATCATTTATTTTTCCAAAGGGCCTTTTCCTAAGAATGCTTGGAACATCCAAATATGTTTGTCAATCGATGCTTTGAAGCCGATAAGCATGTCTTGTGTTACATCATCGCCTTCTTTTCCTGTTAGTTCAATACCTTGTTGATATTCATCGCGTAACAATTCTAATGTGCTAACAAGGTCTCCCATGAACTGCTCGATTGTTTTTGGTTTTGTGTATGGTGCTTCTTCAACACTTGCATTTTCTGAGAACTCTTTTAATGTTGAAAATGGCGCCCCACCAATTGCTAATAAGCGTTCTGCTACTTCATCCATTTGCTCACCAAATTCGCTGTACAAGTCATCCATTTTTTCGTGTAGTGTGAAGAAATTATGTCCACGCATGAACCAGTGGATTTGGTGAATTTTCACCGTAAATACGTTTAAGTTAGCCACCTGATGGTTTAAAAATTCTTTTGTGTCTACTGAATTAATTGTTTTCATTTATTATTCTCCTCCTTATTTATAATAACTATTATATAATAATAATTATAAACTAATTTTCATGATTTGTCCAATCGTGCTTTACCTCACAATCAAACATACCACAATAACTCCATTCAAAACATAGTTGACATCTTCTAACTTTGTAACTAAAATGGTTACAAAGGAGTTGGTTGAGATGAAAATAAGTAGTCGTTTTACAGTTGCTACTCATATTTTATCATTAATTGCTACACAAGAGCCACCATTAACCTCTGACCGAATTGCAGGAAGCGTGAATACGAATCCTGTGGTCATTCGACGGATTAGTGGACAGTTAAAAAAGGCTGGGCTAATAGCGATCAAAGCTGGGACTGGTGGAGCGACACTTTTGAAACCTCTATGGGAGATTACGCTATTAGAAGTTTATAAAGCTGTAGATAGTGTCGAGGATGGCGAATTGTTTCAATTTCACGAAAACCCTAATCCAAATTGTGAAGTAGGTGCGCATATTCAAGGAGCGATGGAACAAACATTGATTGATGCGCAAACAGCTATGGAGCAAGTGTTGGCTGAAAAAACGATGGCAGATGTTGTTGAGTCGATTAAAGCTTAATTACCATAGCATAGTGATGGAATCATTTTTGATGTTATGGGGCGTCAAAAATGATTCTTTTTGGTATACTAGGAAGTAAAAAGAGGTGAATCGAATGGCTATTTGGTTGCTTGGGGACAGGCCTGCTTTGGATAGTGAAATGTCGACTTGGGAGCAGATGCATAATTTATCTTTACCAGCTGCTTACAAAGATTTGCTACGTGTTCACAATGGTGGAATACTTGCAAAAAACCATTTTCCAGTGGCAGAGCCTACATCGTATGGTTTAACGGACGCAGAAATTTATACTATTGCTGGCCTCAATGATTTAAAGCGCCATATTCAAGAGGAACAGGATGTGGAGTTGCCTGGTACTCAAATTTATTTTCATCAAGATGGGCATCGTTATATTGGGTTGGATTATCAGATGGCAGAGGCTCGTGTGATTTATGTAGACTTCGAGACGTTGCAAACGCTTGTTGTCGCAGAGAACTTTGAGCAATTTCTCGGGATGCTTTATTTTTCTCCTTTTAATATGAATTTTGTACCGGATTATCCGCTTGAGAAATTGGAACAGATGTTGGCGATGGCAAATGTGAAAAAGACACTGGAAATTTTGCAGTTGTTGGAGGATTATGCAGCAAAGAATTGGTATTTGACGCAGATTGATGGATTGCTTCATTCAGAGGAGGCGCCGTATCGGCAAGCTGGCATAGAGTTGCTTGAGAATCAGATTTATTATTTCAGACGAAAATTGGATGCAAAATGTGTCGATAGCATGTTACAATGGTTGGAATCTCAGCATTTTTGGCCAGAAAAGGTTGCTGAGTTACGGAAGGAATGGGAGGATTAAGATGGTAGTTCGTGTATTATTTGTATGTTTAGGGAATATTTGCCGATCCCCGATGGCAGAGGGCATGTTTCGTGCGAAAGTCGATGCTGCTGGCTTGACGAATCGAATTCGAGTTGATTCTGCGGCGACTGGTAATTGGAACTTAGGAAACCCGCCACATCGAGGGACGCAACAAGTTTTGACGAAGCATGGGATTGATTATTCACAAATGCGAGCTCGACTGATAGGTACAGATGATTTTGGTGATTTCGATTATGTGATTGGAATGGACGGATCGAATATGCAGGATTTGGAGGCTTTGCAACCCGCAGATAGCACGGTCGTACTGAAAAAATTGATGGATTTTGCGCAGGATGAAACGCAATCTGATGTACCAGATCCTTATTACACTGGAAATTTTGATGAGACAGAAAGACTTGTTAGTGCTGGTTGTGATGGGCTTTTACGTGCAGTTCGTGAAAAATTTGATATATAGCAAAAACGACGATTCAAGCTGAATCGTCGTTTTTGCTTATTTTATCCCTAAGTTTTTACTTGCTAGAAACGCTTTGATATCTTGTCTTGTTGTGTGTCGTAAACCACGTTCAATTTGATCGGTCCAGCCTTCTACGCGTTTACCGCCAGTTCTTGCTTCATAATAATCGCGAATAGTTGCGTCATATTTTTTAAAGTCTTCCATATTTTGTGGTTGATATTGATTTTCATGGTAAACTATATCCGTTGAAAGTCTAGGTTTTGGCTCGGAACTTGTCGTAGGGTGTCCAATTGTTAGGCCAAATAATGGTGTTGCGTAATCAGGGATATGTAGCAAGTCAGACACTTTTGCAAGATTATTCCGGATTCCACCGATGTAACAAATACCTAGCCCCATTGATTCAGCAGCAATTGCCATGTTCTGAGCCGCAAGTGTTGCATCCACTGTTGCCACAAGAAAGCGCTCCACAGACGATAGCGATTCTGTATCTACACCACGCGCCTTTCCAATTTCATAATGACGTGATAAATCTGCAACAAAAACGAAAAATTGTCCCGTTTTCACGACATAATCTTGTCTACCTGCTATCACAGAAAGCTCTTCACGCAGTTTTTTATCTGAAACACCTATAATAGAGTAGGCTTGCACAAAACTCGATGTAGAGGCTGCCTGAGCGCTTTTTACTAGTAAAGCAATCTCGTTTTCCGTCAATGCTTGATCTGTAAAATCACGCACCGAATAATGACTTAAAATCCCTTCAATCGTTTCGTTCATTCGATCCATCCCCTAATCTTTAAAAATTTCACGCTCATAATGCGGCATCTGATCCAGCGCACCAAATTGTTGTTGTCGCAAACATTCATAAATCAAAATCGCTGCTGTATTGGACAAATTAAGCGACCGAATGTGATCCGTCATCGGGATTCGCAAACACGTATCCTCATGTGCCTCTAAAACCACATCCGGCAGTCCAGTCGTCTCCTTCCCAAAAATAAAGAAGTAGTCCTTATCCATATCTTGGTAGTCTACATCACTATATAAATGCCGTCCAAATTTTGTAATAAAATAAAATTCGCCACCTGCATTCACTTCAAAAAATTCCTCAATCGAGTCATAATATTTCAATTTCACATGATCCCAATAATCAAGTCCTGCACGTTTTAGCATTTTGTCATCCGTTGAAAAGCCGAGAGGACGAATCAAATGTAAATACGTATCTGTCCCTGCACATGTTCTCGAAATGTTCCCTGTATTTGCAGGTATTTCCGGTTGATAAAGCACAATATGATTTGCCAAATTCTTCACCTTACTCCTATTAAATTCTTTGCCCGCGTTATTTCCGTTAAAACTTCCGCGTCATCGTCATACGCCTCCCGCAGAGCAAGTTCCGCTTCCCTTCCACCAATTTTGCCAAGCGCCCAAGCTGCTGTTCCTCGAATCACGGGGCGCGGATCTTCCTTCATACAACGAATTAGTTCTGGCACAGCCGTTTTATCCTTATATCGCGCTAATACAATAATCGCATTCCGTTGAATTGGCTTTTTACCACGCCACGAACCCGCCATCGGTCCAAATTGCTCCTTAAATTCCTTATTTGAGATTGATAACAGCGGTTTTAGCTCGGGCTTTACTAGCTCAGGATTGGGCTCCATCGCCTCATGAAAATGGAAATCATGCCCTCTGTTATATGGACAAACTACCTGACACGTATCGCAACCGTATAGTCGGTTATGCAACACAGCACGATATTTTTCATCCAAAAAACCTTTCGTTTGGCTCAGATAGCTAAGACAAATTTTCGGATTCATTTTGCCTTCTCCGAGTAAACTCCCCGTCGGACAAGCTTCCACGCACTTATTACAATCGCCACACAAATCTCCCATCGGTTTATCCGGCACTAGTGGCAGGTTCGTCAAGGTCTCACCCAAATAAACAAATGAACCAAACTCTGGTGTAATCAAAAGCGTATTCTTGCCACGCCAGCCCAGTCCAGCCCGTTCCGCCACCGCCACATCTGAAAGCTCCCCCGTGTCCACCATTGATTTAAACCGAGCTTCCGGAACACGTTTTTCGATAAAAGCTTCAAGTAAGGCCAATTTTTCACGAAGAACTGTATGATAATCAGTCCCCCAAGAAGCTCGAGAAAAAACACCGCGTCGCGCTTCTTTCTTACTCACCGGCTCATTCTTCATTTTAGAAGGATATGCAAGTGCGATGGCAATAATCGACCGTGGCTCATTAAAAATGCGTTCGGGATAAACACGCTCATCGATATTAGGATGCTCAAAACCCGTTAAAACAGCCTCCTTCACTGCAGCTTCCAAACGTGTTTTTAATTCCAAAAAAGGATCAGCCGAAGCAAATCCTATTTTTTGAATACCTATTTCAGCTGCGTAATCAATGATGTCTTGTTTTAATTCGTTCATGCCTATATTTCGCAAGGCTCACACCTCAATTTGTCAAATTGATAAAAAGCTATCGCTATTCATGTAAAGTTAAACATCGATTTTAGAGTATAATAAAACGCAATGCTTCGCTTATAAAGTTCGAAACACTGCGTTGATAACATTTTAAGAGCGGGTGATGAGAATCGAACTCACGACAACAGCTTGGAAGGCTGTAGTTTTACCACTAAACTACACCCGCATAGTTTAGAACAAGTTGTTCTAGCAACAATTAATATAATATCATTACTAATTAGCTTTGGCAAGGTTTTTTTTAATTTTTTTTATTATTTTAAGGTAAAAAAACATTTTGGTCTATTTTTTGTAGAATTTAGTAGGTATATTTTCAATTTCATATTATATAAAGCTACATTAATTTGACTTTCATTTCTCCCTATTAAACACATCTAGAAATGAGACGATGTATTCTAGTTTACAGGCCTGCGCGGTCTAAAGTTATATTTGTGCTGACTTACTTTTTATGCACTTTTGGTAGCTTAGAAATGCATTTTAATGGGTAATGTGAGAAAATAATAAAAATGAATTGGGTGGGATGATTATGATGGACTGGTATAATTCGATGAAAGAATTTTTCTCGTATGATAACGTGATGCAATGGATGAATTCCTATCGCGCATTTGGTCCGCTACTGGCATTCTTCTTACCATTTATCGAGGCTTTCCTACCTTTCTTGCCATTCTCACTGTTTGTCATTGTTAACGTAAGCGCATATGGGTTGTTTTGGGGCTTTTTGATTTCGTGTACAGCTGCAATTCTCGGAAGCTTATGTGTTTTCTGGATTGTGCGACGATTCGGCCAGATGCGATTTTTGCGTTTCATTACGCATCATCCGCACGTCCGTAAGGTCATGAATTGGATTGATGAACATGGATTTGGTCCGATTTTTATTTTGCTCGTGATGCCATTTACGCCTTCTTCTGCGGTCAATGTTGTAGCCGCCTTATCGGAAATTCGCTTTTTTCAGTTTTTGATGGCACTTATTGGCGGTAAAGTAATTAAGGTCTTCGCTATTAGTTATATTGGTTATGATTTGCAGGATATTATGCAGCATCCGGTGAAACTGCTTATTTTGATTGGAATTGTCATTGTTTTATGGTTCGTTGGCAAGCGTTTAGAGCGCTGGATGGGATCAAAAAAGAAACGCAGTATTTAGGAGGATACAATGGGGATACACGAACTATTTTTTCATATTCATTATTGTAACGGCAGTGGTTCGGGGCTGAAATTAACGAAGAAATTGACGCGGACGTTGCAACATCACGAACTAATTCTAGTTATTGACGGAACCGGTATGTATCGAATTGCCGATAAAACCACAAAGTTTCATGAGGGCATGCTGTTCTATATTCCAGCAGATGTTCAACATACTATTGAGACGAGTACGGAGCAACCAGCATTTCTTTTAACTGTTCATTTTAGTTATGCGCACGTTGATTTTAAGGATACCAGTTGGTCGATTCAATTGGAACAAGAAAACCTCGCGTTGCCGTCAATTTCAGAGCTTCATGATTATTATATGGTCTATGAAATATTCGAGAAATTGGTGACTATTTGGCACACAAAGTTACCCGGCTATGAGTTTACGGCTAAAACATATTTACAACAGTTGCTACTCGCAATTGATCAGAATCTACGTACACAGCATAAAAATTATGCAACCAGTTTAAAAATAGAAAAAGTCATTGCTTACATGCAACTTCATGTTGAACAAAGTATCACACTCACCGAATTAGCAAACCTCGTACACTTATCTCCCACTTATTTATCCCGAATTTTCAAAGAAACGACTGGCTATCCTATCATTGCTTTTTTCAATAAAATTAAAATCGATATGGCAAAAGAATTAATGTTGGGTGGCACAAAAAAAGTGAAAGATATCTCAGCACAGCTCGGTTTTAGTGATGAATTTTATTTTAGTCGGCTTTTTAAGCAAGTTGAAGGAATTAGCCCAAAAGAATATTATAATAGAAATATCCATGGTTTTTAAAATTGTGCATGGTTTATTAACCTTTCCTAACTTACAATAAGGTTGTTATCGTCTAAGGATAGCAAAAGGAGATGGCGAATACATGCCGATTTGGAAGCGAAATTTAATTGTTTGTTGGTTTGGTACATTGGTGACCAGCATCGGGATGAGTCAAATTGCTCCTGTTTTACCGCTCTACATAAAACACCTTGGCGTTGATAATGCGGCACATGTGGCTCAATTAGCTGGTTTGACTTTTGGGATTACGTTCGTTGTGTCTGCTATTTTTTCGCCGATTTGGGGACAGGCAGCGGATAGATTTGGACGTAAGCCGATGCTATTACGCGCAAGTTTTGGCATGGCGATTATTATTGGCTGCATGGGCTTTACGCACAATGTGTATGAATTGATGGCGCTACGGACTTTGCAAGGCGTTGTAACTGGTTTTGCGACGGCTTGTACGGCTCTGATTGCTACACAAACAGATGAATCGCATGCGGGTTGGGCTCTTGGAACACTTTCCACCGGAGCGATTACAGGTTCATTGCTTGGGCCCCTTGTAGGTGGTCTTATTGCCGAACATTTTGGTTTGCAGAACGTCTTTTTCATGACTGGTGGACTTCTATTTGTAGCTTTTGCTTTAACTGCACTGTTCGTAAAAGAAAATTTTATGAAATCAGCTAAGAAAGTCCGAACTACAAAAGAAGTGTGGCAGGTCCTCCCAAATAAGAACTTTATTTTGACAATGTTCGTCACATTCTTCACGATAACACTAGCGCTCTATTCTGTAGAGCCAATTATCACGGTTTACATGCAGCAACTATCTGCTGGCGCGTCGCATATCGCATTACTTTCAGGGCTCGCATTCTCTGCCTCTGGACTAGCGAGCATCATAGCAGCCCCACGACTTGGAAAACTATCAGATAAAATCGGCGCACAACGCGTGATTTTCGTCGCTCTAATTGTTGCCGGTATCGTTTTTATTCCTCAAGCTTTTGTAAGCCATCCCTGGGAACTTATTGCATTGCGCTTTATTTTAGGACTTGCCATCGCTGGCCTTAATCCTTCCGTCAATATTTTGATTAAAAAAATGACACCACCTGAGTTCACTGGTCGCGTTTTTGGAATTACAAATTCGGCCGGGTATTTAGGAATCTTTGCCGGCTCGGTTTTTGGTGGTCAAATTGCTGCATTTTTAGGCATTCAATACGTTTTTTTCATCACAAGCGCTTTACTTTTAACTAATGCTACCTGGGTTTATTTTAAAGTTTACAAAAAGCTCAATACTCAAAATCAATTATTAAAGGAGCACTAAAAATGAATTTACAAATCAACAAAACAGCACTTGTCTTAATCGATTTACAAAATGGAATTATCGGGCGAAACAGCTTGCCATACACACCCGAAGCTATTGTTGAACGTTCTCGGGGTTTAGTCCAAACTTTTGTCACAAAAGGTGGTTTTGTTGTGTTGGTGCGGGTTTCAACATTGGATGGAAAAGATATGCTAAACCCCGCCACTGATATGGAGCAAAACAACATGGCATATCCAGAAGGTTGGGATTTCATTGTTCCAGAAATAGCTGGAATTGATGGCACATACACGATGACAAAGCGACAATGGGGAGCGTTTCATGTCACTGATCTTGATTTGCAATTGCGTCGTCGCGGTATCGATACCATTGTTCTAGGCGGTGTTTCTACAGGGATTGGCGTGGATACAACGGCACGCGAAGCTTTCCAACTTGGATATAATCAAATTTTCGTAGAAGATGTGATGGGAGCTGCAACGAAAGAAATGCACGCATACACTTGCCAAACTATTTTTCCACGACTTGGCAAAATACGGTCTAGCGCAGAAGTCATTTCATATTTATAATATATAAAGAGAAGCTACGAAAAAAATACCATAGCTTCTCTTTTATTATGCGAAAAAAAAAAATCCATATGGAGCAATCGTACATCCATGAATAGTCGCGGATTCCAATAATGGCAACCAATCATCACGCTCTGGATAAATCGCCTTCAAATCGACTTGTTGCTCTTGGGCTGTTGGATTCATCACAAAAACATGCCAGTTAGCTTCATCAATATAACGAATGATGCCAAACAACCCACCTAGTGAGAACGGATGATACTGCCCCTTTCGCAACGCTTCATTCCGATTTCGCAACATAATTGCTTCATGGAAAAACTCACTAATCTCTGCATCCTCGCGCCCCCACGGGTAGAATTTACGATTATCAGGATCTGCACCTCCTGTAAGACCTGACTCATCCCCGTAATACACACATGGCACACCTGGTAAATTCATCAACATGTAAATGGCCAATCGCAACTTCGCTTTATTTTCTGACAATACCGTGAAAATCCTTGGTGTATCATGCGTTCCAATATTATTCAAGTTCGCTTGCAATGCTTCTACTGGATAATTCTCTTTTAGCGCCATCATTTTTTGCGCCGTCTGTTTCGCCGTCAAACTCCCATTGAGCAAATCAATAGTCATTTGGCGGAACGGATAATTCATCACCCCTTGCAACATACCACCTTCTAGATAATGGCGCCTCTTATCATATGCGATTTTGTTAGAGGCATCTTCCCAAACTTCCCCGATTAACACACGATCGGGATACTTCATCAAGGTTTCGCGAATACCACCGATAAAGTCATCGGGAAGCTCATCTGCAACGTCTAGTCGCCAACCGGCAATTCCCTGCGATGTCCAATAATCGATAACACTACCTGGTTCGCCGTAAATCAACCGTTGAAAATCCACATTTTGCTTATTCACCACAGGTAAATTACTAACACCCCACCAAGCATCATATTGATTTGGATACTGATGGAATGTAAACCAAGAATAATATGGTGAAGCTACACTCTGATAAGCCCCAATCGATTCAAAATTACCGTACTTGTTAAAATACACACTATCCTCACCAACATGATTGAAAACACCATCCAAAATAACCCGTATTCCCATCTCGCCAGCCTTACGAATTAGATCCGCTAAAATCGATTCATCGCCAAACATTGGATCAATTTTCTTATAATCTGACGTATCGTATTTATGATTACTCTTCGCCTCAAAAATCGGACTTAAATAGAGCCCTGAAATACCCAGCTCTTTCAGATATGTTAACTTCTGTGTGATTCCATCCAAATTTCCACCAAAAAACTCCCAACGCACAATCTCACCATTCGCATTTTTAATGTAATAAGGCGTATCCTCTGACCTTGCATAAATAAATGAATCCGGCTTCGGTGCACGCACATGATCGTCTGCATTGAAAAAACGATCAACAAAAATATGATAAAAAACCGCATCCTGATACCATTCTGGTGCCTTATCCGCATACTCAAAGCAGGTCAGTTGATACGTACGAATATCATCGTAATTTTCCGTAAAAAAACCTTTGCCACCATATAAATCAGGATTATTAAAGTAATACGTCGTTCGCGTTTGTGTATCGAAATCCTGCTCAATTTTAAAATAATAAAAATAAAGCCCCGTCGCCGCATATGGCTGGAAGGAAACCTGATAAGCATTACCTTGCGTATGGCTCATCGCAAAACTCTGCTCCTCCATGCCATCTTTGTGAATTTTAAGCTCCACTTTGGAAACATAAGGAAGCGCGACATCAATTCGAAAATCAATCGTCGCGCTCGCATTCACTGCGCCAAAAGGTCGTTTGTAAAGCTCATTCCATGAATCAAATAAGACTACTTCCGCCACTGGTTAAACTCCCTTTCGTCACAAGTTTTTATTGTGGTGCACATTCCAAATTTCATCCGCATAGTGCATAATCGTGTAGTCTGATGAAAACTCCCCCGCATGCGCGATGTTCAGAAGTGACATCTGATTCCACCTCTTCCGATCACGATACAAGCCATCAATTCGTGACTGTGCATGCACATAAGACTCATAATCCTTCAGCACAAAATATTCATCATTATACTTTAAAAGCGAATCGAAAATTTCGCGCCCCTCTGCCTCAATGTTCGGAATCGTCCCATCAATAAGCGCATCCAGACAGCGTTTTAATCGCGGATTATGATCATAAATCTCGTGCGAATGATAAGAATTCGAATCATAAAAGTGATACAACTCCTGATCCTGCATTCCAAATAATAGCATATTCTCATCGCCGACCCTATCACGAATTTCCACATTCGCCCCGTCTAACGTAGCAAGCGTAATCGCCCCATTTAGCATCAATTTCATATTACTTGTTCCGGATGCCTCTTTTGTAACAAGTGAAATCTGCTCACTAATATCAGCTGCAGGAATAATTTTTTCTGCAAGTGTCACGCCGTAATTTTCCACGAACACGACTTTAATTTTGTTAGCAATTGACGTATCATTATTAATCAAATCTGCCACTGCATTAATCAACTTGATAATTTCCTTTGCATAGGAATAACTAGGTGCTGCCTTCGCCCCAAAAATAAATACACGCGGAACCATCTCTTCCTCCGAGTTTGTTTCCTTTAACTTCAAATATAGCGATAAAATATGCAATACATTCAGCAATTGCCGTTTATACGCATGAAGTCGCTTAATCTGGACATCAAAAACTGCATTTGGATTAATGTCAATTCCCATCGTTTCTTCAACATATGCCGCTAAATGTTGCTTATTCGCCAATTTGACCTGTTCTAGTTTTTCAAGTAAAACAGTATCCTCCTTGAAGGCTTTCAGTAAGTATAGTTCATTCGGTTTTGTCTTCCACTCAGTGCCAATATAGTCGCTAATCAGATTACTCAAACCTTCATTGCTCAGCAACAGCCAACGACGGTGTGTAATCCCATTCGTCTTATTATTAAAACGAGCTGGATACGCCAAATAAAAATCGTGCAATGCTTTTTCCTTTAAAATCTCCGTATGCAATTTGGCCACGCCGTTAACGCTATGACTCCCAATAATAGCCAAGTGTGCCATATGAATAACGCCATCTTGAATAATCGCTGTTCGCTGCGTAAAATTGGCTCCATAAAGTGGCGTCATACTTTCCAAATGCCGACGATTAATCTCACAAATAATCTGGTAAATCCGTGGTACTAAATCCGAAACCATCTGCTCAGGCCACTTTTCAAGCGCTTCTGCCATAATCGTATGATTCGTATACGAGCACGTTTTCATCGTAATCGCCCACGCTGCATCCCAACTCATTCCTTCTTCATCAAGTAAAATTCGCATCAACTCTGGGATACACATCGTTGGGTGTGTATCGTTGATGTGAATCGAAATTTTCTCCGCCAAATGCTCCATTGACACGCCCAATTTTAGATAGTAACGAATGATACTCTGTACACCAGCCGAAACAAAAAAAATACTCCTGCTTCAAGCGCAACAACCGACCATCATAGCTAGAATCATCTGGATATAGCATCTCCGAAATACTATGGACGGACTTCCGCCGTTCCTCCGAAAAATAGTCCATTTCCTCGCTTGGCGGTATTTCAGCCGACCAAAGCCGCAAATTATTCACCGTATCATTCGCATAGCCAGTCATCGCCGTATCATAAGGCACCGCTAAAATATCCTCCGTGTGCGAATAAATTGGTTTAATATGACCATTCTCATCCTCTTCCAAATGAACATCTCCAAAAAAGCGCACAATCTCTGCCTTATTCTCACGCCGTGTTTCCCATACATTCGTATGTCTCAACCAGTCATCCGGCAACTCAACTTGGTAACCATTCACAAATTTCTGCTTAAACAACCCGTAGCGATAACGAATCCCGTTCCCATTTCCCGGCACATCACATGTCGCCATTGAATCCATAAAGCAAGCCGCCAATCTGCCTAGCCCGCCATTGCCGAGACCGGGATCCGCCTCGATTGCTTCCAAACTGGCAAATTCCACACCAAGCTCCGCCAAACCTTCTCGAACCGTATCCAAAATACCCAAATTCAGCAAATTACTTTTTAATAACTTCCCAGGTAGAAACTCAATCGAAAAATAGTAAACTTGTTTTGCTTGATCTTGCTGATATTCCTTCTTCGTCTGCATCCAATTTTGAGCTGTGTACTCCTTGACAACACTTCCCAATGTGATGTACTGTTCCAGTGGTGTCAAATCATGAATTTCCGAAGCGTAAAGACTCGTCAATACACGATTGTACTCTTTTTTAAAATGCTCTTTACTAATTTCCAATATGATTCCTCCCTACTTGCGTTTGACTAGCTTGTGCTTTGTAATAAACATTATTTTTCATAGATACCCTTGTATTTTTCAGCTGAAACTTTCCAACTGAAATCCTTGTCCATCGCTTGCGTCACAAGCTGCCGCCAAACATCAGGTTGTTCCTCATACAGCGTGATTGCCGATTCTAAAATAGTTCTAAAAATGCCAGCATCATAGTTATCAAAACTAAAACCAGTGCCTTCACGCGTGTACTTATTAAAAGGCTGAACAGTATCTCTCAAGCCACCTGTTTCATGCACAACTGGAAGTGTCCCATAACGCATCGCAATCAACTGCGAAATCCCGCATGGCTCAAACCAAGAAGGCATCAACAACATGTCCCCCGCCGCATAAAGCTGTTGTGCAAAGCCAATGTCAAAATCAATATTCGCCGACATTTTATCCGGATACACATGCTCGAAAAAGCGATAAGAGTCCTCAAAAGCTGTTTCTCCTTTACCGAGAATCACGATTTGAACATCCTTTTGCAATAACGCATCCAAGCTTTCTTCCACTAGATGGCATCCTTTTTGGTGAGTCAAACGCGATACCATAATAATCAGCGGCACATCTGCTCGCACCGGTAAACCGAGACGCTCCTGCATTGCTGCCTTATTTTTGGCTTTTCCAGTCATAGCCTTCTGGCTAAAGGTATTCGGAATCAGCGAATCATTTGCTGGATCATTCAACTCCTGATCAATCCCGTTTAATATGCCCGTCAATTTCCAAGCATTCGCCCGTAGCAAACCATCCAAACGCTCCCCATAAAGTGGTGTCTGAATTTCCTGTGCATAGCTTGGGCTAACCGTCGTAATCTGATCTGCAAACTGAATCGCACCCTTCATAAAGTTCACATCATCATAATACTTAATCCCATCTTCATGCCACATCTGCATCCCAATTCCGAGCAAATCTTCCAAAACCCGCGGTGAATAAATTCCTTGAAACTGCAAATTATGAATCGTCAACACCGTCCGAATCCCTTGATACGCATCAATCCAATGATACTTATCTGCAAGTAACAGCGGAATAATCCCCGTATGCCAATCATTCACGTGCAACCAATCCGGAACAAAATCAATTTTCTCCATCATTTCACAAACCGCCATCGAGAAAAATGCATAGCGCTCCGCATCATCGTAATCCCCATACACATTCGGTCGATCAAAATAATACAAGTTATCAATAAAATAGAAGCGCACGCCGTCACGTACCAACGTCTTCACACCGCAAAACTGCTGACGCCAACCAACGTCCACCGTAAACTGTGTCACATCCTCCATCTCATCCTTAAATTCCTGCGCCATCTTCGTGTGAAACGGTAGCACTACGCGGATATCAACGCCCTGCTTCACCAATTCTTTTGGTAATGCATACGCCACATCTGCAAGCCCACCTACTTTCACAAATGGAAAAACCTCCGCTGCTGCAAATAGGACTTTCATCCGACCTCCGCCCCTCTGCTTGTCTCAATTTGTTCATCTTTCTTCACAACAATCGGATTCCCTGGCGTCCCAATCAACGCAACGCCTGGTGCAATAACGCTTTTCTTATCCGCAATGACATATTCTAATCGCGCGCCCTCACCAACTCGAGCACCTTGCATAATCATCGAATTGCTCACGCTCGCTCCTTCTTCCAACACCACGTTTCGGAATAACAACGAATGCTCCGCTGATCCACGCAATAAACAACCATTCGCGACCAAACAGTCCTTTATATCCGAGCTCTCGGCGTAAAAAGTTGGCACCTCATTCTTTGCTTTCGTATGGATTTTCTGATTCTCTTGGAATAGCGCTGATAAATTATGATCCTCCAACATATCAAAATTTCCATCAAAATACGAGTTCACCGAATAAATTTGTCGCAAGTAGCCCGTGTATTCAAAACCGTTCGCTTTCGTATGTTCCACCGCCTGCTTCATCACGGCATCCAGCGAAAAATCACGCCCTGTTTCACGGTAATTAGCAAGCAATTTCAACAATAATTCCTGCTTCAACAAATAAATCTCCATGCTAAGTGCACTATTCTCCGGCAGCTGCTCCTCTTTTCCAACTTCCTCATTCGCCAAAATTTTTCCTCCTGGCGTTAAATCAAGTGTCATCAAATTCTCATGATTCCCCGCCTCAATAGAAGACGTAATCTTCTTATAAACCACTGTCACATCAGCGTCTTGTTGCTTATGATGTTGCAAAACCGATTTCAAATCAAGATTACAAATCATCTTACTCCCCATGATAACCACGTATTCCGTCGCCGATTTCGTCAAAAAATTCAAGCTGTTATCATAATTCTCCTGTGACAAATCATCTGCATTACGTTCATCAAACACAAACAAACCACCGTACATCGTGTTCAAATCCCATTCCTTTCCGCTCCTAATATGGTCAAACAAAGAGCGGTTATTCTCATTCAAAAACATCGCAATCGTATTAATACCTGCATTCGTCATATTCGATAACGGAAAATCAATCAAGCGATAACGACACGCAAATGGCATCGCTGCAAGAGGTCGGTTTTTCGTCAAAGGCTGCATTCCTTCTTTATTTTCCGATAAGTTTAATATTCCACAAATTTTATTAGCCTTCATCTTCCGACACTCCTATCATTGCATGGTGACCCACGACTTGAATCTCGTCCTCACCCAAAATTTCCACATTATCCGCAATAACTGCATTTTCACCAACAATTGCTCGTTTTAACACCACATTATTCCCAATTACCGCATTTGGCATAATCACACTGTCCTCAATCACGCTATTCTCGCCAACCTTCACATTCTGCGACAAAATCGAATGCTTAACTTTACCATTTATAAAGCACCCATCGACAATCAGCGCATTTTTTACATCTGCCTGTTTCGTAATATGCTGTGGTGGTGCAATCGGATTTTTCGAATAAATGCGCCATTCCCGATCCCTAATATTCAACTCGTGGCAAGGATTAATGAACTCCATGTTCGCTTCCCACAAACTTGAAATCGTGCCAACATCTTTCCAATAACCAGAAAAACGATACGCAAAAATATGCTCACCGTTATTCAAATACGCTGGCACAATATTTTTCCCAAAGTCGCTCATATCTATATTTTTAGACTGCGCATCTTTCAAATACTGTCGCAATAAACTCCATTTAAATATATAAATCCCCATCGATGCTAAATTACTTTTCGGCTCTGCTGGCTTCTCTTCAAACTCAATAATCCGCCCTGTGTTATCTATATTCATAATTCCAAATCGTGACGCTTCTTCCATTGGCACCTCAATAACAGCCACCGTCAGCGCTGCATTTTTTTCCTTATGATAATCGAGCATTTTCTCATAATCCATTTTATAAATATGATCCCCTGATAAAATTAGTACATATTCCGGATTATGACTATCGATAAAACTTACATTCTGGTGAATCGCGTGTGCCGTTCCTTTAAACCACTTCTCACCTTCCAAACTAAGATGCGGTTGCAAAATCGTCACGCCACCACTCTTATAATCTAAATCAAAATATGAGCCGTCCCCAATATGTTCATTCAACTCAAGTGGCTGATACTGCGTCACTACTCCAACCGTATCAATACCCGAATTGGAACAATTACTTAACGAAAAATCAATAATTCGGTACTTCCCACCAAATGAAACAGCTGGTTTTGCCATTGTTTTCGTTAAATCCCCGAGCCTTGAACCTTGTCCACCTGCTAAAATCATTGCAATCATGTCATTTTTCATAATCATCTGGGACTGCTTTTTCACGGCAAATCCCCTTCACCGCCCTTTTTTATATCCTTTTATTCTTTTCGGCTTAATAATAAGTACACTCGTTGCGGGCATGATAACTTCTATACTATACGGTTGTCCATTATGCCCCGCCTCACTCGTGCGCATTTCTGCTTGCGCCGTCTTCCAAGTCCCGCCAAAATCAAACGACTCCGTATTCAACAACTCTGCATAAACCCCTTCATAAGGAACTCCAATCCTGACTCGCTGCCTTTCCACTGGCACAAAATTACACGCTACCACGAGGAAATCGCGCGGCTTTGTACCTCGGCGAATAAACGTCAAAATCGACTCATCTCGATTATCTGCATCCAAAATTGCCATCCCAGCAGAATCATGATCGAGCTCAAACAATGCCCGGTGCCCCACATAAATTGCATTTAAAGACTTCACAAAAAATTGATATTGGTGATTCAAATCTTGTTTTAAATCTGCCCATTCCAATTCTTCTGCGAACTTCCATTCCAAAAATTGTCCTGTCTCGTTGCCCATGAAGTTTAATTTTTTCCCAGGGTGCATCATCAAAAATGCCTCCAATGTTCGGAGTCCCGCAAACTGGTTATATCGATCCCCTGGCATTTTGTGCATCATCGATTTTTTACCATGTACCACTTCATCATGTGACAACGCCAAAATATAATTCTCCTTAAACATATACATGAACGAAAACGTCACGAGATTAAAATGATCCTTTCGAAACAAAGGATCCATCTCGAAAAATTCTAAGATATCGTTCATCCACCCCATATTCCACTTATAATTAAAACCGAGCCCGCCAACATCAACAGGTAACGTCACACCTGGATATGCTGTACTTTCCTCTGCAATCATTAACATGTCCGGATATCGCTTAAAAACCTCTGTATTTAACTTTTGAACAAAAGCGACACCAGCCTTATTCACATTTCCGCCATCTTCATTTGCTTCCCAGTATCCATCATCATAATCCAAATAAATCATATTCGATACTGCGTCAACACGCAAACCATCCAAATGACACATTTCAATCCAAAAAAGTGCATTTGAAATCAAAAAACTATGCACCTCAGCCTTAGACAAATCAAAATTAAGCGCTCCCCAGCGGACATTATCTGCCTGAAACGTCTTCCAATATTCAAACTGTGGCGTACCATCAAAATAAGATAACGCATTATCATTTCGACAAAAATGCCCCGGTACCCAATCCATAATTACACCAATATTCGCGGCATGACAAGCATCCACAAAACTCATAAAATCTTCTAAGCTCCCGTAACGCGCCGACAACGCATAATAACCCGTAATTTGATAGCCCCAAGATGCGTCCAGTGGATGTTCCATGAGTGGCATAAACTCAATATGCGTATAACCCATCTCCATCACATATGGAATCAGCATATCCGCAAGTTCCGCAAAAGTATAAAACTCTGCATCCCTACCATCCTGTGGTTTCCGCCAAGAACCGGCATGCACCTCATAAATATTGAGTGGTGCCTGATATAAATTTTTCCGCTTCCGTTTTGCCATCCAGCGTCCATCTGTCCATTTGAAATCTGGCATTTTGGTTACCACGGCCGCATCCTTTGGTCTTAACTCAAACGCCAATGCATACGGGTCCATCTTTAATTTCTGGTTGCCATTTGAATCCTCCACCAAAATCTTATAATGATTTCCCTGTTTCGCTTTCGTCGAAAAGCCTTCCCAAATTCCCGTATTCCCAATTTTATGCAAAATTATCCCAGTATCCCAATCGCAAAAATCACCGACGATCGCAATTTTCTGTGCGTTTGGAGCCCAAACACGAAACGAAAACCCTTCTTTCCCATCCGCATCCACTGCAAACTGACACCCCATCAGCTGATAACTCTGAAAATGACTCCCCGTATTAAATAAATATGTATCCGCTTCTGACATGTTTCCGATCTGCAATTTATTACTCACTTCATCACACCCTTTTTGAATAATCTGTTTTCTCTCTATTTCAAAACAAAAAATCATTCTGTCGCGTCCATTTATGAAGTAAATCGGAAACTGTCAACATAATTTCCTTATTCCTAATATACCAGATTTCTTGGCTTTTTGAAAATAATACCATCAGTAAAGCTTATATCATTTTTTATTTATCAAAAACTGCGTAAAATAAAGAGCCTAAGCATTGTAGCCTAGACTCTCTATGTTTATTAATACACTAAATCTAAGAAGTCTTCCTTTGTAATGTTACCAAAATAATGTTTTATATCTACATCAGATAACGCCTTTTCTACTGCACTTCGCTCATAATTAACACCGCGAAGTTTACTTTCAATCTCTGTCACATCACCAACCCCAAAGAAATCACCGAAAATCTTCACGTCTGCAATGATACTTTTCACAACATCTAGGCGCACATCAATACCCCCAACTGGAAAACGCTTCGTCCGTTCCAAGTTAAACTTAGGCGACTTTCCATAATTCCAATCCCAGTTATTATAGCGCTTCGCCGAAATCGCACGAATCTTTTCCCAATCGGCCTCCGTAAGCACATATTCTTTCACATCCGCCACACTTTCGACTTCAAAAATATCTAGCAGAAGTAAATCGCGAAATTCCTCCGTCGTCATCTTGTTCTCCATAAACTCCGAAATATTCGCAACCCGGCTCCTCACTGACTTAATGCCCTTCGATTCAATTTTATCCTTACGAACCTTTAACGACGCCACGACATCATCCAAGTTCAAATCAAGCATCAACGTTCCGTGCGAAAACATCTTGCCCTTTGTCGCGAATTGCGCATTACCAGACACTTTGAAACCATCGATTAACAAATCATTGCGCCCTTTCAATTCCGCATTCACACCTTGTTTTTTTAGCGCCACGACAATCGGCTCAGTAAATTTTGCGAAGTTATGAAACGAATCGCCATCATCGTTCGTGATAAAACTGAAATTCAAATTTCCCTCATCATGATAAACCGCTCCCCCACCAGATAGACGACGCACGACCTTAATATTATTTTCTGCGACATATTCCGTATTAATTTCCTCAATCGTATTCTGATTACGCCCAATAATAATTGATGGCTGGTTAATATAAAACAGCAACACTGGCTCATCTAAATCAAGCTCCGTCAAAATAAATTCTTCCACCGCCAAATTAATCGTTGGATCTAACACATTTTTATTATCAATAAAATACACGCTTTATTTCCTCCTTAGAACTCGATAATTAATCCTTTTTCAGCTAACACAATCTGTCCATCAAATTCTGATGTCGCTTCTGCTTTTAACGTGGCCAGTTCACCAAATTGTGGCAAGTGAGACAACAACAATGTTTTCACTCCGGCATCCTGTGCCAATTTCCCAACTTCCGTACTCGCCATGTGAATCTGACTTTTTCCAGCTAAGTCCTTATAAAAATTCGTGTCAGCCATCAATAAATCCGCTCCCTTTGAAAAAGGAACAAATGATTCCTGATAGGCTGAATCCGCAGTGAAGACAAATACTTTGCCATTTGCTTCAATTCGCATCGCATAACATATAACTGGATGCACCGTTTTTAAAAATGTAATCGTAAAGGGTCCAACAGTAAGTGCCTTGCTTGGATCGTACGCTATTCCCTCCGACACATTAGGCATTGACAGGTAAGAAAAACCACGCGCATCCTCATCATGTCCATACATCGGCAACACCGGAACATCCGCATTCATCCCGCCAATTAAACGATAGTGCTGTAATATCCCGACATCTGCCACATGATCCGGATGATAATGCGAAATAATTACCGCATCAATTTCATTTGGATTCACATAATTCTGCATAATAGAAACGGCACTTGCACCGACATCAATCAATAATTTAAAGTCATCCTCTTCCAGTAAATAACTCGATGTCCCTTCATCCACTTTTGGATAGCCACCCCAGTGACCGAATATAGTCAACTTCATGTCCACACGTCCTCTCACGATTTAGTCTACCTATTTATCATACACTAAAATAGGCATGGGGAGTATATTTATCGTTCCATCGTTTGATTTTTGACTAAAAAACATATATTTATTTTCCATTTCATTCTGACATCTTTCCCAATGAGTTACTTCAAAAATATAATCCAAAAGCAATGTTTCAAATTCATCGTAAACTTTTAGTACCCGATTCAACCGATGATAAAAAATGGTTCTACAAATTTATAAAGTAGTCCTCCTCTTTGCATATAGATCGTATTTTGCTACAATCCGTCATGATGCATTTATTTTTTACAATACTAGCCATCATTTATTATACCTACATTGCGATTCTTTTGAAATTGTGTTATTCTTTTTCGATGAAAGAAGGTGATAATCATGAATTTTTATATCATAAGAATAAAAATCATGGTCCCAGCATTTCCCTGTTCAAGATGTTTTTTTCCCAGATAAATAATTGAATTAGGAGTTTTAAAAATGGAAAAAACATCAGAACAAGTAAAAAATAAATTTAGCCTTACTGATTT
>NZ_AODK01000009.1 GCF_000525975.1 Listeria rocourtiae FSL F6-920
AAATTTTAATTGATAATTCGGTTTATTGATATGATAAATTAAAAATAAATCATAATCCTTTATCTATCAATAACTATAAAGAAAAATAAAAATTATAAGCGTTCTTCTTTGTTGAATTAGCAAATAGTATGGTACAATGAATTCTGTTGATAGCGTTTACATTGTGAAGTAAAAAAGTATGGTATTTGCATTTGTTTTACTGTATGATAGAAGAATAATCTTGAAAGACATTGTTTCACAGATGCTGGAGATATCAACTGATTGGTAAGGTGATATCTCCAGCAATAATTAAGGGGGAAATACATATGTCAGAAGAACGATCACTTGAGAGAGGCTTAAAAAATCGCCACGTGCAGTTGATAGCGATTGGGGGCGCGATTGGAACAGGCTTATTCCTTGGTTCTGGTAAGTCGATTCATTTAGCCGGTCCATCCATTTTGTTTGCCTACACTATTACTGGGATTTTCTGTTTCTTAATCATGCGTGCCCTAGGAGAATTATTACTATCGAATTTGAACTATCATTCTTTTGTTGATTTTGTTTTTGATTATCTGGGCAATGGGGCTGCGTTCGTTACTGGTTGGACGTATTGGTTCTGTTGGATTTCGATTGCGATGGCGGATTTGACTGCGGTTGGATTGTATACGCAATTTTGGTTTCCGAATGTAGCGCAATGGGTTCCAGGCTTAATCGCGCTCGTTATTCTACTCATCATGAATCTTGCTACGGTGAAATTATTCGGGGAAATGGAATTTTGGTTCGCACTAATTAAGGTTATTGCAATTTTAGCGCTGATTATTGTCGGTTCATTTATGATTATTAAAGGGTTTTCAACAGATGCAGGAGCGTCTAGCTTTACGAATCTATGGAGTCACGGTGGTTGGTTCCCTAATGGTGCGAGTGGTTTTATTCTTTCGTTCCAGATGGTTGTATTCGCCTTCGTGGGTATCGAGCTTGTCGGTCTGATGGCTGGTGAGACGAAAGATCCCGAAAAAGTTATTCCGAAAGCGATTAATAATATCCCAATCCGGATTATTATTTTCTATATCGGTGCGCTACTCGTAATTATGAGTATTTATCCATGGAATGACATTAATCCAGCGCAAAGTCCGTTCGTGCAAGTTTTTGCGGCATTAGGGATTGCGGCTGCTGCTGGTATTGTAAACTTCGTTGTACTAACTTCGGCGGCCTCAGCGTGTAATAGTGCGGTTTTCAGTACAAGTCGTATGGTTTACTCGCTTGCCAAAGAAAAGAATGCGCCATATCCAATGACAAAGTTGACGTCGCATAAAGTTCCAGCAAACGCACTGTTCTTCTCGACAATCGTTATTTTAATTGCGGTTATCCTGAATTACGTGATGCCAGAAGGTGTATTCACGCTAATCACGAGTATTTCGACAGTATGTTTCCTATTTATATGGGGAATCACGGTTATTTGCCACTTGAAATACCGTAAAACGCGCCCAGAGCTGGCAGCGAAAAACAAGTTCAAAATGCCGTTATATCCGGTTGCAAACTATTTAATTCTTGCGTTCTTAGCTTTCATTTTAGTAGTTCTAGCACTAGCGGAAGACACGCGTGTAGCTCTTTTTGTAACGCCAGTATGGTTCGTACTTTTGACTGGAATTTATCTCGTTCGAAAAGCGAAAGGGCAAAAACAAGAAGAGAACGCGACGGATTTAGATTAAATAGAATTTTTCAAGGCGCTCCTTTTCGGGGCGCTTTTACTTTAAACTTGAAATTCGTCCCATTCAGGCGCAAAATAGTATAAGGAAGTAAAATGTGCATGATTAGGGGAATGTTGGATGGATTCGGTTCTTTTAATTACTATTATCATTGTGATTGTTGGCCTAGCATTTGATTTTATTAATGGCTTCCATGATATTGCGAATGCGGTGGCGACAAGTATTTCGACGCGAGCGCTGAAACCGCGTGTGGCGATTAGTATTGCGGCTGTGATGAACTTCTTCGGTGCTATTTCATTTACGGGTGTGGCAGTGGCTTTGACATCGAGCATTGTTGATCCATTTGCGTTAAAAAATGGAGAGTTTGTTGTAATGTGTGCGCTTATTTCAGCGGTAACCTGGAATTTGATGACGTGGGTTGCGAAGATGCCAAGTAGCTCGTCACATGCATTGATAGGATCGATTGCGGGGGCTTCAATCGCGTCAGCGGGTAGTTTTGGCGTGCTGAATTGGGGTGGATTCACAACGATTATTGTTGCGTTGATTATTTCGCCAATTATCGGTTTTTCGGTCGGGTATTTGATTTATTCATTGTTCAAATTCGTGTTTCGGAATAAGAAATTGGTTCAGACAAATCGACGTTTCCGAATTGTTCAGATTGGCACAACGGCGATGCAAGCGTATGCGCATGGCACGAATGATGCGCAGAAAACGATGGGCATTATTACGCTGGCATTGATTGCGAGCGGTCTGCAGACGGATTCCACGATTCCATTTTGGGTGCAAGTAAGTTGTGCGGCTGCGATGGCACTCGGTTCGTCAATTGGCGGTTATCGGATTATTAAAACGGTAGGTACAAAAATTATAAAAATAGAGCCTGTAACTGGTGTAGCAGCAGATTTAAGTTCACTTTCGATAATTATGAGTGCGACGCTAATCCACTTGCCGATTAGTTCGACGCAAGTTATTGATAGTTCGCTGATGGGCGTTGGGACGGCGAATCATAAGAAGGAAGTGAACTGGCGAACTGGGAAAAGTATGTTGGTGACATGGATGATAACCTTGCCATGTGCAGGAGTTTTGGCGGCGGTAGTTTATTGGATAAGCGCGGCAATATTTTTATAATTTAAAAAAGGTTCGTCGGGATTAGATTATTGGAGTATTTTGGTGGTTAGGCTTTACACATTCATCATTTAAGTAAGGAAATATATGCTTTAAATTAAAAAATAGTGAATTTAAAATGCTAGGTATTTTATACTATGGCATTTTTTTTATTTCTAAAAAAACACGAGATAATTTTTTTGTGCTATGCTTTGTTCATACAGACTAAAGAGGTGAGTTATGCTACAAGTAGAAAATTTATCGATAACTTTAAGAGAGAGGCTTTTAGAAGATATGAATGCCGAGTTTCACAGGGGAATGGCTTATGGGATTGTTGCTACAAATGGTTCTGGGAAGACAACGCTACTTCGAATTTTAGCGGGGTTGATGAGAACTCAGCGTGGGGCGATTTATATGGAGGAGAGCGGCAAACGGTTGAACTTAGTGGAAATTCGGAAAAAGCTATTTTATTACGAAACATCTGATTGGTTAGATGGGCACTTGTCTGCGCTTGATTATCTTGAGTTTGTAAATACTAGCTGGGCAGGGAATAAGGCAGACATTGATGAAATTATTGAATACTGGGGTTTAGGTCAATTTGTTAAGTTGCCAATTCGTAAATATTCTTTAGGTATGAAACAAAAGACGTTACTGGCGATGTATGCGGCCAGTAGTACGGATTATTGGTTGATGGATGAGCCGATGAATGGCCTGGATGATGCCAATCAAAAGCGTTTTATAGAATTTATGAAGGGGGCAAGAGAGCAGGGGAAATGCATTATTTTTTCCTCACATCAAAACGATATACTTCATGAAATATCAGACAAAGTATACTATATAACTAATAAAAAATGGATAGACACAGCAGAAGACGTGCAGGAGGAATCGCGATAATGAGGCTGTATTTTAAGAAACTATATAAAAATAAAGGAAGTTGGCTACCTATTGGTGTCTTTGTTTTAGCGGTTTTACTAGTACTCGTCATGAATACGCGTGTGGGTGCGGAGAGAAATTTGGAGGGGATGGAAAGAGAGGATTTAGCTACAAATAAAGAGGCGTTGGTTTTAAATCAGCAGAGTTTGGAATCAGCACAAACCCAAGAAGAAAAAGAGGCTTTTGCTGAGGGTATTAAAATTAGCGAGGCCCATATAGAGAAGCAACAGAAGATAATTGATTCATATAGTAGTGGAAATTGGTCAGAGGCTTATAAGATAAAAATCGGTTTCATTAAAGAAGCGTCCGAACTTTATAATGAGGATATGCCGGATTATTCTTATATTAAAGAATCAAATTTGCGTGAAGTTGCTATTTATACCCAACTGATGAAATTGGATATTAAATCAGATCAAGAGGATCTGGAAACACAAGGTGCGACATTTTTGTATCGAATGTTAGCAAGTTTCTTTCCGGTATTTTTTATAGTAGTCCTATGTTTTACGTTAAACATATCATTCACAGATCGATTTTACAATCATTTGGACAGATCACTGTTGTTGCCACAAAAATATGTAAAAGGAACATCACAACGATTATTATTTGGCTTTTTAGTTGCCGTTACTTTGTATGTGATGAGTTGTTTGTTAGCTTATTTATCAGCAAGTATGTTATCGGGAGCCGGAAGTTTTGAATATCCTATAGCTGTGGAGAGGAAGGCGGAGTTTGTCACGATGCCAGTGGGAGGCTTGCTAGTTAAAGCGATGACATTGCAAATTTTGGCAATCATCGTTGTTGTGTTAACCGTAGATTTAGTAAGTAAGCTATGTAAACGGGTGATGTCAACTTTATTTGTATCTTTGCTTATTTTAGTGGTGCCAGTAGTTGCTGTCGGGAAAATCGTGCCACTGAATATATGGGCAGAATTTTTGCCTGGGACGTATTTTAATGCAGTTTCTGTAGTAGATAATTCATTGGCGATTTTATGTGATAATGCAGGAATTCATTTTTCGAATGGGGTGCTGGTGTTAGTTGTCACGACGATTGTCCTACTTATTCTAAACTTTGGAATTGATAGTCGCCGAAGTAAGGTGGTGAACTTAAATGCAGATATGAAAACAACTTAGTTACAAGACTTTCGACAGACTATAATGAATAGGGGAGGCAAATATGAATAATAAGAACAGACGGAGTTACGCATATAAATTTTTACTGGTCATCGCTTTATTAGTAGGGTCGGTTAGTGCGGTTCAGCCAAGTGTATATGCAAAATCGGTACCTTATATGGACAGATATGATATTAATTCCTATACGGGGAAAAGAACACGTGTTTCGAGCAAATCAAGGTCTGTGCCGAATAATGCATACTGGGCCTATACAACAACGAATGTAATCAAGAACGGCTGGAATTACACTAGATATATCAGCATATTCCATTATTACGATGGTAAAACCAAAAAATATTATCATTGATTAACAAATAGAACAAGGCCGAATGTTTCTACTATCACCATTATGGTAGTAGTACATTCGGCTTTGCTTGCTATTCCAAAAATAACACCATATGTTCTTCATCAAAATACGTGCTATCTAGCTTCAAAGCGTGTTTTTCAAGGCTGTAGGGTTGGAATCCAAGTGAAATGTAGAGTTTTCTTGCCTGCTGGTTGGCAGTTACTACGGATAAATAGACTTGTTCTACGCCCTGTAATTGCTTTGCTTGCTCGATTGCCGTGCCAATTAAGGCTTTACCAACACCGCTACCACGTCTTTCTGGTGTGACGTACATGGCGACGATGTTGGCTCGGTGCCTCATTTTGATGCGTTCTTCTCGAATTAAAGTTACAACGCCTACAAGATTACCTCCTGAAAAAGCACCAAACGTCAGAGAATATGGTGATTGAAAGCGAATTTCGTATTTTTGTAACGCATTATATTTCTCTTCTTCAAAGCTTGTCGCAAAAGATGCGGGGCTTTCCTTTAGGGCTTGGAGTCTGATTTGGATGTATCGATCGATATCTGCCATCGTTAATAATCTGATTTCCATATGTTCACCCCTGATTCCAAGTTTTTAGTACTTAGTCAGTAATGATCCTGCTTCTTCGTCGATAATAAACACAACGTTTGGATGTTTTTGTAAAATGGATGCTGGGCAGTCTTCGGTAATTGGTCCTTCCAAAGTTGCTTTCACAGCCTCTGCTTTTCTTGTGCCAGAAGCAGTTACGAGGATTTGTTCGGCTTCCATCATATCAGCAAGGCCGAGCGTCAGCATTTGTTCTGGCGCCTCTTCGCGTGTGACTTTGTAGTAGAGCATTGTACTATTAATCGTTGAATCATCGCTATCTGCCAGGAATAAGCGAGAGTCAAAAGGTGTTCCTGGTTCATTTGCACCAAGGTGAGCGTTTACACCAAGGCCAAGAATTTGTAAATCACGTTTGTTATCAGCCAAAATCTTATTATAGCGGGCAATCTCTTCGTCAAAATTGGATAAACTACCGTCTAATAAGGCAATCTCGCGAGGTTGCTTTTTAATTTGATCATAGAATTTTTGATGCATGTAGTTGAAAACGGTGAATGATTGCTCGCGGGGTGCGATAAATTCATCGAGATTCATCATAAACACTTTTTCGATGTCGATTGCATCATTATTGACACCTTCTACGAGTTTTTCGAACATACCGTCATAACTTGCGCCAGTTGTTGTATTGATGACTGGATTTTCTTTAGAATCGATGACTGCTTTCACGACGTCATACGCTTTTTCGGACATTTGGTCATATGTTTTTGTGCGGATAATTTTCATTAGTTCTCCTCCTTGTCATTAGCTCTAGAATAACGTTTTTCTGTTTATTTTGCAACATTCAGACTGAAAAAGCGAGTTTGGAAAAATAAGTTGCTCGAAATAATAATTTTTTTAGAGATTAATAAATAGTATGCCAAACTGAAAAAGTATTTGATTATAGCGATAAAGAGATTTTGCGTGTGTTAATTTACTTTATCGTCTTTTTTGCGATGTCTGGGAAGTATTGTTATAATTGAAAACAGATGCAAAAAGAGGTGAAATTACATGAAAACATGGTTAGTAGAAAGAAAACAGGAAATATTAGCAATTGCGTTGTTAGCTATTTTTACAGCGCCGTTATTTATTCTTGGAGGAAATAGTCATATCCGAATTCATGATAATTTGGATTCTAATATGACGTGGTATCGTGTGTTACTTAATAGTGGAAATTATTTGGCGAAAACAGGGAGTAATATTCCTCAGATGTTGGATGGTGTTGCGCCGAGGGATGCGTTTGATTCGCAGTTTGTTGGGATTGTGTGGTTGTATGCTATTTTCCCAACGCCACTTGCCTTTGCGTTTAGTCAGCTAATTACAAGGGTATTCGCATTCATTGGTATGCGACTGTGGTTGCGGGATTATATTATTAAGGATCCATCCAAAAAATACATAACGCTTTTCGTCGCTTTAGCATTTGCCTTGACACCTTTTTGGCCGTCAGGAATGCTTAGTACCTTAGGGATGCCACTTGCGTTATGGGCATTCTTGAACATTCGTAAAGGGAAGAAAAGTATCTGGAATTGGTTGATTTTGACGCTGTTGCCGTTTTATTCAAGTCTAATTCTTGGTTTTTGTTTCTTATTATTTTTAGTAGCATGTATTTGGGTTTATGATGTTGTGAAGAAGCGTGGTTGGAACTGGCGCTTTTTTTGGAAGTATTGCGTATATGTCGGCTATTTATTGTGTGGTGAATTATCGGTTTATCTCGCAAATGTTTTTCCAATCAAATGAGCCAGATTCAAGAAGTGCGTTTGATTTACCCAACAATAGTTTTTTAGGGTCTATTAGGCTGACATTTAAGAACTTTACGATTGGTCATACGCATGATCAGTCACTTGCGACTTATGTTGTGCTACCGCTGATTTTATTGGCATTCATCATGATATTGATAAGGAAAGAATGGCGTAGTCAAAAGCCGTTTTTATGGCTACTGGCGTTGAACTTTTCGCTGTCGGTTTGGTATGCTTTTTGGTGGTGGGGAGCTTGGAATCCTATTAAGGAACAGATTTCGATTATGCGAGCGTTTAACTTCTCTAGGTTTCACTTCTTACAGCCGTTTATTTTCTATGGGTTATTTGCCTTAGCGCTTGTCTATTTTGCGAGTAAAGGTGGTTGGTGGAAGAAGCTAGCGATATTAGGGCTGGTTTTGCAGATTGGGGTTGTTTTCGCTTGGAATTCAGAAGTTCTGTACCGAAATGCTGGCACGCCTTCTATTGATCAATTTTATGCGCGAGATCAGTTTAAAGAGATTAAAGATTACATTGGGAAGCCGCAGAAGGATTATCGGGTGGCGAGTATTGGGATTCATCCTTCTATTTCACAGGAAAATGGTTTTTATACGTTGGATGGTTATGTAAATTCGTATCCGCTTAGCTATAAGGCAAAATTCCGTGAAATCATTGCGAAGGAACTGGATAAGAGCCCGTTATTGAAAGATTATTATGATGGTTGGGGAAATCGTGTGTATATTTTCTCAGCGGAACTAGGTAAACACTATTTATTTGACAAAAATTCTACAAAACATATTAAAAATTTAGAGCTTGATACAAAGGTTTTTAAAGAGATGGGCGGGGAATACATCATTTCAGCAGTACCGATTGATAATGCCACGCAGAATAATATACATTTAGAGAAAACGTTTGAGGATAATCAGTCCGCTTGGAAAATATACTTGTACAAAGTAGGTGACTTGAATGCGTAATAAACCGATGTTAACAATCATTGTTCCTTGTTACAACGAGGAGGAAGTTTTGAATGAGACGATGCAACAATTGGGATTGGTGTTACGGGGGATGAAAGAGCGTTCCGTGATACATGAAGGTAGTGACTTGCTATTTGTGGATGATGGTAGTCGCGATAAAACGTGGGAAATTATTGCGGGTGCGATGGCTAAGCATGATTATATTAATGGTGTGAAGTTAAGTCGGAATTTTGGTCACCAGAATGCGCTTCTTGCTGGCATGCAGGCGGCAGAAGGGCGTGCGGATTGTATTATTTCGATTGATTCGGATTTGCAAGATGATGTAGGTGTTATTCCGGATTTTGTGGAGAAATATCGTGCGGGTTATGAGGTCGTATATGGGATTCGTGATGAGCGTAAGACGGATACGCGGTTTAAGCGTGGTTCGGCGCATTTATTTTATAGTATGATGGGAAAGTTTGGGATTCATTTGGTTCCAGATCATGCGGATTATCGATTGCTTGGGAGTCTGGCATTGCAGGAGATGAACCTTTTTCCAGAGAATAATATTTTCTTGCGGGGGATTGTGCCGCTGATAGGTTTTAAATCGGATAAGGTTTATTATCATCGAAAAGAGCGATTTGCTGGTGAGTCAAAGTATCCGTTGAAGAAGATGCTTGCTTTTGCGGCGGACGGTTTGACTTCGTTTAGTGTAGCGCCGATTCGATTGGTAACGGGACTTGGAGCGTTAATGTTTGTCATCGCAATTGTGATTGGCATTTATACGTTTATTCAGCATTTATCTGGTACAGCAACGACAGGATGGTCATCTTTAATGCTATCGATTTGGGTCATTGGAGGCGTTCAAATGATTAGTCTCGGCGTTGTTGGTGAGTATATTGGGCGTATTTATTCTGAGGTGAAACAGAGACCGCGATTTATTGTGGAACAGAATTCATATGTTGGTAGTGAGCACATAGAATAACTTTGAATCATGGATGGGGTATATTACTCATCCATGATTTAGCGTGTCGACAAACGCTCATTGTTGGGACTCTTCGACTGAAAGGAGTTAGAGCCCCAATATGCAGGAGAACAAAGTGAGCCTGTAATCCATTAGGTTAAAAACTCCGTTCCAGTGCTCTTCTACACGGTGTTTCGCATAACTTCTCACATGGTCGGGGATACTTCTCCCTCCCTGTTTTCAGTCATCATACCCAAGTACGCTCCGCGCTGGTACTTGCTTTTGCCTAGAAACTAAGCATTTGTCGACACGCTGAAGTTTAGCGAGAAATCACGTAAAGTAGTTTTTCTACAGTCTGAATCATGGATTTCGGATTCTTTTTCTAGCACGAATGAGCTCAGGTAAGGCACCAGATCCTAGCACGACACCGATGATAATTAGAATAAAGCCGAGAATCTGCATGAAACGGATTTGTTCATTTAGAAATAAGGCCGCACCGATTAGCGAGAAAAATGGATTAAGATTCATAAAAATAGCTGTTTTCGATGGACCGATTTGCCCGACTGCAAAGTTATAAATTAAGTTGCCAAATGCTGTTGCAAGTAAGGCTGAAGTGAGGAATAGTAGCCACATGGATGGTGAATGGTCACTCATTTGGGCGAGGCCGCTTGGTTCTTCAATAAGGCTAGTGAAAAATAGTAAGATGGAGCCGATTAGTAGCATGTACGCGGTCATTAGACGTGGGTCGAGCGAGCCGGAGATGCGTTTGATTATGATGAAGCTGAAACATTGGGATAAGATTGCAATGAAGACGTAGATATCTCCTAATGAGGCGCCAGATAGTCCTTGCCCACCAGTTAGTACGATGAGTGAAACGCCGAAAAGTCCAGATACAAGGCCGATTAGTTGTGGAATAGAAATGGCTTCACGCAAAAAAATAACGGCTAATATAGCTGTTAGAATTGGACCGATTCCTAAGATAAGGCCGCCATTCGTCCCTGTAGTCATGGTTAGACCTGATGCTAGGAAGTAATGATGTAAAAAAATATTGAAAAGACTTCCTGCAAATATGTATAAAAATTCGCGACGTGTTGGGAGTCTAAATTTCCCGATGAACAATAAAAAAAGGAAGACAGCGATTGCGGCTGTAAATATTCGAAAGGATGTCATCGTAATAGGTGGGAAATGGGAGACTAGAATTTTGGTTGCGGTTACGTTTAGTCCCCAGCTTGCCATGACGAGAACTAATAGGAGATAGAGATTTGTTTGTTTTTTTCCGTTTTGCATGTTGATATGAGCCTTCTTTCTTTGCTACTGTATAACAGGTAGTATAGCATAATAAAACCAAGCAGAGAACGTATATCTACTTGGTTTGTTTGATTATTCGACTTTTTTACGGTCGCGCCAGTTTTTTCCTCGGACAATGATAACGTCACATGGTGCATGAGAGGCGATATAGGATGATACGCTACCCATGATAAACTCTTCGGTTGGTGTTAGTCCGGTAGATCCGACAAGCACTAAATCGGGGTTGAATTTGCTGATAAATTTTTTCACAAAAGTTGTTTTTGGTGTTCCAAATTTAACGAAGGTTTCTACATTTTCGACGCCGAGTTTTTCTGCTTCGGTTTTATAAATTTCGACGAGACCTTTGCCGTATTCTTTGGCTTTTTTTGCGTATGTTTGCTCATAGTCGATAAGTGGCGCGATTCGACGAACATCTGCGACAAAACCGATTCCGAGTACTGCTCCGTCTCTTTTAGCAATTTGAATACCACGCTTTAGAGCTTCTTCTGCTTCATTGGAGCCGTCCACACCTACTAAAATCCTATGATAGATTGTCATTTGACTTCCCATCCTCTCTACGTTGGTTTCCCCTTAGTACCTCCATACCCATTTTTTCGGTGGATAACGCGTATTTTTTGGAGAATCGGATTTATTTGTGGTACACTTGTGGTGAAAAACGAATAGTTGGAGAATGGAATACGACACAAGACAAAGCGATATTTTTGTCCTTTTTAGTTGGATGAAAATAATGCTTTGCGTAAATCGAGCGAACGCTTGCCGCCGATTTACCTTGTGTAGTAACCAATCTCTTATACTGGGGGAGTCTTACTTAAGACCGAGATATGAATACTAATTCATGGACCCTTTGAACCTGTTGAGTTAGCACTCGCGTAGGGAAGTATTGGGAACTTGATGTAAATATCATGACGCCTTTTCTTGCGCTATTGCTGGTGCTGGAGGAGGCGTTTTTTTGTATGAAAAAAAGGAGGAGATGGAATGATGCGGTTTTCGGAAGTATTGCGTGCGGAGAATCAGGAGATATGGCAAAAGAGTAAGGATCATCCGTTTGTGAGGCAGTTGGTGGATGGCAGTTTGGATAAGGAGGCATTTCGTTATTATTTATTGCAGGATCATTATTATTTGACACATTATGTGAAAGTGATTGCACTTGGGATTGCTTATGCAGATGATTATGTGACGATGATGGAGCTTAGCAAATCGCTTGCGTCTTTGGAAAAGTCGGAGCTTATGATGCGAGAAAAATTTTATCCTTATGTAGGGATTGAGACGGCAGATTTGGATGAAATTGTGGCGAGCCCAGCGGCTTATCATTATACATCACATATGTATCGGTTGGCAGGGTCGCATTCACTAGGCCGTATTTTAGCGGGGATTTTGCCGTGCTATTGGTTGTACTGGGAAATTGGTGAGCAGTATGTGGATTGTATTAGCCCGGAGCCGTTGTATCAGTCTTGGATGGAAATTTATCAGGATACAGGCTATGCGGAAGGCTTGCAGCGACAGATTGATTTATTGGATAGGATTGCAGTTGGGCTGACGGATGATGCTTTGGCGGAGTTGAGGGAGGCTTTTCGGATTAGTAGTTACGCGGAATTGGCGTTTTGGGATATGGCGTACAAGCAGAAAACGTGGGATGGGAGAGGTGATTTGGATGGCGAATTGGTATCTTATTGAGAACGTAAGGGCGCGAAATCCACTAGTGCATACGATTACGAATTTTGTGGTGGCGAATGATTCAGCGAATGGCTTGCTTGCGATAGGGGCGTCTCCGATTATGGCGGCGGCTGTGGAGGAAATGACTGAACTTGGCGGAATGGCGGATGCAGTTGTAATTAATATTGGTACGCTGGATAAAGGGGTGGTGACGTCCATATTGGCTGTTGGAAAAGCGGCAAATATGGCTGGAAAACCGGTTGTTCTGGACCCAGTAGGTGTTGGTGCGACTTCATTTAGGCAAGAGACGGTGCGGTTATTATTAAAGGAGATTCGGTTTGCGGTGATTCGTGGGAATTTGGGAGAACTGGCGACTATTGCTGGTATTGCGTGGCAGGCGAGGGGTGTTGATGCGGGTGTTGGAGATGCTTCACAGGCTGCAGAGATTGCTTTAAAAGTGGCGCGTGAATACCGGACTATCGTGGCGATTAGTGGCGTTGTGGATACTATTTCGGATGGCAAGCGGGTAATAACAATTGAAAATGGAGATGAACTTTTACCGAAAATTACGGGTTCGGGTTGTTTATTGAGTTGTGTGATTGGTGCTTTTGTTGGTGTCACAGATGATTATTTGGATGCGGTTGTTGTGGCCTCAGCGAGTTATGCTATTGCTTCGGAATATGCTGTGAAAAGATTAGAGCGACGATTGCCAGCCTCTTTTCGCGTTGCATTTATCGATGAGTTGGCAATATGGGACGGGCATAATCAGGAAAAGTTGGCACAGATAAAGGAGGTTTCGCAATGATATTTCCACAAGCAGTCACGATTGCAGGGTCTGATAGTGGCGGAGGGGCTGGGATTCAAGCAGATATTAAGACATTTCAGGAGCGCCGTGTTTTTGGGATGTCGGCAATTACGGCGATTACTGCGCAAAATACGCTAGGCGTTCACGCGATTCATCCAATTCCAGTTAATATTCTAGCGTCACAGTTGGAGGCGCTAAATGATGATTTTTCGATTACCGCTGTCAAAACTGGCATGTTGGTGGACGAGGCGACAATTGATACTGTTGTTTCTAGATTACGGCGTTTCAATTGGGGTCCGCTAATCGTTGATCCTGTCATGATTGCTAAAGGAGGTGCACCGCTCGTGAATGATGATGCGATTAAGTCTATTCGCCAAAATTTGCTACCGCTCGCATCGATTGTAACACCGAACATTCCCGAAGCAGAGACACTGGCAGGTATGAGGATAAGAAGTATAGAACAGATCGAAAAAGCCGCGAAACAAATTCAAAAATTAGGCGTTGAGACGGTTATCATCAAAGGTGGACATAGTGAGGATAAGCAAGAATCACGAGATTATGTTTTAGATGGAAATGTAGCGTTTTGGCTAGGTGCGAAAAGAATAGACACAGAGCACACGCATGGTACAGGATGTACTTTTTCAGCATGTATAACGGCTGAACTGGCAAAAGGTGCAACGACGGAATATGCGGTTCGTACAGCAAAAGAATTCATTACACGTGCTATTTCGGAACCGATTTATATCGGTCATGGACATGGGCCGACTAATCATTGGGCGCATCGGAAGGAGAATACGTGACATGTTAGAAATTTATTTTATCGCTGGGACGCAAGATGTTCCTAAGGATAAGCTACTACCAATTTTGGAAACATCGCTACAATCAGGTATTACCTGCTATCAATTTCGTGAAAAAGAGCTCATGAATCCTGATGAAATCGAACTGCTTGCTAAAGCATGTCAGAAACTTTGTCACAAATATAGCGTTCCTTTTTTTATCAATGATGATGTGGCGCTGGCACTAAAGATTGGAGCGGATGGTATTCACGTGGGGCAAGATGATATGGCGATTTTAGATGTAATTGCAAGTTGTGCTGGAAAAATGAAAATTGGGCTTTCTGTCAATACGTTGCAACAAGCAAAAAATGCAACAATGTATGAGGAGTTGGACTACATTGGTGTTGGGCCAATTTTTGAGACGAGTTCGAAAGCTGATGCAAAACCGGTGACTGGTTTAGAATTGCTACGCGCTATTCGCCAGTCTGGAATTACTTTGCCAATGGTTGCAATCGGTGGAATTACATCAGGACACATAAAAGAGATTAGGAAGGCTGGAGCACAAGGCGTGGCAGTTATTTCGGCAATTACATGTTCGGAAAATATAGTGCAAACAGTGGCCGAATTTAAATGAGAATAAGAGTTTGAGACAAAAATCCAGACGAGATAAAAATCGCCTACCCACTTTTTGGGTAGAACGAAAATTTTGCTTCACACAAATCGAGCGAAAGCGTTTGTGTTCAAAGGATTTGGAAGGATTACATGTTCGCTTTGTTCACATGCATATTGGGGTTCTAACTCATTCCCTCAACAAAGCGGAGCATACGACTACATGTGATGACTGGAAGCAGGGAGGGAGTCTTATCCCTGACCATGTAAGAAGTTATGCGAAGCATCAGTGTAGAAGAACCGCTTGATTGTTCTATCCCTATTCTAAAAATCCTGAAAGAACGCCTATTCGCGATGCTCATAGGCATATTGGGATTGTAACTCATTTCCTAATCGAACAGTCGGGAAGGATTACATGCTCGCTTTACTCGCATGTATATTGGGACTGTAACTCATTTCATGTCGAACAGTCCCAACAATGTTTATTCTACTGATTTTAAAGCTTCAATCATGTCTACACGTTTTAATTTGATGTGCATAACAATCATGACGAGCGTTGAGAATAGCAGCGTTAGTATCGCGGCGTAAACGTAACTCATCGCATGAATAGTCGGGCTGAACATCAGGATGTCAACTTCTGCTGTCGAGGTGACGAAACGATGCAGGAATGTACCGAGAACAAAGCCAACGCCAATACCCATCATGGTTAAAATTAGATTTTCACGGTAGACGTACATCGTGACTTCTTTTGGATAAAAGCCGAGTACTTTGATGGTTGAAAGTTCGCGAATTCGCTCAGACACATTAATGTTAGTCAGGTTGTAAAGAACGATAAAGGCGAGTGCTGCGGCAGAAATAATTAGGACAACAATCACGACGTCAAGGCTATCCATGGTACTTCCAAATGCGTTACTTGCAGTATTTGTATATGTGACGGCGAGCACGGCTGGGTTTTTAAGTAGCTTCTCTGCAAAGTTATCCTGCCACTTTTGACTGGTATTGTTAAGCAGAAGAAGTTGTGTGTTATATTCTGGCTGGCTGTTGAAAATTTGATTGTAATACGTCGGAGTCATGTAGATATAGTGCATGGCGTAGGTTTCGGTGATGCCGGTGACCTTTATTTTGTAGCGATTGTTGTCGCCGTCTTTGATAGTTAGTGAGTCCCCCGGTTTGACGCCATACAACTTAGCGAGTTTTTCTGATAAAACGGCACCATCATTGGTTAGTGGAACAGTTTTATGTGTTTTACGATCGCGTAGTACGACATAGTTGCTAAAATTGTCTAGTGTTTTTGGTGTAATGAGCGTTGCGCCTTGATTTGCCACGCCTTTTTCGATTGCCGTCATATTTTTTTGAGAGACATCAAGTGCACTTCTGATATTTGGTGTGTTATTGATAATCGTATTGTAATCTTGAAGAGGTGTTTTTGTTGCATTACTATCTAATACGACAACCGCGTCATACTTCATAATTTGATTGTATTGTAGTGGAATGATATCACCAATTGAGTTTTTGAGGCCAAATCCAGTGAGCAGCAGAGCTGTACAGCCTGCCACACCTAGAATTGTCATCAGCATCCGTTGTTTATAGCGGAAAATATTTCGCGCCGTCACTTTACTCGTAAAATTCATTCGTTTCCAAATGAAAGGCACTCGTTCCAGTAAAATTCGTTTCCCATTTTTCGGCGCTTTTGGGCGCATTAGGGAAGCCGCGTTTTCTCGTAATTCAGCGCGACATGATACGAAAGCTGTTAAAGTTGTACAAAACAGCGCCACGGCAAGGGAGATCAGGCTGTAACTCCAATACCAGGAAATATCAAGCGTCGGTAAATTATAAAGTGAGCCGTAAGCTACAAAGATGATTTGTGGAAAGACTTGAAACCCAATTATAAGTCCGATCATAGTTCCTGTAAGGCTTGCAAGCGATCCGTATACGAGGAATTTAGAGATAATATCAACGTTACTATAACCAAGCGCTTTTAATGTACCAGTCTGTGTTCGTTGCTCCTCAATCATTCGCGTCATCGTTGTCAAACAAACAAGTGCTGCAATCAAGAAAAAGAAAACCGGAAAGGCAGTGGAAAGCGATGCAATCCGATCTGCATTATCTTTATATTCTGTATAACCTGGATTATCCGTTCGGTCACTAATAAAATACTTCGGTAAGTCTAGCGCATCCAGTTTTTCTTGCGCAATTTGGAGGTCTTTTTTTCGATGTAGCAATTTCCGCAAGAGCCTTCTTTTTTTTCTGCTTCAAAAGTTGCTAAATTCGCCGCATAGGTTGCTTCCCCATCGTCTAGTTCGGCTTTTGCGTCCGCAAGTTTAGCATCACCAGCTACTTTTGCATCGGCAAGCTTCTGTTTTCCAGCATTTAGTTGTGTCATACCATCTGCGTAATCCTTTTTGCCTTGAACTAATCTATCCTTCGCTTCATTAAGCTCGCGTTTTTTAATAGCTAGTTCGCGTTGTTTGTCAGCGAGTAGCTGGCGATTTCGATTAATTTCTTGTTGTGCATCTGCAACTTCTTTATTAGCCATCGCGAGTTGATTAGAGGCTTCATTTTTCAGGCGATTTAGTTGTGCTTCTGAAAGTGTGCCATCGAAATAGGATTGGATATATCCACCGAGTTCGGGGTCAAACGCGTTCGCATTATCAATGATTTCCTGTTGTGTTTCTTTATCTAAATCAGCAATCGGAATATCGCCAATGGTGTAGTCTTTCACTGCATCATACAAGCGTTGGATCGTCGCGAGTTGTTCCTTGTTTTCATCAAGCATCATTTGCCCATCTTCAAGTTCTGATTGAGCCTCGTTCAATTGCGATTCTGCGTCTTCAATCTGCGCTTCGCCATCTACAATTTTGCGCTCTGCTGTTGCGATATCTTTCTCAGCTTGCGCGAGTTTGGTGGTATTTTTATTAATTTCTGCTTGACCGTCTGCAAGTTTGGATTCAAGCTCACGTTTTCCGTTGTAATACTCCGCCCAGCCCTGATCTAACTTCGCGCGCGCCTCATTTAATTTCTGCTGGTTCTTCTTGATTTCAGCAAGTCCATCCGCGATTTTTTGGTGACCTTCATCGATTTTCGCCTGACCATCTTCTTGAATCGCGTTTAAGCGCGCGGCTGGCTGTCCGGCAAGCGCCTTTTTTATGAGTGACGTATTCTGTTCAACCGCCGATTCATATTCATCGCTATAAGCTTCTGACTTTGCCGTATTATCAAACGTCATAAGTGCAGTCGAGTAATATTTTGAATCGAAATCCGTCTCAGGAACAACTGCGAAAATATCCGCGCGTCCATTTCCAATCTTGGAAGTACCGCGAGTTCCTTCCTCGATATAAGCCGCCGAAGAAACTGTCCCAACAACTGTAAATGTAGTTTTATGGAACTGCCCCTTCATAGCGCTGCCATCACTATTTACAAACGTAACTTTATCACCAATTTTATAGTGACTACTTGCTTTCTCGATGGAATCAATCGCAATCTCACCACTTTTGCGTGGTAACCGGCCTTTCTTGACTGTATACTTATTAATCAGATTATTTTGCGATAAAGAATATACCTTCGTAATAAGTAGTGAATCTTGAAACATCACATCTGCCGTATAACCAGGTTGGATCTGTCGAACGCCAGGGATTCCATTTAAGATAGCGATATCATCTTGATTTAAGCCGTACGTTGACTGTACTTGTAAATCCATCAAATTCTGTGAGTTATAATACTTATCAGCAGTGTGGATCATATCAGGACCAGTTGCTTTCAGGCCTACAAAGAAGGCAACACCGAGCGCAATTAGTAGGAAAATCGAGATAAATCTGCCTTTAGATTTTGCGATTTCTCGCCATATGTCTTTCCATAATGCTTTTTTCATCGGATTCTCCTTACCATTCAATGCTGTCAATCGAAACTGGATTTACCTGAATTTTGACATCACGAACTTTGGCGTTATTAATCTCAATAATACGGTCAGCTATGGGTGTAATAGCAGTATTATGCGTTATAACAATCACTGTCGTACCAGTATTTCGGCACGTATCTTGTAACAATTTTAAAACGGATTTCCCAGTGTTATAGTCAAGCGCACCAGTTGGCTCATCACAAAGCAATAATTTCGGCTGTTTAGCAAGAGCGCGCGCAATGGCGACACGCTGTTGCTCACCACCTGAGAGCTGGGCGGGAAAATTATCCATGCGTTCTTCCAAGCCAACCTGCTTCAAAACCACCTCAGCATCTATCGCGTTTGGCGAAATTTGCGTAGCGAGTTCTACATTTTCTTTCGCAGTCAAACTTGGCACTAGATTATAAAATTGGAACACAAACCCAATGTCTTTTCTTCGATATCCTGTCAGTTGTTTGGCATTAAAAGCTGCAATGTCTGTTCCGTCAATATAAACATGCCCCTCATCGCTCATATCCATTCCACCCAAAATATTGAGAACAGTAGACTTTCCAGCACCAGAAGGCCCAACAATAATCACAAATTCACCTTGTTCAATTTGAAATGTAATACCATCGTTTGCCGTCACTGTTTTCTCGCCTAGTTGATAGCGCTTATATATCTGATCTATTTCGACAAAAGCCATTTTAGCATCTCCATCCACGTGTTAATTTTCGAACATTAATATTTTTATTATAGCACAAAATTTTCAAAAAAACTCCCAAATTTAAAAATAATAAACCGCTTTATTCCAGCTATACAGCCAACTTAAAAGCACATTAAGAACAAATGTTCGTTTTTTCCTTGACTTGGGATTAAGAGGGGTTTATAGTAAGGTTACTCCTTAAAAATGGGACAAGGGAGAGATAAACATGGACAAAAAAAGACAGAGAGAAATCAACGTTCTATTCTCGCGGCTGGTTGATTTTCACAACGAACAAGAAGTTTCATTTTACCAATGTAAAGGCACATGTTTTGTATGTCGTAAAATCAGAAATCTGAGAAAAGAACAGAAGAAATTAGAGGATAATGATGAGGAAGCAAGTGAAGTGCGCACACAAGTATCCCTCATCAGCTACTTTTCACCTTACTCGAAGAAACAATTAGCAACTTGGGGCGACAAGGAAAGGCGGCACCTATATGAAGCGATTTTAACAAAAATAAAGCAGTCTTAGGGGGAACATAATGGATGAGCAAATGCAAAGAAGCCGAGCGTTTATTGTTCAAGTACAACACATTATTACTAAGTCTACCGAAAAGAAGCATGCCAAGACGAACGAAAGAAAACGAATTGAGATTAACCAAAAAAAATCTCCGAAGAACCAGCATATATCGAAATTAAGCAAATAACAGAAGCGATAAATAAGCTAAACAGTGATCAGCGGGAGGTACTTTTAGCGAAATACATGTCGCGACGCAAGCTGACTAATATTGAGGTGTACATGAGTATAGGATGGAGTGAGTCTCATTACTATCGATTGAAGAAATCAGCATTAGAAGGGTTGTTAATGGCATATGAAGCCGAGCAATTAGTATTTATATAAGTTAAGGAGAATCATACTTGAAGGGGAGGTATGATGAAGATGGAGAAGAAAAACTACTATAGTTTGGAAGTGATTATTACGGGACTAGAGAATTTAGTGGCGAACGCAACCGAAATCACATTCGGTATCCTTTTTATAGCCTTGCTAGTATGGATGATGCGCAAGAATGACGAACGGGAAGAGCGTTACCAAAGGACAATTGATAATTTGAGTGAATTAGCTAGCGAGATTAAAATCATCGAGCAGGCAGTCAACGAGATGCGAGCAGATGTGATTGAACTAAAAGTAAAATAGAAAGAAAACAGCCCCGACACTTCACGGTGAGCATCAGGGCTGTACATATAGTTATTTATGGATATCTCGAGGTTCGAGCCCCTTACGGAAGACATCACCAAGTACATTAAATGATAGGATAGTTAGTAAAATCAAGGCACCTGGGAATAGGGCTAAATAAGTAGCATCACCGATATAGCCTTGCGCGTTGTTCAACATGCTACCCCAAGAGGAATTAGGTTGTTGAACGCCTAATCCTAAGAAGCTGAGCGCTGATTCGGTAAGAATGGCGGCAGCAATATTCAAAGAAGCGGCTACAACAATCGAAGGCATTGCATTGGGGATAATATGGCGAACAATGATATGCCAAACGCCTGCGCCACTCGATTTTGAGTAGAGTATGAATTCGCGCTCCTTTAGTGATAGAGTTTCTGCACGGACAATTCGGGCGACATCCATCCAAGATAGCAGCCCGATAATCAAGATAATATTACCGATGCCTGGTTTTAAATAAGCATTCAAAATCATTAACAAAAAGAATGATGGAATAGACATGAAAATATCTAAGAACCGCATTAACAGACTATCGACAATACCACCGAAGAAACCACTGATTGTTCCAGCTATCGTTCCCACAACAAGGGCAATTAACATAGCGAGGAAGCCAACAGTTAATGATACACGGCCTCCATAGAGCACACGCGTGAAGTAATCGCGACCATGATCATCTGTTCCAAACCAATGCGAGCTACTTGGTGGAAGTAGCTTGTCTTGAATAGATAAAGCATTTGGATCATATGGCGATAAGAATGCTAGGCTACAAGCAAGAGCTAAAAAGAGTAGTATTCCAATCGATATGAGTCCGCGTTTTTCACTTAATAAGAAATGCCAAAATGTACGTTCACGCGGCAGCTGTGCTTTTTCAGGAGGTCGAACATTTTTAGGTTTTGTGAATTTACTTAAATCTGCTTTCATCATGTTAGCTAACCTCCCTTATACGTGGGTCAATGATAGTATAGGCGACATCGGCAAGTAAGTTACCAATAATTAGTAACAAGGCAGAGAACATTGTGATGGCCATAATCATTGGATAATCCAGTTGGAAAATCGCGTTGATTCCAAGAGAGCCCATACCCGGCCAAGAAAATACGCTTTCTGTGATAAAGGCTCCAGTGATGATTTGTGGCAAGTACATACCGAGAAGCGTGATAACTGGAAGCAACGAATTTTTTAGGACATGGTCGCGCATAATCTGTGCTTTAGAAAGTCCTTTCGCATAGCCAAACAAAACATATTCTTCTTTCAACTGGTTGATCGTGTTGGACCTGACGTAGCGGTAATAGGATGCGCAACCTTGGAAAGTAAGCGCGGTGACTGGGAGGATTGCATGTTTTGCTATATCCCAGAATGATTCGACGCCAATTGTTCGCATTCCTAAACTTGGAAGCCAATGAAGGCGAATTGCAAAGATATCAATTAAAATCATAGCGAACCAAAAAATAGGAATCGAGATGCCAACATAAGAAATAGCATTTAAAACGCGATCTAGTTTTGTATCTTCATAGGCTGCAGCTAATAGACCAAGTGGAATGGATAAGAGCAATGTAAAAAACAGAGCAGTTCCCATCAAGCCAATTGTTGCAGGGAGGCGCTCGATAATTTGGCCGAGGACGGGTTGGTTATTGATTAAAGAGTAACCGAAATTTCCTTGGAACACATTTCCTAGCCATTTGAAGTACTGTACATAAATCGGTTGATCGAGACCAAGGTTTTGCCGTATCCGTTCGACATCGTCAGGATTCATATTTGGTGTGACAAAAGAGGAGATTGGATCTCCAGGTGCCAATTGAACTAATGCGAATGATACTAGCGAGATAACGAATAGCATTGGTATAATTTGTAATACACGTTTGAAGATAGTTTGTATCATGAAGAAAAGCCCCTTACCAAGAAAATATAGTGAAACAACGTAAAGCCCTCACTGAACGGGAAAATTGGAGCTTAGCTTTCCTGTCAGTTTGGGGCTTCATTATACACATTTAGTTATTATAGCATGCAAGAGGCTACTTTTACTTAATATAAAGCTTGGATAAATCACGGAACATTGTTACAGGTTGCGGTGTTGCTTCTTTTGTGCCTTGATATTTTTTATCAATCGCAAGTACGGCATTATCATAAGAGATTGGATAAATCACAGCGTCATCTGCGATTGTTGTTTGAATTTGCTCGTAGATGCTTTGGCGTTTCGTTTCATCAGCAGTTACAGCGCCTTCGTTCCATAATTTATCTAGTGCGGGATTACTGTAATTCGAGTAGTTGTATGGTTCGCCTGTCATGTATAGTGTTTTATATGGATCAGGGTCATTACCCATGATGTAGCCGCCAAGCATTAATGAGTAGGCATCACTTTTACGATCAAGTGTGATGTTATTCATCGCTGTTGGGTCGGTTGGCTTTAATTCTAGGGAAACACCGATGGATTTCAATTGTTCTTGGATATAGAGCGCAATACTTTCTTGTGCTTTGCTGTTGTTTAGATAAATGATGTTGAGTTTATCAGAAGATTTATAGCCGCTTTTTGCTAGAAGTTCTTTAGCTTTAGTTATATCTTGGCTATATGTTTCTACTTTATCCGTGAAGAATTTTGTGTTTTCGGTTAAGAAAGAGCTTGCAGGTTTTGCGTATTCTTGGGAGCCGTATGCTGCATCAATTAAATCTTTGCGATCTAATGTAAGCGAGATAGCTTGGCGCAAGTCTTTGGACTTAAGAGCTGTGACATTTTGATTGAATGCAACGTAGCTTAAACGATTTTCTGGATAAGTGATAATATTGACGTCACTAGCTTTCTCAACTTTACTACGTTCAGCAGGTTGAATGGATTTCAAGTTGATTTCGCCATTTTGTAAAGCGAGATTAGCTGCATTTTGATCTTTAGTAATGCGATATGTGACTTTATCAAGTTTTGGTTTACCGTCGAAATAATCATCGAACTTCTCTAATGAGTAGTATTCACCTGATTTATAGTTTACGAATTTATATGGACCAGATCCTACGGGCTCATTGTTTTTATCACTCTTACCGATATCAGCAACACCTTCAAAAATGTGTTTTGGGATAGGGAAGAATGTGTTTAGTGTATTTTCAAAGGCAGGTGCGACTTGAGGTAATGTGAATTTCACAGTTGTTGCGTTTTCAGCGGTTGCTTTCACAGGTTTATTATTGAATACCCAGTTTCCGCGGAAAGGACTGTTCTGTTTTTCATCAAGAATAGCGTTAACACTGAAAACAACATCATCAGCAGTTAATGGTTTGCCATCATGCCATTTCAGATCATTTTTTAGTGTGACTGTGTAGGTTAAACTATCAGCAGAGATATCTAGTTTATCTGCGAGTGCTGGCTTACCGTCATACTCCCAAAATAGCGGTGCGTAAAGGGCCTGTTGGATAGTAAGTGTGACGCGGTCGCTTGAGTAAAGTGGGTTAACAACTTCTGGGTCACCGGGAACACCGATAATAATAGAATTGTTGTCTTTGGAGCCACTCGCACTGTCAGAAGAACTCCCAGATCCTCCGCAAGCTGCTAATACTAACATTAAGGCTAACGTGAAAACGAATAAAATACTTTTTTTCATACTTTCTCCCCTTTTCTGAAGTGTTGACTTTTTTAATTCTTACTTTGGAAGTAGGAATTGGTTATACTTAAAAATACCTTGATTCGGATTTAAAGTCAAGCTATTTTGACTGGTGGAGAGAACTATTTTTGATGCTGCTTTTTTTGATATAATAATGGAAATAGAGCAATAGGAGCGGTGATGTGAGTGATCGATTATAAGGCTGTTGTGGGAACGTCAGCATATGACTTTTTAAGGGAAAATGAAGATTTGCGTGGAATTGCTTATTTAGTGGCTAGCGGGTCTCATGGGTATGGAACGAATAATGAGACGAGTGATTTGGATTTGCGTGGGTTTTTAATAGAGGATGAGCGATATTTATATGGATTGCATAAGTTTGAGCAGTTTGAGGAAAAGAAGACAGACACAGTTATTTTTGGAGCGCAAAAGTTTATTAAACTATGTGCGCAGGGAAATCCTAATATGCTGGAATTGCTGGGGGGCGAGGAGGAGGAAATAGTTATTTGTTCGGATGTTGGTAGAATAGTCAGGGCTCATGCCGATTTATTTCTATCAAAGCGGGTAGAGCAGACGTTCGGAAATTATGCGAATGCACAGTTGAAACGCTTGCAAAATGCTTTGGTTCGGAACGAAGCATCAGAGGCAATGCAGGAGCAACATATTTTAGAGACGCTAAAGAGGCAGATGGGGCATTTTGATGGGAAATATGCGAAATTGGAGGAAGGCGGGTTAGGATTAAGGGTTGAAAATGAGCAAATTGTTTTGGATGCAGCTTTACATGGTTATCCGTTGCGGGATTTTGTAGGGATTTATGGCGAGATGCAAGGAACGATAAGAACTTATAATAAACTAGGGATGGCAGATAGCCAGAAAAGTTCACCACGACTTTATAAACACGCGATGCATTTAGTGCGAATGTTGGTAACGGGGAGAGATATTTTAGAGGGGAAAGGAATCATTACGAAGCGGCGGACAGAACATGACTTATTAATGAAGATTCGGAATGGGCAGCTTTCATTTGAGGAGATTTTTGAGAAGGTTGCAGTTTTACAGAAAGAGTTTGAGCGTGCGGCTAGGGAAACAGTACTTCCTGATCGAGTGGACATGGGTAAGGTAGAGGACTTGTTGATCTCGTTGTATAAATAAACATCCTAGCATAGATGCACTATGCTAGGATGGATAAAATATTTTAATCATCTTTTTTGCCGAACCAGCCTTTTTTAGCGCTTTTTTTTGGCATCATCTTCTGCTTGCTGGGCTTGGTTTATTTCGCGAGCAACAAGATTTGCATCCATGCGAATGACGCGGCCACCTAATTTGTTATTTACTAATTCGTTAATGTATTCATTGTGCTCTTCCTCGGCGATTAGGATAACACCAGTTTGATCTTCGGGTATTGTTTCCAATGTTTTTTCGAAAACGTTCATAGCGTCACGTATTTCTTTGGCATCTTGAGTAGAACCAATGATTGCGCCGGTCATCCAGCCTAATAGAACGCCTAGCGGGCCGCCTAGGATACCGACTAGCATACCAATCAGACTTCCTTTCATGTTTTTATCGCCACCTGTGAAATCTAGAAAGTCTTTGGCGTTTATTTTATGATTGTGATCGTGTTCTACAACCGCCATTTGTTCACCTCGGATTTTTCTTTCCGCGTGCAGGGTTTTAATTTCTGAGAATGCTTGGTAGGACTTGCTTTCTGTTTCGAAGTTCATGATGAGTACTGTTTTATTTGTTTGTTTACTCATATTGAATAGCCTCCTAATATTTTCTCTGGAATATCGGCAATATACGTCTTGCTTTTAGTATACTCGTTCTATGTGTTAAAACAAAATATTAACTATTTTTAGTTTTGTCTGATGTGACTAGGGAAATGATTGATTAGGAAATGAAAGGTGGAGGAATATTATGATAGAAGGTTTTGAGGGGATTAACATTGCTGTAAATGATCCAGAAACGTTTGTCCTTTTTTACAAAGATCAGTTAGGTGTGCCGTTGGTGTTTGAAGGTCACGGTAATTATGTTGGCGCAAAATTGGCTTTTTCTAGGAATGATCCTGGAATTATTGTTTGGGATAAAGCGAGTGGGGATGTGGCGGTACATGATCTTACGGAATTTGTTTTCCGGTCAGCAGATTTAGATAAAACGTATGAAACATTGAAGTTCAACGGTGTGGATATCCAGCCACCTTTTTTAGCAGATTGGGGTGGAAAAGAGTTGCGTTGTGCTGATCCTGAGGGAAACAGTATTTTAATCTTAGAAGAGGCATATTAATTGGATTTATTTGGTGATAGCCGGTTGAACGACTGGCTATTTTTTTGTTTGCCTAAAATCAATTTTTAATAGCTATTATATCATAATTATGATATAATAATGATAATATTATGATAATAGGAGGGCAAGGAGATGCCTGAAATTAGACCTGTTTCTGACTTGAGAAATAATTTTACCGATATTTCCAAAATTGTCCACGAACGCAGTGAACCTATTTTTTTAACAAAAAATGGGCATGGAGATATGGTAGTTATGAGTATCGAAACATATGAAGAAATGTGCCAATATGAGACACGCACGCTTACGAAATAAATAGGAAAATGGTGAGATATTTGGAGAGAAAGAGAAATTATCATGTGAAGTTTTTGACGGAGAAAGATGTTGCTTTAGCTGAGGAAGTTTGTGTGAAATGTGAAGATTATTTTTTGATGGAACAAGGTATGGCAGCGAATACGGAGAACGCGCGTACCATTATTACGGAAATACCAAAGGATAAAACTAAGCTTGATAAGTTCGTAATGGCGGTTCTTGATGAGGCGGATAAACCAATTGGCTTGATTGACGTAGTGGCTGATTTTCCGCGAAAAGGGCAATGGATTATCGGTTTATTAATGCTGATACCCGAGGAGCGAGGTAGCGGATTTGGAAAAGTACTGTATCAAGTAATTAAAGATTGGGCCTCAGATGGTAGCGCCGATTCATTACGGATTGGTGTTCTTGGGGAGAATGAAGAAGCACTTGGATTTTGGTCACACCTTGGTTTTGAAAAGCAGGAAGAAAAGCGACAAATTTATGGCAATAAAGAACATACTGTCCATGTGATGGTTCAAAATATATAGGTTAGGAAACATACTAAGATGAGTAGGTAAGACCATGGCCATGGTCTTGCCTACTCTTTTTTTTGTTATAGTAGTTGGAAGTATAGATTGACCGGCCTCTTGGGCTTCGAGCCCGTATAATAAACAGATCTACTGTACTACTTTATCAAGAATCAGGTTGAAGTATGTTGGGTCCTTGGAGATCGTGTATAAGAAATTGGAATCGATAAAGTCTAGTAAGGCACTTCGATACAGAGAAAGGAGCAAAGACATATGCAGACAATCATAGCGTTTGATGTTAATATGGGGAAAAGTTACATGGTTATTTATCAACATGGACAATGCATCGAGGAAAAAGAAATACAGCATAATAGGGAAGATTTTCAAGCGTTACAGGTTACCATTCAGTCCTTTTTGTGCGGGATGGTCAGTGTCCAGAAATCGTGTTTGAAGCCACAGGCGTCTATTCCAAAGTTTTGGAATCTTTTATGCAAGCTAATGAGTATCCTTATTACCTACTAAATCCTCTCGAAGCGAAGCAGCAATGTGATCGATTGCGTATCCATAAAACAGACCGTAGTGATGCACACCGCTTGGCGACAACGCTGTAACATATTCACTATACCAGTCTACCTCCTTTTTTTAATAAAAAAGAGATGGGCTTTCTTCGGTATGCCTAAATGGGCCACCAATTGTGTATGCTTATTGCTTGACTAAACGTAAGAACGAGGTTGGGACATAAAGGGATTTGAAGATTCTCTTATGTCCCAGCCTCTACTCATCTAGATATAAACGTTTTATGCCAGTTCATGTTATGTTTAGAACTAAGAAATCGAATAAGGATGGTAACAAAAGGGGAATGCGCGTTTAGCAGAACAATTAGAAGAAGCAGGAATTCAATTTCTGCACCACAAAACTAGCATCAACAGGTGGCTTTCTAAAGCGGGAAATACAATCTTTATTATAGGTGTAGAGGAGAAACCAGTCGATACCACGCTTGGAAATCATTAAAAATAACTGCAAAGCTCGCGAGCAAGTTATGAGCTTGGAAGCCTCACTTGGTGAGACGATAGATACCTATGAACCATACCCGATTGAAGTTCAGGTTGGCGGTGTGACTGGCTTTGTGATGCCAGTTGATCAGTTTCAGCAATTCTAAATTAAAGATGGAAGAGGTGAGGAAAAAAATTAGTATGGTAATATCCAATAAAACGTAGGAAAACTAGTAAAGAGTATTACGCTCTTGCTAGTTTTTTCTGTGTATCTATATGCCAAAATAATACCCCGGTAGTCCCCTCAGCGATATATTTCTTTTTTAAGACTATCTAAATATATATAATTTCTGTTATAAATACGATGGATGCATTCAAATTGATTATATTTTTGTATATAAAGACATATTTTTTTTTAGATATTATAAAAAGTATGTTACAAGGTTTAGCCTCAACTAAGACTAGAGGAAGTCATCTCCATATTTCCAAGATAGTGCCATGCGAGTATTTTTTGTAATCAATTTATCATAATTTTGTCAGCTAGCCAATTTTTGTATTTAGACATTAGATACTTTTTTTTCATAAAGTAAATTTTTTTGTCTTTATGAAACGGTATGCTGTCGGAGACGCCTTCGCCCCACTGGAAGAAGTAAGCGAAGCGACCTAAAAAAATGAGGATGTCACGATGTCAAAGTGGTAGAAAACAAAGTAGACAACATGAAACCAGGAGTATACGAAGTGACGTATCAAGTCACAAACAGCGTGGGTGAAAGTACGACAATCACAGTTCGAATTACGGTTCTTGATAAAGTAGAACCAGCCTTACCGGTACCGCCAATAACTGAAATACCGTCTACAGTAGATCCGTTGCCGCCACTTAAGGTAGATCCAATACCATCAGTTGACGTTCCTTCCATAGTAGATATAAAACAACCAAATCAAAAGAATATTAGGGGAAAGACAATAGGGCTAGTAGAAGAGAAGATAAGTGATGCTGATAAAAATGAGCGTTTACCAAAAACAGGATATAAAAGCGATATTTATTTTCTGTTATTTGGAATTTTATTGGTTGTAAGTGCTCTATTTTTCCTGTGGCAAAGAAGGAGTTATTAGGATACGACTATTTCGAGAGTAGGTGCTATGCAAGTGAATATAGATAAGGAGGTGTTGCTATACAAAAAGAGCTAGATAAGGCCAATGCTAAATATGGCAACAGAAACGCTGGAGAAGGAAAAAAAGAACAGCGACTAAACAAGGTGTGGATGTTCTGTTCACAGATAGTAAGTATTCTACTTTTGGCGCAACAATTATTGTTGGTCAATGTTAACATAGCATACACGTAGTAACCTAGAAATCTATTACATGTTGAAATAGGAGCTAGGTATGGAAAGTAGAAATGTTTGCTTCGCTATGCATGGTGTAAGCACAATCAGTTTATAGAGAAGAGGAATAATAAAAGATGTCAAAGAAAAAAATTGTTAAAAAAAAAATCGTAATAAGTTCGGCGGCTGTGTCTTTAGTCGTGCCGACGTTAGGAATACCGACAACAACGCAAGCGAGTCAAGTGGAAAGAACGATGGATACATTTTCAACGAGAGCGGTAGACACCACTGGTTTTCATTTTAATTTTAATAATCAAGGGATGATTGAGGGTATAAAGCTAGATACATCGACACTTAATGACTGGTTGAAGAGATCAAAATATAATATTAGACTTGCGGTGAATGGTTCATATCACTCGTCGATGGAGAATGGAACAATCTACTATGCTTATTTTAATGGTTATGAATGGAGCTTCCCAGGTAAACTCATTCCAAGAACAAGTAAAATCGTCTTGGAATATAGAGGTTATTCTGAAGGGCCATTACTTAAAACGGTTAGTTTAGCCCATTTGACAACTCAGAATGATGCTTATTGGGGAGCGATGGCGCAAGAGGAAATGGGAAAACTTAAAGCCTCCCAGACTGCAACAGTAAATGAAGGGTATCTGAATACAGCGAGGAAGCATATCGCGAATATATTAACAGCTTCTAAACAGGCAGAACTCCTAGCGATGGTGGCAACGTATCAGGAAAAATTAGATTATGACCGCCTTGTTCTTTCTGAATCAAAGGCTCTCTACGCAGATTCATCCCAACGTTTTTTAAGAGATAACCTGACACAGACGGAGCTGACTCAACTTTTATCAAAAACAGATAAGGTGTATGGTGATGGGGATCGTACTAACGCAAGAATGTACATCTCTACAGCTGAGAAACTACTTAGCGCTAAGACAGACATAAACTTGTTATTTACTGGAACAAGTAAGAAAGCCCTCGGATCATGGGTAACTCAAGGCCATATAAATGAGTACAGAGCACGAGTGAAGTTAACAGAATATCCGGATGTTGGCAAAGGGGAAGCAGAGATGTTAAACGGCTATCTGGATCAGGCACAGGGTTTGCTCTATGCAGAAGCAGAACAAGCAGTGAAAGAACTATTTGTAAATAATAATCCAGCGAATGTGATTAAAGATACGGTGACACTGTCAACAATAGATATAGCTCATAAGAAAGTGAGAGCATTGGAGAATACGGCGAAAAAAGCAGAGTTACAAGCGTATATCGATAAAGCCAAAGCGGAATGGCTTGCGAAAACAGAGGCAGAACAAGCAGTGAAAGAGCTATTTGTAAGTAATAATCCAGCGAATGCGATCAAAGAAACGGTGACACAAGCAACGATAGATGCAGCGCAAGAGAAAGTGAATGCCGTGAGTGATACAGCGAAAAAAGCAGAGCTCCAAGCGTATATCGATAAAGCCCAAGCAGAATTCGATGTTAAAACAGAAGCAGATGCGAAAACAGAAGCAGAACAAGCAGTGAAAGAGCTATTTGTCAGCAATAATCCAGCGAATGGGATTAAAACTACGGTGACACAGGCAACGATAGATGCAGCGCAGGCGAAAGTGAATGCCGTGAAGGATACGGCGAAAAAAAGCAGAGCTGCAAGCGTATGTCAATCAAGCGCAGGCCGAATTGTCTGCGAAAATAGCGGCAGAACAAGCAGTGAAAGAGCTATTTGTGGGTAATAATCCAGCGAATGGGATTAAAACTACGTTGACGCAAGCAACAATAGATGCAGCACAAGCGAAAGTGAATGCGGTGAAGGATACGGCGAAGAAAGCAGAGCTCCAAGCGCATATCGATAAAGCGCAGGCCGAATTGTCTGCGAAAACAGAGGCAGAACAAGCAGTGAAAGAGCTATTTGTCAGCAATAATCCGGCAAATACGATTAAAACTACAGTGACGCAAGCAACGATAGATGCGGCGCAAGCAAAAGTGAATACGGTGAAGGATACAGCGAAAAAAGCAGAGCTCCAAGCGCATATCAATAAAGCCCAAGCAGAATTCGATGCTAAAATAGAAGAAGCAAATGCAAAAACAGAGGCAGAACAAGCAGTGAAAGAACTATTTGTGAGTAATAATCCAGCAAATGCGATTAAAACTACAGTGACACAAGCAACAATAGATGCAGCGCAAGCGAAAGTGAATGCGGTGAAGGATACGGCGAAGAAAGCAGAGCTCCAAGCGCATATCAATAAAGCCCAGGCAGAACTCGATGCAAAAACGGAAGCGGCAGAAATAGATAAGGCACACCAGTTTCTTGCTAATTATTTAGTGAATCAGTTGTATCAAAACGATGAACCATTAACCGATGCAATCAAAGCGACAACCAACCGAGCCGCTATTGACGCAGCACAAGCGCAAATTGATAAGCTGTTACCGAGTGCTGTGAAGACAGACTTACAAAACAAGCTAGATCGCGCGCGAGAATTGTTGAATATACGAACGGCAGTAGAAGCAGGCATACAACGGGCCGTGAAAGCATTATTTGAGGATAGTAATCCAGCGAATGCGCTGAAAGAAACCGTGACGCAAGCGGATATTGATGCGGCGCAGGCGAAAGTTTACACGGTGATAGACCCAGCGACAAAAGCGGAACTGCAAGCATACGTAGATAAAGCGCAGGCAGAATTCGATGCGAAA
>NZ_AODK01000010.1 GCF_000525975.1 Listeria rocourtiae FSL F6-920
CTGTTCGAATAGAACATAAGCCACAGTCCCAATATACATACAAGCAAAGCGAACATGTAATCCTTCCCGACTGTTCGAATAGAACATAAGCCACAGTCCCAATATACATACAAGCAAAGCGAACATGTAATCCTTATGAAATCTTCTGAACACAAGCGCTTTGATTCGATTAGTGCGAAGTAAGATTTACAAAAGGAGTCGTGATATCTTGCTTATTTTTGTGTAAAAATGAGTTCTATCTCCACCTCCGGCAATTCACTAAAAAAAAGACCATCCTCCTTGTCAAAACAAAAGATGGTCGAATGCTATTATACTGTGTAATCTGATGGACGTTCGGTTGTTTTTTTGAAATGGAATTTGATGGCTTCTAAAATGCGAGCGGAGGCTTCACCGTCACCATATGGATTGTTCGCATTAGCCATTTTAAGATAGGCATCTTTGTTATCTAGTAAGTCAAAAGCTTCTTTTTTCAAATCTTCTTTCGCCGTACCGATAAGTTTTAAGGTCCCAGCTTCTACACCTTCTGGTCGTTCGGTTGTATCCCGTAAAACTAAAACGGGCACTCCCATTCCTGGTGCTTCTTCTTGTACGCCACCTGAATCAGTGAACACAAGATACGATTTCTTTAAGAAGTTATGAAAGTCGATAGCGTCTAACGGCTCAATAAGATGAATACGTGGATGACCGCCAAGAATCGCTGTTGCTTTTTCGCGAACGGCTGGGTTCATATGCATCGGGTACACAATTTCCACATCTTCGCGGGCCTCTGCTACTTCACGAACAGCCTCAAAAATCCCCTGCATCGGTGCACCTAGGTTCTCGCGACGATGTGCCGTCATTAGGATTAATCGATTGTCTCCTAGCCCATCAAGAATAGGATGATGATAATCTTCTTGAACTGTTGTTTTCAGCGCATCAATAGCTGTATTACCCGTAACAAAAATAGCATCTGGGTTTTTACCTTCATCTAGCAGGTTCTGTTTAGATTGTGATGTCGGCGAGAAGTGAAGATCGGCCATCACACCTGTCAGTTGGCGATTTGCTTCTTCTGGGAATGGTGAATACTTATTCCATGTGCGCAAGCCAGCCTCTACATGACCAATTGCCGTTTGATTATAAAAAGCTGCTAAAGCCGCCGCAAAGCTTGTTGTTGTATCACCGTGAACAAGAACAATATCAGGCTTTTCTTCTGCGATAACATCATTCAGGCCTTGCATTGCACGCGTTGTGATATCAGTTAATGTTTGTTGTTTCTGCATGATATTTAAGTCAACATCTGGCTGCACATTGAAAATATCCAGCACTTGGTCTAACATTTCGCGATGTTGCGCTGTAATAACGACGCGGGACTCGAAAAATTCTTTTTGTTTTTCGAATTCTAAAACGAGTGGAGCCATTTTTATTGCTTCAGGTCGTGTTCCGAAAACACTCATCACTTTAATTTTACTCATAGTTCCCAACCCTTTCTGAAAAAACGAGGAAACCCTTGCTTCCCCGCTTCATGTTTCTATTATTTTGTGCCAAACAAGCGGTCACCAGCGTCGCCAAGCCCTGGGATAATGTAGCCATGTTCATCTAATTTTTCATCCAAACCAGCTACGAAAATATCTACATCAGGATGTGCCTCTTGTAATGCTTTAATTCCCTCTGGAGCAGCAACTAAACACATAAATTTCATATTTTTAGCGCCACGTTTTTTCAAGCAATCAATAGCCATGATTGCTGATCCCCCTGTTGCAAGCATTGGGTCAACTACAATGAATAGTCTCTCGTCTACATCAGATGGTAACTTTACAAAATACTCTACCGGTTCTAGTGTATCGTGATCACGGTATAATCCAACATGTCCAACTTTTGCAGCTGGGATGAGCGTTAGGATCCCATCTGCCATTCCAAGACCTGCGCGTAAAATTGGAACAACTCCAAGCTTTTTACCTGCGATTGTTTTTGCGGGTGTTTTTTGTAGTGGTGTTTCAACGATTGTATCTTCTAACTCTACATCGCGTGTAATTTCATATGCCATTAAGGTTGCAACCTCATTTACTAATTCACGAAATGCCTTTGTTCCGGTATCTTTGTCGCGGATAATTGTTAGTTTATGTTGAACTAATGGATGATCTATTACTTGTACTTTTGCCATTGTATTCGCTCCTTTAAGGTAAATTTCCTTCTCTTATTGTATCAGAGAATCGCTCTTGTGCAAGTATTAAATCGTTTCGACAAAAATGCTACAAAAAAGAGGTTGAGCTAAACCCCGAACAAGCTAAAAATCGCCCTACCCATTATCTGGGTAAGACGAAGATTACGCTAGACACAAATAGAGCGAAAGCGTTTGTATTCAGGGGAGTTATTTGGTTTATGCTCCCCTTGTATTTCCTATAATGATGGGTATAATGGATATTCTGCTGTAATCTTTGCTACTTCTTGTCTCACCTCAGCATGTACTGCTTCATCTTCTAAATTATGCAACACTTTCGCAATGAGTTTGCCGACTCTGGCAATAGCAGCTTCATCAAAGCCGCGTGTTGTTACAGCCGCAACACCAACACGGATTCCACTCGTCACGAATGGGCTCTCTGTTTCGAATGGAATTGTATTTTTATTTACAGTAAGACCGACATCATCAAGCACTGCTTCTGCCGCTTTTCCAGTCAGACCTAGTGGTTTTAAATCGATTAATAGTAAATGGTTATCCGAACCACCTGTTAGGACAGTCACACCATTCTCTTGTAATGTTTTTGCTAGTTGTTTTGAATTTTTTATAATATTTTCGCTATAGGTCGTGAATTCAGGTTGTAATGCCTCACCAAATGCAACTGCTTTCGCTGCGATAACATGCATTAATGGGCCACCTTGAATTCCTGGAAAAATCGCTTTGTTAAGTTTTGCTTCCCATTCTGCTTTTGCTAAAATCATACCGCCACGTGGACCTCGCAATGTTTTATGTGTTGTTGTTGTTACGAAATCTGCGTATGGAACTGGGTTTTGGTGGTGGCCTGTTGCAACAAGACCTGCGATATGTGCCATGTCCACCATTAAGTATGCGCCAACTTCATCTGCGATTTCACGGAATTTAGCGAAATCGATTGCACGTGGATAAGCACTTGCTCCCGCAACAATCATTTTTGGCTTATGTTCTAGTGCAATTTCACGAACTTTGTCATAATCAATTTGTTTTGTTTCTTCATCCACACCATAGGCTACGAATTTGTATAATTCACCACTAAAATTCGCTGGGCTTCCATGTGTTAAATGTCCACCATGAGATAAATTCATTCCAAGGACAACATCCCCTGGTTTCAGTGTCGCGTGATATACTGCCATATTTGCTTGTGCACCAGAGTGAGGTTGAACGTTTGCGTATTCTGCACCAAATAATTGTTTCGCGCGATCACGGGCTAAATTCTCTACAATATCAACATATTCACAACCGCCGTAGTAACGTTTGCCAGGATAACCTTCTGCGTATTTGTTCGTCAAAACAGAGCCCATTGCTTCCATAACCTGTTCTGTTACGAAATTCTCCGATGCGATTAACTCAATATTATTGCGCTGTCTGCCTAACTCTAACTCAATTGCGTCAAAAACTGCTTTGTCGTGCTTTTGTAGATAAACCATGTGTGGATCCCCATCCTTTTCTCAAATGATTAGTAAAGCTTCGTACATGGTTTAATAATCCCTCATTCCAGCTTAAATTGCAAGTATTTTCGCGCAAGATTAACTAATTCTAAATAGTGAGGTAATTCACAAGCATAAAAGAACAAACAAGACCGTCAGCCTCAGCAGAATTAGTTAGCACGCGCAGTGAAAACCACTTTTTGCGGAGCCCACGAAAATTCCAAGAGACTGACTGATAGAGCTAGAAAATATGAGGACACTAAAAGTAAGCTCTAAACATCTAATAAGAATCTTCGTGTAATCATTTCTTCTAACTCCGCAAAAGCATACTCATAATCCGCCTTACTACCGCCATACGGATCTGCTACATCAAAATCGTACGGCGAAATCAGCTCCGTTTTTTTGTTTGGAAATTTATCCACAAGGGTGCGCCGATGTTGTTCTGTCATCACAAAAATTTTATCTGCTTGTTCCACCAGCTCATCAGTCAATGGTTTTGCGATGTGATAGGTGGGTAATCCATGCTCTTGTAGCACCTCTTTTGATTGCATCGACATCGGCGCCCCAGCTATAGCTATAATTCCAGCTGAACGAACCTCCCATTCAGGTTTGAACCACTGCAATATTTTTTCTGCCATTGGGCTTCTACAAGTATTTCCAGTGCACACAAATAAAATTTTCATGCTAATTTTCCTCACTTTGTTTAATATAGCGTCCGCCTGCTGCCTTATCAAGACGATTCATTACCGCTTCGCCAATTCCCACTTTCTCAAATGGTTCTGTATAAATAAGTGTCACAGGAGTATGATCAAAATAACGTAAGCGGTCATATAGCCGGTAAGCAATCTCCTCTGGATGAGCCTTACTCCCAAGCCCTATCATGTATTCTGACTTCCGTAAATGCTCCTCTAATTCATCAGATACTAGTACACCAACGACCTCTCCGCGTTTTTCTGCTAAATCAATCTGTTTTTGGAAAAATGTCGTATCTCCCTTAACAATTGCTAAAGGAGCTTTGGGCGCGTAATGCGTGTATTTCATTCCCGGCGCTTTCGGTGCTTCTTGCTGTGTCATTTCCTTCGCTTCTGAAATAACCGGACCAATCACAGCCTCAATTTCCTCTTGCGAAATGCCTCCCGGTCGCAAAATAGCTGGGGGTTCAAGTGTACAATCAATGACCGTAGATTCCAAACCCACACCCGTTTTGCCAGCAAAGACGATACCAGAAATACGCCCTAATAAATCTTCAGCCACGTGTTCGCCGGATGTCGGGCTTGGCTTTCCCGATTGATTAGCACTTGGAGCTGCAACAGGAATCCCAGCCACCGCCAAAAGTCCAAGAGCAACAGGATGCTCTGGCATGCGAACGCCAACGCTATCCAAACCTGCCGTCACATTGGTAGCCAGTCGCTCTGGCTGTAGAGGTAAAATAATCGTCAGCGGACCGGGCCAAAACTCTTTCATTAGTTTTTTTGCGTTGCTCGGGATTTTTTGAACGAATTCATGGATTTGTGATTGGTCCGCTACGTGAACGATAAGAGGATTATCTGATGGTCGCCCTTTCGCTTCATAAATCTTAGCTACTGCTTGTTCATTTGTAGCATCTGCGCCAATTCCATAAACGGTCTCAGTAGGGAAGGCCACGGTTTCTCCCGCTTGCAAAAGCTTTGCTGCTTCGAGGTACGTCTGAATTTCATTCTCCTTTGTTACATGCCAAATCTTAGTTTCCATTAGGATTTGCTCCTTTACATTGCTTTAATCTTATTTTACCGTTTCTGATGTCATTTTTATAGTCTAAGCTTGCTTTATTTAAAAATTAGAATGTTGCTCACCTAGTTATCCCCAAACTGTGGATAATAACTTTGTCAATGTGGATAAGTAATTGTGAATCTGTGGATAATGTGCATAAGTGTGTTGATAACTGATTTTTAATTATTAAGGTTCGATTAAAAAAATTTTTTTGCACAAAGTTTTATCCCCAATGTTGTGGATAAATATAGCCAAGAAAAAAGCATCTCTTAGATAGAAATGCTTCTATATCAGTTCATTAGAGCAAATAACCATTCGATCTTTGCCATTTATGTCTTGTTTAACAATAACGTTGGCTTGTGGAAAACTTTTTTCTAGCAGTTTTTTCACTGCTTGGCCTTGTGCATAACCTATTTCCATTCCAATCCAAAAACAATTATCCACAATATCTGGCAAATTTTTAATAAGTCGTTCGTAAATTGCTAAACCATCATTTGGCGCGAATAATGCTAGTTCTGGTTCATTTTCTAGCACATATTTCGACATTTCCACACGCTCAGATTCTGCAATATAAGGCGGATTCGCTAAGATTACGTCAAATTTTTCCCCAGTTTTTTGAAAATATTCTACTAAATCACTGTGGATAAATCGGACATCTGTTTCCAGTCGCGCATTGTTTTGCTCAGCAATTTGAAGTGCTTCTTTAGAAATATCAGAACCAGTAATATCACACGAAGGGAATATTGCTTTCAATGTAATCGGGATAATGCCACTACCAGTACAGATGTCCAAAAGATGCTGGATACGGGTCGGATTTTGTTCGATATACTTTTCCGCCGCATAAACGAGCTCCTCGGTTTCTGGACGCGGAATGAGGACGCTCGGTGTGACATAAAAATCGCGTCCATAAAAGGAGCCACTTCCAAAATGTACTGAACTGGCTCTCCTCCTATATAACGCGCGAAATCGTTATCAAATTGTTTTTTTTTCGCTCACGTTCATTTCTCGGTCCAACGACATCCATAGCTCAGAACGTGTCAGACCTAACCTCGTTTCGATGATAATTTCAGCGATGTTAAGATCTAATTTGCGAACGGTCAATTCGGCTTTTGCTTGGTGCAAGACTTCGGCAATTGTCATCTTACATACCATCGCTTAAATGGTCAAGACGGCTCGTTTGATCTTCCAAAATAAGTGCATCGATAACCTCATCTAGCTTACCTTCCATAATTTGATCGAGTTTCTGAATCGTCAAACCAATACGGTGGTCAGTCACTCGATTCTGTGGATAATTATACGTCCGAATTCGCTCAGAACGGTCACCAGTACCGACCGCAGATTTCCGATGCGTATCATACTCTTCCTGTGCCTCACGCTCAAATTTATCAAAAATACGGGCTCTCAAAATTTTCATTGCCTTCTCTTTATTCTTAATTTGGGAACGTTCATCTTGCATCGAAACAACAATCCCCGTCGGAATGTGTGTCAAACGCACTGCGGACATCGTCGTATTAACGCTTTGTCCGCCGGCACCACTAGACGCAAAAGTATCCGTACGAATTTCACTATCTTTAATATCAATTTCAACATCTTCTGCTTCTGGCAAAATCGCAACTGTCGCTGTCGATGTATGAATCCGACCGCCTGACTCAGTTTCTGGTACACGCTGTACACGGTGAGCACCATTTTCGTATTTTAAACGAGAATAAGCTCCAGATCCGTTAATCAATACGATAATCTCTTTATAACCGCCAATTCCCGTAGCATTTGCTTCCATTACTTCCGCTTTCCAACCGCGCGATTCAGCGTAACGTGAATACATCCGGAATAAATCCCCGGCAAATAATGCAGCTTCATCACCACCAGCAGCACCACGAATTTCCATAATTACATTTTTGTCATCATTTGGGTCTTTTGGAACGAGTAAGAGCTTCAATCTTTCTTCCAAGTCCGTCTTTTTTTTGTGTCAATTCGTTAAATTCCTCTTTGACCATTTCTTTCATATCATCATCGAGTTTTTCGTTCATCATTTCGCGCGTTTCTGCAAGTCCCTCAGTCACATCTTTATACTCTCGATATGTCTCGACTGTTTCAGTAATGCTAGATTGCTCTTTGGAATAGTCTCGTAATTTTTTTTGCGTCACTAACTACATTCGGGTCGCTCAGCAACTCATTTAGCTCATCATAACGATCTTCCACTGCTTGTAAACGATCATACATTTAGGTTCACCTCATTTTTTAGTTGTCAAAAATTTAAATTGATGGGTTGGCGTGACATTTTCGGCACACTGGATAATAGCGATCATTACCACCGATCATGATTTGGTCACCTTTATACATTGGTTTTCCTTCCTCATCGACACGCAGTACCATTGTTGCCTTCTTCGTGCAGAACCAACAAACAGTCTTCATTTCTTCAATTTTATCTGCATATAGTAATAAATATTTAGAACCCTCGAAAAGCTCATTTTGAAAATCGTTTTTTAGACCGTATGCAATAACTGGGATATTAAGCCCATCTGCAATTTCTGCTAGTTGTAAAATATGCTTTTTCTCCAAAAATTGCGACTCGTCAAGCAGAACACAATATGGTTTCGGATCTATTTTTACAACTTCATCATGTAGATTCGTTGCTGAAAATACTGGGATTGCCTCGCGTTTCAAACCAATTCGGCTCGAAATCACACCAACTTGATCCCGATTATCAATCCCTGATGTAAAAATAACGACCGGCTTGTTTTGCTCCTCATAATTATGCGCTACTTTTAAAATTTCAATTGTTTTACCACTATTCATCGAACCATATCTAAAGAAAAGCTGTGCCATTCCCTCAAAACCTCTCATTTCCATGTTAAAAACTCTTTTTCATTCTATCATAGCGCGGAAATTGGAACAACAAAAACTACGAGTAAAGCGAAAAACAGTGCTTTACTCGTAGTTTCATTATGAGAATATCGTAGAGCCATTACCTTCTACATTTAGCGAAAGCACGCTGGCCGTTTGATCGAATTCTTCCATAATCTTAATTAAATTTGCAGCTTCTGTCTTTGGCGCAAAAATTAAAATTGTCGGGCCTGCACCACTTAGACAGGCTGCATAAGCACCATTCGCTTTTGTCAACTTACGAAGTGGAGCAAGATGCGGTACAAGTTTTGCGCGGTAATTCTCATGCCATAAATCGCGTTCCATCATGTCGCCAGCTAGTCTTAAATCGTTTTGCAATAGTGCCGCTATCATCACATTAGCGATACTGCTCGCTTTGACAGCTTCTTTGTAAGGAAGTTCGGCTGGTAAAACACCACGGCTTTCACTTGTTAGAAGTGCCTCCTGTGGGATAAAAGCGAGTAATGCACAATCCGGGAAAAGATGCCTAACGTAGAAATCTTCTCCATCCAATTTTGCGCCTACAACAAAATTACCTAGCACTGCTGGAGCAACATTATCAGGATGACCTTCAATTTCCGCAGCAATCTCCACTTTACGTTCCGGCGTCAATTCTAAATTAGCGAGGATATTGGCGAGCTCAATGCCTGCTACAACAGCTGCTGAACTACTTCCAAGTCCGCGCGCCGCTGGAATATCACAAATCATTTTTAGATTGTGCGGTGTAAGATTCGGCGCAATACTAAGTGCAGTTTCGATGATGACGTTTGACGCGTCCATCGGGATTCCATCCCCTAGATCATGCGCAATGTGCCATTCTGTTGTTAGCTCCAAAACTTCTAGCGTCAAGTAGAGCGATAGCGCAAGACCGCACGAATCAAAACCTGGTCCAAGATTCGCTGTTGTAGCCGGAACTTGGATTCTAATCATTTCGTCACGCCTCCACGTAAGTAATCACGCATTGCGTCCACACCTTCCACATGTGAAATTGGAACTTCATGCACGCTCATTGCCGTATCTGGGTCTTTTAAGCCGTTCCCAGTGAACACACACACAACTGTCTCACCTTGCTTAATCGCACCACTCTTCACATGTTGGATAACACCAGCCAGCGATGCCGCAGAACCCGGTTCAATGAACACACCGTCTTGCGCCGCGACTTTTTTGTATGCATTTATAATCTCATCATCCGTTACAGAATGAATATAGCCTTTTGACTCATCACGCGCGGCCTCAGCCAATTCCCAACTTGCTGGGTTACCAATCCGAATCGCTGTCGCAATCGTCTCAGGATTCTTAATTGGAGTGCCTTGAACAATCGCCGCTGCACCTTCCGCTTCAAAACCATGCATCCGAGGTAAGCCGACACCAAAATGTCCGTCCCATTCCTTAAAACCTTTCCAATAAGCTGAAATATTTCCCGCATTCCCAACCGGAATCGCAAGCACATCCGGCGCTTTGCCACCTAATTGTTCGCAAATCTCGAATGCAGCTGTTTTCTGACCTTCCAATCGGTACGGATTAACCGAGTTAACAAGTGCTACAGCTTCCGTTTTAGCAAGCTCGCGAACCGCGTCCAACGCCTCATCAAAGTTTCCTTTAATCGCGATAATATCTGCCCCATACATCACAGCCTGCGCCAACTTGCCAAGCGCTACTTTCCCATCCGGAATCACGACGTACGCCCTCATTCCCGCACGAGTAGCATATGCAGCTGCAGCAGCCGATGTGTTCCCTGTTGAAGCACAAATAACCGCCGTTGCTCCCTCTTCCTTCGCCTTCGCAACAGCCATCACCATACCACGATCTTTAAACGAGCCCGTCGGATTTAACCCTTCATATTTGCCATACAGCGTCACACCAAGCTCTTTCGACAAATTCGGCAATGGAATAAGCGGTGTATTCCCTTCTGCTAAGCCAATTAGCGGTGTGTTTTCAGTAATCGGTAAATAATCCTTGTATCTTTTCAGTAATCCTTCGTACATTATTTATCCCTCCACAACTTGATATTTCGCTTCGACTTGCATTTGCGGTTCCAGTTTCACTTTTTCAATCGCTTGTTCCAGTTGCGCTTTACTTGTCGTGTGCGTTACAACAACAACAGTTGCCGTAAATTCATCCAGTGGCTCCTGCAAAATCTTATCAAAACCAACTCCTGCTTCCGCAAAAATTTGCGTTAACTTAAGGAATGTCCCGGTTTTATCATCCATGACAATTCTTAAATAATACTTCGAGAAAATTTCTTCAGGCACTGTTTGTTTCGTATCATGTTTATAGCTATTAAACGCATTACCAGTAGTACCTAAATTACTATTCTTTGCAACCGTAATAATATCGCTGACTACGCTCGTAGCTGTTGGCAATTCACCAGCACCCGGTCCATAATACATCGTCTCGCCAGCCGCAGCACCCGTGACAAAAACCGCGTTATTCTCGTTATTCACGCCCGCCATCGGATGATATTTCGGCAAGAGCACAGGTCCGACGCTAACCGCCACTGAGCCGTTCTTCTCCTCCGCTGTACCGACCAATTTAATCACGTATTTCAACTGCTCAGCAACTTCCATGTCACGTGGCGCAATCCCACGAATTCCGACCGTATCCACGTCAGCTAAATCCACATTCATACCAAACGCTAATCGCGTCAAAATTACCATTTTACGAGCTGCATCAATACCGTCCACATCATTCGTCGGGTCTGATTCTGCAAAACCTAGATCCTGCGCCTCTTTCAGAACATCCTCGTAACTCCGCTTATCCGTCTTCATTTTTGTCAACATGAAGTTCGTCGTTCCATTGACGATTCCCATAACTTTCTGAATTTTATCAGCTGCAAGACCGTTCACGATTGTCCGTAAAATCGGAATCCCACCGGCAACACTCGCTTCATAGAATAAATCACATTTATTCGCCTGCGCCACAGCAATCAACTCATCACCATGTAACGCAATTAAATCTTTATTCGCCGTCACAACATGTTTCCCTGCTTTAAGTGCCTGTAAAACATACTCTCGCGCTGGTTCAATACTTCCCATAACTTCCACAACTACCGCAATAGCTGGATCATCTAAAATATCGGAGGGCTCCGTGGTCAAGCTAAATCCTTTCGTCTCGTAACGACGATTTTTCTCTAAGTCACGCACGAGAACCGTTTTAACGCTCACTTGGTAGCCAGTCATCTGACTAATTTTCTCTGCATGCTCTTCTAAAATGTGAATAACACCACTACCAACCGTTCCAAACCCTAAAATCCCAACTTCTAATTTCGCTTCCACTTGTCAACCTCCTCAGTTATAAACCATGTAATTATGCTTATTATACGCAATTTCCCCCCATAAAGCAAAGGCTTATTTGACATATCAGAATATTCATTTAGGACATTGTTCACAAAAGAGCTACGAACCATCTCTAATTCAACAAAATAAAAGCACCTGTATTTAGGGCATGCAAGCAATAAGCTAACAATAACCCCCAATTATAGGTGCTTCTTAATTAACGCATCGTGACAAATTCCTCAGAACCAGTTGGATGAATTGCGACTGTGTTATCAAAATCAGCTTTTGTCGCACCCATTTTCATTGCAACGGCAAATCCTTGAATCATCTCATCCACGCCTGTTCCAATACCGTGTAAGCCTACCACTTTCTCATTGTCTCCAGCACATACCAACTTCATTCGGCACGGTTCGCGATGTTCCGTAATCGCAGTATACATCGACGTAAATGAGGACGTATAAACTTTCACCTGTGTTTCACCGTATTTTTCAAGCGCCTCTGGTTCCGTCAAGCCAACCGTTCCAATCGCGGGATGACTAAAAACAACCGTCGGGATTAGATTATAATCTAAATGCTCATTCAATTTACCATTAAATAACCGCTCCGATAACCTGCGCCCCGCTGCAATTGCAACTGGTGTCAACTCAATATGACCCGTAATATCCCCAACTGCATAAATACCTGGAACCGCCGTATTTTGGAATTTATCTACCTTGATATATCCTTTTTTATCAAGTTCTACTGCTGTTGTCGCTAAATTTAACGATTCAGTCACCGGTTTTCTACCAATCGCCCAAATTAATTTCTCTACCGTTTGTGTTCTGCCATCCTCCAAATGAAGCGTCACTGTTCCATCCTCATTGCTAGTAACTTCTTTTGGAATTGCCTCTGTATGAAGTGTCGGTCCATGTTCCTTCATGACTTCTACCAATGTATCCACTAATAACGGGTCAAAATGGCGTAGCGGTGCATGTTTCCGGACAAACAGATGCGTCTCCACGCCAAAACCTTGCAACACGCCAGCAATTTCCACCGCAATGTACCCTGCACCAACAACTGCAACGCTCTTCGGCAACTTCGTCCATTCAAAAAAGCCATCTGAATCTGTTCCAAAGTTTGCGCCAGGAACATCTGGCCAAGCTGGCTTCCCACCCGTTGCAATCAATATATGATCTGCCGTATAATGCGTACCATTCACCTCAATCGTGTGCTCATCAACAAACGATGCATATCCTTTTAAGATATCTACCTTATTGTTATCGAGTCCGCGCTGATACGAGCCATGAATTCGCTCTATATATGCCTCACGGTTTTCCACCAATTTCGCAAAATTAAAATCCTCTTGCTTCACACTGAACCCGTAGTCAGGTGCATACTTGTGCATTGCTTCAGAAATTTGAGCACCATACCACATCACTTTTTTGGGAACGCAACCAACATTCACGCACGTTCCACCGAGATTCTTTGGTTCTACAAGAGCACACTTCATACCGTAACTAGCCGCGCGATTCACCGATGAAATTCCACCACTTCCTCCGCCAATCGCTATATAATCATAATGTTCTACCACATGATAACCTCCTCATTTATATCTCTCCCCCAATTTTAACCCAAGCAAGGTTGAATTGAAAATGTTTGGATTGGCAAGGAAGTTATATTTATTACGTAATCAGCAAATACATCGCGCGCACACGATTAGAAGAACTAATCGATCACTTCTTTCACACTTATGTCGGATCTATGTTTCTAGTAGTCCTATCAAATAAAAAAGCCACCCAAAAGGGTGACTTTTTTTATTTGATGCCGTATTTCTTGTTGAAACGATCGACACGTCCATCGGCTGTCGCATGTTTTTGTTTACCAGTATAGAATGGGTGAGAATCAGAACTGATTTCGACACGTAGTAATGGATACTCGTTGCCATCTTCCCATTGAATAGTTTCGTTCGAGCCCTTAGTAGAACCAGAAAGAAATTTGAAATCTGTACTAGTATCAAGAAATACCACTTGACGGTATTCCGGGTGAATTCCAGCTTTCATTGTTTTCAACTCCTTCGCCCTGAATCATCTGAAACAGAGTAATTTCTGCACAATTGCACACAGTAAAACCATTATAACAATGCTTTTCTATTTTAGCAAGGCTTATTTTTTAAACATTTCTGTCTGGATAACTTCGAAAAAATCAGCATTTGTTGGCGTCTTTTTCAAATAGCGAATAAAACGTTCTGACATGTCGAGTGCATCGCCTTGAATGGGCATGATTTTGCGAATTTTCCACAATTGCTCTAAGTTCTCCTTTGGAAGTAAGAGTTCTTCTTTTCGTGTCCCTGAGCGACGAATATCAATCGCTGGGAAAACGCGACGCTCAGCCATCGCACGGTCGAGATGAAGTTCCATATTTCCAGTACCTTTAAACTCTTCGTAGATAACGTCATCCATTCGCGAACCTGTATCAACAAGAGCTGTGGCAAGGATTGTCAAGCTTCCACCTTCTTCGATATTTCGGGCAGCCCCGAAAAAACGCTTTGGTCTGTGGAATGCGGCCGGATCAATACCACCTGAGAGCGTACGTCCACTAGGCGGGATAACAAGATTATATGCGCGAGCCAGGCGGGTGATGCTATCCATCAAAATGATAACGTCCCGCTTCTGCTCAACAAGTCGCATCGCTCTTTCTAAAACGAGCTCAGCTACTTTTATATGATTCTCTGGCACTTCATCAAAAGTCGAACTAACCACCTCTGCCTTCACGGAACGCTCAATATCGGTTACTTCTTCTGGACGCTCATCGATAAGAAGCACGATAAGTTCTGCATCCGGACTGTTTTCCGTAATCGCATTCGCAATCTCCTTTAGAAGAATCGTTTTACCAGCTTTAGGCGGTGCTACAATCAGCCCACGTTGCCCAAAACCGATGGGTGAAATCATATCAATCATACGCGTAGAAATTGGATTTTGGCCAATCTCCATATGGATTTGGCGATCTGGATAAAGCGGTGTTAAACCTGGGAAGTGGACACGTTCTTTAGCGATTTCTGGGTTTTCACCATTAACCGCCTCGACATGAAGCAAACCAAAATAGCGTTCATTTTCTTTTGGTGGACGTACTTTTCCTGAAACTTTATCACCGGTTCTTAAGTCAAAACGTCTAATTTGAGAAGCCGATATGTAAATGTCTTCGGAACTCGCGGAATAATTGATGGGGCGCAGGAAGCCAAATCCTTCCGAGGCAATGATGTCAAGAACACCTTCCATGAAAAAGAATCCTTGTTTTTCAGCGCTTGCTTTTAGTAACGCAAAGCTAAGCTCTCTTTTTGTGAGCTTGCTATAGTACGGAATTTTATGTTCCTTAGCAAGTGCATAAATTTCTTTAATTGTCAGTTTTTCCAGATAGGAAATGGATATCTCCGGCATATAATTTGACCACCTTTTGGATTTTTTATAGAGAGGAATTTAGGAGAGCTGAGGGTAAAATGTTTTATGACTTATTCAGAAAATTCAAGTATGTTCTTAATTATTTATTGTCTCGCTATTATTTAGCTTATTATAAAGACTTATTGCCAACCTCAGTGGAGCGACAAGTGCTTGTCACTCCGCTTGATGGTTAGACGATTTCTTCGATGTAATTAACTTTGCTAATCTCCGCACCAATGCCTTCTAATTTCTCAATGATGCGTCCGTAGCCCCGTTCAATATGCTCGACACCATGAATTTCAGTTATGCCATCAGCACTTAATCCTGCAATAACAAGTGATGCGCCAGCCCGTAAATCAGACGCAGTTACTGTTGCCCCTTTTAAACGAGATGGACCGGTTATGACAGCAGCACGGCTTTGAAGCTTGAAACGCCCACCCATTCTTTTTAATTCGTCAATATGTTTAAAACGACTTGGATAAATGGTATCCGTTACGAGACTACTCCCGTGAGCGCCCGCCAATAGGGCTGTCATTGGTTGCTGCAAATCAGTCGGGAAGCCTGGATAAGCATATGTTTTAATGTCTACTTTTTTTTAACTCGCCACTTTTACCAATATAAGCGGAATCTTCATCCATTTCTATGGACACACCAGCTTCGACAAGCTTGGCTTTCACAGCCTCCATATGCGCTGGTATAATATTTTCAACTTTGATTCCAGAACCGGCTGCGGCTGCTAAAATCATGAATGTACCTGCCTCAATACGATCTGGAATGATAGTGTGACGGCATCCATGAAGGGACTCAACGCCTTCAATACGAATCGTATCTGTTCCGGCACCTTTTATTTTTGCACCCATACTTGTAAGAAGCGTTGCAACATCGATAATCTCTGGCTCTTTTGCCGCGTTTTCGATGACAGTTTTGCCAGTGGCTTTTACTGCAGCTAGCATAATATTAATTGTAGCTCCTACGCTCACAACATCTAAATATATGCGAGCACCTTTTAATTCCTCTGCACGCAAATAGATAGCACCTTGCTCGTTTGTAACTGTAGCTCCAAGTGCCTCAAATCCTTTTATGTGCTGATCAATGGGACGGGGACCTAAATAACATCCTCCTGGGAGACCGATAACTGCTTTTTTAAAACGACCTAACATGGCACCCATGAGGTAATAGGAAGCGCGTAATTTTTTTACGTTACCATTTGGTAGTGGTATATCAGTCAAATCGGATGGATCGATTGTTACAGCATCTGCACCTGCTTGAACCGTTCCACCAAGCTCTTCTAGAATCGCATACAATGTGTGTACATCGGATATATCTGGTAACCCTTCGATCGTTACGTCTGAATCGGCCAGAATTGTAGCAGGAATAAGCGCCACAGCACTATTTTTAGCACCATCGACACGCAATGTCCCTGTTAACTCTTTCCCACCTTTTATTACTAATTTTTCAACCATACCGTTCCTTCTTTCTAATTAAAAAGATTTCACTTGTTAATAATTATCCCTGATATTGAAGAAATTTGCAAATTGAAAAGCTGAAGAAGCCCGTTAGACCCGAAAAAATTTGTTAGGGGGCGCAGTAAAAGTCCTCTTTTGACTTTTATGGAGGTCACGAAAATTTCGAGGAGTTGGCCGTTGAAGCCGGATCTCATGAAAAGCTGAAGAAGCCCGTTAGGCTCGACAGAAATTGTTAGGGGGCGCAGTGAAAACCCTCTTTTGGTTTTTACGGAGGCACCGAAATTTCCGAGAGGCTGGCTTCTGAAGCTGGATCCGGAGGCGCTTTCACG
>NZ_AODK01000011.1 GCF_000525975.1 Listeria rocourtiae FSL F6-920
TGTAATATTTATCTAGCGTTATTTTCGCAATAGCGCCGACTTTGTAGACTTCTATCCATTCATCGTAATAATCGCAAAACAAAATTCCTTTCTTCTTAGCCAATTCCATCCTCCTCCAATCTAATAGTCCGTAGCCCTTTTTCACTCGTCCTCTTCCGATAACTCGGCGTGGCATAAAACAAAATCGTTTTACGCTTCACTTTCTTGAACGCCGCTAATTCGTCTACTGTGCCTATTTGTAGCAGTGTGTCGCCTTTGTATAGGGCGTATTCCATCACTCGCCCACCTCAATCAAATGCTCCGCCGGAAACGTGAAGGCTTCGATTTCGGCGCGGGTGAACTGATTCTTATACCAACCTGTGTCAGCTTTTGTATTCCATATACGTCTACCAGTTGACTTACATATGTTCAAAACTACATCGTCAGTCGTCACAGGATCGCGCAAATACCACTTTTTCGGTTCTTCGCGTTCGTCTAGCGGTGTGGATGCGTATTCGAATAGTAATTCCGCTAGTTTGTGTGTTTTTTCTTCGCCGAGTTCTTTGATATTGTAAGCGTAAATGCTATGAGTGTATTGACTATCCTTGTACACTGACCCTATACACTTGCCATTATCATCATAAACCCTAAATCTAAGTTGCGAGTCGTCATCAACATATTTTCCTAAATTAAACCCTAGCCCTTCAACCGCTTGCTTAAATTCCACAGTTTTCATATTGCTATTTCCTCCAATTTCGGCTATAATAAAGCCAAGTTATTTTGTTTAAACGTCTTAGTCCACATTGCCATGTGGGCTATTTTTTGTTGTCTTGGTAGTTTAGATACATGAATGGTGTACATAATAGAAGTACTAATATTGCTATAAACACGATGTCATACCTCCTTGTAAACAAACTTTTTAATCAACCATTCGTTTGCCTTCACAGCATCAAACGCCCAGCGTTCTTTTTTTCTTTTTATCCCAGTTGCTGAACTTGCTTATTTCTGGATAATCATAGATATTTTCAAGCCACCAACCATATGATCGCGGGCTTGCATCTGCAAACTTTTCTAATGTCCACACGCCGTATACGACTGGTGACGTTAGTTTTTTGTTTTTGACTGGTCTTGCCATGGGCGGGATCCTTTCTACTATTTATGTTCGATAAAATATTTTCTAATCTTATCTTTCACTTTATATCCTGTTTTGCTGCCATCAAGTACCTGTGATAAATACGCATCAGATACACCAACTTCTTTCGCTAAATCCTTTTGCTGTAACCCCATTCGTCGCAATTCTGAACGGACATAAATTCCAAATTCTAGGTCTGACATTGCACACCTCCTTATAATTTATTCAGTATTCGAATATGCTGTGATGATGCTTCTAATCGATATTTCGGATCAGCATCAGAGAACATAATGGATTCCAGAAAGTCCAGTTGTCTGTTATAACGTTCCTTCTTGTCCACTTTCACAGTGGGTTCTCTCAACACTGAAATAGTACGTTTATCGCCTTGTCCACTGACTTCTATCCATTCTTTTGTTTTTAGTTTTGAAATCGTTACTTTCGCATGATCTTCTTTTATATTGCAATGTGTTGCGATTTCTAAATTCGTCGCTTTCGGATTATCGATTAGATAAAATAGTATCTTATCGTTTAACGTCATTCCTCTTTCACCTCACCTTCCTGTATTAAATAAGCTAAATATTTAGCGGAATGTTGACAAAAAGCATTCTATAGAGTACTATAAGTACATAGCGAAATAAACCTACATTTATGCCACTAATTCACGTTCCCCAACGTTTTACGGCTTGTATTTGTTGTACTTATTGCGCTAAATATTTAGCTGTTAAACACAGTATAGTATTCTTTAGAGTGATAGTCAAGCGTTTTGTTACTCTATATCGTACTATTTTTACAGCTTTTGGAGGAATGCATTGATATGACTACGTTTGAACGCGTAAAAAAACTAGCGGACGGACAAAAAATATCTTTGAAAGAGCTAGCTTTAAAATTGGATATGGGAGAAAACGCGATATATTCGTGGAAAACAAAAACTCCAGGTGCTGACAAGATCAAAATAGTAGCGGATTATTTTGATGTCTCCACAGACTACCTCCTAGGACGCGAAGAAAAAGAAGAAGAAGGCTTTGTGACTTTCTTCCGTGCGAATACATCTGATTTATCAGAAGAAAAGAAACAGCTGCTAGAAGAAGAACTGATGGCATTTATGGAAGCAAGACGCAAATTCCTTGATGGAAAGGGGAAATAATATAGATGAATGAAGGCTTAGTTCGTGCAAAACAAAAAGCAGAACACCTAGCCCCGCAAGTATATACAAGTTATAGAGACTACAACAGCGAGGACGTTTTAAAACATGTGATTGATCGGTGTGGAATAGATGCCTTTGATTACCCTTTTGACTCTGACATATCGGGAATGTTAGTATCAGACTCGCGTTCTATAACACTAACAACGAACTCAAAAATGAGTAAAGCGAGAGGTAATTTTTCAAAAGGTCATGAGCTGGGACATTACTTCCAACACGTAAACGACACATGCAAGATTTATTCTTTTCAAGATGTAGTTGGTAATTCTATTTATCAGTCACAGGAAGAATTACAAAGAGAATCCGAAGCGGACATGTTCGCGGGGCATTTACTTCTACCAGACTACATACTAATTGCCTTTTTAAGAAAAGGACATTCTTTTTCTTCTATATGTAAGCAAGTCGTTATTTCTAAGCCGGCATTACGCTTTAGAATAAGAGAGCTGCTGATTTTTACTTACTCTGTCCCATACTGGGAAGCACACAATATAGCTATGAACTTTGAAAATGTGCAGAAAAAGGCTTTATTAATTTTGGTTACCCTTGCTTCCAATAATCCTGTTAAATCTCGTGAATTGCTCGAAAATATGCAATATAACCTTGATGTATAATGATGGAAACTATATAATAGAGTGGAGTTTAAAATACATTGTATAGAGGGAGAATGAGAAAATGGATTTTATTGCATTTTGGTTGGGTGCCTTGGGTTTAATAGCAGGACTGGTATTATTGGTATTTAACTTAATAAAAAGAAAACCGAAGAAGGTTTCTTTTATAACAATAGGCGTGTCTCTGGTCTTAATACTAATAAGTATGACTATACTATAATCGAAATTTTTCCGATTATACAGTGACAGAATAAAGCAATCGTAAAATAAATAAAAATACGAACAAAAGGGAGAATGTAAAAATGGCAGTCTTAGGAGCATTATCAATTGTAGGTTTTATTATTGGCATCGTATGGCTAATCGTCAATGCTATCAGAAAAAAAAGGAAAGAAAGTACCGTTGATTGTGATTGCTGTATGTTTGGTAAGTACAATTGTCGCTGTTAGTAATTCGGATTCAAGTGAAGCAAGTGATAAAGGTGATACGAACACATCTACAGTTAAAAAAAACACCTTCTAAAAACAAAGACGACTCAGTTTCAAAAGAGGATGTACAAAAATCTGTAGATAAAGTTGTTAAAGAGTATGACAGTTCATGGCAAACTAATTGGAAAGATGCTTGGTCTGAAACTAAAACAAAAGCTGACTTATCATCATTAAGAAGCAATATGGATAACTTGACTATCAAATACGATAGTTTGAAAAATTATTTATCCACAAATGAAGTATTTAAAGAAAACGAAGATCTCCAAAATTTTTCAAGAAAAATGACAGAAAGTATTAATTTACGCCTTCAATCTATTAAACAAATATCCACAGCTATAGACAATAATGAAGATATGACACAAGCTTCTGATAATGTTGTTGAAACTGTAAAACAAGCAGATACAGCACTAATTCAAGCTATCGCAAGTGCTCTGCAAGCAGGTTATGAAACAAACTAAATAAACCCCAGCAAGCCCACCCCCAAATGGGCTTCTGCGGCTCTCGAACCGAACATATGTACTATTTTAAGGAGGTGAAAACATGAAAATAACCAAAAAAGCTAATGGCAATTACACCACACGCATTAAAGTGAAAGTAGATGGCGAATGGAAAGAACGTCGCCTTACCGATTCAGACGAAGATAATCTTTTATACCGTGTAGCTAAATTACGAAAAGCCTATAAAAATAATGATATAGCAGCAAAAGAAAAAAAGTGGCGGATGGGTGAGTTTTACACCCTTGTTATCGATACTTTCAAAACAGATAAAGTAAGTGATTCCACAATCGATTTATACCGGCTTGCATATGAACAATTTATTGATTATTTCGGGGATATTTTTATTTCATCTATCGATCGCATTAAATATCAACAATTCATTAATCACCTTGGAAAAGATTATTCCCTGTCCACTGTGGACACCAGACACCGCAAAATGCGAGCTCTTTTTAACTTCGCGGTAGATTTAAAGTACATTAAGGAAAACCCCGCTAAAGGGGCTGTGATGGCTGGTGTGGACGTATCTAAGGATAAGGTAATGTTTATGGAGAGTGATAAGGTCGATTTATTACTAATCGAGTTGAGAAAAGAGTATTCCGTTGTCAATGCAGTAATGATGTTAGCCGTCATGGCTGGGTTGCGATTTGAAGAAATCGTTGCTTTAACGAAAAAAGATATTGATTTCAAAAATCGCATTGTGCATGTCACGAGAGCGTATGACTACAAATACACACATACTTTTGTTGATACCAAAACTAAAAAGCCTAGGAAGGTGTTCCTAGACTCTAAGACAAACGATTATTTTAAAAAATATGTAAAGTGGCACGATCACTATTCGAAAGGCACTGCAAACAAACATGAGTTTTTATTTAATTTGAAAGGCAAAAGCAACCCTGTAACAAATGGTACTGTTAATAATGCGATTAAAGCGATGTGTAAGCTCATTGAGAGCGACGAAATAACAATTCATAGATTAAGACATACACACACAGGTTTGTGCGTAGAAGCTGGTATGGACATCATTTACGTGTCCGAAAGATTAGGTCATGAAAATATAAATACAACACTCAAATATTACAGCCACTTAAGCAAACAGTTACGTGCAAATAACCAAGCGAAAGTTGACGAATTTTTCGCCGTTTAAAACGAAATAGTGCCACAAATAGTGCCACAAATGCCCCAAATTTATAGGTATTATAGGTCACTATGGGGTATAAATGCTAAAATGACGAAACTCTCAAAAACGCTTATAACACAAGGATTACAGCCGTTTCAGCCATAACCCCACAACTAATGTTTACTCCTGTTCGGGATTCCGTAAATAGTAGCCTACTCCCCGTCTTGTTACAAGCCATGCTGGATGACTTGGATTGTCTTCAATTTTCTCACGTAAACGGCGTACTGTTACATCTACCGTCCGGACATCCCCGAAATAATCGTAGCCCCAAACCGTTTGCAATAAATGTTCACGCGTCATTACTTGCCCCATATGTTTCGCTAAATAATGCAGTAATTCAAACTCACGGTGAGTCAGTTCAATCGTCTCGCCGCGTTTAGACGCAACGTATGCATCTGGATGGATAATAAGCGAACCAATTTCCAGTTCACTGTTCTCTTCCTCTTCTGCTACAGCACTTCCAGCCGTACTATGACGACGTAAATTCGCTTTCACACGTGCAATTAATTCACGATTACTAAACGGTTTCGTCACATAATCATCTGCACCTAGCTCCAGACCAAGCACTTTATCAATCTCCGAGTCTTTTGCAGTCACCATAATAATCGGCATATCATATTTTTTACGTACTTCACGACACACTTCAATCCCATCGCGACCTGGCAACATAATATCAAGCAAAATCAAATCAGGCTGAATTTCTTCTACCAATTCAATCGCCTCATCGCCATCATAGGCACAATATACATCAAAGCCTTCTTTATTTAAATTGAATTTCACAATATCCGCTATCGGCTTTTCATCATCTACAACTAAAATTTTCTTTTCGGCCATTGTTAACCAGTCCTCCCATTTCTAAAATCGCTTCATTGCCACTATATTTTTTGAGAAATAACCCCTGTGTTGCCGCTAAAAAATGTCTTTCTTTTGAGATAAATGAATGCTTTATTTCTCACGTAATATCCTGTATATGAGCGTACTTCCAACCATAACAACCATTACACACATCATTATAACATACTATCTTCCGTATAGGAAAAGTTGGGAAGCTTTTGTATTTTAATAAACAAAAACGCAGATCTCCAAACAAGGAGACCTGCGCTATGTATCTTTTGTATTTAATCAAATAATGGGCTTACAGATTCATTTTTATGAACGCGAACGATTGCTTCGCCAAGCAGAGGCCCTACAGATAATTGCTCAATTTTATCAATCCATTTATCTTCTGGTAAAACAAGTGAATTGGTCACGATTAATTTCTCGATAGGAGAATTGCTAATACGTTCAATCGCTGGACCAGATAGAACTGGGTGAGAACAACAGGCGTACACTTTCGTTGCGCCATTTTCAATCAAAGCATTTGCTGCTAGAGTGATTGTTCCTGCTGTATCAATGATGTCGTCAATCAAAATAGCGACTTTACCATTCACATTACCAACGATATTCATGACTTCGGCAACATTTGGACGCGGACGACGCTTATCAATAATCGCGATTGGCGCCTTCAAACGATCTGCCATTTTGCGAGCTCTTGTTACTCCGCCATGATCTGGAGAAACAACAACCAAATCTTCATCGATATGATGCGAGCTAAAATAGTTAGATAGTAAACGCACCGCATTCAAGTGATCGATTGGGATATCAAAGAAACCTTGAATTTGTGGTGCATGGAGGTCGAGTGTAATCATACGTGTAGCGCCTGCTTTTTCAATTAAGTTTGCTACTAGTTTGGCCGTAATAGGCTCACGACTACGCGCTTTACGGTCTTGACGTGCATAACCGTAGTACGGCATCACAATATTAATTGTTTTTGCTGAAGCTCTCTTAAGTGCATCAATCATGATCAAAAGTTCCATCAGATTTTGGTTAACCGGAAAACCAGTGGATTGCACAACATAAACGTGGCAACCACGGATACTTTCTTCAATATTAATCTGAATTTCGCCATCACTAAAATGGGTCACGCTGGACTTCCCTAAATTAATTCCCGCTACTTCCGCTATTTCCGCTGCTAGTGCTTGGTTGGAATTTAAAGAGAAAATTTTTAACTTTGGATCAAAATAATCGTTAGACATAATCAGCCTCCACATAGATTTTATATAATTTTTCATTGTTGGGGTTGCTCAAAAAATCATGCAACCCCATAACACTAAAATAAAGCATTACTTGCTGAAATTAAGTTTTTTAGCGTATCCTTCTTTATTTTCTTGTTTCACGCGTGAAATAGCAAGCGCATCTTCTGGTACATCTTTTGTAACCGTTGTGCCCGCTGCCACGAAAGCACGATTGCCAATGTTGACTGGCGCTACCAAGTTGGAGTTGCAACCAATAAAGACATCATCGCCAATAATTGTTTTAGCTTTATTTTTGCCGTCATAGTTCACAGCGATAGAACCGCAACCAATATTAACATTCTCGCCAATCTCCGCATCACCCATGTAAATGAAATGCGGGATTTTTGAGTTCTTGCCAATCGTTGCTTTCTTCGTCTCCACAAAGTTTCCAATCTTAACGCCTTCACTGATTTCGGATTCCGGACGTAAGTGTGAATAAGGTCCGACTTGCACGTCATCGCCAACCTTGCTATCGTAAATAGACGAATGTCTCACTTGAACACGCTCACCAAGAATCGCATTATCCAACACGCTTGCGCCAGTAATCTCACAATCAGCTCCGATAACTGTGTTACCGTGAATCGAAGCATTTGGTCCAACAATCGTATCTTGACCAATTTCTACATCAACGTCAATATACGTATTTGCTGGATCAATCAAAGTCACACCATTTCGCATGTGCTTTTCATTGATTCGGTGACGCATAATCTCTTGAGCCTCTGCTAAAGCTACGCGATCGTTCACACCAAGCGATTCCTTTGCATTCTCCATTCGATAAGCCGCAACGACCTCATCTTCGTCTTTTAAAATTTTGATAACATCTGGTAAATAGTACTCACCTTGCGCATTTTCATTAGATACTTTCGATAACGCTTCAAATAAAGCTTGATTATCAAAACAATAAGTACCAGTATTAATCTCATTCACGCGTTGTTCTTTTTCTGACGCATCTTTTTGCTCAACAATTTTCTCAACGATTCCTAAGTCATCACGAATAATCCGTCCATAGCCAGCTGGATCATCTAAAACCGTTGTCAAGATTGTTGCCTTCGCACGTTTTTCTTGATGATATTTCATTAAATCTTCCATTGTGTGCCCTTGGATAAGCGGCGTATCGCCACATACAACAAGCGTGACACCTTCTTTGTCACCGAGTACACTTTTTGCTTGTAAAACAGCATGCGCCGTCCCTAGTTGCTCTTTCTGCAAAGCAAACACACTTCTATCTTTCAAATGGGTCTGCACTTGTTCCGCGCCGTGTCCGACAATAGTCACAACTTCATCCGGCTCAAGCTGACTGATTTGGTCTACTACATGTTCTACCATAGGCTTTCCACAAACAGGATGTAAAACCTTGTAAAGCTTCGACTTCATTCTTGTACCTTGCCCAGCCGCTAAAACCACCGCATATCTTTTCATCATTGACAAGACCCTCCAATTATCCACTATTCTTCATAATGATAATACCGTAAATACACCTTTTTTTCAAGATGCAATTAGAACCTAGTTTCGTTTCCTCTAGAAGAAATCAATGGCAAGCGTTTGCATTGTTGGGGCTGTTCGAAATAAAATGAGTTACAGCCCCAATATGCATGAAAGCAAAGCGAGCATGTAATCCACCAGTGACTGTTCGACACCAAATTAGACACAACACAATACACAGACAATCCTCCATAACCCTTCAAATAAAATGAGTTACAGCCCCAAGCAAAGCGAGCATGTAATCCTTCCAAATCTGTTTCAGGTAGAAGCGAATACTCACTTTGTTCGCACTCATATTGGACCTCTAAAGAAACTAAACTACGTTTCTTAAGAGGAGTTCTTGCTTTTTAGTACTCTGCATGTTTTATGTTCGTAACTGTTTCCTCTTCTTTTCTTTGTCTCGCATCAGTTCTTTTATGGAACGAATACTCACTTTGTTCGCACTCATATTGGACCTCTAAAGAAACTGAACTACGTTTCTTAAGAGGAGTTCTTGCTTTTTAGTACTCTACATGTTTTATGTTCGTAACTGTTTCCTCTTCTTTTCTTTGTCTCGCATCAGTTCTTTTATGGAACGAATACTCACTTCGTTCGCACTCATATTGGGCCTCTATAGAAACTGAAATACGTTTCTTAAGAGGCCCAACAAAAAAGCAACTAGCCTGGTGTGGCTGGTTGCTTGGATTAATATTTTTAATTATTCAGCAGCTACTTCTTCTTCAACTGCTACGTCTTCTGATACTGCACTTGATTCTTCTTCGCCTACGCGAACGTATTCAGCAAGCACGACCTCTTGGATTTTTCCACGAGTATCAGAATTGATTGGATGAGCGATATCACGGAATTCACCATCAACACCTCGTTTACTAGGCATCGCTACGAATAAACCGTTATTGCCATCAATCACACGAATATCATGAACAACAAATTCCTCATCTAAAGTTATAGAAGCAATAGCTCTCATTCTTCCATCAGTTTCTACACGACGTAATCTCACATCAGTTACTTGCATTATTAGTCACTCCTTATCCCATTTTGTCTTCTCATAGTTTTCTCTGGTTATTTCATCTTGTTACTTGGGACAATCTTTAGTTTCCCTTTAGATTCGCTATTCACAACAAGCATTTACCCAGGTCCTATAAAAAGTAGTGTTTAGTCTTCATTTCCTTCTTCCGCTTCTGGTGTCGCTTCTTCCGCTACTTCGCTCACAACTTCATCAGCTTCAGCATAAGCAACCAAAACAGCGTCCTGAATTTTAGCACGAGTGTCTGAATTAATTGGGTGAGCGATGTCACGAAACTCTCCATCTGGAGTACGTTTACTTGGCATTGCTACAAACAACCCATCATTACCATCAATCACGCGAATATCATGTACTACGAATTCACCGTCAATAGTAATTGAAGAAATAGCTTTCATTCTTCCATCAGTCTCAACTCGACGTAATCTCACATCTGTAATTTCCATTTTCTTCACCACCTTAGCTCTTGTTGACATGTTACTTGTTGTTCAACATACACGCAACATCATAAAGATAACACTAGAGAATTGTTCCATCGACATTTCTCCTACACAAAAAGTAATTTTCAACTACTTTATGTCCCCAAAAAGGAAAGTCCAGAATTTTTCTCTAACAACATCATAATAAAAAAAGCTAAATTTGACAACTTTGTGACTTCATATATAAAAATACCGTTTAAAATGTATTTTTTATTGACAAAACCATATTGTCCTTAATAACGAAAATATTGTATACTATTAATCAGTTCGTTTTTAGTAATTATGAAAAACGTTGTTAATGTATGCTGTATAAGCATTTCCAATTATATTTTATTCACTAAATTTATGTCTCTATACACTAATACACTTAAAATCAACTCTTTTTTAGTATACAAAAAAGAGTTGATTATCTGTTTTTAACCTCTCTTTTTGTACATGTTTTTTTAATATTGTTTACAAATATCAATGAATTATGACACATCGTAATATCTGTTAGAATATCTGATTATATATTGCTATTAAAGCATTAATAATAAGAAAAAGATAAATATATTGTTTAAAAA
>NZ_AODK01000012.1 GCF_000525975.1 Listeria rocourtiae FSL F6-920
ATTTCAAATAATTATTTGAATTCAGAAAAAAAAGAGGTTATTTATAAATTGGTTCTTTTTTTTTTATCTTTTTTTTAGAATAGCCCAATCCAGGCTCTGTATCATGTTAAATTAGATGTAACAAGAGCAAAGCATAGGATAAAATATAGGAGGTACAAAATGCAGCAGTTTTTTAAAATTTTTTGTTAGATGATGAGATATCACCCATTAAAAGTGAAAAGCAGACTTTTAATAAAGGTCAAAAATTATTACTTGAAGATATCGATAAGACAGTTAATTATGTGTTTGGTATTTCTGAAGGAATAGTTGCTATGAATAGCGATACAGTAACAATTGATTTTCTAGGAGTAAATCAATTTCTAGGGCTATATATGAATGATGAATTGAACCTACATGGAGAAATACTTTCAAAAACAGCGGTTATCTGGAAATTCGAATTAACAGATGTTTTAGCTAAAGTAACAAGTCATAAAAAAGGGTTGTTACTATACAATAAACATGTGATGGATATACAGAAAAATGTGACACAGAAAAGCAATGTAATGAAACTAAACAACAGTAATAAGGTATTACTTTCTTTAAGAACAATTGCTTCACGTTTTGGTGAAGAATTGGATAGTCACGATGTGGTTAGAATTCCAGCATACTTCACTAGAAAAGTGTTGTCAAATTATACAAATATTAAAGCAACAACTCTTACAAACGTCCTAAATAAATTATATAGTAAAGATAAGATTCTTTATGGTAGGCGTGTAATCCTTGTGTACATCTAAGTGTAAATGTGTTTAGAAGTATATATAGAACTAAAATGATACAAAGTTCATCATTTAGACACAAATTATACACAAAAATGTATAAAATTAGAGGTAAAAACGTATAAAATCATATATTTTTAGAGCGAAGGGCTATAAATTTGTTGGTATGATTGTTTATAGGAGGTATAAATTATGAGTATTGCAAAGCTTTATGATATGGAGGCTATTAAACAAGATTTTAACATCGAAAAACTGCTACCAATATTGCTGGAAGAGGATAATTATCCGATTGAGAAAGAAAAATTGGTTTTGGAGAAATCAGATATATTTCAAATCGACGATGATGCTAATAGGTATGTATTTGCGATTGAAAAAGGTGTCTGTTCAGTACATGTAGGAAATCAGAATGTAGACTTTGTTGGTTCTGGAGATTTTATAGGTTTACATTCTGAGGGAGATACAGATAAATTGAAAATTAGGATGGAAGCGATGACTGACGAAATCATTATCTGGAGATTTAAATTTCACGATGTATTAGCGAATATTATGAATATTCAAGAGGGGTATCTATATCATTATAACTATATGATGCAAATACACCGTATTTATTTAGAGAAGATGATGGCAATGGTATCTGATAAGGAACAACGGGTGTTAACCTTTTTAAAACTACTCGCAGAAAAATTTGGAGAAAATGATGGCGAACCGAATGTTTTTTTAAAACTACCGCCCTTTTTTACAAGAAAACTTATAACTGAATACATAGGAGTAAGTCCTATGACACTTAATAAGGCTATGAAAAAAATTAGAAAATAAGGGAAATATCATGGTGGATGAACGATTTACGTATATCAAAATGTAACTGCAGAATAAACTGAAAAATTTATTTAACATTTTAGTATTTGTGCTTATGGAGGTGATTAGACTGAATTTTTAATTTGAAACTCTAAAAATCAGAAGGAAATGAAAGTAAAAAAAATTTGAAAGAAGGAATAATAACAAAATGAAAAAAGCATTTAGTATTTTAGCAGTAACAGCAATTATTAGTTCAAGCGTTGTAGCACCATTTAATATGTATGTACCAAATATAGAAGCAGCAGAAGGAATCAATCCAGCTAATCTAATAGACAATCCAAATTTGATTAGTTCAGATATTACGATAGATCCTAATGATAAGTATCGTCTCTTAAGTTGGAATAATATTAATGGATATGGAGCTCTTAAAGTTGAAGGCACTTATGCAATAAGTCAAGGTGCTAGAACTTATAAAATTCATAATAATCACTCAATTGAACTTGATTTTATGTCTTTAAATAATGACACTCTGTCTCAGACGATTGATACCGAAATTGGTAAGGAATATACATTTAGTTTAAAGTTTAGTGTACCTCAATACATGGATAGAACGATTACCATGAGGGCTGGGAATGCTAGCAGAACTGCGTTCACTTCATCTGAGGGGACACGCACAGCTACAAGAACATTGAATTTCACTGCAACTGATACAAAGACTAAAATCTATATCGGAATAAGTGGTACGGCAGCAACTAGGCACGTTATGTACTTTTCTGAGCTGAGTGTCACAAAGTCAGATAAACAAGTAACAGCTGATATTAAAGCAGTTTTAGATGTAGCAGAAGCAAGTGTCAAAGGGCTATTCAACAACGGAGATGTCAAGGGAACAATTAAAGATACAACGAATCAGGTAGCAATCGATAGTGCTAGGGTGTTAGTCAATGCAGTAACAGATCAAACAAAGAAAACAGAATTAGAAAATAACCTAAAAGAAGCGCAAAAGCAATTAGATGCACGTAACGCAGCAGTGGCAGAAAAAAGCACGTCAAGAAGCAGCAGAAGCAAGTATCAAAGGACTATTCAACAACGGAGATGTCAAAGGAACAATTAAAGATATAACGAATCAGGCAGCAATCGATAGTGCTAGGGTGTTAGTCAATGCAGTAACAGATCAAACAAAGAAAACAGAATTAGAAAATAACCTAAAAGAAGCGCAAAAACAATTAGATACACGTAACGCAGCAATAGCAGAAAAAGCACGTCAAGAAGCAGCAGAAGCAAGCGTAAAAGAGCTATTCAAAAATGGTGATGTGACAGGAGTTATTAAAGATACAACAGATAAAGCAGCAATTGATAAGGCGCAAACTGCTATCAATGCGGTAACAGACACTACAAAAAAAGCAGCGTTACAAAAAGATCTAGATACAGCCAAAAAACAACTGAGCCAAATTGGTGAAGAGTACCTGTATACTTTTAAAGGCTATGCAGACCGCGTATTTGGAACTATGAAGGTTTCTATCAAGAATATGCAAGCAACAATGAGTACTATGGCAGGCGTACCACATTCTTATTTTTCAGATGCTTATGTAAGTGTACAGATTGAAAAAGAAAATGGTACGGTGACATATAGTAAAGACTACATTGGAAATAAAACATATCCAGATACTACAGAGCAAGCAACGCTAAATATTGGTGATTACATCACAGTAACGCATAAAGAGCCGGCTGTTCGTTTTTCCATCGATAACTTAACGAATCAAACAACATTAGCAAAAGGAAACACAACGATTTACATGGTTACAAGTACTGGTCTTGTGGAGGTAACGCAAAAGGAAAAGGATACAGCAATTGCAGAAGTTAGCGTGAAAGAACTATTCAAAAATAATGACGTAACAGGAGACATCAAAGATACAACGAATCAAGTGTCTATTGACAACGCTCAAAAACTAGTAGATGCCGTAACAGATACAACGAAAAAAAGCTGCATTACAAAAAGATTTAGATGAAGCGAAGAAACAATTAAAAGCAAAAAATGATGCAATAGCGGCAGAAAAAAGGACGTCAAGAAGCAGCGGAAGCAAGTGTGAAAGAACTGTTCAAAAACAATGACGTAACAGGAGACATCAAAGATACAACAAACCAAGCAGAGGTTAATAAAGCACAAGATTTAATCAAAGCAATAACAGATCCAACCATCAAAGAAGGTTTACAAAAGGATCTAAACCGCGCACAAGAATTACTAGATGCTAAAATTGCAGCAGAACTGGAAGCGGCAGCAGATGAGGGTCAACAACTAATCGCAACCTTCCTAGTAAATCAATTATTCCAAGACAATAATCCTATAACGGATGTAATCAAAGATATCACAACTCAGCAAGCCATCGACATTGCGCAAACACAAATTGATCTCATTAAGGTTAGCACAGTAAGAGGAAGTTTACAAAAAACATTAGATCGTGCACAAGAATTGCTAAATGAGAGAAACAATGCGTCAAAAAATGAAGCAGCAGAGAAAGCAGTTAACGAATTGTTCCAAGATAACAACCCGGGAACAGGCGTTATCAAAGAAACAACAGACCAAGGTGCAATTGATGCCGCGCAAAATCTCATCAACAAAGTCACAGATCCAATTATCAAAGTAGATCTACAAAAAGAACTAGATAAAGCGAAAGATTTACTAGCAGACAAAGTAGCGGCAGAAAAAATGCGCGAAGAAGCAGCAGAAAAAGCAGTCAACGAATTGTTCCAAGATAACAAACCAGAAACAGGTGTTATCAAAGAAACGACAGACCAAGATGCAATTGATGCTGCGCAAAATCTCATCAACAAAGTCACGGATCCAATCATCAAGGCAGACCTACAAAAAGAGTTAGACAAAGCACAAGAATTAGTCAACCTTCACAATGGGTCCACTTCACCAGAATTTTTGGCAGCAGAAAAAGCGATCCAAGATTTATTGACAACACTCGTTAATTTTGGGCAAAAGGCTGATGCTTTTGGTGCAGTGAAACTAGATACAACGCAAGAAAAAATATACGAAGCACAAGACAAACTAGACTTAGTCCCAGACAAAGTAGTGGAAAAAGTGGCTTTAGCTGCACAGCTTAAACAAGCACAGGATCTACTCATCGCACGCAATAATGAACAGATTGGTAATCGTGTGGTTAATGGTACTTTTGATAGTGCTCTAAATGGTTGGAAAACATGGATTGGTTCAGGTTCAACCGCACCAACAGTGGTGGCTAAAGAAGGTTTCGCAAGTAATGCATTGAAACTTGCTTCTAATTCCAGTGTAGAACAAACAATCCAAGGATTGAAACCAAACACGAACTATGTGCTGAATTTTTACGGTAAAGTAGACGACGGGACATTCCTATCTGCGGGTATTAAAAACCACGGTGGAACACAACAAAGTATCCGTGTAACCAGTGCCGATTATAGCAAAGGTCAAATCGCCTTCACAACAGGTGCTAACGCTAAATCAGCGACGTTCTTCTTGATGAAAGCAGCTGGAACTGGCAATGGTTTTGCCGATTTTGTTATTGCGAAAGCAGACAATGGTGAAGACAGCATTCCAGAAGTAGTAGAAGCAACAAATACGGTGGATAGCTTGTTTACGAATTTATCTGTCATTGGTGTGAATGAAAACACAACGACCCTGTACAAAAATGGCGCGCTAAAAATAACAACAAAACAAACGGATATTGATGCAGCAAAAGCGATGGTAGACGCAATGAAAGATAGTTATGAATCTAAAACGGATTTACTGGCAACACTGAAAACAGCGCAAGATCTTTGGGATATTCGTAGCGCAGAAGAAACAGGTAACTTGGTGAAAAATGGTGAATTCGATAGTGGAATTGCTAACTGGAAACCATGGAATAGCGCAACGTCAACTACACCAACAACAACACAAGAGAATGGAAATAATGTCTTGAGACTTGCAGCTGGATCAAGCACAGAACAAATTATCTCTGGCTTAAAAGCAAATACGACATACACCCTTGAAATTTACGGCAAAGTAGATAACAACGGCTATGTCAGTGTTGGTGTGAAAAATTATGGTGGTTCACAAAAAACAGCACGTATTAGTGGTACAGAGTATGCAAAAGCAAGTGTGACTATCCGTACTGGTACAACGAATAAAACAGCCACGCTCTTCATGATGAAAGGTTCAGGAACAGGCGCTGGTTCTATCGATGATGTAAGATTTAAAGATGTCACACCAGAAGGCGAACGTCCAGAAGTTAGCGCAGCCACAGAAGCGTTGGCAGATCTATTTACAGCACAAACAGCTGTTAGCACGACACATCTAACACCTGTACTAAGCGATAATGGTGCTATTAAGATGACGACAACTGATGCGGATTTAGCCGCAGTAGCTGCAAAAGTAGCTGCAGTACCGGCTAACTTAGCAGCGAAAGCTGTTCTAGAGGCCGAACTGGCACGTGCGACAACATTATTTGACAACTTAAAAGCTTCACAAACAGATAATCTAACAAAAAATAGTCAATTCGACAACAACCTAACAAGTTGGAGAACATGGAAAGCAGCGACAGCGCAAACTCCGGTTATCGTCACAGAAGAGGGTAACAAAGTAGTGAAGTTAGAAGGTAACTCAAGTGTTGAACAAACAATCACAGGTTTACTACCAAATACAACGTATACAATTTCTATGTACGGTAAAGTAGAACAAGGCGCTCGTTTATCTATCGGCGTGAAGACGTTTGGTGGGACGCAAGCCAACGCTTTTGTAACAGCAACAGATTACGCGCAAGGAATACTAACATTTACAACAGGCGCAACAAACACGAGCGCAATCATCTTCTTAAGTCAAGGAGCAGCAAACGGCATTGCTTATGCTGACCTAGTAGTTACCAAATAAATTTTTAATTGAGGTAAAAGATATGCTGGGTTTAGACTAGCATATCTTTACCTTACTAATACCGAAATTCCTTTTGTGTCCGATGTGTTAAAAAACGTCAAGAATCGTATGATGGATTCGGGTATAACGTTATATGACATAAGTACAACCAAGCAAAATAATCACGCAGAGAAGAAAGGATGGAGACAATGGATTATGAATTTAGATACAGTCAAATGAACGCGAAGAAAACATCATCTATGTTCCAATGCATGAAACGACTATTTGACCTTTTTTTTTTGCTACAACGTTACTAGTCTTGACCTCACCGGTAATACTCGTGACAGTGTGTGCTGTGAAAATAGAATCTTCTGGACAAATTATCTATAGACAACGCAGAGTGGGGCATAGAGGTAATGAATTTACTATTTACAAAATTAGGTCCATGGAAGAAAATGCGGAAGCCAGTGGCGCTAAGTGGGCGGAAAAGAATGATCCACGAATCACAAAAGTCGGCCACTTTATTAGGAAGACGCGAATAGACGAACTACCTCAACTGTGGAATGTATTAAAAGGTGAGATGAGCATAATTGGTCCACGACCAGAACGACCAATGTTCACCAAAGAATTCCAAGTTCTTTACCCCAAATTCACCCAACGATTAGTTGTCAAACCAGGTCTGACTGGCTGGGCACAGGTCAATGGAGGCTATGATATTTCCCCGAAAGAAAAATTAAAACTCGATTTGGAGTACATTAATTCCATGTCTATCAAAAATGAAGCGCGCATACTATGCAAAACGATCCAAGTGGTTTTAAGTGGTAGCGGTGCAAGATAAGGAGCGCAGAATGAAAAGAACAATTATATCAATAATCGCAATTTTGACAATTTTAACAGTAGCTTGTTCACATCAAGAAAAAGAATACAGTCCAGTCACATCATGGAAAAATGAAGATACAGAAGTAAGCAAACAGGAGTTTGCGGAACTGACGAAAAGCAATAATGCGTTGGAATATACAGATGGTGAGATTGTGATTCAGGATAAGGATGCGGTTACTAGAAGCGATACGGGTGATGCGACAACCTATTTTGTACAGAATGCTTACATTCCAATTACAGATGCCAAAGAAATCACCAAAAGAGACAACTGGACAAAAGAAGAATTGCTCACAAAATATGCAGGTGCAGCTCAGAGTATTGATGTGAATACAAAGGAAAACATGATAGAGGCCTTCTTCATCACTGGTCCTCGTGGATACGGAGAGCTACGTGTGACATTCGATGGTGATACATTAAAGACGATGACAAATACGTTTCAAGAATAGGTGAATAGTAGATGAGAGTAAAAGAAATACTGAATGAGAATCCATTTTTTCAGGAACAAATGGCGCATATCAGAACGACGATTGAGTTATCGGAGCAACGAGGTATCCAAGCAATAAGTGTGACATCATCTCTATCCAGCGAAGGTAAAAGCTCCATTGCAATAGGTATTGCTAGAAGTTTCACGGAGGCTGGCAAGAAGGTGTTGCTGATTGATAGTGATTTCCGACGTCCCTCTGTGCATAAGAAGTTAGGATTATCGAATGCGGTCGGATTTTGTGACGTATTAAAAGGTGAATATGCTTTGACAGAATGCATCAAGGATATTGATGTACAAGGGTTGGATGTTTTGACAAGCGGTTTAGTAGAAGATTCACCTAGCCTATTGTTTGATGCAACGAGATTAAAGAAGTTCATTTTTGAAGTGAAAAAGGACTATGACCTAGTGATTATTGATACGCCTCCTGTTCTACTTGTACCAGAAGTGAAAACAATCTTGAACCATAGTGATGCGACATTACTTGTCGTTAAATACGATGAAGTGAGGAAGGAAGAAGTAGAACGGACATACCATGTATTGAACCAAGTGTCAGCTACGTGCCTCGGAATTGTATTTAATCGTGTCAAAGTGAAAGTCAAAGATCGTTACCGTTATTATTACTAAAGCGTGCGATAGGAGAACAAAGATGGATTATAAAAGTGATATATCATGTGATTATGCTAACAGTATTTCCCCTCGCTATTCTAAAAATCAGGTTTTTCTACTCACATTGATGTTGTTGTTTCTCAGTATTGGAAGTCAGTTTAATTTACAGATTGGCTTGGCATTGAAGCCCTACATGCTTTTGTTCCTTGGCTTAATGTTGTACTACTCACCACAAATGACGATTTCTAAACTGTTGTTTTTTGAAATGGCATTTATCAGTTTTTATGTGTATTACGACTTACGTGGCGTAATCACGGCTTATCCAGCTGCTGCGCTTCGAGCGATTGGTGCTACGTTTATCTTGCTTATCTTTTACTTTTTTTTGTCGGTATTGGTTAGATCAGATTAAGTGGAAGGATATCGAGTGGACAATTATCATTTCAGGGTTTGTGTTCAATATTTTGAGTCTGGGCTATTACGTGATGGGGCTTGTTAATTTGGGATTCAACATGCAGGGAAACGGGATTCGCGAAATGGGAGTGATGATTGATCGGAGTTTTGCAAGGTTGCTTGGTCTGACGAATGATCCTAATATCTTCGTTTTTATCAACATGTTATTCATTGCTTACTTCCTGACGCATCGGGAAAAATGGTGGAACTTACTCGGTGGATTTATTGCGATATTATGCATTGTTTTAACGCTATCACGTGGTGCAATTATCTCTTTGATTATTGTATTAGCGCTATGTTTACTGGTTGGAAGTATGAAGTCCAAACTAATGTTAATTCTTGGTTCAATCGGATTTTTTCTTATAGCGAACTTCTTCTTTGATCAGTTCATGGAAGTGTCATTGTGGGAATTGATGATGGAGCGATTTGGAACGGTCGGTGAAGATGGCGGAAGTGGCCGGTTCGATATCTGGACGGATGGTTTGGCGTATTTCATGGACAAACCGTTGTTAGGGATTGGGTCTTTCAACTTTCAATTCTACCATGCTTTTTCAGCTGGAAAAGCGATTTTCATGCACAATTCTTTTTTGGAAATTTTAGTGGAAACAGGGATTGTCGGAATGATACTTTACGCAGTAGCGATTATTGCAATTCTGTGGACACTGGTACAAGCGGCTATAGAGGACCGGGAGCAATGGTGGTTGGTCATTACTTTGATTGGCTATTTATCGATGATGACCTCTTTGTCGCTAGTTTTGAACGAAATTTTTTTCTTCTTCTTTGCACTCGTTGCGAGGAGCTTGAAGGAAAAGGAAGCAAATATAGGACGACGTAAAGGATGGAGAATATGAAGCGAGAATTATCCTTAGTAAATATAGTCACCATCATTCGCAAAAAAATCTTGATTGCGCTGGTTATCGCGATTATGGCAACGTGTTTGGTTGGTGTTGCGAGTTATCAATTCATGGCGCCGAAATATGATGCGTCTGTACAACTGCTTATCAATCCGAAATTAACGGATGAAGAAACTAGGAATTACCGAAGTTCGGATTCCAATACACAATTAGTGAATACCTATAATGTCATTTTGCAGAGTAAAGTGATCTTAGACGACGTGATTGAGCGATTGGATCTTTCTACAAGTGTTTCTGGGCTGCGCCAAGTGATTAGTGTACAAAATGAGAAAGAGTCCAAAGTCATATCAATTCATGTCGAGCAGGAAGACCCAAAGATGGCGCGCGCGATTGCAGAGACGCTGGCCTTGTCCATGGAGAAAGAAGTACCGAAACTGATGAATATTGACAACGTGAATATTTTATCAGATGCAGAGCTTAGCGGTAATTTAACTATGTCACAAATCCGGATTTATATGATTCTTGCTTTTGTGATGGTACTAACACTCAGTTTAGCTAGTCTTGTTATTCGAGAGTCTTTGAAAAGCACATTTAAAACGATAAAAGATTTTGAAGATGTGACGAAATTACCAGTGATTGTCACGATTCCGGAGATATAGGGGAGTGAGGAGCGATATGATGATACAAAAATATGAAGAGTAGTTGAAAGTACTGAATAGTTTGTTTTTATCAACGCAGGAAGCCATTGAGTGTCTGGTGTTTCCAAACAATGTTTTCATTCACTTGTAGCACGCGGAAAGATTCAGAAGATACGAAAAGGCTCAGCGGTGTTGTATTCTGCAGAGGAAATCAGGGATCGCAAAGGACAACAGCCGTGGCTGCGCCAAAAATATGGTACGTTTCAAGAAGGATAGGTGTTTCATGAGGCAAGGATATCAAGCAGATGTAGTGAGCATTATTATGCCAACCTACAATAATAGTACGGTTTTGAAGGAAAGTATTGTGAGCATTCAACAGCAAGGGTATCAGGATTGGGAGCTATTGCTAGTGGATGATTGCTCGACAGATGGGACGCGGGATATGTTGCGGGAATTGGCAGAACGGGATTCGCGGATTCAACTGATTTTATTGACGGAGAACCGTGGTTCGGGCTTTGCGCGGAATGAGGGATTAAGTCGGGCGCGTGGACGGTTTGTTGCTTTTTTAGATAGTGATGATTTGTGGCATCCGGAGAAGTTGGAGAAACAACTGGCATTTATGAAGGCGCACAATTATGGCTTTACATTTACGGCGTATCATGTGTTTGAAGAACAGCCGACAGTATTTAAGCGAACCGTGCGCGTACCTGAGAAAATACATTATCGGCAATTGTTGAAAAATACGATTATTGGGTGTTTGACGGTGCTAATTGACCGGGAAAAAGTTGGCGATTTTCGAATGCCATTGTTGCGGGCGAGGCAGGATACGGCAACGTGGCTATCGATTTTAAAAAAACAGGACTATGCCTATGGGATGACGGAACCGCTCGCGTATTATCGGGTGAGTGCGACATCGCTATCGAGTAATAAATGGAGAATGCTCAAAAAAAAAACTGGCAGATGTACCGGAAACAAGAAGGTTTATCGCTCGTCTATACGAGTTATGTTTTCAGTTGTTACGTGGGCAATGCCTTATGGAAGAGGAGAGGACGAATAGGATGAAAATAGCAGTTGCAGGTGTGGGTTATGTCGGTTTGGTTTCTGCGGTAGGATTCGCGCATCATGGACATATGGTCACAGCGGTGGATGTAGATGCGATGAAAATTGCGGGACTGACGGCAGGGATTTCACCGATTTTTGAACCAGGTTTAGAAGCATTATTGCAAGAACAATTGGCGGCTGGTCGAATTCAGTTTACAACGGATAGTGCCAGTGCTTATGCAGATGCCGAGGCGATTGTGATTGGCGTTGGAACTCCGGAAAATGAAGATGGCTCAGCGAATTTGGCAGCGGTGTATCAGGTCGCGCATGAGATTGGTGCCAGCATGCAGCAGGATGGCCTTGTAATTGTGAAATCGACGGTTCCAGTTGGGACGAATGACAAAATTGAAGCGATTGTGCGTGGTGCGCTGCGAAGTGCGGTGGATGTGGATATCGTGTCTAATCCGGAATTTTTAGCGCAAGGAAGCGCGGTGTATGATACGTTACACGGTTCGCGGATTGTGGTGGGAACGGAGTCGGCAACTGCGGAGGCAAAAATGCGGGATATATACGCGGCTTATGGACAGCCCATCGTTTCGGTATCACGAAAAAGTGCGGAACTTATCAAATACGCCAGTAACGATTTTTTAGCTCTCAAAATCTCGTTCGTAAATGAAATTGCAAATTTGTGTGACATTCTGGGTGCAGATATCGAGGAAGTCACAGAAGGAATGGGTTATGACCCGCGGATTGGAAATAGTTTCTTGCGAGCAGGCATTGGTTATGGCGGTTCTTGTTTCCCAAAAGATACGAAGGCGCTCCATTGGCTTGCCGAAGATCACGGTTTTCTCTTACGAACCATCGAAGCAACAATCAAAATTAACGAGAAGCAAAAATATTTATTACTTCACAAATTGCGTCAAGAGATGCCAACAATCGCAGGAAAGAAAATTGCCGTTCTTGGTCTAACATTCAAGCCAAATACCGATGATTTACGCGAAGCTCCCTCGATTCCTAACATGAAGGTCTTACAAAAAGAAGGCGCGATTATTCAGGCGTATGATCCGATTGCGATGGCGCAAACAGCGGAAAAACTCGGCGATGCGTCGATCATGAAGGATTCCATCGAAGCGGCGTTAGAAGGTGCAGACGTTTGCCTTATTTTCACTGAGTGGGACGAGATTCGTGCGATATCACCAGATACTTTTAAAAAATGGATGGCGAATCCAATCGTACTAGATGGTCGAAATTGTTTTAACAAATATGAGATGGAAGCAGCTGGCATCGCCTATCAATCTGTTGGTCGTCCGCTAGCTAAAGTGAGGCAGTTGCAATGAATCGCTTCACGAAAATATCGGTGATTGTCGCGACACTGGGTGACCGTGTCATGGAACTAAAACGGATGTTAGAAACGTTGGAAAATCAAACATACAGCCATTTAGAGGTTATCCTCGTTTTGCAGCAGGAACAAGATACGTGGAGTGAGGTCTTAGCGGGATATAAGCTAACGACGCGGGTTGTGATGATGCAAGAACGCGGTCTTTCTAAGGCGCGGAACCTCGGATTAGAATACGCAACGGGTGATATCGTGACATTCGGTGACGATGATTGTTGGTACGCTCCCGAGACCTTTGAACACGTAGTCGCATCCTTTCAAACCGGCAAAGATGTGATCAGCTTCAACATGTACGACCCAGACCGTCAACAATTCGGCCGATTACAGCATATCCAAACGTCAAAATTCCTAACGAAACGTGAGTTAATGAGTCGCTCCTCGATTGAAATATTTGTGAAACGGTCATGTTTGGAGAAGAACGAAGCAGGGCCAGCTATCCGTTTTGATGAAGTATTTGGACTAGGCGCTACCTATATTTCTGGCGAGGAAAACATTTTCTTATCTGATTTATTCCGACAAGGATATGTCACTTATTTTCATCCAGAATGTTTGGTGTACCATGCCGTACAACCGCGAATAACGAGACTCACCGAAGCACAAATGTTGAGTAAGGGTCCGCTATTCAAGCGTATGTATAGCACACCAACAGCCTTTTTACTCGTATCATTATTTTATATCAAAAAGAAACAAAAAAACTTATTCTGGGAAGTCCTCCAAGCAACGTGGACCTACCAGCCAAGAGGAGAGCGTTAACGTGTATCAATGGATTTATAAGCAAGGCGTCAAGCATCGCAACCCCCTTTTACCAGCTGCGGAAAGTTTTCTACAAGAAAGCGATACATGGTCACGAGCAGAACTGGAAGCCTATCAACTGGAAAAGTTACAAGCACTTGTCAGCTGGGCATATAAATATTCTCCGCACTATCGCACCAAGCTAGACGAATCGAATGTGCATCCTAGGCAGATTCAAACGCTAGCTGATCTCCAACGTATCCCCCCGATAACGAAGCAAACGCTACTCGAAGAAAATGAAGCTATCCATGCGACGGCTGATTTTAAACAATTGCTATTTTCTGAAACGTCTGGCAGCACAGGGTCTCCTCTCACGTTTCAACGTAATTTAGAATGGGATGCCAGACACCGGGCGGCTATCCACCGAGGCTACAGTTGGTATGATATTCAGCCGTGGGACAGAAATGGCTACTTCTGGGGCTACAATTTGGATGTGAAAAAACATTGGAAGTTAAAAATCATGGATAAACTAGTGAACCGATTCCGTATCTTTTCCTATGAAAAAGACGAGATTCAAACTTTTATCAAAAGATTAGAGCGAGCGGATTATTTAGAAGGCTATTCCTCGATGATTTACCACGTGGCACGGAAGATAGAACAAGAAAACATCTCGATAAACACAAAGCTGAAAATGATCAAAGGTACATCTGAGAAGATTTTTGACGCGTATCAGCCGACTGTAGAAAAAGTGTTTGGACGAAAAATGATTAGTGAATACGGTGCGGCTGAGACGGGAATTATCGCCTTTGAGTGCCCTGAGGGGAACATGCATACAACGATGGAGAATGTTATTGTTGAAGTCATTGATGGTGAAATTTTAGTAACAAACTTGTTCTCACACTCCTTTCCAATCATTCGTTACGCCCTGGGCGATTATGTCGAATTGGACACGGAAACAGCATGTGCTTGTGGCCGCGAGCATACGATTGTGACATCTGTGATGGGGCGCATTGGCAAAGAAATCATTGGAGAAAAAGAGAGCTATCCAAGCCTCACTTTGTATTATATTTTCAAGAATATCGTGATGGACAGTGGCGATGCGATTCGCTATCAAGTGCTACAACATCGAAAAGGACATTTGGAATTCCGCGTGGAACAGAAACTTAAGCCAGCCGTGCAAAAGCGACTAGAAGCAGAAATCAGGAAATATTTCGCGCAAGACATGGTCTATGATATACGAGAAGGCCTCGCTTTTCACCGAGATGGTGGCAAGCTGAAGGATTTTGTTTCTTTCATATGAAACAGTATGAGAAAGGAGAATTTTAGATGGCATTCGCAAAAGTATCGATTATTATCCCAGTGTACAACATTGAAAAGTATATCGCGCGCTGTTTGGACTCCGTCGTGGCGCAGACGTATCCACATTTTGAGGTACTTGTGGTAGATGATGGTTCCACGGATCAAAGTGGTGCGGTGATAGAACAATACTTGCACGAAGACGAACGGATACAGTGGATTCGCAAAGCGAACGGCGGACAAGCTAGCGCACGTAATTTAGCTTTACAAAAAGCATCTGGAGATTATATTCTGATGGTCGATGGCGATGATGCTATTTTGCCTAATTTGCTCGAAAACTGTGTGTCAAAACTAAATCAAGGTGCGGATATTGTGTTATTTGACTATATGACACTAAGCAAAAAGGGGCAACAACAGTATATAAGTGTTGGTACTTCCGCTATATCGGCTGGGACTGCACCTTGGAATAAAATGTATCGCACAACGCTATGGCAAGATACTTTTTTTCCGGAAGGGTGTTGGTATGAAGATCTTGGCATTGTACCTTATGTCTTGTTGAAAGCCAAGCATATTTGCAAAATTGATAAAGCACTCTACGTATACGATCAGTCTCGCGAAAACTCGCAAACTAATACAGTGAATACCACACGTTACACAGATATTTTACGAGTTCTGACTCATTTGAAACAACTTGTGGAAACATTGCCAGATACGCATACATCTTTTGTGCAGGGTATGTATTTAGAACAGTTAGGATATGTTATGGCATTGAGCAAGAGCCAACACATCTCAGATAAGACAGAACGTCGTGCTTTTCTCCAAATGATGCAAGCCGAGCTTGAAAAAGTATGCCCCCAATGGTTCCACATGGCACATCGTCCCGAAAGTATAGTGATGAAAAACATGCGTCGAATGGCTATCAAAGCCTACTTCCGTGGTCATTTTCTGCTAGGAGACATGTTGTATGTATGGCCTAAAAAACTAAAACAGATAGGAGCTGGCTCATGAAGTTAATCATGCGTTATATCATTGCCTTATTCCGTTTATTCCCAGTGAAGAATATCATGCTTTTCGAAAGTATGTCTGGATTTCAAGATAATTCTAAGGCACTTTTTGAGGAAATCATTGCACAAAATCTGCATCAAACCTATCAAATCATCTGGTTTGTCGCTGATCCAAAAAGGATGCAAGATCAAGACTATCCGAATGTACACTTTATGAAAAAATCAGGCATCACAAAAAAATCATTACGTTACCTTTATTATAACTGCGTCGCGAAATACTGTTTTTATACACATGAAGTATTAGGATATCGAACAGATGACAAGCAAATTTGCTTTTTCCTCACACACGGCACCCCTTTAAAGGATAGCCGCGGGTGTTTTGGGCCAACGGAAAACCATACGCACATTTTAGCTACGTCTTATTTTGCAGCAGAACTACGTGCAACATCATTGCTCGGTGGTGCCGAGAAAATGCAGGTGCTAGGCTTTCCGCGCAACGACAAGATGTTTCGAGAAGACGCGGGGACAGAAATATTCCTCGCGAAGCAGAACTATAAAAAGCTAATCGTCTGGTTACCAACGTTTAAACATATAAACAACAGTGACCGTGTTGATTTTGCAACAGATAGCGAACAAGATATATCATTGATGAGCCCCACTTTTTTCAAGGCATTAAATGAAAAATTAGTGGCGACAGAAACCCTGTTGATCATCAAGTTCCACCCAAATCAAGACCTTCGATTCGTGTCCTTCTGTGATTTATCGCATATTGTCACGCTGTCCAACCAGGACATGCTACAAGAGAACATCGATTTATATGCCTTGCTCGGAAAGTCGGATGCGCTAATCACCGATTTTTCCTCAGTCTATTTTGACTACTTGCTGCTGAATAAACCAATTGGCTTTGAACTGGCAGACATGAATAACTACAGCTCAGGACGTGGTTTTCTCGTTGATGAGCCGCTAGACTATATGCCTGGTGCTAAAATTCATGATGAAACGGGATTCTTACAATTCATCCATCAAGTCGTGCGAAACGAAGACAATCACGTACTCGAACGCGCCAAGTTATGTACGAAAATGAATCACTATCACGATAATAAATCAGCCAAACGAATCTTGGAATTTCTAGAATTGGACGGTGCAAATGCATGAAAAAATATAAAATAGGCTACACATCGGGTGTCTTTGATCTTTTCCACATCGGTCACCTCAACATTTTAAAAAAAGCGAAAGCGCAGTGTGACCACTTAATTGTCGCGGTGAGCACAGATGAACTCGTGCAGAGCTATAAAAATAAAACACCAGTCATCCCGTACGCCGAAAGAATGGAAATCGTAAAATCTATCACGTTCGTTGATGAAGTTGTGGCACAAACGAATCGCGATAAGGTTGCCGCTATGGAAAAATACCAATTTGACGTTATGTTTGTCGGTTCCGATTGGAAAGGTAACACATTATTCACCGAAACCGAACGAATTTTTAACGAAAATGGTGTCGAGGTTGTCTATTTTTCCTACACGAGTAACACGTCTTCCACTTTGCTAACCGAAGTGCTTACTAAAATAGCCCAGCCAAATTAAAAAATGGAGATGAGTCAAGATACATGAGCAGTAAATATAAAAAATTATTTCAGAATACGGTTCTATTCTCGATTGGGAGTATGGGAAGTAAGCTTATCAGTTTACTACTTGTCGTGGTTTTCACTCATCATTTAAATCCACAAGAATATGGCGAAATAGAACTTATATCAGTCATTATCAACCTCTCTTTACCATTCGTAACGCTCTCGATTTATGATGCTGTGCTGCGATTTGTGATCAAAAAAAATGAAAATAAAGGGAGCGTTTTACTGAATGGGCTTGTAATATGCGTGATTGTTGGCCTCACTTTTATAGTTGGAAGTGTGGTTGGTATCCTTTTTTTCGGATTAGAAATAACCGCACTTGTGATTGTCGCGATTATTTTTGCCCAGTCAATTAACCTCGTGTTTGCCCAATATGCACGTGGAACAGGGCGCATCAAATTGTATGTTGTCAACGGGTTGCTTACCGCTGTGCTGATTTTTGGCATCGTTAGCGTTTTGCTGGTTTACTTCCACGTGGGTATCATGGGTTATTTTATCGGTATGGTGATTGCTTTCTCAATCAGTAATGTCCTCCTATTTTGCTTCAGTGGAAACGTTGCTGAGACGCTTGCAAAAGCACCATGGGATAGCGAGTTGATGAAACGCATGCTGCTTTATAGTCTGCCACTTATCCCGAATACTCTCATGTTTTGGGTTATGGATACATCTGACCGCCTGCTGATTCAGTCTTTCCTCGGACTTGCTGCAAATGGCTACTACGCTGTTGCTAATAAAATTCCAGTCATTTTAAATACACTCAGTTCTATCTTTATGCAAGCTTGGCAACTAACGGCGATGGAAGAAAGCGAGCAAAAAGATCGAGATCGTTTCTATTCGAGTGTATTCAACGCGCTTTCCTCCTTCATGATTATCATCAGCGCCTTGATTCTGTGCGCGTTAAAATGGGGATTCGGCATTGGACTTGGAAGCGAATTTTATGAATCTTGGAAATTTGTTCCAATTCAGTTATTTGCTGTTATTTTCGCCAGTTTTTCCAGTTTCCTCGGTGTGATTTATGCGGTACAAATGCGAACGAATCAAGTATTCACAACATCTTTCGTCGGAGCAGCGCTGAACATCGTGCTCAATCTTTTACTCATTCCGCGAATCGGTTTATACGGCGCTGCAATTGCGACGGCCATTAGTTTTCTCTCCGTCTGGATGGTTCGCTTACTACAAACGAGAAAATATGTCAAAATACGCATCAATTTCCTAACTATTATTCCCGCATTAGCCGTACTCGCTGTGCAAGCACTATTCTTATATCAAACCAAAGTCCCTGACCTACTTACAAACACACTATCCGTAAGCTTGATATTCCTAATCAATCTCAGAAATATCCAATTTATGACTCGAAATTTATTAACAAAAAAACGAAGAAAGAGTGATTTAGCATGAGTTTAGAAACAGTTTTAGTTACAGGTGGTGCAGGTTTTATTGGAGGGCATTTGGTGGAACGATTACTGGGGAAATATCATGTCGTTGTGATAGATAACCTAAGCACAGGAAAAATATCTAATTTACCACAACATCCGCAGTTAGATTATGTATTCGGCGATGTCAGTAAGGAAGAGGATGTTACGCGTATTTTTGAAGCATACACCTTCACCTATGTATATCATTTAGCCGCCATCGCGAGTGTTGCCGCATCCATCGAGAAGCCGCTAGAGACCCATCAAACGAATATGGACGGGACAATCCATCTACTAAACGCCTCAAAAAAACAAACCAATACTATTCAAAAATTTGTTTTCGCATCATCGGCTGCAGTGTATGGTAGTGAACCAACCCTTCCAAAACGAGAAACCTCGGTCATTGCGCCCATCACACCATATGGCATTGACAAATTAGCCTCTGAAAGCTATGTTATCTCCTACAGCCACTTATTCGGTCTCAAAACGAGTGCGGCTCGCTTTTTCAATGTTTACGGACCACGACAAAACCCAGCATCACCTTATTCAGGTGTCCTATCCATCTTGACAAATTGCATCCAGCGGGTGGTAGCGGGAGACGAAACAGCAACATTTACTTTATACGGTGATGGCTCACAAGTTCGCGATTTTGTGTATGTAGACGATATTGTCAATGGATTGATTTTACTAGCTGAATCTGCAGAAAGCCGATCTGAAGTATTTAATATTGCCTCCGATGAAAGCCATACGCTCCTTGAAGTCATTGCAATGTATGAAGCTATCGTAGGTAAAAAGCTTCCATTGGTGTATAAAAATGCAAGAGCAGGAGATATTCACACATCCTACGCAGATATCAGTAAAATCAAAAAAATAGGATACCAGACAATGACAACTTTAAAAATAGGTTTATCAAAGTACAGTCAGTATGAAATATTCTCACATCAATAAGACCAGAATGTTATTGTCTAGGGAAAAATGCGAACGCTTGCTACCGATTTTTTTGGTTATGGGCCAGCCCCCTTTCCATGAAATAGACCAATTTATAAGCTCTTATACACCATTAATAATCCGCACATATTGACAAGCGCAAAAAAATCCTAGCGATGTGCAAACCGCTAGGAATTATTCTATTTTCGTCGTTCTGCTAAAAAATGAGGTAATTCTGGGATAATAAGTTGATTAATTGCAAGCTCGCATGCATTGGAAGAGCCAGGAATCACGAATAGTAGTACATTATCTAGCGTAAATCCTGCAAATGCACGTGACAACATGGCCCGTGTTCCAATTTCTTTATAACTAAGCATTCGGAACAATTCTCCAAAACCTGGAATCTCCTGTGCCACTTGATCCCATAAAGCTTCAAACGTTACATCACGCATGGCAATTCCCGTACCACCGTTTGAAATTACACAATCACATTTTGGCTTTAATTTTGCAAGTCCTTCATTGATTAAGAAATCGTCATCTTTTACGACAATACGTTGCACGACAAGGTGCCCAGCTGCCTCAAGTGCTTTTACAAGTAACTGCCCACTTTTATCAGTGTCCAAATTTCGCGTATCACTAATCGTCAAAATCCCAACACGAGCCTGAATAAATTCCTTTTGTTCCATTTTTGCGCCTCCTCAAACTTCATTAAAAAAGTGCTGATATTGTTTCTTAGCAATCATTAAATCATTTGTTCCGTGTACCAACACACGCCCATTCTGGAAAACCGTAAAATCATATCCTTGAAAATGAAAAGTAAGAACGAAACGGTTGACGTTAGTGGGAATTTCTTGTTGACCAAGCACTGCCTGTAACTCCTTGAAATCAATGGCTGTACCAATCTGAAATTGCACTGTATCACGTCCACAAAGCAGCATCGGTTGTTTTGAAAAAGTGGTATCTAGCTTCTTCTTGTGGACGCAAACCGCACAATCTGGATTTCGCGTCACACCAAATTTCTGAAACGTCATCTCCCAATTATCCAATTGATAGTAATTAGTATGTCGCTCTCCAAGTAACGACTTCGTTAAAAGTGACACTTGAAGCCCAGCCAACATTGGAATCAGCGCACCATGTACCCCAACAATATCACAACTCGTTTCATTAAAAAGTGGCATCTTCTCCATTAAACAATGCAAACAAGCCGTCTCACCTGGAATAATCGGCATTACATTGGCAAATGTACCTGCGCACGACGCAAAAATCCAAGGTATTTGCTGTTCCAAGCACCACTGGTTCAAAAATTGTCGCGTTGCAAAATTATCTGTACAATCCAAAACCGCGTCCAGATTCCCAGCAAACGGTAAAAGTGATTGACCATTCGCATCATCCACCAAGAAATCAATTTGAATATCTTGATTAATTGCACGCAAAGCCTTCGCTGCGGCCCAAGCCTTTGCCTCCTTTTGCATCGCATCTTGTTCTGTAAACAATGTTTGCCGCTGCAAGTTCGATAATTCCACAAAATCACGATCTGCTAAAATAAGCCGGCCAAACCCCATACGTGTAGCAATCTCAGCTGCATATGTACCGATAGCGCCGATTCCAACGATAAGAACAGTGCTTGTCCGCAAGATTTCTTGCCCCTTTTTTCCAATTTGAGCAACCCGCATTTGTCGATCATAACGCTCCATGTGAAGCACCTTCTTTCCGCTCTTTCATTTTACCAGAAAAACACTTTGGAAGCTTTAAAAATGAGCCAAAATTAACAATTCAAGTAAACAAATATTTACTAAAAAGAGTGCTCAGTGCGATAGAAATTCTGGTTGTGTTCATTTTAACTAGCATTACAAAACTCGGAATATGTGCTTGATTTACAGTTTTTTATGCAAAGTAAAGCGTTGACCCAAATAATGTATGAAACAAAAAGCAATCCAAGCATGCGTATGAGCACTCGGATTGCTTTTCTTATCTATTCGTAAACAATAACATCAGGTGGCAAATACGATGGATTCTCCTTATTGATATGATCATAAAACATAATTCCATTCAAATGATCAATCTCATGCTGAACGACAATTGCGGGATAACCCTTCAAACGTAATTTTAAGGGCTTTCCATCGATATCAAAAGCTTCTAATGTCACACGCGCATGGCGCACAACAAAACCAGGAACCTCGCGATCAACAGATAGGCAACCTTCACCGCCACCTAAACAAGCATTTTCTACGGAATGACTACGAATTTTCGGGTTGTATAAAATATAACTGTATAAACGATCATTATCGTCATGAACATGAATTGCAATCAAACGTTTAGAAACGGCGATTTGTGGAGCAGCGATACCAACCCCACCCCGCAGCTCATGCTCCTCAGCGATGTCGGGATCTTGACTATTAATGAGGAACTGCAACATTTCTTGACCAGTTTTCTTATCTTCATCCGATAGTGGGAAATTGACAGGCTCTGCGACAGCGCGCAAAACAGGATCTCCTTCACGGACAATATCATCCATTGTAAGCATTATTTTCTCTCCTGTTCTTATAAACTTATCTCCATTTTATCAAAAAAAGCTCTTATTGTGAATGAATTTTACTTTTAGCTAATATTCAAAAGGGTAAATATTAGGAAGGAAATAACTTTTATGTTAAAATATAAGCACCTAAAAGACGAACGTTAAAAACGACAAGCAATATATTGTTCGATATGTAGAGCTGTTATACAAATGTTATTGTTTGTGAATTCACAAACAATATAAAGCTCTTTTAAATAAAATTCTAAAGATGAAGCCTAAGCCATCTTTGCTTTATTATATAACAGTTTTATCTTAGAAACACAATTCCTAATACAGTTTTTGAAAGCGAATATTTGGACGTAAAACCTTGGTATTGCGATAAAACAAAGTAAGCTTAAGCTGTTGACGAAAGCGGGCAGATGGTGTAAATTAAAGAGGAAGATTGGTGTATTAATATTAAGGCATTAAAAAAATGTAACAGCAAAGTCTAAATCTAGGCAAGCGAGATGAATTTGTGAATAGGATGGTGTTTCATATCTTTTTCACAAACTCATCCCAAAATCATGTTTTCAGTTGTGAAAGCTGAGAATAAGCAAAAGGATAGATTTCGCTAGGAGTAGTTTTTCGTTTTGCCGAATAATACATGAATCCAGTTAGGAAAATTGAGAAGCGAACCATACATTGTATTGCTTGCCTGACAAGCGGAACTTTTGCTACATTATACGTAGTGGAAAGAATAACTAATGTTTGCGCATTCAATTCTTAAAATATTTCAAACCAGAAGGGAAGAGATTACACGATGGCTTCTAAAACAAAGAAGACTGTAGTAGACGTACAAGCGCAGTTTCAAGCTGTTGCCGATCAATTTGAATTGGTCCAAATTTTAAATGAAAAAGGAGAGGTTGTTAATCCTGACTTGATGCCTGATTTAACAGACGAGCAGCTAGTAGAATTAATGACACGCATGGTTTGGACACGTGTTCTTGACCAACGCTCGATTTCCTTGAACCGCCAAGGTCGCTTAGGTTTCTACGCGCCAACAGCTGGACAAGAAGCTTCACAACTTGCAAGTCACTATGCTTTAACAAAAGAAGATTACGTGCTTCCTGGTTATCGTGATGTGCCACAAATGATTTGGCACGGTCTTCCATTGACAAAAGCGTTCCTATTTTCACGTGGACATTTTGTCGGAAACCAATTTGCAGACGACTTAAACGTTCTTTCTCCACAAATCATCATCGGTGCACAAATCGTTCAAGCAGCTGGTGTTGCTTTGGGACTTAAGAAGCGCAAAAAAGATGCAGTTGTTATCACATATACAGGTGATGGCGGGTCTTCACAAGGTGATTTCTATGAGGGTATGAACTTCGCAGGTGCTTACAAAGCTCCAGCAATCTTCGTTGTTCAAAATAACATGTTCGCTATTTCAACACCGCGTGAAAAACAATCGGCAGCCGTAACATTGGCTCAAAAATCTGTTGCAGCAGGTATCCCAGGCGTTCAAGTAGACGGCATGGATCCACTAGCAGTTTATGCGGTAACAAAATTTGCGCGTGATCGTGCAGTTGCAGGTGATGGTCCAACTCTAATCGAAACAATGACTTATCGTTATGGACCACATACACTTTCAGGTGATGATCCAACTCGTTACCGTACGAAAGAGCTTGATGGCGAATGGGAATTAAAAGATCCAATCGTTCGTTTCCGTACTTTCCTAGAAGCAAAAGGACTTTGGAACGAAGAAAAAAGAAAAACGCAGTAATCGAGCAAGCAAAAGAAGAAATCAAAACATCTATCAAAGAAGCTGACGCTACACCAAAACAAAAAGTATCAGATCTTCTTAAAAATATGTACGAAACACCAACTGCTCCAATCAAAGAGCAACTGGCAATTTTTGAAGCGAAGGAGTCGAAATAATCATGGCGCAAAAAACAATGATTCAAGCGATTACAGATGCGCTTGCAGTAGAACTAAGAAATGACGAGAACGTTTTAGTTTTCGGTGAAGATGTAGGTAATAACGGTGGGGTTTTCCGTGCTACTGAAGGTCTTCAAGCAGAATTCGGCGAAGATCGTGTATTCGATACGCCGCTTGCAGAATCAGGTATTGGTGGTTTGGCAATTGGTCTTGCCCTTGAAGGATTCCGTCCAGTTCCTGAAATTCAGTTCTTTGGTTTCGTTTTTGAAGTAATGGATTCTGTGTCTGGTCAAATGGCACGTATGCGTTACCGTACTGGTGGTACACGTACTGCTCCAATCACAATTCGCGCGCCATTCGGTGGTGGGGTTCATACTCCTGAGCTTCACGCGGATAACTTAGAAGGCCTAATGGCACAATCACCAGGTCTAAAAGTAGTTATTCCATCAACTCCATACGATGCAAAAGGTCTTTTAATTTCTGCTATCCGCGATAACGATCCAGTTATTTTCTTGGAGCATATGAAATTATACCGCTCATTCCGTCAAGAAGTTCCAGAAGGTGAGTACACGATTGAAATTGGTAAAGCAGCTGTTCGCCGTGAAGGAACGGACGTTTCTGTTATCACATACGGTGCAATGGTTCAAGAATCTGTGAAAGCAGCAGAAGAACTAGAAAAAGAAGGCGTATCTGTTGAAGTTATTGACCTTCGTACAATCAGCCCGTTGGATATCGACACAATCATTGCTTCCGTTAAGAAAACAAATCGCGTAGTAGTTGTTCAAGAAGCACAAAAACAAGCAGGAATCGCTGCCAATGTTATTGCTGAAATCAATGACCGTGCCATTCTTTCATTAGAAGCACCAGTTATGCGTGTAACAGCACCAGACAGCATTTTCCCATTTGCACAAGCAGAAACAGTTTGGTTACCAAACCATAACGATATTGTTGAACGTGTGAAAGAAGTGCTTGCTTTCTAAATAGAAAAGCGCAAACAGCCCGTTAGCTCCGAAAAAAACTGGAGCGGCGGTCATGAAAACCCGCACTTGGTTTTTATGGCCGGCGTGAAGTTTTGGAGGAGCTGGCTGTTGGAGCTTGATTCGAAGATACTAAACATGATGAGCGCAGTACATGGATTACATGCTCACTTCGTTCTCATGCACATTGAGGCTCTAAGGAAATACAGTACATTTTCTAAGAGCCTCAACAAAACAGGAGGCTTTAAAAAAAAAATGGCATATTCATTTAAATTACCGGATATTGGTGAAGGTATACATGAAGGAGAAATCGTGAAATGGTTCGTAAAACCAGGCGATAAAATTGAAGAAGACGCGTCTCTTTTCGAAGTACAAAATGACAAATCTGTTGAAGAAATTACATCTCCCGTAACTGGAACTGTAAAAGAAATTCTAGTTGGTGAAGGCGTAGTAGCCACAGTTGGACAAGTGCTAATCACATTTGACGGTGTTGAAGGTCACGAGAACGATGCAGAAGAAGCTCCAACAGCATCAGCTACGACATCTGTAGCTGCTCCGGCACCAGCAGGTGGAAAAGGTATTTTTGAATTCAAATTACCAGACATTGGTGAAGGAATTCATGAAGGAGAAATCGTGAAATGGTTCGTGAAACCAGGCGATCAAATCGAGGAAGACGCGACTATTTTTGAAGTACAAAATGACAAATCTGTTGAAGAAATTACATCTCCTGTTGCAGGAACTGTTAAAGATATTTTAGTTGGCGAAGGTGTAGTAGCAACAGTTGGACAAGTTCTAATCACGTTTGAAGGTGACTTTGAAGGCGAAGCAACAACAGATCATTCATCTACTCCAGAAGCGCCAGCCGATACTGCGAAATTGGAAAACAATAACGCAGCAAAAGCACCAGTATCAGGTGGAAACGGTACGCCATCATCACAAAAAGATCCAAATGGTCTTGTTATCGCTATGCCATCTGTTCGTAAATATGCACGTGAAAAAGGTGTAGATCTTCGTCAAGTTGCAGGTTCAGGCAAAAACAACCGCGTTCTTAGCGCAGATGTTGATGCATTCCTAAATGGTGACACTGCAGCAGTAGCGACAAATGAAGCGGCGCCAGTAGCGGCAACACAAGAAACTACGACAGCAAAACCAGCAGCGAAAGTAGCACCAGTTGTCAGCGGTGGAACGTATCCAGAATCACGCGAAAAATTAACACCAACACGTAAAGCTATTGCAAAAGCGATGGTTAACTCAAAACATACTGCGCCACATGTAACGTTAATGGACGAAATCGAAGTATCTGCTTTGATGGTTCATCGTAAACGTTTCAAAGATGTAGCAGCTGAAAAAGGTATCAAGCTTACATTCCTACCTTATATGGTAAAAGCGCTAGTAAACACGTTGCGTGAGTTCCCAGTCTTAAATACAACACTCGATGATGCTACGGACGAACTAGTATATAAACACTATTTCAATATCGGTATTGCAGCTGACACAGATCACGGTCTTTACGTACCAGTCATCAAAGACGCTGACAAAAAATCGATTTTTGCAATCTCTAACGAAATTAACGAATTGGCTACAAAAGCACGCGACGGTAAATTAACAGGAGAAGAAATGCGTCACGGTTCTTCTACTATCTCTAATATTGGATCTGCTGGCGGACAATGGTTCACACCAGTTATCAACTACCCTGAGGTTGCGATTTTAGGTGTAGGTCGTATCGCTGAAAAAGCAATCGTTAAAGATGGTGAAATCGTAGCAGCACCAGTACTTGCTCTATCGCTAAGCTTCGACCACCGCGTAATCGACGGCGCAACAGCTCAAAAGGCTATGAACAATATCAAGCGGTTATTAAATGACCCAGAACTTTTACTAATGGAGGCGTAAAAAATGGTAGTAGGCGATTTTCCAGAAGAAAGAGACACCATCGTCATTGGTGCAGGACCCGGCGGATATGTTGCGGCAATTCGCGCAGCACAATTAGGACAAAAAGTAACGATTATCGAGAAAGAACATTACGGTGGCGTTTGTTTAAACGTTGGTTGTATCCCTTCCAAAGCATTGATCACAGTTGGTCACCGTTTTGCTGAAGCGAAACATTCCGATAATATGGGTATCACAGCAGATAACGTAAACCTCGATTTCACAAAAGCGCAAGAATGGAAAGGTTCTGTCGTTAGCAAATTAACAACAGGTGTGAAAGGTTTGCTTAAAAAGAACAAAGTGGAAATGTTAGAAGGAGAGGCGTTCTTCGTTGATGAGCATTCCCTGCGTGTTATCCACTCTGAATCAGCACAAACCTACACATTCAACAATGTCATTATCGCTACTGGTTCTCGTCCAATTGAGATTCCAGGTTTTAAATTCGGCAAACGCGTTCTTAGCTCAACAGGTGCGCTAGCTCTTACAGAAGTTCCGAAAAAACTTGTTGTAATCGGCGGTGGTTATATCGGGACAGAACTTGGTGGCGCATTTGCCAATCTTGGTACAGAGCTAACAATCCTTGAAGGCGGACCAGAAATTTTGCCAACGTACGAAAAAGATATGATTTCTCTTGTAAAACGTAACCTTAAAGGTAAAGGCGTAGAAATCGTAACAAAAGCACTTGCAAAATCTGCCGAAGAAACAGAAAACGGCGTAAAAGTAACGTACGAAGCTGGCGGTGAAACAAAAACTATTGAAGCTGACTATGTACTAGTAACAGTAGGCCGTCGTCCAAATACAGATGATATTGGTTTAGAACAATTAGGCGTTAAATTAAGTGAACGTGGCTTGATTGAAGTAGATAAACAAGGTCGCACAAATATTTCTAACGTTTTCGCTATTGGTGATATTGTTCCTGGCGTTCCACTTGCCCATAAAGCAAGCTATGAAGCAAAAATCGCTGCTGAGGCAATTGCAGGAGAGGCTACTGAAAATGATTATACAGCATTACCAGCAGTCGTTTTCAGTGATCCAGAACTAGCAACAGTTGGTTTAACAGAAAAAGAAGCAAAAGAAAAAGGATTTGACGTAAAAGCTGCTAAATTCCCATTTGGCGGTAATGGCCGTGCCTTATCTCTTGACGCTCCAGAAGGTTTTGTACGTCTTGTAACACGTAAAGAAGACGGTCTTATCCTTGGCGCGCAAGTTGCAGGAATGAACGCATCCGATATTATTTCTGAAATCGGACTTGCAATCGAAACAGGCGTAACAGCAGAAGACATCGGGCTTACAATCCATGCTCATCCATCTTTAGGTGAGTTGACAATGGAAGCAGCAGAACTAGCATTGGGACGCCCAATCCATATGTAATAAAAAAAGGACGCTATCTGGGAACATTCCGGATAGCGTCTTACCTATGGGATTTAATCATTGTGAAATTGGAAACAAAGTAGTATGATAACTATATAAATTAAAAGAATCCAGGTGTAAAAATGAAAAAGCAGATAGAAAAAATTATTTTCGGTATCGTTTATGGTTTCTCCGCGATTTTCTTTCTAGGTTTTGTCGTTAATATCGTTCATGGCTTTATTATTCACATGCATGAAACCGATAGCTGGAAAGCAGTCCTTCGTATTTTAGCAAGTCCTGTTACTGATCCTGCTATGTTTACTATTCATGTGACAAATCCAGTTTGGTCAATGCTGTTAGTAATTATTATCAGCTATTTGATGCCAGCATTTTTCTGTGTAGCGACTTATTTCTTGAAACAAGACTATTTGGAGACGCACGAAAACAGTCGATTTCTTCGCTAAAAATTGTCTTTGTGTGATTTTACATAATAGAAAAGGTAAGCACACAAAATGTAAGGGGAGCTGGTGAAAAATGGGGATATGGAAACGAGGTCTATTTTGGTTGGCTTATATCATATCAGGAATTTGTTTTGTACTAACGATTGTTGTTTTTATCATCGGTTTTTTCCATCATATGCATGATACTGGTGGGATAAAATCTGTGATACAAATTTTAGAAACACCAATTACTGGATTTATTAAGTTGACGAATGGAACTATCCAAAAATCTGTTATAGAAATCATCTTGTTATGTATTGTGAGTTATGTTTTACCAACGTTTTTTTGCATTGCAACACATTATATTCGAAAAAATAAACGTCTTGCCTTAGAAAGCAAAGATGAATAGTTTTGGTGCTGATTCTGCGGGAGTAGAGTTGGCGTTTTTTTTTTATAATCACATTATTTTTAAGCTTGCGGCTTTCATGATAAAATGAAGTAGAACATCAGAAAAGGGAGCGTGAGGCGGGTTTGACAGTAGAACAGAAGAGGATTGCGGTTATCGGAAATAATAAGATAAGCACAAGTTATGCTTTTGCGATGATGAATCGACAGCTGAATGTGGAGGTTTGTCTGATTGCAGATAAGAAGGTGCAATCCTTGAAAGATATGGCATACGGTGCTTATTTCAGGCCTAAAATGGGACTTACTTCGGGTGGTTTTGCAGAATGTCGGAATGCTACCATGATTATCTTTGCACATGATCCTTTTCTGGACGCTGAAAATACGCAACAAGCTTCATCGATTGTTCGGAGATTCGTCAATCGATGGATGGAGACCGGATTTCAAGGCATTTGTCTAGTTGCAACACCGCAGAGTGAAGTGGTGGCGCATTGGATTATGAAATTTTCAGGTCTTGCTTCGGAAAAAATCATTGCGCTAGGAACGATGCTTGATACAGCTTTTCTGCAATCGGAATTGGGTCGCTATTTTCAAGTTAACGCAAAAAATGTCCATGCTTATATGATTGGAAGTACGCTGAAAAATGGTGTTCCAGCTTGGAGTAGAGCTTTTATTGGAGGTCGACCAATTTTGAGCTATATTATGGACGATCCGGATCACTATTCCTTTGAGAAGCTAGAACCTATCGTAAAACAAATGCAAGAGTTGCCTAATGAGCCCTTAGGTGAGGGCCGGTTGTTTGATTGTAGCATTGCGCTTGCTTTAGTAGAACTGACAAGAATTATTTTAGAGGATGAAGGCATGATTTTGACGGTAGGCGTTCACGTGCAAGATAAGTTCGGGATGACATCAGGCTTTATTAGTGTTCCAGCTGTCATTGCCGCATCTGGTGTGAAGAGGATTGTTCCTTTAACACTTTCAGATTCTGAGCAAAAACAACTAGCAGTAGCTGTAAAATCAATACAAAATGCTGTACAAGCAGGTTTGCCGAATGAAAGGGGGACGAAACATGGAATATAGCTATCCGATCAATTTAGATTGGTCCAAAGAAGAAATGGCGACGGTTATTAACTTTTATCAAGCCGTTGAGAAAGCCTATGAAGTAGGTATCGATGCGTCAGAAATAAAAGCAAAATATAGTGATTTTAAGCAAGTCGTACGCTCCATCGGTGAAGAAAAAAAGCCTAGGGAAAGAGTTTGAGAAGGTAAGCGGTTATTCACCTTATCGTGTCATGCAACTCGTGAAGAATGCGACGACAAGTAAAATCAAAATGCAACCATAAGGAGGAAATTTTAGATGGATATTAGTGAAATTATTGCAGGTAATGTAGGAACAGAGGCAGGAATTCATATTGGGAAGAGCGATGCGCCGGTGAAAGTGATTTCATTTGTGAATGTGCGTTGTCCGTTTTGCCGTGAGTGGCATGAAAAATCACGTGATGTAATCAGTCGTTATTTGGATTCAGGGCGGATTGAGCTTATTGTTAAGCCATTTGATAAGGAGAAAGAGTCATTGCAACGCGGCAATATTATACATCATTATTTAGATTATGCGGCACCAGAACAAACGCTTGAAGTTTTGGATGAAGTGTATGCAAGACAGGATCTTTGGGGCTCTTTGACACACGAGGAAGTTGCCAATTTTGCAGAAGATGAGCTTGGACTTTCGGAGCAAGATAATAAGGAACAAGCTGCGAAAATTATTGCAGAAGCAAATGCTGCGAATATCCGTCTTGTACCAACTGTGATTATCGGAGAACATATTTTTGATGAGCATATTTCGCCAGAAGAATTGGAAAAGCTGATTTTAGAAGAAGTAGGGAAAGAATAAAAATAAGGGTCTGGCACATAACCCAGATAAATCGGCGACAAGCGCTCGCATTCCATGGATTTAGCAGACTTCCGGTTCTCACATACACAAGTATGCTCCGCTTCCGGCTTCCGCAAAATCCATGGAATACAAACGCTTTCGCTCGATTTGTGTGAAGCAAGATATACGTCTTACCCGAAAAAAGGGCTTCGTGATATCTTGCTTATTTTGGTTAGAGATATATTTTGTCCCAGACCCATATTTTTATTTAGTAAAACTTGTGGTAATCTTCACGCCATCTAGTGGGTCTTTGAAATTACTAACTGTATAATCTGTTTTGTCGTTTTGCCAGCTAATGATATTGCCGTCAGCTTTATTTGGCATGGCCTCTAGCTTCATACCGCCAACTTGATGAGGAGCAGGAAGCGTTTTCTTTTTCAAGCATAGCCACCACTTTTTTTTGCGAGATCGATGGAATCTTGCTGGTCTGCGCTTGTCGTGTTGCGCACGCTCATACTCCAACGGCCTTCCGCCCAGTTTAGGAAAGTTGAACCGGCGCCAGCATCAGTATATCCAGTAATATTTGAGCCAAGATCTACGCCATTCATACCTGTATTAACGTTATCCATATGACCAGTCGCATCGGCTGCTTCTTGCTCTGTCATGTAGCTTTTACCAGAAACAGTAGCAATCGCTGTGGCTTTAGATGCTTCTTTCAAATCGTCACTATTCACCGAAATAGGATTTTTTGTTTCGTAAAAAATAACTTGATAGGCATCCGGAGCATCGGTTGTTTTTGCGCTTAAAAAGTGACTATCAGATGAAAGGGGGATATCTTTTGGAAGCATTACCACAATATCTGAGTTAATCTTTGATTTCACCGTTTCCAAAACATCTTTTTGCGTCAGTATCATCGGTTTTGAATCACTGCGCATGTCGTTTTTATTGCTATCGTTTGCAGTACTGCCATAGCTATTATTATTGCTACCGTAAGAATTTGTGCTATCCGAACTGTTTGAGGAGTAAGAACCACCACAGCTTGCAAGAAGTAGCATACTAAAAACGACTGGAGTAATCATAAATTTAGCATTCATTACTTTTCACCTCTTTGCTACAGGTTTTCCCGCTTTTTACATAAGAAAACCACTTCCTGTAATAGAAAGTGGTTTAAAGCTAGAAAAATTTCCGTTTCCAAAAGACAAATCCAAGTATCCCAGCGATTCCAAAAGAGATACAGATGACTAGAATCCAAGCCAATGGTGCTTGGGATAGTGGCAAGTCAACGTTCATTCCATAGAAACTAAACACCATGGTTGGTATCGTCAAAATGATGGTAAACGACGTCAAAAATTTCATTACGATGTTCATGTTGTTTGAAATAATAGAGGCGTAGGCATCCATCATCCCACTCAAGATATTTGAGTGAACTTCCGCCATTTCAATCCCTTGTCGGTTTTCAATAATAACATCTTCTAGTAAATCTTGGTCTTCCTCGTACATCTTCACAATATGTTGACGCATCATCTTGTCCAGCACTAGTTTGTTTGATTTGAGGGCAGTCAAGAAGTAAACTAAACTTTTTTCAATCCCCATCAAATCATAGAGCTGTTTATTTTTCATCGATTCATGCAGCTCTTTTTCAATATCATCCGTTTGGCGACTCATCCGTTTCAAATGACGGAGAAATTGCGTGGAAATCATATACAATATCTGCAATGCAAAGCGCGTTTTCATGTGTGTAAAAAAGCCTTTTATCCGATTTTTAATGAAGGACTGGATAATCGATGAATCAATCGTACAAATCGTGATGAAATAATCCTTCGTCATAATCATCCCAAGTGGAATAGTTTCAAACGAAGCATAGTGAATATCATCCTCATCGACAATAGGAAAGTCACAAATAATTAAGACCGCTTCCGTATCGTCATCTCGCTCGATCCGTGCACTTTCATCTTTATCCAATGGATCTTCGAGAAATTCAAGTGGAATCCCATACTGATCGGCAATTTGATTAATTTCTTCCGATGATGGCGCCACGATATTAATCCAGCAATTACGTTCTGGTTTCTCTAGTTCCTCTAATTTACCAGCTTCATTCGATTTGAAAATTTGATGCATAGGCGTATTCCTCCTTTTCTAAGGATTCGGCCGTATGGAGTGCTGTTGCAAGCCATGACTTGAATCCCTGTATGACCTCTGATGCGGATCTGGTTCGCTCGGCGCGATACTTATTTTCATGGTGCTCAACTCCTTTTCTCAAATAATCACAACCTCACCATTATACAGAGATTTAGCGTTTTTGTACATCCTATCGTTTAAATTTCTTGCATTTCAAAACTCATATCATAGAATGGCAACAACAAGTCTATCGTTTTCTCAAGTTCATTTGTAAACGTAGCATCATCTTTCAAAGCACTATCACCGGGTTTGAAAATACGACCAACCATAAATTCGCCCTTTTTTACGTCACGGAATCGCTCTAAAATTTTCTTTAAATCTGTATTTTGGATGAGGCTTGTTGGTTTTTCTGTATGATCTGGTGAAATTGAGAAGTTTATAGGTAATTTCTCTAATAGGCTAAGATTTTCTAGGAAATTATGCACGACTATTTGGCGGTTTTCCGTTTCATATATGTAGGCAAGCCAGATAAAGACATAGTCATCCCAAATCCCAACTTGGAAATGCGGGTGTTTTTTTGTAGCCGCGTTTGCTGTTAGCTACCGCAAGCCATGTACTATCAGGTGGATTTACAGAACGACGAGCATGACGCGCAATATGCAGAAACATGTCGGTTCCAGTTTTGGCACTTAAATAAGTTGCGAGGCTCTCGCCGATTTCGCGAAATTTTGGCTGAATCTGTGTTTGGATTACTGCCATCCGTTCTTCAAGCCCAGGCGTTTGCATCGCTTTAAAATCTTTTTTTGTAAAAGTCATTAAAATTCCTCACTTTCATATAGTTCATTATAACGTAAAATAGAACTTTGAGGCTGTATTTAGCTTAAAATTATGATAAGCTAGGAAAAACAAACGAAGGAGTGATGCGAAGGTGGTACTAGAGAAAATAGATCAACTAGCGCGAGAATGGCTAGAAGAAGCGGGTAATCGGATTTTTATGGCGCTTGAGCAGTCTAATGTTGAAGTTGAGTCAAAATCAGATCGCAATGATTTAGTGACGAATGTAGACAAAGCAACAGAACGTTATTTTGCTGGAAAAATTAAGGCTTATTTCCCAGAACATCGCTTACTAGGTGAAGAAGGCTACGGCGAAGAAATTACGAGTTTAGAAGGCATTGTTTGGGTGTTGGATCCGATTGATGGTACGGTGAATTTTGTTGAACAGAAGCGGAATTTTGCTATTTCACTTGGCATCTATCGAAATGGTGTCGGGGAGCTTGCTTATATATATGATATCGTTGGTGGTGAATTTTACTTCGCTAAGCGTGGAGAGGGCGCATTTGTGAATGATGTAGAAATTCCGAAACTCGCGGTGGATAAAAGATTAGAAGATGCACTCGTTATTATTAATGCAGCATCGGTACGGAAATTTCCATATATGCTTCCTGTGATTCAAAAGGCTCGCGGGTTACGACTGTATGGTGCGGCAACACTCGAATACATGGCAGTTGCAACTGGACGTGCAGATGCGTATGTCAGTGCGAATCTATCACCGTGGGATATTGGCGCTGGAAAAATTATTGCAGAGGAAGTAGGAGCTGTTGTGACAAGGGTTAATGGTTCTGAGATGATTATCACAGAAAAAGGTGACTCTTTCGTTGCAAGCCCTGGCGTTCACGCAGAGATTCTGCGTGATTATGGTCGTTAAATGTTTAGAAGCATGAGACGTTCGTTAAATTTCATTTTATGGAATAAAAATCGTGCTAAACCCGAGCAAATGTGCTATAATTGGAAAGTTGATTAAAACTAAACGATCCAGAAACGGGGAAAATAAGCCAATTTTCCTCTTTCTTTTGGCTCTGGTAGCTAAGTCGTATTACCATATATGAAGAGCGCTTGACTTTAGTTAGGCCATTTTTGAGTAGCTGAGTAGATGTTTATCAGCTTCCGGAAGGTAATTTAATATTAGGAGGAAACATTTTGAAATTAAGAGAAGATATTCGTAACGTAGCCATTATTGCCCACGTTGACCATGGTAAAACAACTTTGGTGGATCAGCTTTTGCGCAAGTCAGGAACATTCAATGATCATGAGCAAGTAGCTGAGCGTGCGATGGATAGTAATGCCATTGAAAAAGAACGTGGTATCACAATTTTAGCAAAAAAATACTGCCATCAATCATAACGGTGTGCATATTAATATTTTAGATACTCCTGGACATGCCGATTTTGGTGGGGAAGTAGAACGTATTATGAAAATGGTTGATGGTGTTGTCTTAGTCGTTGATGCCTACGAAGGTACAATGCCACAAACGCGCTTCGTATTGAAAAAAGCGTTAGAACAACATTTAACACCACTTGTTGTTGTTAATAAAATTGACCGCCCATCCGCGCGTCCTGCAGAAGTTGTAGATGAAGTTTTAGAATTATTCATCGAACTTGGTGCAGATGAGGACCAATTGGAGTTCCCAGTTGTATACGCTGCGGCGGTTAATGGAACAAGCTCGTTAAGCGATAAAGTAGAAGATCAAGAAGAAACAATGGACCCAATTTTTGATCTTATCATTAATAACGTACCAGCGCCTGTGGATAACAGTGATGAACCATTGCAATTCCAAGTTTCTTTACTTGATTACAATGACTATGTTGGTCGTATCGGTATTGGTCGTATTTTCCGTGGAACCATGGAAGTTGGTCAATCGGTAGCCTTGATGAAATTAGATGGTACTGTGAAGAAATTCCGTGTAACAAAAATGTTCGGTTTTCTTGGACTAAAACGTATCGAAATTACACAAGCAAAAGCTGGCGATCTCGTTGCCGTTTCTGGAATGGAAGATATCTTCGTTGGAGAAACTGTAACACCAGATGATCACCAAGAAGCATTGCCAATTTTGCGCATTGACGAACCTACTCTGCAAATGACTTTCGTAACGAACAATAGTCCGTTCGCTGGTCGTGAAGGTAAACATGTAACAAGCCGTAAAATTGAAGAGCGTTTACTATCTGAGCTACAAACAGATGTAAGTTTGCGTATCGACCCAACTGCTTCACCTGATGCTTGGATTGTGTCTGGTCGTGGTGAGTTGCATCTATCTATTTTAATTGAGAACATGCGTCGTCAAGGTTACGAAATCCAAGTATCCAAACCAGAAGTTATCATCCGTGAAATCGATGGCGTAAAATGTGAGCCAATGGAGCGTGTACAAATTGACACTCCTGAAGAATATGTTGGTAGCATCATGGAATCTATTGGCTTACGTAAAGGCGAAATGGCTGATATGGTCAATGACGGTTCCGGTCAAGTACGCTTGATTTTCTTAGTACCATCACGTGGACTTATTGGTTATACAACAGAATTCCTATCGATGACTCGTGGTTACGGTATCTTAAACCATACGTTCGATTCTTACCAACCAATGCAAAAGGGCCGTGTTGGTGGACGTAGCCGTGGTGTTCTTGTATCGATGGAGACTGGTAAATCAACTACTTACGGAACAATGCAAGTAGAAGATCGTGGTACTATCTTTGTAGAACCGGGTACAGATATTTATGAAGGTATGATTGTCGGCGAGAATAATCGTGAAGGCGATATCGCAGTAAATATTGTAAAAGCGAAACAAATGACAAATATTCGTTCAGCAAATAAAGACCAAACAAACGTTATCAAAAAACCTCGTACATTAACATTAGAAGAGTCATTAGAATTCTTAAATGATGATGAGTACTGCGAAATTACACCGGAAAACATTCGTTTACGTAAAAAAATATTGAATAAAAACGAACGTGAAAAAGCTGCGAAACGCACAAAAATCTCAGACTAAGCTACATGAAAAAAGTCGTCCTTCATTGGGCGGCTTTTTTTTAGTTGCTGAAAAATTTGCAAAGATAAAAAAAATTGTAACATGATTGTAATATGCCTTTTTGTTTGGTATAGTTAATATACAGGGAAACGTAAAAGAAGGAGGGATTTACATGAAGAAATTACTGATGGTAGGCACAATGAGTGTATTGGTTTTTGGACTGGCAGCTTGTGGTTCGGGGGCGGATTCGAAAAGCTCTGAATCAGGGGAACAAGCAACAAAAACAGAGGAAAAGCAGGAGACGAAAAAAGAAGAGACAGCAAAACAAGATGTGAATTCCAGCGAAGAAGCAAAAGATAAAACAGAAGCAAAACAAGATAAAGAAGTAACAACAAAAGAAGATGTACCAACAGGAGAAGACACGCAGGAGAAAGAAGCAGAAGCCACGACTCCTGATAAAGCGACAGAAACGCCTAAAAAAGACACTACAAAAAAATCAGCAGAAGCTATAGCGCCAAAAGCAGGTAACTTTTCTTTAAGTGCAGAGGGCTTTAAACAGTCTGCAGTAGCGCCGAAAACAGGCGGAACAGTATCGCTTGTATATTTGAATACAACACCTGAAACAGCTGATTTTGGCCCGTTAAAAGTGACTGTAAAGCAATACAAGCTGGAAAGCGTGACAGGAGCAAACAAAAAAAATGGATCCGTATAGTCCTGAATCGTATTTAGCGAACCAAGATGGTTTCGTGGTAACAGCAGATGTAATCATTGAAAATACATCTGCTAGTAACGTTAACTATTTAGCAGAGCGCATCCAAATTAACGGTGGTGGCATTTCCAAAGGTGCTAGCTTAGAGAATTTTGTACCAACAGCCTATCAATTATCTGGTAGCCCATCAGCGCATAATATTTTCCCAGCGAAATCAAAACGAGAGGGTGCAATCACATATATGCTCAACAAACAGAATTACTACACGCTTGTGCATCTAACAAAACTAGCTGTGCCAAACCCGAATGACTTTGCGGAAAAAGCATTACCAACGAAAACAGCGAAAGCTATCGATTTAGATTTTAGGATTACAGAATAAAATCCGAGCAAGACAGTATTGCCCAACACTAGTGGTCTAAAGCTAGAACAAACTCGGGCCTAAGTACGTATCAGCGCATAGGCACGACGCTTAAGGAAGACGAAAAAACCCGCTATTCGATGTTAGCGGGTTTTTCGATAAAGCTTTTTGTTTTTGGTTTATGGAATTCGAACTTGCCAGAATTGATTCGAGCCACTGTTTTATCAGCGATACGTCCTTCACAGTTTGGGCAAAGATACATTCGAATTGGCTTATTGCGAAGTTGTTTCGTTTTAAATTTCTTATCATCAAGTTCATCTATTGTTTCACATAAAATGCATTGTGCTTTCACTGCGCTCACCTCGTAATTTTATTATAGCATGAAAAAAATAAAAGATAAACAATGGCAAATTAGCGGAGGTTAAAGAAATGGTATTAGAGAAAAAAGCGGGGCATAAAGAAATGGTGTGTACCTTATTGGCATCAGTTGGTGCTTTTTTAGCATTAATATTTGTTCGACCAGCAGTGTTTTGGTTCGATAGTTTTTATTGGGCATTTGGTATTGGGTTTGCGCTAGTTTTAGTATACGTTGTAATTACGCTAGTTTCATTCATCCGATCTTTCTATCGCCGTTTCCAATTTTTTGATAAAGTTATCATTTATCTGTCCATACCACTGAGCTTGTGCTTTACCTTTTTTATATACGAGTTGTCAACGAGGTCCTTTTCTTAAAAAATGTTAGGATATCAGGTTACATGGCAAAAAAAATATGCTATACTAAAGAAGATAAAATTTGCAAAATTATGCTTTCGATATAATAGATTGATTACGCGCATATGAGTGTGTGTTGAATGGGGGGTTCTGTGATGACAAATAAACAAATAGATCACAGAGAAGAGGCAATTACTCTTCTTAAAGAAGATGCGAAAAGAATTTTGCAGTTAATTAAAGTACAGATGGATAATCTAACTTTACCTCAATGTCCGGCCTATGAAGAAGTATTGGATACCCAAATGTACGGCTTATCGCGAGAGATAAATTTTGCGGTGAGGTTGGGTTTGATTGATAGAGCGGAAGGAAAGAGTTTATTGAGCACGCTTGAGAAAGAGCTTTCCGTGTTACACGAATTATCGACAAGTAAGTGATATAAGATATGCAATAGCACCCCTTTTTGACGTGTTCGATGCGTTGGAAGGGGTGCTTTGTTGTTGAGGCTCTTATGAAGCATTTTTTGCTGAATTAGAGCCTCAATATGCATGAGAGCGAAGCGAGCATGTAATCCATAAGTGGCTCTTAGATGAAGAACTCGGAATAAGTAGTGGACAAATAAGAAGCTAGCAAGTAGTAAAGTCTTTGGTTTATGTATGAAGTCATGGTTAGAATAAGCCTTGTGTTGCATCATGTTTGACGCCTCAATATGCATGAGAGCGAAGCGAGCATGTAATCCATAAGTGGCTCTTAGATGAAGAACTCGGAATAAGTAGTGGACAAATAAGAAGCTAGCAAGTAGTAAAGTCTTTGGTTTGTGTATGAAGTCATGGTTAGCACAAGCCTTGCCCTGCGTCATTGCCAAGCAGTCTCTGAATCTGGCCTAACGGGCCGTTTCAGCACTTCTCGCTATAATAGAACTTAAACTCCATATCTTTCTGGTGATTTCCGAATCCTTTCCCAAATATCGTAGTCCCGCCAATGTTTTTAGCGTCCTTCTCAACGGCAATACGGAATGTTAGGAGTTCTTCTGTTATGTCTAAATCACCTAAAGTTAATTCAGATAATATTTCTCCATCAAAATGTGTGCCATGCTGAGAAATACGAATGGATTTGAAGAGTCCGTATTGACTGTTAGAGTCTGCCCACCAACTTGGCGTGTACTTACCACGGATATCAGAAAAATTACCAGGACAAGTCCATGTTCCAAGCGCGTGGCCATTTAAATAAAAAGATATATCCGAGGGCCAAACGTTATTGGAGTAAGGGAACTCAGAGGCAATTTCAAAGCTGATTTCAAGCAGTTCTATTTGTTCGTCCTTTTGTAGTGGATTAGGGACTTTGTATTCGAGGTAGCCTTGTGTAAACCAGATGATTTGTGCGTCCATTCGATTGGCATCCATGAAATATTTTGGCTCGTCCACATGACCAATGAATTCTTTGCTGGAAGCTAAACCACATGTGGGTGTGACGTTATAATCGGTATAGTGCCCAACAGGTAACTCTAAGGAACGCATTTTAAAATTAGGGTAGATAGTGGTTGGGAACGTAATCTCAATCTTGTCGACAACGAGCTTGGAAATTTTCTGGATGCCAGATTTTCCAGGTATTTTTTCTGTGCGGATTAATTTGGCGTTTTCTAGTTGGTTGATGTGGCGGGTGATGATCGCGCTACTCATATGTAAGGCGTGTGCGAGCTCTTTAATGTTCATCGAATTTTGTGAAAGTAGGTTCAAAATCTGAATTCTAGTATCGCTGGCAAGAGCTTCATAAACGTGAATGGAATCTTTGGAAATGTCTAATTGCATGTACAAAAATCCTCCTTTAGTTAATAGTTAGATAGATTAAAAGTAGTTTGTAAATAGTGTAAAAACAATTTAGTGAACCTATTGGTTTATCATAACATAAAATTGCTAATAAAAGAACTAAAAGTGTTGACAATAAAATTTTAGTGAATTATAGTAAAAATATAAAAGAAATTTAGTTATTAATTTACTTAATGGTTAATTAAAAAGATTTCTTTTTTTTGTAGTATTTTATGTAGGCGTTTACATTGGATGATGATTGGTATGAGTCGAGGTGTTTGTTTTTCACAAGTGGGGCTTAATCTAGAAATTATTCTGGGTTTGGAGGCAAGAGCCGTTTGGGGATTACATGCTTGCTTTGCTCTCATGCATATTGAGGCTCTAACTTAGCAAAATACGCTTCGTAAGAGCCTCAACAAAGAGGGAGGAATATAAAATGAAGAAAATGTTAGGTCTTGTTTGTATGTTACTATTGGTTGCTGGATTGGCTGCATGTGGGGGTTCTGGTGAGGCGAAGGATACAGCTAAAAGTAAGGAAATTATTTTTTGGAATCCATTTACTGGCCCAGATGGTGCGAATATGCAAAAAATGGTGGATGCTTACAATAAAACAAATCCGGAATTCAAAGTTAAAAACATGTCTTTAAAAGAGGGTGATATGTACACGAAAATCCCAACAGTTGTAAACTCTGGCAAAAATATTCCTGATTTGACGATCGTTCATGCTGAGCGTATTAAGCAATACGTAGACAATGACATGTTGCTAAACTATGATGATTATTTGGCAGATTTCCCAGACTTAAAAGCGGAAAATTATGTGCCGGAAGCTTGGAATATTGGTGAATTGGATAATAAACGATATAGTATACCACTCGATATTCACTCTTTCATTATGTACTATAACAAGGATTTAGTGAAAAAATATGCTCCAAACGCGCTAGACGATAATATTGTCACTTTCGATGAAATAAAAGCGGCGGGTGCACTGGCTAAAAAGGACAAAATTGATGCGGTGTCTGTAAGCTGGGTGAAACCGGTATTCCTATCTCTCTATGCGCAAAACGGCGGGAAGTTAACAGAAAATGGTGTTGATCCAACGCTTGATAATCAGCAGGCAAAAGATACGTTTAACCTGTGGAAAGATATGTATAAGGATGGCATTACAACAAAAGATGGCGAAGATTATTTCCAAAAATTCATTGCTGGAAAAGTAATATTCGCACCAGAGGGAATCTGGATGCAGAATAATGCGAAAGATGCTAAGTTCGATTGGGGTATCACAAATGCACCGCAATTAAGCGATGATAAAAATAAGATGGTGAACTGGTCTAGCTCGCATCAATTCACGATGTTTAACAGTGAAGGCCGTTCGAAAGAAAAAACAGAAGGCGTGCTGAAATTTATCGATTGGGTGCAAGATAACTCGCTAGAATGGGCGAAGTCAGGTCAAAATCCAGCATCTCTAAAAATCATGGATGAGCCAAGCTACAAGGAGATGCCACAGTCGTTCTTATTGCTGAATCCTGCTGAGCAGAAATCGTTGAAGATTTTTGATTATAAGTATAATGGTTACGTTTCGGAACAATTGGATGCGAATGGAAACGATATTATTTTCGGTAAGACGCCGGTGAATAAAGGATTAGCAGATATGCAAAAAGCAGTGGAAGATAAGATTGCTAAAGATAAATCCAATAATTAAATCAAATAAAGGGCTTGAGAATTTGCGAATTCTCAAGCCCTAGATGAAAAATTGGGAGTGATTGTAATGGAAGCAAATGCTAAAACGATAACATATAAAACAAGAAAATGGCAGTTCACACCGTGGTTATTCGCAGGTCCGCATTTAATTATTTTCTTGATCTTTTTTCTTGTTCCTGTAGTTTATGGAATTTATATTTCCTTTACGGATTGGGATTTGATTGGTACGCCTGATTTTGTAGGATTTGATAATTATCGCGAAATATTATTTCAGAAAGATTCGACTTTTTATGAACAGTTACATAATGGGTTGCGAAATACATTTATTTTCGTCGTGTTAACCGTACCATTTTGTATCATTGTCCCGTTGTTATTAGCTAGTGCACTAAACGCGAAACCAAGGCTAAATAAGCTGTTTCAATCGCTATTTTATTTGCCATCGTTGTTTGCAATTTCGGCGGTTATCATTATTTGGGGGTTGATGTTTAATGTTAGTTTCGGTCCAATTAATCAGTTTCTTGGCACGACGATTAATTGGGTTGGCACGCAACCTTACGCTTGGATGACGCTTGTAATTGTAACGGTTTGGTGGTGTATCGGTGGGAATATGATTATTTATCAGGCTGCACTAAATGGCATTTCGCAGGATTTTTATGAAGCAGCTGAAATCGATGGTGCTACTGCTATGCAAAAATTCTTCAAGATAACGCTTCCGAGTATTCGCGCGCAGTTATTATATACTGTGGTAATGACGACGATTGCTCAGTTTAACGTTTATGGGCAACCACTGATGCTGACAAAAGGTGGTCCGTCTGGCTCGACATCGGTACTCTTAATGTATATTCAGCAAAATGCGTTCGGTACTGGCCAATCGATTGCGGGAATTGCATCTGCAATGGCAGTTATTCTCGGCTTGTGTATCATGGCTGTTTCCGCAGTCCAATTTTTCTTTTTACGGAATAAAAATTAACGGCGAGAGGGGATGGGTTTCTGATGAAAAAAGATGCACGTTTTATACCAAAATTAATTGCTTTTATATTCTTGCTTGTAATGGCTATCATCTGGGTTGTTCCGCTCGCGTGGGGGATTGTGACCTCCTTTAAATCGGAGGCAGAGGTTGCGACAGTTGGCTTTAAATTCCTTCCTGTGCAATGGGTGACGACGAATTATACGGAGTTGCTATTTAATAATGCAGCCACGCCACTTTTAAGGTGGTTTATGAATTCAATGATTATTGCTGTATCGCAGACGGTGCTTGTGCTTGTGGTAGTATCTTTGGCGGCGTTTGCATACAGTCGCTTGAAATTTCGCGGACGTAATGCCATGTTTGTTTTTTTGATGGCAACGATGATGTTTCCTAGTGTCGTGAATTTAATTCCACTTTATAAAATTATCGATACTTTCGGCTGGGTGAACAATTATTTAGCGGCTATTGTGCCGGGAGCTGCGGCTGTATTCAATATCTTTCTCGTTCGGCAGTTCATGGTGAATATTCCGATTGAATTTGATGAGGCGGCTCGTATTGACGGTGCAGGTGATTTCAAAATTTTCTACAAGGTGATTTTGCCACTTTTGCGACCAGTATTGATGGTTGTGGCGTTGTTCACTTTCACGGCAGCTTGGAACGACTTCCTGTGGCCTTCAATTGTGTTTAATGACATTGAAATGATGCCGATTACGCCAGGGCTCCAGCTTTTGCAAGGGATGTATCAGGCGCAACCGGCGCATTTGATGGCAGGGGCACTTGTCGCGATTGTACCGACTTTCATACTATACTTGTTCGCGCAAAAATATTTCCTACAGTCGATGGCACTATCATCTGGCGTAAAAGGATGAGGACTGATTTTACTAAGTGTGAACAAAGAGAACGATTAATCCTTCGACTTGTGTGAAGCTAAAATTAGCATTTATTTAAGAATAGAAGGTCAGGAGGGATTTTTAGGTGAGTAGACGATTAGAGCGGATATTTATTTATATCGCAGCGGCTTGGCAGTTGTTGGATGGGCTGTTGACGGTCTTTGTTTATGGGATATTTATAAAACGGCAGGGGCTAGATGTTGCAGGGCTTTCTGTGGCGCAAATGCGAGCGATGAAAGCGTTGTTTGGAAGTATTTTTAACTTTGTAGTCATCTTCGGGGTGTTATTGATTTTACTTGGGTTGTTGAATATCTATTTGGCACGAAAACATTGGAAAGACGGTGCTATTGGCTGGAAATTACCGGTTTGGTTAATTGTTTGTGGTGTATTTTCATATTTTATTATGGATATACCAAATATTTTCTTATTTATGAGTGCCGGAATTATTGGTTTGGCTAAAAATAAAGGCATGCGATTACAGCAAAATAAGATAATTGGGGAGGAATTGGGATGACAGAATTACATCCAAGACCGCAGTTTGTACGGGAGAATTGGGAGTTGCTAAATGGTAAATGGGCATTTACGTTTGATGATGGGAATGTTGGTATAGCAAACGGTTGGTTCGAGAGTTTGCCAGCGGAAAGCGTGATTGAAGTGCCTTTTACTTATGAAACGAAGGCGAGTGGTATTCACGATGAGTCGCATCATGCAGTCGTTTGGTATGAACGCGACGTGGTAGTTTCGGAAACCGAAAAAGATGTGTTGTTGCATTTTGAAGGTTCGGATTATGCGACAACAGTCTGGGTGAACGGGAAAAAGGTTGGCGAACATCGCGGTTGTTATACGTCATTTGTTTTTAATGTGACAGATTATATCACAGCTGGGACGAATCGAGTTACTGTTCGCGTTCAGGATAGCATGGATACAGCGCAACCACGTGGCAAACAGCGCTGGATTAAAGACAATTTTGGCTGCTGGTACGTTCAGACGACGGGGATTTGGAAATCGGTTTGGTTGGAATATGTTTCTCCAGTTCATATTGATTATGTGAAAATGACACCGGATTTTGATGCTCGCAAAATTGATTTCGAGGTAGAGGCTAACGTTTGGCATGATGATGTGACAGCGTGTGCGACTATTCAGTTTGATGGTGAACTAATTGAGGAAGTTAGTGCCAGTGTAAAGGACGGTGTGGCACACTTACAAGCCTCAGTTCTTGCTAAAGGTGACCCGTGGAGTATGAAAGTCTGGAACACAGAGACGCCAAATTTATACGATGTCACATTCACTTTGCTCAAAGAAAATACAGTCATTGATCGCGTAGAATCTTATTTCGGTATGCGAAAAATTGCGATTGAAGGCGAAAAAGTGATGCTGAATAATGAGGAACTGTATCAACGTTTGATTCTTGATCAAGGTTACTGGCAAGATAGTGACTTGACACCACCATCTGTTGCAGCGCTAGAGCTTGATATCGAAAAAATTCTCGAAATGGGCTATAACGGTGTCCGCAAACATCAGAAAGTTGAGGATAATCGTTTCTTGTATTTATGTGATAAGAAAGGCGTGCTCGTTTGGTCTGAGGTCGGCTCCACCTACAGTTTTAGCGATAAAGCAGTTGCAAACTTCACGGCGGAATGGCTTGATATCGTGAAGCAGAACTACAATCATCCATCGATTATTACGTGGGTACCTTTCAATGAATCGTGGGGTGTTGAGAACATTCATGAAAATAAGAAACAACAGCAGTTCACGGAAGGTATTTATTATTTGACTAAAACGTTCGATGCAATGCGTCCTGTAGTGACGAACGATGGATGGGACCACACAATTTCTGATATTATTACGCTCCATGACTATGAAGAAAATGGTAGGATATTTACCGAACGTTATGCAGATAAGGAAAAATTGCTATCCAATGCATTTCAACACAATCAGTTCCGTCACCCGTTCGCTAGCGGTTACGAAAACATCGGGAAGCCAGTAATTATTTCTGAGTTTGGTGGTATCGCATTCCAATCAGAATCTGGCTGGGGGTACGGCAATCAAGTGCAAGATGAAGCCGCATTTTTAGAGCGTTTTGAAAATATAACAGGTGCAATTCAAGGGTTGGATTATATCTCTGGCTTCTGTTATACGCAAGTTACTGATGTACAGCAGGAAATCAACGGTTTACTCACAATTGACCGCAAAGCAAAGGTCGATTTAGCTAAAGTACGTAGTATCAATGAGAAGCGTAAAAAATAATTCCTTTTTAGAATGAGTCATCCTTATCATTTCTTTTCAAGTAAGTTTCCTATATAATGGAGAGATACTACAGTGGGGACCTTGAATGAGGCTCGAAATGATTGGACGATGTGTATGTTTAAAAAAAATGTTAAAATCCTATGACTATCCTCTTTTAGCGGTGTACATTATTGTATGTCTGTTCGGATTGATTATGGTTTATAGTTCCAGTATGTTTGTTGCGATTAATAAAGGTTGGGATCCCGCGACATTCTACAACAGTCAATTAAAAAATTGGATTATATCCCTATTTTTACTGATTTTCTTTGCAGTGTTTCCATATAAAATCCTTCAAAATAACAAAATGCTGATGTTAATTATGTTTGGCTCAGTTTCGTTACTGCTACTCGTTTTAGTACTCGGAGACTCGGCGAATAATGCGCAGAGTTGGTTGGCGCTCGGTCCAATTCGGATTCAGCCTTCTGAGTTTATTAAAGTATCGATGATTGTTTATATGGCCGCGGTGTATTCGAAAAAGCAGCGTTATATTGATGATTTTAACCGCGGTGTTTTGCCGCCGGTCTTGTTTTTAGTTGTGATTTGTTTCTTGATATTATTACAACCAGATATCGGGACGGCCGCGATAGTTTTCATGACGGGGTGCGGTATTATTATGGCATCAGGTATGCGACTCAAAACAATCCTGAAGTTAGTAGGACTAGGATTGCTTATTTTAGCTGTCTTATGCGTCATCGTCTTTTTACTACCAGAAGATATTCGTTCGAAACTGATTACAACGAAGCGAATTGGGCGAATTACAAGCTTTCAAAATCCCTTTACAGATCATGGTGCGAGTGGCTACCAGTTAGTGAACTCATTTTATGCGATTGGCTCTGGTGGATTTTTTGGTCAGGGGCTAGGTGAAAGTGTTCAAAAGCTAGGTTATTTACCGGAGGCATATACCGATTTTATTAGTGCGATTATTGCAGAAGAGCTTGGGTTTTTTGGAATCTTGATTACGGTTGGCGGTATTTATTTTATCGTTCTGCGTTCGATTATAAATGGCATGCGTGTCCATGATTCGTTCGGTTCGTTGCTTTGTTATGGCACTGCGACGCTCATTGGTATTCAGGCGTTTATTAACCTAGGCGGTGCGGCCGGAATGATCCCACTTACTGGGGTGACGCTACCATTCACGAGTTTCGGTGGATCATCACTCATGTCAATGTCAATTTTGGTCGGAATTGTACTGAATGTATCGATGATGAATAAATTCCAGAAGAATTATGGTTCAGAAAAGGATTTGGCGAAACCTGCAAAAGCAGTACAGTAATGAACGCTAAAGAGTAGGAAAACGAGCTGAGAAATTTTGGCTCGTTTTTTCTATCAGAAAGTATCAGATATACAGTATTTTTCGAAATTCATTGTATATCTGATACTTTAGGTGGGCGTTGGTATCGACAAGCTCAAAACTTTGATACAATGCGCTTTTGATAAATTATCTGAACATTTTTTATAAAAATCAGCGAAAACAATTTACATCTAGGGTACTTTAATACTATAATTATCTGATATACCGTTTTTCTCCATGACGGTAATAATGTTAGCAGCTATGTATATAGAAAAATCAGGTAGTGTAGGTTAGGAGGAAAAAAAAAAATGAACAACATTAAAAAGGTATTAGTTGCCAATCGTGGCGAGATTGCGATTCGCGTGCTTCGGGCGTGTACGGAACTAAACATTAAGACAGTAGCGATCTATTCGCAAGAGGATACGGCGGCGTTTCACCGTTATAAGGCGGATGAGGCTTACCTCGTAGGTGAAGGGAAAAAACCAATTGATGCATATCTGGATATTGATAATATTATCGAAATTGCTAAGATAGCAAACGTTGACGCGATTCACCCTGGTTATGGCTTTTTGTCGGAAAATATCGACTTTGCCAAGCGTTGTGAAAAAGAAGGTATCATTTTTGTAGGACCTAAATCGAAACACCTAGATATGTTCGGTGATAAAATTAAAGCGAAAGAACAAGCTTTACTTGCGGACATTCCAGTTATTCCAGGCAGTAACGGGCCTGTGGCAAACGCGGAAGAAGTAGCTGCATTCGGAGAAAAACACGGCTATCCATTGATGGTAAAAGCTTCTCTTGGCGGTGGCGGACGTGGTATGCGTGTGGTTCAAGGTCCAGAAGACGTAAAAGAGTCATTTGAACGTGCAGGTTCTGAGGCAAAAGCGGCTTTCGGAAACGATGAAGTGTACGTGGAAAAATGCGTTGTGAACCCAAAACATATTGAAGTGCAGATTTTAGGGGATTCTCACGGAAATATTGTCCATTTATTTGAACGTGATTGCTCTGTACAACGCCGTCACCAAAAAGTAGTAGAAGTGGCACCGTGTAACGCGATTACATCCGAATTACGTCAGCGTATTTGTGATGCTGCTGTGAAATTAATGAAAAATGTTGACTATCTAAATGCCGGAACAGTAGAATTTTTAGTCTCTGGCGAAGATTTTTATTTCATTGAAGTAAACCCGCGCGTTCAAGTAGAGCATACAATTACCGAGATGATTACAGGCGTGGATATCGTCCAGTCGCAACTGTTTATCGCTGATGGTTGCTCCATGCATGATCAAATTGTAGGGATTCCACAACAAGAAGACATTCGTATTAATGGCTCGGCTATTCAATGTCGGATTACGACAGAAGATCCGTTGAATAACTTTATGCCAGATACTGGTCGTATTAATACATACCGCTCAACTGGTGGTTTTGGAGTGCGTCTTGATGCTGGAAATGGGTTCCAAGGTACGATTGTAACACCTTTTTACGACTCCTTACTTGTAAAATTATGTACGTGGGGCATGACGTTTGAGCAAGCTTCGCGCAAAATGATTCGTAACTTGATTGAGTTCCGGATTCGTGGCGTAAAAACGAATATTCCGTTCTTGCTAAACGTCGTACATCATCCCGATTTTATTAGCGGAAACTATAATACATCGTTTATCGATACGACACCTGAATTGTTTGATTTCCCTAAAGTACGTGACCGTGGTACGAAGACGCTTCGCTATATTAGTAACGTGACAGTGAATGGCTTTCCTGGTATCAAGCATCGTGAAAAACTGGTGTATGACGATTTACGCATTCCGAAGATTCCTTTCGATGCAAAAATCGAACCGGGAACGAAACAAATTTTGGATGCAAAAGGTCCAGCTGGTATTGTCGAATGGGTAAAATCACAAGAAGAGGTATTGCTGACAGATACAACGTTGCGTGACGCGCATCAATCGCTGTTGGCGACGCGTGTTCGCTCGAAAGACATTTTCCAAATTGCTGATCCGATGGCGCATTTATTACCAAACATGTTCTCTTTTGAAATGTGGGGAGGAGCAACGTTCGATACAGCTTACCGATTCCTAAATGAAGATCCGTGGGTGCGTCTAGAAACATTGCGCAAACAAATTCCAAACGTGATGTTCCAAATGTTATTACGTGGAGCGAATGCTGTTGGATACAAGAATTATCCAGATAATGTGATTCGCGAGTTCGTAAAGCAGTCTGCGCAAAGTGGCGTCGATGTGTTCCGTATTTTTGATAGCTTAAACTGGCTAAAAGGCATGGAAGTGTCGATTGAGGCTGTTCGTGACGCTGGTAAAGTGGTCGAAGCTGCGATTTGTTATACAGGTGATATTGAAGATGCAACACGTACGAAATATAACGTAGATTACTATAAAAATATGGCGAAAGAACTTGTGGCGCAAGGTACGGATATCTTGGCAATTAAAGATATGGCGGGACTTTTGAAACCACAAGCGGCGTATCGTCTTGTGAGCGAATTAAAAGACACCATTGATGTGCCGATTCATTTGCATACGCATGACACGAGCGGTAATGGAATTTATACGTATGCTGCGGCTGTTAGTGCGGGTGTGGATATTGTCGACGTATCATCCAGTGCGATGAGTGGCGCGACGTCTCAACCGAGCATGACGGGACTTTATTACGGTCTTGAAAACGGGAAACGACAAGCGATTTTAAACGCACACAATTCGCAAATGATTAACCATTATTGGGAAGATGTTCGTAAATATTACAAGGATTTTGATAATGCGTTGAATTCACCGCAAACCGAAGTTTACATTCATGAAATGCCAGGTGGTCAATATACGAATCTACAACAACAAGCTAAAGCAGTGGGCTTAGGTGACCGTTGGGATGAAGTGAAAGACACGTACGCGGTCGTGAATGAAATGTTCGGCGATATCGTGAAAGTAACACCATCTTCGAAAGTAGTTGGTGATATGGCACTGTTTATGGTGCAAAATGATCTTTCCGAGCAAGACGTGTACGATAAAGGTGAATCGCTAGACTTCCCAGATTCGATTATCGAGTTCTTTATGGGCGAGATTGGCCAACCATATGGCGGGTTTCCGGAAAAACTACAAAAACTTGTTCTGAAGGGACGCACGCCTTTGACAGAACGTCCTGGAGCTTTGATGGAGCCGGTTGATTTTGAAGCGGTTCGTGCAGAGTTGGCTGAGAAGATGACGACAGGAGCACCAACGGATCATGATGTGATGTCTTATATCCTATATCCGAAAGTGTTCTTGGACTACTTAGCGATGATTGAGAAATACGGTGACGTGACGGTGCTTGATACGCCGACCTTCTTTAAAGGAATGCGTTTAGGCGAAACGGTCGAAGTGGAGCTTGAAAAAGGTAAGACACTGATTATCAAACTTAGCTCGATTGGTGAGCCGATTGCAGATGGAACGCGCGTGATTTACTTCGAGCTAAACGGTCAACCACGCGAAATCTCGATTCAAGACTTCAATGTTCAGTCAACAGTCGTGACGCGTCATAAGATTGATACGACCAATCCAGAACATGTCGGTGCAACAATGACTGGTTCTGTGATTAAGATTGTCGCTGAAAAAGGCCAAGAAGTGAAAAAAGGCGATCCACTTCTAATCACGGAAGCGATGAAGATGGAAACAACAATCCAAGCCCCATTTGATGGCAAAGTCAACGCGATTTTTGTTACGGATGGCGATACGATAGAATCAGCTGATTTATTGATGGAAGTTGGAAGAGTCTAACACATAGAATGCGAGAAGAGTCGGGATATCAAACGCCCGACTCTTTCCAATTTTGAAAAGGAGAATCTAGATGAATTTCAAGAAAATAATTATTGCATCAAGCATGGCTATCTTATTGGCTTTAGCAGGTTGCAGTGCACCAACTACATCTGAAAAACCAACACAAAGTTCAGAATACATAGCGACAGACGCGACAGGCACTAAAATTGAGCTCAGCGCGAAACCGAAGAAAATCGTATCTCTTATACCGAGCAATACAGAAATTTTATATCGTCTTGGCCTCGGTGAAAATGTCATTGGAGTTACATCAAGCGATGATTATCCAGCAGCCGTTAAACAAGTTCCGGTCGTTGCCACAACCGAAATCAATGTCGAAAAAATTATTGGTATGAAACCAGACCTCGTTCTCGGGCACGCCTCGATGATGAGCTACAATAAAGATGCCTACAATCAAATTACGAAAGCTAATATTCCACTCTTCGTCGTAGAAGATGCGCAAAACTTTGATGCGGCATACAACACATTCATTCAAATTGGTGATTTGACAGGCACAACCAAAGATGCCGAAAAGTTAGTGTCATCCATGCAAGCAAGTGGAGCGGTGAAAGAACGCGCCAGAAAAGAGAAAGCTAAAGTCTGGCTAGAAATCAGTCCTGACCTGTACACAGCTGGCCAAGAAACGTTCATCAACGAAATGTTGACAAACATCCAGGCAACAAATATCGTTTCTGAAAAAGGCTATCCACAATACAGCGAAGAACAGGTCATCCAAGCCGCACCAGATGTTATCATCACCATCTATCCTAATGCCAAGCAAGAAATCGCCAAACGTTCAGCATGGAAGAACATTCCTGCTGTGAAAAATAACCGTATTTATGAAATTGATCCATCAATTGTAAGCCGTCCAGGGCCGCGCTTAATGGAAGGACAAGAAGCATTATTACAAGCAATTTATCCATAGTAATTTAACCGAAATGCAAGAACTTACTTTACAAATGCTCACTTTTGAGGTAATTTAACATAAGGTGGGTTTTTATTAATTTTTAAAGAACTCGCCGCAAATAAGAAGAAACGGATCTACATTTACGGAAGAATCGACTAAAAGCAGCCTGGAACAACAACCAAGAAAAGCGTAAACGACATCATTATGTACCTTTTTCTCGAGCAAGGGGTGGAGCCTATACGATAAAGAGTAAGTTATTTTCGGTTACTGAAATAAGTTAACCGCATTATTATTCCGGAAAGAAGTGTTTTTGTGAAACAAGTATTAGAAGTCCTAAAAGAACAATTTAAGTACGCGCCAATGATTTTTCGAATTGCGCGTTATGAAGATAAAGCGACGTATCAGAGCCATTACCTAGGCCTTGCGTGGCAAATTTTAAACCCATTAATTCAAGTTGCAATTTACTACTTTGTATTCGGATTTGCGATGCGTACTAGATCGGGGATTGAAGGTGCAAGTTACATCGAGTGGATGCTAGCTGGTATTATCCCTTGGTTTTTCATCAGCGCTGTTATTTTGCAAGGAGCAAATAGCATTTTCAATAAAATTCACATGGTTTCAAAAATGAAGTTCCCGATGAGTGTAATGCCAAACATTACAATCGTATCGAATTTGACAAGTTACGTTACGATGATGGTTATCTTTTTTGCGTTGCTATTCATCAAAGGTGCACCAGTTTCGATGTACTGGGCGCAGTTTTTCTATTATTTTGTGGCGATGATTGCCTTTTTGTTCAGTGTAACCTTACTAAATGCCACAATCAGCGTACTTGTTCGCGATTATTTCGTGTTCCTACAATCAGTCCTACGCGTCCTATTTTACGTGTCGGGTGTCGTCTGGAACTTGAACACGATGCTACCAGAATGGGTTGTCGCGATTTTGAAATTAAATCCAATTGTCTACATTATAGAAGGATTTCGAGACAGTTTTGTCGGGCATAAAGGTTTTTGGCAAGAGCCATCCTACACCGTTTATTTTTGGCTCATCACGCTCGTTTGCCTCTATGTCGGATCCGTATTACACATGAAATTCCGCGAACGTTTCGTGGATTATTTATAGGAGGTAAGGACAAATGGGAAAAAATATCAAAGTAGCATTCAAACATGTGTCCAAAGAATACGACCTCTATCAAAATAAATCCGATAAAATCAAAGGCCTATTCTTGCCAAAAAATAAACAAGTGCAATCCTTTTGGGCTTTGCGCGATGTCAATTTCAACATTTACGACGGCGAAACAGTTGGACTAATTGGTATTAATGGCTCTGGAAAATCAACCATTTCCAACATCATGTCTGGCGTTATCCCGCCAACCCAAGGAGAAGTAGTCATTAACGGCGAAACATCCCTCATTGCCATCGCAGTCGGCTTAAAAGGCCCACTCACAGGTTACGAGAATGTACGCTTAAAACTGCTCATGCACGGCTTGAAAACGTCTGAAATCGATGCCCTCATGCCGAACATTATTGATTTTGCGGATATTGGCGATTTCATGAATCAACCAATCAAAAACTATTCCAGTGGTATGCGTTCACGGTTAGGTTTTGCGATTTCGGTTCACACCGATCCAGATATTCTTGTCATAGATGAGGCTCTGTCTGTAGGTGACCAGACGTTTTATAAGAAATGCGTCGATAAAATTACCGAGTTTAAAGAAGCTGGCCGCACCATCGTGTTCGTCAGCCATTCTTTAGGCCAAATGAAGAGCCTTTGTGATCGGATAATTTGGATGCACTACGGTCAAATTCGCGAAATGGGAGCAGCCCAGGAAGTAGCTGACAAATACGATACATTCGTACGCTGGTTCAACGGTCAATCCAAATCTTACAAAAAAGAATACCAAGACGACTTCAAACGCAAACAAAAACGCCCGCAAAAAGTGATTTATCCGAATCCAAATGCGAATAAATATCGACTGACTTGGTTCGATAAAATCGCGCTGACGGTGCTCATTGCGCTGACGATATTCTTTGGATATTGCGTTGGGACTGGGCAATCAGTGCTAGGGATGTTTAAGGCGAGTGATGGTGGTCAGCCGGTTGTGACGGAGACGGTGAATGTGGTAAGTAAGACCAAACAGCTTTATTAGTTCCCGAAGAAATAGTATAATGAAAGCAGACAGTTAAATATTAGGCTGTCTGCTTCTTTGAGAGAAATCGTATTTAAAGGGGAGAAATCAATGAAAAAAATTGCAGTACTTGGCAGTTGTGCCACGCGCGATAACTTTAATTCCATTTTTAATGCTGATTATAAGAAGAAATTTGAATGTGTCCTCATGCAAAATCAGAGTTCGATTATTTCCATGGCATCTAATAAAAGAGCTAACCCAGTTGTAGCGACTGATGAGTTTTCCGAATACGATGAGTGGTGCGTTAGATCAGATTTTACAAAAGAGTTTTTTGATCACTTAGAAAGGTTACAGCCAGATACAATTATTGTTGATTTGTTTGGTGATGCCCATTTTGGTGTACTGGAGATAGAGCCAGGTCAATATGTATCGAATAATCGTTGGAAGCTTTGGCGGACGGCGTATTATAAAGATATGTTGAAAGGTAAAGTTGATGAATTATCTATTGATAAGAATCGTGAAGCATATATGGAGGTTTGGAAAAAATCGTGGGATATCGTTCTTGGTAAGCTGAAAAAAGCGTCACCTAAAAGTAAGATTATTTTGCATAAAATCCAGAATGTGAAAGAATATTATAATTTTGATGACAATCGCTTTGACATTGCGAGTTCTGGTAAGGTCAAGAACATTGATGTGGATTATTATAATGAGATATTGAATGAAATGTACGCATATATTAAGAAAAGCGATAAATCGATTAAAACGATTGATGTATTTACTAGCAAAAAAGAATTTTTAAGTTTTGATGAACATCCATGGGGACTTTTTTATGTGCATTACACGATGGATTATTATCCTTTGTTTATGAATCAACTTATTGCAATTGAGAAGGAAAACAGTTGGTTTAGCATATTTAGGAAGAAAAGAGTCGCCGAGTAGCTCTGATAATGAATTATGTATGGTTCGATTTGATTAAGATTGAATAAAAATAATCTGGGTTCCCAGGTTATTTTTTTATGGTAACTCATATTATGCCATGTTTCTCAAGACTTTCCTTTTATGAATAAATTTTTTCTGTTATACTGAACGAGTATGTAAAAAAACAATGAGGATGTAGAAAAATATGAAATTATTAACAATCTCGGTGCCTGCTTACAATGAAAGTGAGGTACTGCCACATTTATACGAGCGCATAAAGGAAGTTATGGCCACGGTTTCGGACCGTTATGATTATGAGCTTTTGTTCATTAATGATGGCAGTTCGGATAATTCTGTTCAAATCATGAAAGAGTTGCGCGCCAAGGATTCTCGTGTTTGTTATGTGGATCTTGCTAGGAATTACGGAAAGGAAATAGCAATGGCTGCAGGGTTTGACTATGCGAAGGGCGATGCGATGGTGACGATGGACGCTGACTTGCAACATCCGCCTGAACTAATACCAGAAATGTTGTTGCTATGGGAACAGGGATACGAGGATATATATGCAAAACGGAAAGTTCGTGAAGGCGAAACATGGCTGAAAAAATATACATCGAAAAAATACTATCAATTACTCCAAAAAATGTCGAAAACACCGGTTCTTCCAGACGCTGGCGATTTCCGTCTATTGGATCGCCGTTGTATTGATGCACTCAAAAAAATTGCGGGAAACGCAACGCTACTCCAAAGGCCTGTACAGTTGGATGGGATTCAAGAAAGTAGAAATTGAATTTGATGCTGCGCCACGCCTTGCCGGAGAGACAAAATGGAACTACGGTTCGTTGTTCAATTTAGCGCTGGAAGGAATGACTTCATTCACGACGACGCCACTCAAAATTTCTTCTATCCTTGGATTTGTCGTATCAATTGCAGCTTTTATTTATATGATATACATATTCATCGCAACACTTATAACGGGGAATGCCGTCGAAGGTTTCCCAACATTGATGATTGTTATTTTATTTTTAGGTGGAATTCAGCTGATTTCGATAGGGATTATTGGCGAATATTTGGGTCGAATTTTTAATGAAGTGAAAGGCCGTCCGCTATACTTTGTTGAAGAATACAACGATGAGAGAGAGCCGATAAAATGAAAAAGATACAGGAACTAATCGCTAACTTTAGAAAAAAACATGCCAATCTGTACAGCATTATTATGTACATCATTATGGGTGGGTTTACGACCGTCGTGAATATTGTATCTTTCTGGCTGTGTAACTCGGTTTTGGGAATTGATTATGTGACATCTAACACGGTCTCTTGGGTCGCATCGGTTGTTTTCGCTTATGTGACGAACAAACGCTATGTGTTTGAAAGTTATACACCAACCTGGAGAGACCGCGTTCGGGAGGCATCATCATTCTTTGGTTTTCGCTTTTTGACATATTTAGTCGATTTAGCTGTTATGGTTATTCTGATTAGTGGATTAGGCACAAATGCGCTGTTGGCGAAAATTTTAACAAACGTGATTGTGCTCGTGTTGAATTACGTATTTAGTAAGTGGATAATATTTAAAATTAGGAATTAAAAAGGTAGGTTAATTATGATTCGAACAGAAAGAAATTGGAAGTTATTAAGTATCGTAGGATTTTTAGTATTTTTTATTTTATATGTATATTGCATATCGCACGCCGTTAACACATGATGATTGGACATGGGGTATGGCTAAAGGTATGGAGCGTTTCCATGAAGGGTTTAAAGATTATAACGGACGCTATTTTGGAAATTATACTGAGTTGTTAATTACTCGTGTAGACTGGTTACGCATTTTTATAATGGGTTTATTCGGAGCTTTACTAGTGGTGTTACCAGCTTTAATTGCAAAGACGAATTCGATTGGTGTCTATTTGCTTAGTTTCTTACTTTTTTTAACTGTACCGGCGAATATGTTTGCGCAAACGTATGGTTGGGCGGCTGGATTTTCTAACTATAATACGGCGGCTGTTTGTACATTAATTTTTTTGCTCGTCGTAAAAAATGTATTTTATGATAAAACACCTAAATATAGCATTTGGTTGACTATTTTGATGGTTCCGCTAGGCATCATCTCGCAATTATTTGTGGAGCATGCAACACTTTATAATTTGATTGCAGCGATTTTTATTATTGTTTGGGCATTTATTAGATTTCGCAAGTTTTTCTGGCTTCATATTACGTATTTAGTTTCTACGATTATTGGTGCGTTCATCATGTTTTCAAATGGAGCTTATGCAAAGATTTTTAGTGGAGAAGACACATATCGCAGTGTTGATAGTGACATGGGTATTTTTGCGAAAATGTATGACACGTTTAAAACGACAATGTATCAATATCTTGTGATGAATAATGTTGGTTTGAATATCGTACTAGCTGTTATTGCGATTTTTATTTTAGTGAAAGTAGCGCAGAATATTTCAACAGTTCAACTTGTTTTCAAAGGGTTTTTCATCATAGTTTTAACGATTTATCCTTTATATCAGCCGGTTGTTAAGGGAATATTTGATATTTCATCTGAAACAACAACCACATTTGAAGCTTATTTATCCTTATTATTCTACTTAGTGTTAGTTGCGACTGTGTTGATGTTTATTCCAAAAAACGGTTTGAAAGCAGAGTTAACTTTCTATCTTATTTCTGTTGTAACGCTTGCAGCACCATTATTCTTTGTTACGCCATTCGGACCACGTAACTTTATTATTTGCTACATGTTCTTTGTGCTTTTCGCTGTTCGGACGGTACAATTTTTACAAGAAGAAGGGTATCTCAATTTACGAGCGCTTTACTTGCCTCTATTTGCTTTAGTTATGGCGTTTGTTTTAGCATATTCTTACGTATTCACACAAATTGGTCAAGCAAACGATGCGCGAGTTAAAAGCATGAAAGAGCAAGCGGCAGCTGGTGAGAAGGTTATCGTTGTGAAACGGTTACCATATCAACAATACTTATGGATGAGTACACCGATTCAGGATGGTCCTCATGCACCAATTTTTGCGGAATATTATAAATTACCTAGTGGAGTGACCTTAAAAATAGTTCCTTATAAGACCACAAAATGACACCATTGTAATGTTGTTTTAACTCCCAAAGTGTGAAATAATAGAGCTGTACGCAATTTATTTCAAGGAGGTAAGGGTCAATCAGAAAAAAAAATAGTAACAATGGCGTTAGGGTTTGCTGCGACGTGTGCGGTTTTTGTGATGAAAGAACCGTTGCAGGCTGATGCGGCAACTCCGAGTTCGTGGGAAGCGAGCTATTATAACAACAAGACGCTATCTGGCACCCCGGTCTTAAAACGGACGGAGAAGGATCTTCATCTGGATTGGGGCTATGGTTCACCGAGCGCTGCGCTTCCAGTGGATGGTTTTTCTGCGACATTCCGTAAGACGATTACGGTTGGCACGACGGCAGATTACCGTTTAATTGGGCGCGCCGATGATGGGATTCGTGTATATGTCGACAACAGGCTTGTGTACGATAATTTCAAACCGAGTATGGCAAACTTAAACATGACAATTCCGTTAACAGCAGGGACACACGAAATCAGAATCGATTATCTTGAAGCAGGTGGCGCAGCATACATCACAGCGGATCTAGTTCGTGCGGATGAGTGGCATGGCGTTTATTTTCCAAACAATAATATGACAGGAAACGTAAAATTGACTGAGAGCATTGGCAATAAAACGTACCTGAATAAAGTTTGGGGTTATGGTTCACCTGGTGCAGGTATCGGCGTTGATAATTTTAGTGGATTCTTTTCAAAGCAATACGATATTGCCGAAGCTGGTAATTATCGTTTTGTTGGTAAAGTAGACGATGGCATGCGGATTTACGTAGATGGCAAGGCGATTGTGAACAGTTGGGATTCTTTTCAAGATAACCTAAACGTCACGATTCCATTGACGAAAGGTAAACATCAAGTCACCGTGCAATACCGTGAAAAGACTGGTGCGGCTCACTTACAAATGAATCTCGTGAAAGCAAACGCTTGGTATGAGCAGTATTTTAACAATACGACGTGGGGCTTGAATGCTATCCATACGGCAGTTGGTTCAACAACGAATAAACTGTCGCATAACTGGGGCACAGGTTCACCACATGCTAGCGTGAATAAGGACAATTTTACAGGTATTATGGATAAACAAATTGAAGTTGCAACAGCTCGTGATTACCGAATTATTGGGAATGTGGACGATGCAGCCGCAATTTACGTAGATGGTAAGCTCGTGACGAATTTAACGACACGTGGTGAGTTTAATACGGTTGTTTATTTAGCAAAAGGCACACATGATGTTCGGATTAAGTTTAAAGAAGGCGGCGGTGCAGCATATGTTAACTTTAATGTTATCGATGCTAATGTTTGGTATGCTAAATACTATCCGAATGAAACTGTATCTGGCTTTCCGTATGCTTTTGACGAAGTAACTAGTATGACAACGATTGCGAAGAATTGGGGTACAGGTTCACCAAACAGTGCGGTACCAAACGATCATTTCTCTGCAAGGATGCACCGTCAAATCGAAGCTCCAGAATCAGCGCACTATCGATTCTATGGTGACGTGAAGGACGAAGCAATTATCTATATGGATGGCAAAAACATGGGCACTGTTTCCGGTCAATACAATCAGGTAATCTGGGTTCCAAAAGGCAAACATGCGATTACAATTGTGTATAAACATAAAACCGGTGCGGCTTCCATCAATATGAATATCGAAAAACTGGATAAATGGTTTGCGCGCTACTACAAAAATACCAATATGACTGGTGCTTATGTAGCTAAGCTCCACGACACGCAAACAGCATTTTATCAAAACTGGGCATATGGTAGTCCAGATCCAGCTATTCCAAACGACAATTTCTCAGCGGTCATTGAAAAGCAATATACCGCTCCTAAAACAGGGAACTACAATATTGTAGGACGTGCGGATGATGGCATGCGCGTAACGATTGATGGCAAAGTTATTTTTGATAACCGCAGTCAAGCGTATGTGCGCGAGGAGAATTATGTTATCCCATTAACGCAAGGTACGCATAACGTGAAGGTCGAGTATGTCGAACGTACAGGTGCGGCATCTATTGATTTTAATATTTTGCCAAGCAATACATGGTTGGCGAGATATTATCCAACAGATAACTTCTCTGGACGCCCTGTATACAAAATGATGAGTAGTATTAATGATAACTGGGGAGCAGGAAGCCCAGATCCGAGCATTCCGAATGACCGCTTCACGGCTCGCTATGAGTCAACATTGAACATGGCGAAAGACGGTAATTATGAAATATCAGGTCGCGCTGATGATCGTATCCGCGTAAAAGTAGATGGCCAAGTCGTGTATGAAGACTGGACGGCAGGCTTAAACAATTATAAAGAAACGATTCCGCTCACAAAAGGAAATCATAAATTCATCATTGAGTATATGGAAGATACTGGCTCGGCAGCTCTATCATTCAATATCAATTACGTAACGGGTATCGAAAAGAACTACCGGACGCAAACGTATACCTCTACGTTGGCACAAGCCTTGGCAATTCAAATGCAAGGTTCACCACAAACGAGTGTCAAACCGCCGAACACTTACGTTCGTAGCAATTTTGTCACGCTAAATGCTGGTGGGGCAACTGGAAAAACAACGGCTGCAACAAGTGTTCGTGATACTGCTAATCCAAATGCTTTTGTAGTTGGACCGCTCGCGAAAGATTTAACAATCACCATTACAGGAACTGTTACAGGTACTGATGGCGCGAAATGGTATAAATTCAATTACACTCGTGCATGGGTTAATGCTTATCAAAAAGATGTGCAGTTTTATATGGATCCGAACAATTTTGTGAAAGATTCTAAAGAATATTTGCAGTTCCTTGTGCTTTCGAAACCAGCAGGGATTAATACGGCAGAAGTGAACAGCAAAATTCTCGTGAACAAAGGAATCTTAACTGGACAAGGTGCTAGCTTTGCGACGGCTGCGAGAACGTACCAGGTTAATGAAATCTATTTGATGAGCCATTCGCTCCTAGAAACAGGAAACGGCTCATCACAGCTTGCAAACGGCGTGCTAGTAAGCTCTGTTGATGGTCAGCCAGTAACGCCGAAACGTGTGTACAATATGTATGGCATCGGTGCTGTAGATAGTAACCCGCTAAAAGGTGGTTCTGAGTATGCCTATAAACAAGGCTGGGACACACCTGAAAAAGCAATCATTGGCGGTGCGCAGTTCGTAGCGCAAAACTATGTAGCAAGAGGACAGGACACTATCTATAAAATGAGATGGAATCCTGCTAATCCAGGAGTTCATCAATATGCAACAGATATTAGGTGGGCAGTGAGTCAAACGACGAATATGTACAACATGTATAGCTTACTCACAAGCTATATTCAAGACTTCGAAATACCAAAATATAAATAAAAAATGCTTGGGGTTTCAGATTTAATCTGGGGCCCCAAGCATTTTTGCTATTTCTTTTTTTTCGTATCTTTTTTATGAATATCTGTGTATAATTCGTCGATTAATGCTGCGACTTCATCTTTAATTTCAGGATGTCTTAGCGCGAATTGCATCGTTGTTTTAATGAAGCCAAATTTATCACCGACATCATAGCGCTCGCCTTCAAAATCATATGCGAAAACACGTTGAATTTCATTGAGACGATTGATAGCATCTGTCAATTGAATCTCACCGCCAGCGCCAGGCTCTTGCGTTTCTAGAAAATCAAAAATTTGTGGTGTCAGTAGATAGCGACCGAGAATTGCTAAATCAGATGGCGCTTTAGCTGGATCTGGTTTTTCGACGAAGCCTTTTACATTGTAGAGGCCTTTGCTGTACTCATTCACGGGATCGATAATACCGTAGCGATATGTTTCTTCATGTGGCACGTGTTGCACACCGATTACGGAACTATGCGTTTTTTGATATTGATTGATTAGTTGTTTCGCGCAAGGCGTTTTGGATTCTACGATATCATCACCTAACATAACGATGAATGGCTCGTTACCAACAAAACCTTTTGCTTGTAGAATCGCATCACCTAGACCTTTTGGCTTCGATTGGCGGATGAAATGCAAATTGATGTTTGTTGTTTCTTCAATAAGATGTAGCAATTCAAGTTTATTTTTTTCGCGTAGGTTGTTTTCTAGTTCAGGCACGGAATCGAAATGATCTTCAATCGCGCGCTTTCCTTTACCAGTAACTATCAAGATATCTTCAATTCCTGATGCAACAGCTTCCTCGACGATATATTGAATCGTTGGTTTATCTACAATCGGTAAAATTTCTTTTGGCATTGCCTTTGTCGCTGGTAAAAAACGAGTTCCAAGACCCGCAGCAGGAATGACCGCTTTTCTAACTTTCATAATGGGATTCTCCTTCAAAATATATTCGTCTATATGCAACCATTATACGGTATGCATGTGGCGTGTGACAAGTTTTGCGTGTAAAGAGGTTAACAAATCGGCAATAGGTAGCGGAAATACCAATTTTTAAACAGTGGGTATCCTTGACATTTAGCTGTAATTGTAATAGATTGAGAATGATAAATAAAAGTTTTAAGGGAGAAATAGAATGCTCTATGAGATCGTAAAATCAGCTGAAATAGCTGAACCTAAAGTATCGGTTGTTATTCCAGTATATAATGTTATTAGCTACATTGATGAAACCATTGAATCTTTACTTAACCAAACGCTAAAAGAAGTGGAAATCGTGCTTGTAGACGATGGCTCTTCGGATGGCAGTTTAGAAAGAATTATCGAGCTGGCGACGGAACATCAGAATATTTGTGTGGTCAAAGAACCGAATGCAGGACCAGGAACAGCGCGTAATAACGGCTTAGATGTTGCACGTGGCAAGTATATAAGTTTTGTTGACTCCGATGATGTTTTACCAGAAAAAGCTTTAGAAATCATGTATCATGCGGCTGAATCTGAGCAGGTTGGTGTCGTAACTGGTATTTCTGTAAGTTTTAACAGTAGCCGCTCGTGGTTTATCGGCGGGCATTTCAAGAAAGGCGTTTTCAAAAAAAGGTCATAAAACGCTTGTGAAGAACCCAGAAATGCTCTACACACTTGGACCATGTAATAAGATGTACCGCGCGGATGTGGTGAAAGAAATTCGTTTCCCTACATCTATTAAAGTTGCGGAGGATCATCCGTTTGTGCTTGAAGCCTATTTGAAATCAGGCGACATTTATACTGTGGATGAAATCATTTATAACTACCGTGCACGCGAGGATGAGGGAGATGTTTCTTTATCGCAAATCGTGAAATCAGATCCTTATGTGAGCTTTAAAGATATTATTGAGAGTACGAAGTTGGCGGATCCATTGTTCAAACAATACGTTAAGAACCCGATTGCGCTTGGAAAAATTCGTACGGATTATTATGACCGGATTGTGTCGGCAGATATTTGGCCTGCGTATAAGGGCATCATGATGGAAGGAAATGCTGGGACGCAAGTGAAGATGTTCGATGCTTTCTATGACTTAGTCGATTCAATGGATTTGAATCTTTATAATAGCCTTGGTGTGTTGCAACGCCTGCTTACGTTTGAGACGATTAATCGTTATACGTTTATCAAGGAAAAAGCGCGCCCAAATTATTTACGTGTTTTGAAGTTGGCATATAGCAAACTTGATCCTGGTTCGATGAATAAATTGCTTTCTTCGGCTTACCCACAAGAAGTTCGTGCGGGGCAAAAAGCGGCAAATCGGAATTCGGTGCAACCAATTTATCAGCGACTTGCTGTTCGGAAGGCGGCAACAATTATCTCTGCTGGTTATAAAAAAATAGTAGTCGGGACTTGGAAAAAAGTGCAGGATATGTCGCGTAACTTCTATGCGCGTCGTATTGCTTTTCCGATTTATAAATTGAGTCAAAAACAAGATAAGATTGTTTTTCTAACGAATAAGCATAACGTGTTGGCGGATTCGTTTAAGGCGGTTTACGATGAAGTGTTGAAGCAGAAGCCAGATTATGAAGTGGTAGGCTATTTAAAACAGCCTAAACGTTCGCTTCGAGAGCTTTTGTCGTTATATAAAGATGTAGCAACGGCTAAATATGTCTTTTTAGATGACTATTACCGTCAAATGTATGGTTTGACAACGGGCACTGGCACAGAAGTTATTCAACTTTGGCATGCTGCTGGAGCATTTAAGAAGTTCGGATTTAGTTCGATCGGTTATGCAGACAGTAATACGGAGCATTTTGAACGTGGAGCGCATAGAAACTATACGAAGGTCGTTGTCTCTTCTAGCGAAATCGTACCGTTTTATGCAGATGCATTCGATGTTCCAGAAGTGGACGTCAAGCCTTTAGGTGTGCCAAGAACGGATCGCTTTTTCAATGAAGATTACAAAGACTTTATCAAAGCTTCATTCCTAGGAAAGTACCCGCATTTGAAAGGTAAAAAAATTATCACATATGCGCCAACTTTCCGAGGTGGACCTGGTGAGCGTCAGAACTTTGTGATGAATTTGAACATTCGTCGTTTAGCAGAAGAGCTCGGCGATGAGTATGCGCTTATCTTGAAAATGCACCCATCTGTTACGCGCGGTGTTGGTGTACCATTTGACTTGCAAGAGTTTGCGTTTAATATGAGTCGGGAAGATATTAATGATGTGCTGATTAACACCGATATTTTGATTACAGATTATTCGTCGGTTGTGTTTGACTTCTCGATTATGGAGAAACCAGTGTTGTTTTACGCCTATGATTTAGAGAATTATCTTGGCGAACGTAATTTTTACTATGATTATGAAGAGTTTGTCCCAGGACCAATTGTTCGTACAAATGACGAGATTATTAGTGCTATCGAGACGAATGATTTTGATTTAGATAAAGTTCGCGCCTTCAAAGAACGCTTTTTCGATGATTTAGATGGTAAAGCGGCAGAGCGAATCGTACGCGAATTGATTAAATAAATTTCAGCGAGGTCAAGATAAGGCTCATTTTCATACAAAAAAAGCAAGATATCACAAATCTTTTTTTCAAGTAGGATGTGAATCTTGCTTGACGCAAATCGAGCGAAAGCGTGTGTATTCAGGGGGATTTGGTGGAAGTCGGAGTAGCTCTACGTGTGGATTGTACATGATGACTGAAAGCAGGAGGGAGTCGTATCCCGACGATGCGAGAAGTTATGCGAAGTGCAGCCGTAGAAGAGCCCGAATTTTGCCAAATCCCCTGAGTGCGAGCGCTTGAGAGCCGATTTATTTGGGTTATGTCCAGCCAGGCTGAAATTTTGGTGGTACGGGTAGGTTTTCAAATGGGATATATGTTACAATGAACCTGTCAACATAAAAAACAGTTAAAGGAGATTAGAGAATGATATACGCTCAAATTTTAGCTGGAGGAAAAGGTACGCGGATGGGAAATGTCAGCATGCCAAAACAATTTCTATCCTTGAACGGTAAGCCAATTATCGTGCATACAGTCGAAAAATTTATTTTAAATAACCGCTTTGATAAGATTATTATTTCGTCTCCAAAAGAATGGATTAATCACGCGGAAGATAATATTAAGAAATACGTTTCGGATGATCGGGTTGTTGTCATTGAAGGTGGCGCGGATCGGAACGAAACGATTATGAATGGCATTCGTTACATCGAGTCGAATTTTGGCCTAACAGATGATGATGTTATTATCACCCATGACGCAGTGCGCCCGTTCTTGACGCACCGGATTATTGAGGAAAACATTGATGCAGCGCTAGAAACTGGTGCCGTGGATACAGTTATTGAAGCGATTGACACGATTGTAGAGTCGTCAAATCATGATTTCATTACGGACATCCCAGTTCGTGATCATATGTATCAAGGCCAAACGCCACAGAGTTTTAATATTAAGAAGCTCTACAGTCATTATCAAGATTTGTCTGCGGACGAGAAACAAATTTTGACGGATGCATGTAAGATTTGTTTGCTTGCAGGAGACCGTGTGAAGCTTGTGAAGGGCGAAATCTTTAATATTAAGATTACAACGCCATATGACTTAAAAGTGGCAAATGCGATTATTCAGGAGCGTATTGCCAATGATTAATCAAGTATACCGACTAGTATCGGAGCGACAATTCGAAGTTGCCAATGTAGATGAGTCTTTGAATGAAGATGTAGTCGTTGTTCGTCCGACTTATTTATCGATTTGTGCGGCGGATCAGCGCTATTATACCGGTTCTCGCGGCAAAGAAATGCTCTCGAAGAAATTACCGATGGCGCTTATTCATGAGGGAATCGGCGAAATTGTGTATGATGCGACAAAAGAATTTAAACCCGGCACAAAAGTAGTAATGATTCCAAATACACCAATGGAAACGGACCCTGTCATTGATGAGAATTATTTACGTTCGAGCAAGTTCCGCTCTAGCGGTTATGACGGACTGATGCAAGATTACGTATTTATGCGCCGTGATCGTGTCGTTGTATTACCGGATGAGGTTAACCCAAAAGTAGCGGCGTTTTCTGAGTTAATTTCTGTTGCTGTACACGCGATTTTACGTTTTGACCAAAAAGCAAATGAAAATCGTGAATCGTTCGGTGTTTGGGGCGATGGGAACTTAGGATTTATCACGGCCCTATTATTAAAAAACTGGTATCCGGAAAGCAAAGTTTACATTTTCGGAAAAACACCATATAAATTAGACTTCTTCTCGTTCGTGGATGGCGCGTATTCGATTGATCATATTCCGTCAGATTTGGTAATCGATCAAGCCTTTGAATGCGCAGGCGGACGTGGAAGCCAGTATGCGGTTAGTCAGATTATCGATTTGATTAAGCCGGAAGGTACGATTTCGCTACTTGGCGTTTCTGAGTATCCGATTGAATTTAACTCACGCATGGTGCTTGAAAAAGGATTAACAGTATATGGAAGTAGTCGCAGTGGTCGTGTGGATTTTGAGAAAACAGTCGAATTCTTAACGGAGAACAAGCGAGCAGTCGAATACTTACAAAACCTAGTTGGTGAAGTGCATAAGGTCAAGTGCATTCAAGATGTGATAGAAGCATTCGAAGCTGACCTCCGTAGCCCTTGGGGTAAGAGCGTGATGGAATGGGGAATATAGAGTGCTGAACGGGCTCGTTCAGCTCCGAAAAAAAATTTGTTAGGGGGCGCAGTAAAAGTCCTCCTTTGACTTTTGCGGAGGCCACGAAAATTTCGAGGAGCTAGCCCGTGAAGCCGGATTCGAAGATGGCTAAACGTGATGTAGAGCAAGGAACGAATGCTCCCTGCGTTCGCACTCGTATTGAGGCTCTAACTCGGCAAGAGATGCCTCATAAGAGCCACAACATAGGGGGCGCAGTGAAAACCATCTTTTGGTTTTTACGGAGGCCAAGAAATTTCCGAGGGTCTGGTGAGTAGAAGGCAGTTTCATTGCATTCAACTGCATATTGAGGTTCTAAAAAAGCAAATAACGCTTTTCAAGAACCACAACAAAGTCGGATTCGAAGATGGCTGAACGTGACGCAGAGCAAGGAACGAATGCTCCCTGCGTTCGCACTCGTATTGAGGCTCTAACTCGACAGGAATTCTCATAAGAGCCACAACAATGGATTACATGTTCACTTCGTTCTCATGCATATTGAGGCTCTAATTCAGCACAGTACGCTTCTTAAGAGCCGCAACAACTCAGCATAATACGGCTTCGTAAGATTCTAGATTCTCAAAACTGTCCTAGGGCTATATCTCTTGATGAGGAGGATATAGCCCTATTCTAATAGGGGGTGAATAAATGAAATTCGCAATTATAATACCGTTTTATAACGCTGAAAAACGGTTAGAAATATCTGTAGAAAGCATCATCAAGCAATCATATGGTTTTACTGAAAATGTTCAAGTCCTCTTAGTCAATGATGGTAGCACAGACAAAAGCGGGGATATTGCCGACACATTAGTCAGAAAATATCCACAAAATATCTACCAAATCCATATCAAAAACGGTGGGCCAGCTCGTGCTCGTAATATTGGTCTCATGCATGTTAGAAATGATATTGATTTCGTTGGCTTTTTAGATGCAGATGATGTATATTCGTTACATATGATACGCGAAATGGCGCATTTTGCAGAGAAACATGCAGAAATTAATATGATGGTTCCGCCGTTTTACTATGTGGATGACTTAGGTACACGTAAGAAAATCGGCGCGCACAAACTCAATACACGATTTGAACAGGGGAGTCGTGTTGTGAATATCCAAGAAGAGTATAGGGCAATCCATTTCTACATCGGTGGCACTTTTTTGCGTTTCGAAAGGTTGAAGAAGCTGGCGTTTGATGAGTCACTCCATTTCGGTGAAGATCAGCTGTTGATTACGAAATTGCTATTGGACGATGAGGCATACGGTGTAGTCGCTGATGTGGGTTATTTTTATTACCGAGATATGAAAAATAAGAGCTCGCTGGTAAATAAGTCATGGCAGAGTAAATCGCGTTATGAAGCGTTTTTGCAGTCGGTTTACCAGTCATATCTGGACGTTTCGAAGGCAAAGTTTGGTTCGGTGATTCCGTACGTGCAATATTTGATTAGTTACCATGCAAAATTATATTTTTATAAAGAGAATGTGTATTTCCGTGAAGTGCTGACTGAGCAAGAACAAGAGGAGTTTGTTACAGCATTCCAGCAAATTTTCAGCGAGATTGAGGAAAAATACGTTTGGGAGCTAGATACAGCGCAACCAGTGAAGGAAATGATGTTGTCACTACGCAAAAATGGTTGGCCAGTTCGTTTTGAAACATCATCGATTGCGGACGTTCCGATAGTTGCGCTACATAAAAAATGGCGCGGGAATGGTCATGCAGAGTTGATTTGTGATATAGAAGAATCGCGCGTGGATTTGCCGGAAAATAGTTTCTTTGCTGCGAAAACACTATTTTCAACAAAAAAAAGCAATTCTGGAGAAGCGTTCTGAGAACCAATTGATTTGGGATATTGTGGTACGACCGGTAGGAACGATTAGCAAGGCGAGAATCGGCTTAAAGCCTTGGGAACTAAGAGGCAAATGGTTTTATCAACAGGCAGATCGAAAAGTAGAGTTGGAGCATTTTCGTTTAATGGCAGAGCTTAGACAGAAAGCAAAACGGCGACTAAAATTAAAACGAGCGCTGAATCAATAGAGATAAGAGGGTCAATAGATGGCAAAATTAATCCAATCTGTGTATTATTTTTTATTTAAACTAGCAGGATTTTTACCGCGAAAACAGAATTTAGTTATGTTTGAAAGTTTTTCAGGCAAACAGTATAGTTGTAATCCGCGCGCGATTTATGAATATATGCAAGAACATGAGCCTAGTTATACGTTATTATGGAGTGTGAATGCGCGCCATACGGAGCTTTTTGAGGAGCATGGTGTTCCTTATGTGGCACGATTTTCGGTGAAGTGGCTGTTTACGATGGGACGAGCAAAGTATTGGATTTCGAATAGTCGTTTGCCACTGGAGTTGCCGAAGCCAAAGCAGACGGTATACGTGCAAACGTGGCATGGGACACCACTCAAGAAGCTTGGTGTGGACATTGATGAGGTACATATGCCGGGTCAGACGACAGCTCAATACAAAGATGATTTTGTGCGGGAAGCGGCGAAATGGGATTATTTAATTTCGCCAAATGCGTATTCAAGCAAAATTTTTCGGAGTGCATTTGGGTTTCAAGGTGCGATGATTGAGTCAGGATATCCGCGCAACGATGTACTTTTTAGTCCCGATAAAGATATATTGATTGCGGATATTCGCCGCAAGCTCAAGATTCCAGATGGAAAGCGTGTTATATTGTATGCTCCAACGTGGCGTGATAATGATTTTCACAAAGCTGGTGAGTATAAATTTGATTTGAAGTTTGATGTCGCGGAAATGAAGGCACGATTTGGTGATGATGTTGTATTACTCGTTCGGATGCACTATTTGGTAGCGGAGCAGTTCGATTTCGCGCAGTATGGTGATTTCATTCGCGATGCTTCGGCGTATGATGATATTCGAGATTTGTATTTAGTGAGCGATATGTTGATTACGGATTACTCGTCAGTCTTTTTTGATTATGCGAATTTGGATAGACCGATGATTTTCTTTACGTATGATTTGGCGGAATATCGTGATACGTTACGTGGTTTTTATTTTGATTTTGAAAAAAATGCACCGGGGCCTTTAGTGGAGACAAGCGAGCAACTGATGAATGAAATAGCAATAATATTGGAGCAACCAGCCAAGAGTAATAGTCAATTCTTCCAGCAATTTTGTGAATGGGAGGACGGGCACGCAGCGGAAAAAACTGTGGGAATCGTTTTTAAAAAGTAGGTGTTAATGATGAAAAATGTAGCGATAAAGCTATACATGATGATAGTTCAAGTGTTAGGTTTTGTATTTGGGCGTTTTCCAGTGCAGCAAAAAGTGGTGATGCTGATTAGTTTTCCCGAGAATCCTGCAGCGATTTTGCGAGAGATGGAGAAATCGCATTTTACTCCTGAAACAATTGTTTTTTACGATCCACGTTTGAATGTGGATGGTATGGCACGGAATTTTATGCGCTCTTTACCAAAAACAAACGGGAATTTGATTCGATTGATGTTTCATTTGAGTACGGCAAAAGTAGTGGTGACGGATAATTATTTTCCAGAATTGGCTGGTGTTACGTGGCGCGATTCGATGGAATGTGTACAAATTTGGCATGCGAATGGTGCGCTGAAGAAATTTGGCTGGGAAGATAAGGCTGCGCAAAAACGCTCAGATTCGGATAAAAAAACGTTTTCAAGCGGTGTATAAGACTTTTTCTAAGATTGTTGTTGGATCGGATGAGATGGGCGAACTTTTCAAGCGTTCGTTTTTAGTAGATGATTCGCGATTGATGAAACTGGGTGTACCGAGGACGGATTATTATTTTGATGGAGTGGCTTTGGAGCAGAATAGAAGTGCTGGACTTGCGAAATACGGAGTCAAGGATAAAAAAAGTGCTTCTGTATGCACCGACGTATCGCGATGAAGAATTGGCAGAGACGAAGCTGCATCTTGATGTTGCTGCGATGAAGGCGAAGTTTGCTGGTAAGTACCAACTTTTGTTGAAATTGCATCCTTCAATGTTAGCAGATTTACCAAAGCAAAATGATGATTTTTGTGTGTATGTTGAGAAAGAAACGGAGCTTGAGACGCTTTTGCCGATGGTGGACGTGTTAATTACTGACTATTCCTCTATCCCGTTTGAATTTGCTTTTTTTCAGAAACCGATGATTTTCTTCGCGTATGATCTGGATGCATACGATAATAGTCGTGGTTTGGCAGATGGGTATTTGGAGGAAATTCCGGGTACACTGTGTAGGACAACTGCTGAGGTTATTGCTGCAATTGAAGAGCCAACAATGGATGCAGGAGTGGTGCAAGCGTTCAGCGCGCGATGGAATAAATATTCAGATGGTGTGTCGAGTAAACGTTTTGTAACCTTCTTACAGGAGGAAATGGAGCGAGAATAAGCTAGCGAAATGCGCCTATTCTTGCTATACTAGTGACTAGGAAAGTAGGTGTTTTCATGAAAAAAGTGATTACATACGGCACATTTGATTTGCTACATTGGGGTCATATCAAGCTTCTTGAGCGTGCAAAGTCGCTAGGAGATTATTTAGTTGTGGCAATTTCGACAGATGAATTCAATCGGATAAAGCATAAAGAAGCCTACCATAGTTTCGAGCACCGCAAACTAATTTTAGAAGCAATTCGTTATGTTGATGAAGTGATTCCAGAGAGTCATTGGGAACAGAAGATTCAAGATGTGAAGGATCATGATATTGACATTTTTGTGATGGGCGACGATTGGAAGGGTGAATTTGATTTTCTGAAAGATTATTGTGAAGTCGTTTATTTACCGAGAACAAATGGTATTTCAACATCTAAAATTAAAGATGACTTAAGATAAATTCAAAAGCCGCGAAGAATGGTGTTTTCAAAAACTGTTTTTCGTGGCTTTTTGTATCGAATCTTAAAAGTTCCTTAAATTGCACTAAAATATCTTGTGAAAAACTGTTTTTCGCTATATGCTTGGTGTAGAGTGAGACGAAATGAGGAAATGAGCATGTCCATTAAATTACGCTTTATGCTATCTTATATTGCAGTTATCATCTTAACGGGAATTTTTTTTAATCTCGGCTTTTTTTTCTAGGAGTATACACGCTGACAGGCGCTTCGCCAGGGGAATTATACAAAGCAGCAACACTTCAACGGCCACTGTCAACAGATGAAGAAAATGCTTTTTTAGAGCTAAAAATGTTGGCAAAAAGTACGCCAGATCAGTTGTTGGAATATCAGAATTTCAAATCGCTAGAAAAAAGTGATGTGCAGATTGTGGTACGAAAAAACGATACAATTGTGTATTCGTCTGCAGACTTATCTAAAAAATCATTGCTTGTGCATCAGCCTAACTATGAAATGAATAATTTAAATATGCGTGGAACGATTGATAATCAAGGCGATTTGTTTCGTTATATTAAGTTTGATTATCTTTATTCAGACGGTTCAGAAGGCAGTTTCATGGTGCTCCAATCAGAGAACTCCTACACAGAGATACTACAAAAATGGGGCGCGCTTATTATCGGAGCGGTTTTATTATTTGGTGTTTTGGTGATTGGATTGCTTAGTTACTTTGTAGCCAGAAGTGTGATACGACCTATCGTTCATCTGAAAGAAGGAGCAGAAAAGATTGAGGCTGGTAACCTAGATTTCGAAATGGAAGAGCCAAAGGGAAAAAATGAAATTTCGACGCTTATTACGACATTTGAACAAATGAGAATCAGGCTAAAAAAAATCGCTAGAAGTCCAAGAACAATATGAAAACAATCGCAAAGAGTTACTATCGAATATTTCACATGATTTAAAAACGCCGATTACATCGATTGTTGGATATATTGAAGGGATAAAGGACGGTGTTGCGAACACGCCAGAAAAACAAGCGAAGTATTTGGAAATTGCGCATGCGAAAGCGAAGGATATGGATGCTTTGATTGATGAGTTATTCTTATTCTCTAAGCTTGATTTGCATAAAGAACCATTTTATTTTAGAGATGTGGATCTAAATGCTTTGTTGTCACAAGTAGCGGAAGAATCAGAATGGAGTTTTGAACAGGCGAATTTTGAGGTAATTGTTCCTGCGGAGAAATTGGTGGTCGAAGCAGACCGGGATAAATTGAAGCGGGTTTTAGAGAATTTAATTCAAAATAGTATTAAATATATGGATAAGGAGCAGGCAAATATCGAGATTCAGCTTGAAAAACGGGAGATGGACGCAATAATCACAATCCATGACAATGGTATGGGAATTTCTGATGCTGGGCAAAAAGCGATTTTTGATCGTTTCTATAGGGAGGAAGTATCAAGGAATTCGGCAACAGGTGGTAGTGGACTAGGCTTGTCGATTGCAAAACAGATCGTAGAAGAGCATGGTGGCGAAATTTGGGCTGTAAGTGAGCTTGGAGTCGGGACGAGTGTTTCGATTAAATTACGATGTAACAGGAAAGTAGTGGATGAATGATGAAGCGGATTTTGTTAGTAGAAGATGAGCTGGAAATTGCGGAATTAGAGCGCGATTATTTGGAAATCAATGATATGGAAGTGGTGATTGAGCGAAATGGTGCGAAAGGGCTTGAGCGAGCGCTAGGTGATGATTTCGATTTGATTATTCTTGATATTATGTTGCCGGATATGAGTGGATTTGATATTTGTCGTTCTATTCGAGCAGAGAAAGAAGTACCAATTTTGCTCGTTTCTGCGCGTAAAGAGGATATTGATAAGGTTCGTGGGCTTGGTTTAGGCGCAGACGATTACATTACAAAGCCTTTTAGTCCGAGTGAATTAGTGGCGCGTGTGAAGGCTCACTTGGCGCGTTACGAGCGATTGGTAAAAAGTAATAAGGGAACACAAAACGAGCTTTTAGAAGTGCGCAATTTGACGTTGGATTTAGACGGTCGAAAAGCATTTCTAGAAGATCAAGAAATTATTTTTACGACGAAGGAATTTGATTTGCTCATCTTCTTAGCCAAGCGACCAAATCGGGTTTGGAATAAAGAACAACTTTTTGAGCAAATATGGGGAATGCAAGCTGCCGGAGATGTATCAACGGTTGTTGTGCACATTAGGAAGATTCGGGAGAAATTGGAGTCTCACGGCGCAGATGCTGAAATGATTGAGACAATTTGGGGTGCGGGATACCGTTTTAATTTGTAGAAGAGTAAGCGTTGGTGGCTGACATATTGCTACTAGCGTTTCTTTGTTGGAAATCTTAGGAATAGTACTACCGTTCGTTAGATTACCAATATGAGTGAGAACGAAGTGAGCATTCGTTCCATTCGGCTGAAAATGAAGAAGAAAAAGTGAAATGAGACTCCTTTAGTTAGCTTTTATTTGAAATTTAAGCTATGATGTTTTATAAGAAAACATAGACAGGAGTATGGAGTATGACTTTATTTCCAGATGATAGTAAGACATTGCACACTGATTTGTATCAAATTAATATGATGAAGGCGTATTGGGATGATAACATGCACGAACGCCGCGCTGTTTTTGAAGTTTTTTTCCGTGATATGCCATTTGATACGGGGTTCTGCGTATTTGCTGGGCTTGAGCGTATTATTGATTACATGGAGAATTTGCGTTTTACTGATACGGATCTTGCTTACCTACGTGAAGAAACGATTTTTGAAGAGGATTTTCTAGATTATCTGAAAAATTTCCGATTCACTGGGACGATTCGCTCGGTTGTCGAAGGTGAATTTGTATTTAAAACGGAACCAATCATCCAAGTAGAGGCGAACCTTGCAGAGGCGCAACTAATTGAGACGGCTTTGCTTAATATTGTGAATTTCCAAACGCTAATTGCAACGAAAGCAGCACGTATTAAAAATGTCGTGGAAGGCGAATCACTCGCAGAATTTGGAACGAGACGTGCGCAGGAAATGGATGCGGCGCTTTGGGGTGCACGTGCGGCTTATATCGGTGGTTGCGATTCAACGAGTAACATTCGCGCTGGCAAAACGTTCGGAATTCCAATCTCAGGAACGATGGCGCACGCAATGGTACAGGCTTATCGCGATGAATATGATGCATTCAAACGATATGCCGAAACGCATAAAGATTCCATTTTCTTAGTAGATACCTATGATACGCTGAAATCAGGTATTCCAAACGCGATTAAAGTTGCACAAGAAATGGGCGATGCGATTAATTTTATCGGCATTCGTTTGGATAGTGGCGATATGGCCTTCCTATCCAAAAAGGCGCGTCAAATGCTTGATGAAGCAGGATTTCCTGATGCGAAAATTTTTGCATCGAGTGATTTAGACGAAACGACGATTCTCCACCTCAAAGCACAAAAAGCGAAAATCGATGCGTGGGGCGTTGGTACGAAGCTAATTACGGCTTATGATCAACCAGCGCTAGGTGCCGTTTACAAACTTGTCGCGATTGCCGATGAAAACGATGTTTTACAGGATTCCATCAAGCTTTCCAGCAACACCGAAAAAGTGACGACACCTGCCAAGAAAAAAAGTGTACCGCATCATTACAAATGAAGATGGTCCAAAGGCAGAAGGTGACTATATTTGCTTGGAAAACGAGTCATTAGAAGGCGTTGACACACTAACGATGTTCCACCCGGTCCACACATATATCACAAAAGAGGTCAAAAATTTCACCGCAAAAGAATTATTGGTTCCAATCTACGAAAAAGGGGAACTAGTATACCAAAGACCATCTTTAGAACAAACCCGCCAGTATAAAGAAGAAAACCTAGCCTTGCTATGGGATGAATATCAACGGACGGTGCGACCAGAACAATACCCTGTAGATTTAAGTGTGAAATGTTGGAAAAACAAAATGCAAAACATCGAAAACGTTCGTAAAACCGTACAAAAACACTCACCGGTTAATTTTGATATTCCGTTTTAAGTAAGTGAAGGGGGTAAGAGAATGAGTTTGCAAAAACAGATTATTGCAGAAATGCACGTGTTACCAAAAATCGATGAAACCGCTGAAATTCGCCAAAGTGTGGAGTTTTTAAAAGCGTATTTGACGAAATATCCATTTATCAAGGCGCTTGTGCTTGGTATTTCTGGCGGTCAAGATTCAACGCTTGCCGGCAAATTATCACAAATGGCCATCAGTGAACTGCGCGAAGCAACAGGTGATGAGTCATATCAATTTATTGCTGTGCGTTTGCCATATGGGACGCAATTTGATGAGGCCGATTGTCAGGATGCCCTAGATTTTATCGAGCCAGATCGCGTTGTGACGATCAACATTAAGGATGCAGTTGATGCTAGCGCGGCGACATTATTGGCAGCAGATATCGAACTTTCGGATTTTGCAAAAGGTAATGAAAAGGCACGTGAACGGATGAAAGTACAGTACAGCATTGCCGCGATGAATCATGGTGCCGTTGTCGGAACCGACCATTCCGCAGAAGCTGTGACTGGATTTTACACGAAATACGGCGATGGCGGAACGGATATTAACCCATTGTTTCGCTTGAATAAACGCCAAGGCAAGGCACTTTTAAAAAACGCTCGGTTGCCCAGAACATCTCTATCTGAAAAAGCCGACTGCCGACTTAGAAGAAAATAAACCAGCCCTGCCTGATGAAGTGGCACTCGGTGTGACGTATGACAACATCGATGACTATTTGGAAGGCAAAAAAATCCCCAATGACATCGCGATTCAAATCGAAAATTGGTATTTAAAAACACAGCATAAGCGCCACATGGCAATCACAATCTTTGACGACTTTTGGAAAAACTAGTTTTAGGAGGAGATGACAATGAAAATCGCATTTGGTTTAATTACTAAATTCAAAGCGCACCCAGGAAACAGGAGGGCGCTCGTTAATATTTTACTTGAGGCAGCGGCAGGGCTTGATAAATACAACGCTTGCATCCAGTACGTTGTTAGCGTCAACGAAGACGATCCAGATACAGTTATCGTGACAGAAGTTTGGACAGATTCTGGTCATCACAAAGCATCGCTTGATAACGAAGAAGTAAAAGCCGTAATCGAGCGCGCGAAACCGCTTATCGAATCCATCGAAAAAAGTGTAAGCATGGATGTTGTTGGCGGAAAAGGACTATAATTTTATGGAACTGCTCTTGAATTTAAGGGCAGTTTTTTAGATAGAGAGGAAGATTGCAGATGAAAAAATTACTCATTGTGTGTGCAGGCGGTGCAACGTCAAGCTTGATGGCGCAACATGTCGTGAAAGAAGCAACGAAACAAGGCATGAGCGCAGCACTTTTATTTCCAGAAGATCTCAAATATAACCGTTTCGAGTTGCATCAAAATAAGGATTTTGTCGTTATCATGGGCCCAATTGACATGGTGACGACCACGCGCCTTCAAGGATATGCAAAAGTCGATGCGGTTCTCGTTTCTCCACAAGTCAAATATCTGTTCAAAAACGCTGAAACAGTTCTGAATGAACTCGAAATCCCGTGCGCCAATATCGATTCCTTGTCGTTCGGAAGGATGCGCGGAGATGTTATTTTAAAGCAAGCGCTGACATTGATGAATCCCTAATTTTACGGGTTGCAAGAATGAAGAGCAGACGTTACAATAAAGAGAAGCACTTGAACCACGCGCAATTTACATAAATAAATTTTAAAGGGGTTTTGTGAAGGAATATGAAAGATTTTACAGAGCAAGAGAAAATTATCGTTCTTGATTTTGGCAGTCAGTATAACCAATTGATTACACGTCGCATTCGTGAATTTGGCGTATACAGCGAGTTACATCCACACACAATCACTGTAGAAGAAATGAAAGCACTCAATCCAACTGGGATTATTTTCTCTGGCGGCCCGAACAGTGTCTACGATGAAGGCGCGTTCCGTTGCGACGAAGACCTATTTGAGATGGGTATTCCAATCCTCGGCATTTGTTACGGCATGCAGTTAATGACCAACCATTTCGCTGGAAAAGTAGAGCCAGCAAAAGACCGCGAGTACGGCAAAGCAACAATTAATGTTGAGAAACCATCTCGTCTTTTCGCAGCCCTACCAACTGAACAAATCGTTTGGATGAGCCACGGCGACCTTGTTGTTGCAGAACCAGCAGGCTTTGAAGTCACTGCTACGAGTCCGTCATGCCCAATCGCTGCAATCACAAACGAAGACCGCAAAATGTACGGCGTGCAATTCCACCCAGAAGTACAACATTCCGTTCACGGCAATGAGTTGCTAAAAAACTTCGCACTAAACGTCTGTGGTTGTAAAGGCGACTGGACGATGGAGAACTTCATTGATGTGGAAGTGGCCAAAATCCGCGAACAAGTCGGCGATAAAAAAGTACTCTTAGCTCTTTCTGGTGGCGTAGATTCCTCTGTAGTCGGCGTGTTAATTCACAAAGCCATTGGCGATCAGCTAACATGTATATTTGTCGATCACGGTTTGTTACGTAAAGGTGAAGCAGAACAAGTGATGGATACACTATACGGCGATTTCCATATGAATATTATTAAAGTGGATGCCAAAGACCGCTTCATGACAAAACTTGCTGGTATTTCTGATCCTGAGCAAAAGCGCAAAACAATCGGTAATGAGTTCATCTACGTATTTGATGATGAAGCTACAAAACTAGATGGTGTTGAATTCTTAGCACAAGGAACACTATACACTGATATTATCGAAAGTGGAACAGCAACGGCGCAGACGATTAAGTCTCATCATAACGTTGGTGGACTGCCAGAAGACATGCAGTTCCAATTGATTGAGCCATTAAATACACTATTTAAAGACGAAGTTCGCGCATTGGGACTTGAGTTAGGAATGCCCGACGCAATTGTTTGGCGTCAACCATTCCCAGGACCAGGACTAGGAATACGCGTATTAGGTGAGATTACCGAAGAGAAACTGGAAATCGTCCGCGATTCTGACTATATTTTACGCGAAGAAATTAAGAACGCCGGACTTGACCGCGAAATCTGGCAGTACTTCACAGCCCTACCAAACATCCGCAGCGTAGGCGTGATGGGCGACGGCCGTACGTATGATCATACAGTTGTTATTCGTGCGGTGACCTCGATTGACGGCATGACAGCAGACTGGGCACGCATTCCATGGGAAGTGTTGGAGCTGATTTCAACGCGAATCGTGAATGAAGTAGCGCATGTGAATCGCGTTGTTTATGATATTACGAGCAAGCCACCTGCGACTGTTGAGTGGGAATAATAAACAAAGCCCTAAAACCTTAATAACGATGAGGTTTTAGGGCTTTTTTATATTCAATATGACTTAATAATGAACGAATTTAAACAATAAAATATATAAATGATCAGTAAAAGTGAGCTATTGGAGTTAGTAACATATGATATAGTGAAGTAGGGCAGGTAGATATATCTGCTTTTATTATTTATTAAGCGATTGAGAAAGAATGTTAAAATTGGTATAATGAGGTAACAAGGATGGGGAAATGAGATTTTATATTAAGGGATGATGGATATAATATGAGAAAAATAGATTTTCTGTGGGCGCGACAAGGAGATAAAGAAAAATTTGAATTCGATTATACAAACAAGCAAGGAAATAGAAAGACCCATAAACCAAACGGGATACAAAATATTGATGAGTCGAAAGGAAAGGTATTATTATTATTCAATGAGAGATCCTTTGAATACGTTATAGATAGAATGGAGAGCTTACGTCTAAGAAGTAGTGAGGCATTTATTAAAACTGTTCCTGTGAAGAAGGAAATTAAATATGAGAATAAAGCTTATAAGTCCAATAATATATATAGTTACTATAATGAAATAATTGACTACTTAATAGCTGGAAATATTAAAAATAATCCTAAAGGTGCTGATGGGCTGAATTTCAGTATGCAGTCAACAAAAGAAAAAATTTTATCAAGTGATGCCCGTAAATTTAATAAAGCAATATTCAAAAAATTTATGAATGGGAATAAAGCAGAAAGAATAATTTTGAATCAAGAAAGTAAACCACCGGTGCTTCCTTTTATTTCAAATCAATCTCAAAAGAAGGCTGTTTCCAATGCTTTAGAGTACGATATTTCGGTTATTCAAGGGCCACCTGGAACAGGTAAAACGCAAACAATTCTTAACATAATTTGTAATGCTATAATTGAAGATAAAAAGGTGCTTGTGGTATCAAATAATAATAGTGCTATTGATAATGTCGCTGAAAAATTAGATAGGTTAGAAAAAATGTTTAATTTTTCAATCCGACTAGGAAATAAATGTTATACAAACAAGCTAGTGGATAATATTCAAGAAAAACTGAAAAAAGATTCGGAACGATTGAGAGAAGAACAAAAAAGTAGTTGGAGGAAAATAGATCTAAGAAAACTAATTAATAAGATTAATCTACTTGAACTTGAGTGTGCAGAACTTATTAAATATAAAAATCAATTAAGCGAATTATATACACAAAAAAAGGCATATTGATAAAAAGATAAGCACATATAATGCAGATGAAACAAAAATAGAAATAAATAATTTACTTGTTTTTCCATCAGAATTAAAAAGAGAAATAGAGTTTTTACGTAATCAAAGAACAAAAGCAGATACGCTATTGAATAAGGCATATTTTCGTGTGCGATTTTCAGAAAAAAGAATTGATACTGATAACTATACGATGTATCAATGGAGGCTAGAACAACTTTATGCAATAAAGATGATTAAATATCTGGAAAATAAAACTCGTAAACTTCCAGAAAAGCAAGAAAAAATAGGCAAGCTTTATGAGGTATATAGAAAAGAGTCAATTGAACAAATTAATAATAAAATAAAAAATAAGTTTCAATCATGCGAAAATGAGTGCAATAATATTATACAAAAAAGAAAAAAATCGATAATTTTTTTAGTATAAAGCAACAAATATTGAACATTTATCCAGTTGTTCTTACCACCTTGGACTCAGTTGTGTCAAATGTAGGGTACTCAAGATATGATTATGTTATTATTGATGAAGCATCACAAGCGAATATTATTACAGCTATACCAACATTAAACAATGCTGCGAAGATAATAATAGTGGGTGATACAAAACAGCTTTCTCATATAGTTGACAAAGAATTAGCGATAGAAGATGAAAAGCTAATAGAGAAATATAATATAGATTATAAGTATTCTTTTTCAAAGAAGAATCTATTGGAATCTATTCTAAGTGTGTGTGAACCACCCGAGGTATTGCTTAAAGAACACTATAGATGTGATTTTAATATTATCAATTATTGTAATAAAAAAATTTTATAATGATGAGTTGGAAATCTATTCTAGGAATTCATTATCGGAGAGCATAAAAGTCATGGCATTAAATCAAGAAAAAAAATTCTGATTATGGTTTAAGAAAAAATGGTGATGGGAGCTATTTTAATAGAATAGAGGAAGTTGCAATTAAAAAATATATAGGAGATAATTTTAGCAACACTGCAATAATCACACCATATGCGAAACAAGAAGAAAATTTAAAAGAAAGTATTACAGAACTTGCAGCAACGACAGGGACGATATATAAGTTTCAAGGGAGAGAAAGTAAAAGAGTTATCCTCTCAACCGTCCTTACTCATGAAACAGAACATTGTAAAAATACGAATACATTAGGAAACGAGACTATTAATGTGGCTGTATCAAGAGCAGAAGATGAGTTTGTTTTATTTACACATGATAAATTTTTTAAAGAGCAAAAGCATGAGTTGAAAGATCTCATCGAGTATATTGAAACGTATGGAAATATACTGGAGTCAAATGTGAATTCGATATTTAGTTATTTATATAAGCAGATACCTTATTTTAAGAAGACAGCTACGTATGACAGTGTCTGGGAAAAATCGCTCCATGATAGAATACTAATAATTATGGGGAATTATCCTGGGTTTTCAATAAATATGAAGTTAGCGGTTGCAGATGTAGCAGGAGATAAAACATATCTAAATGCACATCCAGAACACAAAAAAATTTGCTTTGAATAAAAGAGCACATCTTGACTTCACAATCGTTAACGAACTTACAGAAAAACCAGTACTAGTAATTGAACTTGATGGAGAAAGTCACAAAGAACCTGAGCAACAACGGAGAGATAAAATAAAGGAGCAAATATTAGAGCATCATGAGATTCCATTATGGCGAATAAGTAGTAAAGATGCACTAGAACATGAAAATTTAGAAAAGGTTTTTAGTGAGTATATGGGTGAAGCAGAGTTAGGACTTAAGTTGAGTAGTTTTCTTGAGGATAATAAATGGAAGTATTAATTGAAGGAAATCAAGTGATTAAGATGAATGAGGCTGTTATGGAAAATAATATGAGGCACTTTTAGAAAAAGCTCTCTTCCGAAATTTGGAATGGAGCTTTATTTTTTATGTGCATATGGTATAATATTTTCCAGAAGTACTAAATTAAGGTAAGGTGAAGCGAAATGTCAAAGAAAATACAATTACCAAGTGGCCGATTAGCAGAACATGCGACTGCTATTGGAAAGAATGCGGATGCCTTAGCGTTAAAATTAAAGCCAAACGTAGATTACTCGACTGGTACAGCGCAAGAGTTGGTATATGATTGTATGGAACTAGCACATTTTTTACAAGCGTTTCCAACTGCTTTTACAAAAGATGTTCAGAATTTAAAGAACGTAGAAAAGGCATTTGTTGCATCTGAAAAACATATCGCAAAACTGTTGCAAACGGGAGTCGATTTTTCTTGGAAGGAATAAACTTGACGGGAGTGAACAGATGATGGAAAAAGAGAAAGCATTATTAGAGCAACAATTAATGACTGTTACGAATAAACGGCGTAAATTAGAGGATATTCAGATAGAACTCGTGGAGTTGAATCGACAAAAGGCTCGTATTCTTACAAGTTATAGTGATGCATGGCAAGGAAATCTGGCAGATAATACGATTAGCAGGTTGGAAGATGACATGGAACTGGAGTGGCGAGAAACAAGAAAAAATGTCAATGCGCTTGAAGATAATTTAATAGAGGAAAAGCGTCAAATTAGGATGAAATTAGACCAGCTTAAGGAGAAAAATACAGATGTCCAGAATTGATATTGCGGAAATACATAATTTTATAGCGGTATTTATTAGAGAGTCTCAACGGGTTCAAATGGAGTTAGACCATCGTAAAAAAGCGATTGCTACCTTTTTATCTGATGCTGATATTCAAGGAAACATAGGAGATAAAGCGAAAGAATATTATCGAAGTGTTTACTTGCCACTTATAGATGCAACGAAAACGGGCTTGGTGGATGCGGAAGAACGCTTAAAAAAATATGAGGCTGATTTTCATTCACAAGTAGACCCATCCATGAATGCACGCTTGGATTTGGCACGTATGTATGAATTACAAGCAGATATGCGAAAGTACGAGAATAAAATAGAGAATTTGAAATCAGAAGTTAATTCTACGGCAAATAGCATGGAAGCGATTGGGAACAGTATCGGGTTGCGGTTAGGGATGGAAACAGCACTTGGTAATTATAGACGAGAAGAACAGATATTAGAAAAATATGAGCAATTTGAAATGACGCATCGGAATGTACTCCATGATGTACTTTCTAAATTACACCAAGTGAAACAAAGCTTAGCACAAATAGAAAGTGGAACGGCTTTTGATGCTAGTACTCATATGTTCCAAGCGAGTAAAATAAAGTTAGGCGCACTACAACCAAAGAAATCGAAAACATTTGATTTTGATAAATATGAAAAAAAACGTTGCAAGGGAGCTATTGGGTCTTAACGAAGAATGGCAAAACAGATGCGGAGGCAGCAGAGGCAACGATTGCCTACAATAAAGGGGTTAATGATGGTACAATTGTAGTTCCGAAAGACTCTAATGCCGACTTTGATGCCGAGCGAATCAAAGGTATTATGGAACACTACGATGTGATGACTGGAAACGAGTTGACAAGTATGCAAAGTTTCTCAATTCTTGCAGGTATGGCAACAGGATTGGTCACAATTAAAGGTCGTGGGAAAGTTTATAAAAAAACTGATTTAGAAAATATTGAGGCTGGTTTAAAGAATAATAATATATATAAAGTGAACAAAGGCAAGGAACATGTAGGGACGTTGAAAAAACAAGAAGTGAGATTACCGAATGTATATGAGCAACCAGTCAATTACACAAAACGAGATCGAGTTGAATTTAATAATTTGCGAAAAGAATTTGACAATGGAATTAGAAAAAAATTCTTGAAATCTTTGGCTGGTGATAATGGTCTAGTTGCAACTTTTGAAAAAGTGGGTCTTTCAACACAAGATATTAAAAAAATGGAGGCAGGTAAAGTTCCAACCGGGTATCAGGTGCACCATAAATTACCATTAGATGATGGGGGAACAAATGATTTTAAAAACTTGGTATTAATTAAAAATGACCCGTTCCATAAAGTACTCACTAATACTCAAAAGACATTAACGAAAGATTTAAATGTGGGGGAGACTATGAAACTAGAATGGCCAATACCGGATGGTTCAATTTATCCGAAAAAATAAGGAGGATTAAGAATGCTTATAGATTTATTAAAGCAGATTGCAGAGGAGCAAAAATCTTTCGATGAAGAACCAGAGCTACCTGCAACTAAAATAGAAATTTTGGAATTGAATAAGCGAATTGCTAATGACCGATCTAAAGATATTTGGTTCAATGACTATGTAGCGTTTCTCGAAATACGGAATGGTATCGATTATGATGGGCTTGTTATTTATAATGCTAATATCAATGATGAGAATAATGGATTTATTGCAGCGAATGAAGTGTGGAATGAGAATGAATGGGAAGATGATTATATATTTTTTGGAGACTCTAGTATTTCTTGGTATTGTTATAGCAAAACGAAAAATACTTTTATGGAGTTAGATAAACCAAGTGGAGATGTTGTTAATAATTTTTCATCACTGAATGAGTTGCTAGAATTTGCTCTTAAAAATATTTTGTAAATAGTAATAAAAAAGTCTTATTTGGGTAGGGTATCCTTGGTATATAAGTTGCCTGCTAAAAACCTATCAAGTGTCGATATTTTACTGTTAAGTTGTTGGTACGAATGCTTTTAGATGACTATAGTTTTATTAAGTGGAAATAGCGAGCGGTGGGTCGAAAATCTTTATTATCAAGGATGTTCGACTTTTTTTTATAGATTATACTTTTTATAATTTTTGTCGTAAAAATTCCTTAGTATGTTGATTTTTTGTGATGTATCTAGGTTTTCAAGGGAGGGTTTGTAGTTAATAATTCCTTTTAATCTAGTAGCTATCACGAAGGTGTTTTTTGGATAAAGGCGTCCATAGGTTTCAAAGGTTATTTCGATATCCTCATGACTTAAACAATCTTTGGTGATTATGGGATTTTCCCTATGAGAGTTAACAAGGTTGCGTGTGAATGCCATAATGCGTAGATTGAACTCTGGAATAGGCTATACTTAGTTGAACAGAAAAGATAAGGACTTTATTAGTTAATTGGATTTAAAAAATTTATAAAAATATGCTATGATGGGGTGAGCTAATATTGATTAGAATGAAAGAATATGGGGTTTTTTAGATTGCAAAATATAAAATTAATTAATAATGTATTTAAAGCAGATTGTATAAAAAAAATGAAATTGATTGAAACGGAATCTATAGATATGATTTTGTGTGATTTGCCATATGGACATACTCAAAATAAGTGGGATAGTATTATACCATTGGATATTTTATGGAAAGAGTATGAGCGAATAATTAAACCTAATGGTGCAATTGTCTTAACATCAAGCGGTATGTTCACTGCGGAGCTTATGTTGAGTAATCCTAAATTATTTAAGTATAAAATTATTTGGGAAAAATCTAAGGCAACCAATTTTTTAAATGCTAAAAAACAACCTCTCAGAAAGTACGAGGAAATATGCGTTTTTTACAAGAAACAGCCTACATATAATCCGCAAATGAGCATGGGAGTTCCATATAATAAGGGTACTAGGAAAAATCAGCTGACTGGTAGTTATGGCGATTTTTTACCAGTAGAAGTGAAAAGCGAAGGAGCACGCTATCCTAACGATATAATTTATTTTAAAACAGCAGAATCCGAAGGGAAGGTATATCATCCCACACAAAAACCAATTGAATTGGGGAGATATTTAGTTAAGACCTATACTAATTTGGGAGATACTGTTTTAGATAATACTTGTGGAAGTGGCTCGTTTCTTATATCAGCATTGTTGGAGGGGAGAAACTTCATTGGTATTGAAAAGGATGAGGACAGTAACAGGTTTAAAGCGGATAGTGTGAGTTATGTTGAAATATCAAAAAAACGAATTAAGGAAGCATATCTGACGTTAGATAGTGAGTCAAAAGAGAGAATCACTTTGTATAAAAGTAAATTATTCAAGGAGAGATAGAATGAGTATCATCATGAATGAAAATGAAAGAAGTGCTGCTATTGATTTAATCACAGAAATAAATCAATATGTGTCTACGGTGAATATTGTAATTAAAAAAGCTGGTGGTGAGATCACCATGAATAATTTTAAGAATGCGGAAGGGAATTCAAGGAAGATAATGTTTCCAGACGTATTACTGTACTCTGACACTAATAAGATTAATTTGTTACAGGGCTGGGAATTAAAAATGCCTGATGTAAGTGTTCATGATAATACATACATATTGGACGCACAGGATAAAGCTGAAAAGCTAGGACTAAATACTACTGTACTTTGGAATTTCCATGAGGTAGTACTTTATGTGAAGAATAATGGGCAATGGATTATTGAAAAGCAATGGGGAGATTTATTAGAAATAACAACGAGAGAAGATGTGGTGAAGAAACAAATCATTTGGAAAAACTTCTTGCCTTCATTATTAAGAGAGTTGAATGAATTCTATCATACAGGTGTTATTAAGGAGAAAAAATTAGATGAAATTTCTGATAGAGTTACTACTTATTTAATTGAAGATCATAAACAATTATTAGCAGATCATTTAAAAAGTAAGGCAAAGGAAAATCGGATAATTGATGCAAAAATTAACGAGTGGTGGAAAGTAACTAAAATAGAGTACTTAAAAGACGAAGCAGATCCATATATAGCTTTTTCTAAAAATATTTTATTAAACTGGATCACGAGATTCATATTTGGAAATTTAATAATGCCTGTTCATGATGTAGCTAAATGTATATTAGATATCTCTACATTAAACAAGCCAGATGAAGTAAATAATATGTTTGAGAAAATAACCAAGATAAGCGATTATTATACAATTTTTCAAGCACAACAATTTAATAATTTGTTACCAGAGCTAGTATGGAATAGATTGATTGATTTTAATGCATTTTTGAACGATAAGGTTGTAACTCATGAGATTTTGCAACAATTATTGGAAAGCTCTGTAAATCAATTCAAAAGGGAAATAATTGGGCAATATACAACACCTGAAAATGTTGCAAAGTTACTAGTTCTATCAACTGTTGTTGACAGCACTTCTAATGACATTGATCCTTGCTGCGGTACTGGAACTATACCTAAGGAAGTAATGAAGCTTAAACAAAAACTTGGTATAACGGAAAGAGAAATTCATGACACTACTTGGGCTTCTGACAAAATGATGTTTCCTTTACAAGTTGCTAATATGGCTCTAACTACGCCTACTTCAATGAATATGATTAATAAAGTGTTTCAAAGAAATGTCTTTTCTTTGGCGAATGTTAGCGAAACCGTAAAAATAACATCTCCTGAAACAGGAGAGCTCATGGAATTTACGTTACCTAAATTTAAAAACATACTGTCTAACTTACCATTTGTTCCATTTGAAATAATTGAAAAAAAATGAAAAAAATTTCATAGATAATGTATTAAATAAACTTCAAAAAGATACGGATGGAAAGATAATGTTAAGTCGCAAATCAGATTTTTATTATTATATTATTCTTAGTCTAAATGATATTTTAGATGTTAATGGAAGAATTGGAGTTATTCTTTCTAATTCTTGGCTAGGCACGGTGGCGGGTAAAGAATTTTTTAAAGCTTTAAGTTTTTACTTTAATATTAAGACAATAGTAATATCTGGAAATGGACGTTGGTTTCAAAATGCAAAAGTGATTTCATCTATTCTTATTCTTGAGAAAAAAGAAAGATTTGAAGAAATTCAAAAAAATCCAATCCAGTTTCTTGTCATTAATAAAAAGATAGGTGAACTGAATAGTTCGGAAATCTCTAGTATCGCGAATTCAATACTTTCATCTGCGAGTAATTCATTGGTTTATTCAATTGAGTACAGCCTACCTAAGGTTGAGTCATATTTGGAAAATAAGTTATCCTTAAATACCCTTTTTTATGATGTTACCTGGTTAGATGATGTACAGTCAGTGCTTGTTCCACTTACTGATGTATTTACATTAATAAGAGGAATGAGACGAGGATGGGATGCTTTGTTTTATCCAGAGAAGGGACACTCTATAGAGGGCACGTATATTAGTAAAATCTTAAAGAACACTAAAGATACAATAAATTATGATACAGTAGCTGATGCAGATGCATTTTGTTGCTCTAAGACAATTGAAGAGCTTGAAGAATTGGGACATAATGGGGCATTGGGTTGGATAAAAAGGTTCGAAACTGGGGTGAATAAGGTAGGTAAACCTTTACCAGAAGTACTTGGAAATAGTAGACAGCTATGGTATGAGATGCGTTCTGATGGTGCAACGGCTGAAATTATTACTTCATTGAATCCGGGAAAAAGATTATTTTGGGCTAAATTAGATAGTAATGCCTTTATTAATCAACGATTAGTAGGCCTTACAAGGTCTGTTAAGTATTCCGATGAGAGTGTGGATCTACTGCAAGCACTGTTAAATTCTATAATAGGGCTGTTCTTTATTGAAGCGTCTGGTTTTGGAAGAGGGGATGGGGTCTTAGATTTATCAGCACATAATGTTAAACAAATAAAGATGTTGAACCCGTCTCACCTAACTAATGAACAAAGAGTAAGTATATTAATTAAATTCAATAAATTGAAATCAACTCCAATTCCTAATACATTAGAAGGAATAGAATCCAGAGAACGGATGGAATTTGACGAAGAGGTGCTAAGGTCATATGGTCTGATAGACAACTATGAAAAAATTAAATTAGGATTGACGAGAATGTTGAAAACGAGACTTTCGGTAAATGATTAGTTCTGGCATTATAACGAGCAAAATTCTGGTGTATAAGAAACAATTAATTATTGCATTAAATGGAATGGAGTAATCACAAGAAGAACTGTACGATATCAATTCAGGAGCTCGTATGGAGTCAAATAAAAAATCTCTTTCTTTTGAAATATTGCGGAGTATCTAATTAGGTAAGATGAATTATAAGTTGCCTACCAAAAACCTGCCAAGTAAAGATATATGTTCTTGAAATGATTGGCATGACTGCATTTAGATGCCTATAATCTTATTGAGTGGGAATAGACAAATAAAAAAAGTCCTTATTATAGGGGCTTTTTTGCGTATTTAAAGAAATCAATAAATAAGTTAACTTCTTATCTAATCCAGAGTATCAATACAACCACTGTACCGAATAGCGCAGAGAAGAATTTACCTCGATTATTTTTATAGTATGCAGCCATCGCACTTAAGAATGAACCTATAAGCAGCAAACGAATAAATAGTAAGTTTACGCTTGATGGAAGAAGGAAGTAAATGAATACAGCTATCAATGTAATCGTTAAAAGTATATAGAATATCTTTTCCATAAGTTATACTCCTTATCTTGACTATATATTCAAACTATTATAACATAATAAGTATAAATTGAATACAAAAAGGAGTAGATTACATGTCTAAGAAAATGAAAATTGCAACATTTGTATGTACGTCAACTTTAGTCCTCTCAAGCTGCTCCTGCTGTTAATGGAAAAATGATTGATGGAGGGAATTGTCGGAATAATTCGGATTATTACAATCCAGAAGTCACTATTGCAGATGAGCGTTTTGTGACTTTTGGGGAAGGGATCAATTTAACTGGTGCAATGCAAGCAACATCACGAGCGAATGTCCCCGTCGATAGCGCGGTGGATCGCCTTATACATTGCAATCGTAGTTCAATGGAAGTGACGCTTACAACCAATAAGATTAAGGAGTTTAGTACTCGTTTAGCAAGTAGCTTTGGAGTAATGAAATTAAGTAAATATGCAATTACTGTATGGAACGTGGATTTTAGTACAATATATGCGAAACCGAAAACGGAATACTATACTACAAGAATCTACACCAAGATTAAGGGTGGGAAAAAATATGTAAAAACAATTCTTTTTACATATAGCAATTCAAAGAGGACTAAATTGAAAGCAACGCGTGAGCATATTATTTGGTTCTATGTGTGATGGCTTAGGAATACAATCTGTTAAGTAAAAAAAATGTTTTAATAAAATTAAAAATAATTTGATTTTTCCTCTCTTACATAAGACGCATATTGTCAAAAATTGTAGAGAAGTATCCAACATACTGGAATGATGAGATGAGTCTGTTCGATACTAGCGACGCAATTCTGAACATACCCATTCAATTCAATTGAAAAATTGAACGCTAAGCCCCCAAAAAGGCCTAGCGTTCGGTCTTTTTCATCGTCTCAACAACCTACGCAATACATAAGCCAGCACGAACCAAACAACAACGCTAATCAAAATCGTCGTAACCCAGCCGAGCGAATTATGCTCCAGTGGCAAAGGCATGTTCATTCCGAAAAATCCAGTAATAATCGTAGGAATCGTCAATAGGATTGATAACACTGTCAAAATCTTAATCGTATCATTCAAATTATTATTTAAAATATTATTATACGTCCCTGATAACTGTTGTAAAATTTGCGATGACAATTTCGTCATTTCTACCAACTGCTTCGCCTCAATAACAGCATCCTCAAATTGCTCTTTTTCACTTGCATTTAGCGTTCGATAAATAATATGCGTTTTGACCTGCTCCAACAAAACTAGATTTTGTTTTGAAGCGGAAACAAAGTAAACGATACCAGTCTCTAAATCAGACAGGGAAAGCAGGTTTTGCTTCGTCGTTTTTTCCTTCAATTTATCATTAATCATTTTTCGATCCGCATCCATTTCCTCAACGAACGGAAAATAAGTGTCGGTAATCAGGAACAGTGAACTAAATAAAAACTCAAAAATGGTTTTTCCATCGTTTTTATCCAAAAAGCGTTTCATTTTGTCCGCAATATATTGATTTTTGCCATTGGTTACCGTTATAAATTGCGAACCTTTAATCAAAAACGTCATCGGCACCGTCTCATAATGATCGTCAATCTTTTCATTATTCGGTACATTGAAAAACAGTGCAAATGTATTTGTTTCCGCCTCGTATTCTAAGCGTGCTCGCTCATTTCTATCTAATGAATAAGCCACGATCTCATCGTCAATATTATATGCATCATAGAACTTTTTTAATTCACTAGGATTATCAATGTTGATATTAATCCAATCGTATTCCCCATTATGAAAGGGTATTTTAGTAATCAATGCTTCATCTCCCTTTTTCTGACTGAGTCTTTTATTATTATAGCAGTAATTTCGAATAAAGGAAGTATTGCTTGACCCTAAACTTATAGATTGAGCAAAAGAAAACTACATAGGTGGATCTTTATACATCGAAGAGCAGAACCGCACTAGCATTGGAAACGGTATCAGATGTTGAAATTGAAGAATGGTATGCATAATCAAATCAAAAAAGATTTCCCGTCTAAACACAGGAAATCTTTTTTAAAACCATTGAATCAGTAAAACACCGCCAATCATCGAAAGCACACCAAGTACGCGATAACGGTTAATTGGATGTTTAATAATGCCAAACCAACCGAAATGGTCAATCGTCAGTGCAATGATCATCTGGCCGCAAAGTGCTAAAACCACAGTCAGTGCAGAACCAAGTAACGGTAACAGTAAAATATTTGATGTTACAAAAATTACGCCAAGCGCGCCCCCTGTAAAAATCCACCACGGAATTCGACCAACACCGCGCAATGGAAATGTTAGCCTGCGTTCGACAACGAGAGAGATAAGTAGTAGGAGCATCATCCCGACTAAAAATGAAATAAGTGAGGCGATAATCGGTGAATCAACTGCAATCCGTAAGCGGCTATTGATTGATGTTTGAATCGGTGACATCATGCCCGCAACAAGCCCCATGAACATAAAGGCAATCATAGATTTAGATTTTTTTGCTGTCATAAAAAGCCCTCCTTTAATAGCGCTGCATCAAAATAACGCCGAAAAACATCATTGCGATCCCAATGACTCGCGGTAAATTAAGTTCGTGAATCGGCACGTTGAACCATCCGAAATGATCGATTAAAAGCGCCATCACCATTTGTCCGCAAAGCGTAATCACGACAGTTAAAGCTGATCCGAGTCGGGGCATTAATAAAATATTCGATGTTAAAAAGAACACACCAAGCGCACCACCGCCAAACCAGATCCACCAAGGATTCACGACAAGCATATGTACATCAAATGTCCAGCCGTGTTCAAAGATGAGTGCTAAAGCAATTAAAATCGTACTTCCAATTAAAAAAGACACCCAGGAGGCGATAAATGGTGATTTTGTATAGTCGCGTAGTCGCGAATTGACTGCTGTTTGAACAGGAATAGTCATACCCGCCATAAGGCCAGCCAGCATTAATAATAGTGTCATCAAGCAATCCTCCTTTTTCAGTAGTAATATGATTATAGAACAAATGTGCTAACCTGTCGTTTATAATGCTTTTACTATTAAAATTTCTTTTAACTTCTCCCAATCCGCAATGAGATTCTGCTCTATTTTTCGATTGTAGAAAATAGCTGCGGGATGGAACGTCGGAAAAATATCGTATGCTCGCTTGGATGGCACATAGTTAGAATCGGCACCAAGTTGCTTTATTTTTCCGTGCCAAATGTTGCCGTGCGATTCAGAAATAGTCATTTTGTTGTCGATGAGCCGTTTCAATGCACAGCCACCTAGAGCAATGATTAATTTTGGCTGAACTTGAGCAATTTCATAATCAAGAAGTGGCGCGTGTAAAAGAATTTCTTGCTTTTTCGGCATCCGATTTGGACGCTTCTCGATTTTTTGTCCCGCTTTATCGATCATCGTCTTCTTACCAAAAGGGCGGCTACGGACAATGCTTGTTATATAAACCTGATTGCGTGTTAAACCAGCGATAGCAAGCGTCTTGTTGAGTTCCTTGCCTGAACGACCGGTAAATGGAATACCTGTCCGAATCTCTACTTCGCCTGGAGCCTCACCAATCAACATAATATCAGGTGAAAAATCCCCATTGCCAAAGACAAATCCTTCTAAGTCAAATGCTTTATTTTTAATGATAATCGGATCGATTAGTTCACGCGGATATGTCATCTTATTACCCCCAAAACTTGAACTTTCTTCTATTAAATTATAACATGAGAATAGAAGAGGAGGAGAGCAGATGCACTTTTTGAAACTATTTTTTAATGCGCTAGTTATTATTGGTCTTATTCTACTTGTGGCTAGATTAGTGACCGTTGCTTTGCGGTTTGCAGGAATTGAGTTTACAACGTTTTTTGTCGATTATTCGTTCCCATCTTTAGGAATCCTTCTAGTTGGTGCTTTAGGAAGCTGGTTTATCGATAAACGTCAAAAATAAGAAAGTGGTCTGCTCCATATAATGGCAGACCACTTTCTTACTATAAATTAATAACCGATAGCCTTTACTGTGATTTGTGCTTTGCCATTAACAGTGTAGACATTCGTTGCAAAGAAGGCGCTAGAAGGTGTTGTACCAATTAATTCCTGCAACCCTTTGGCATTTTTTTGATAAATTTCATAGTAGCGAACGTTCCCAAGCGCTGTGTCCCAAGTGATGCGAGCGTTTGTTTGACGTTCTGGTGTAACTTTTTCAGTCACTTTGACATTTTTAACAGTGCCTACATACCCAATATCTGTTTTTCCTTGTAATGCGATTTCACCGATTCGGATTTTAGCATTTGATTGTGCTGTAGTCGTTGTTGATTCTAATGATATCTCTTTAATTACTTTGCCGTAATAAGGGCTAAGCGTTGTGCTCCAATTAACCCAACCCGTGCCAGAAGCCTTCAATACAACTTTACGCGGATTTTTCTCACCAGCGAATTGTAAAATAAGTTTGTGAGTAGCGCCTGTATCTTTTACCTTCATCGAAAAAGTCGTATCTTGCTTCACCTTAATATCTGTTGCAAAAAGTTTCGTTGTGGTTGTGCCATTTTTTGCGGTACTACCAGATAGAAGCAGGGAAGAAGCGCCTGTATAAGCATCATCAGAGGCAATGCTCGCTGCCAATGTATTGCCACCAGTGTTATCTAAAATAAAACGATAGGTCGGCATAACATCTTGCATCCCGCGCTGATTCCATGCTCCGGTCTGTAAACGAACGCCACTTTTATTGAAAAATGTTCCTTTTCCTGTATTAAAATTTGTTTTGAGTGGTAATGCTGAAATACCTGATTTTTCTGGGAAGTATTTTGCGATACCTTGCCAATCTTTTGCCCCAGTTACGTTTTCAGGATAGCGCGGATCCACTCTATTCCCGTTCCAAAACTTATTTTCTTTCGCGATAAAATCTGCCTCGTTCGTTGCATTGTAGTAAACCCAACCAGGAATATAGAGACCTAAAGAAACAATCGGTGCTTGTCCAGCGGGTGGGAAAATTGCGCTCCAATTTACATTACTGTTATAGCCGTTGGATTGAACGTCCACACCAGCATATAATTTATGCGGACTAACACCTAGTGCTGTCGCATTTTGATTAGAGGCAACAAGGCGATCAGGATTCCAACGAAAATCAATAAACATGCCATTAGAAACCGCCTTATTATTTTGCGTTAAGAAAGGACTATTTTTTTCGTTCAAAGCCCCTTGCCAGTCGATTTCACCAGTTGTTGTCATTGAATCATACCAAATAATTTGCTGATTAGCGTCCTTTTTAGCTTGCATGTACTTCAAAACATTTTGCATAGCAATCGAGTCTGCGGCAGTAAATCCGGTAGTCTCCTGATTAATAAACCAGCCGTCAAAACCGTAATAGTTCGCCACCTCAAGTAACTTATCAGCCACAGGGTAGCGCCCATTTGCATCTTTCGTAATAAACTGCTTCACCCACTCAGGTTTTCCACCATATACATTCGGCGGGAAAAATACAGTCCCGACGACCGGTACGCCATTTTTATGCGCCATATCAATCGTATCAGCACTCGGTGGAATAATAATCCCTTCACCAGAAGAACCAGCCCAAGCAACGAGTACATCGACATATTGCCATTGTGTTGGGTTGTACACTTGAATACTTTTAAAACCTTGCGAAGGCGTTCCAGCTGTGTGTTGATTAATAATATCAAGCGACATGAGTTCGCCCTTGATTGTTTGTGTACCATTGGATTTGGCGGAGATCACTCGCTTTTTCAAAGGAATCGTACCCTTATTAAATGGTGCATCGGGATCTGTTTTTGGGCTCCATTTCAATAATTCATTTGGAAACCAGTAAGACGCAAATGGTTGCCCCGTCTTCGCTTGCGTTGCTTTGTCCTCCTCAGTCATCGCATACGCGTTTAGTGATGGAGCTAGTAATGAGGTGAAAAGTGACAAACTAAGTAAAACTGCTAACATTTTTTATTTTTTTTCATGTGTCTCTCCCTTTCTAAAATAATAATGCGCTTACATTTATAGGAATGAAAACAAGCTGTTCCTCTAAGAATACTACAAAAATTTCCAATAAAAAAGTAGCTGATTTAAAGATTCCTAGACTAATTTTAGTTCTGCACTTGACTCTCTACCTATGTCATCGTTTAGAATAAGATTATAATAACGTAACAAGGAGGTATTATATGTTTCAAATAGGCGAATTTTCTAGACTAGCTAATGTTAGCATACGATCTTTGCGCCACTATGATAAAATCGGTTTGTTAGTCCCTGAAAAAATAAACATCGAAACCAATTACCGTTACTACTCAGCAAAGCAATTGCAAACTATCAACAAAATTCAAAAACTAAAAGAAATTGGCTTAGGCCTTTCTGTTATCAACGAAATTCTCTCATCAGGCTCAGACGTAAAAACAATCCAATCCCATTTTGCGATTCGTGAACTTGAGTTACAAGAAGAATTGGAAACTATCACACAGCAACGGTTACTTTTGGAGAGTTCATTAGCCGTGCTCAAAGAAAATAGTGCGAAATGGAATTACCATATTATCAAAAAAGAAATCCCAAAACGCTTTGTGGCAAGTGTTCGTGATACAATCCCAACCTTTGCAAGTGAGGGGTTACTTTGGGAACGGTTATACGGGGAAATAATACCACAGCAAGCTCAATTTGCGAAGGAACCTTTTAGTATGGCGATTTTTCATGACGAAGTTTATCGCGATGCGGATGTGGATGTGGAAGTTCAAGTGTCGCTCAAAACCGCAGCGTACGATTCTAGAAATGGAGTTGCTTTCAAAGAAGCCCCGGAAGTGAGTGTAGCATCCGTTATAATAAATGGAAGTTACGAACAAATGACAGCTGTGACCGAAGCCGTTGCTGTTTGGCTAGAGAACCACGAATATCAATTAAACGGACCAATGTTCAATATATACCACGTGTCGATTGCGACAGAACCAAACCCAGAAAATTGGGTCACCGAAGCATGTTTCCCAATAAAGGAGGAAAATCATGAAGTATGAATGGCGAAAACAAGACAAAAATATCTATTTACCAAAAGCAAAACCAGAAATTATTGATTTAGAGCCAATGACGTATATCACGATACAAGGAAAAGGAAATCCGAATCATCCATTATTTTCAGAATTAGTTACGGCGCTTTATGCAACATCCTATGCGATTAAAATGATGCCAAAAAAGGGAGACATACCAGAAGGATACTACGATTATACCGTTTTCCCGCTAGAAGGATTTTGGAGTCTAGAGCCTGGAAGCTTAGCATTTGATAAAGAAAAACTCACATATAAAATAATGTTACGTCAACCAGATTTTATCACACCGGAATTATTCGAAATGGCAAAAGAGAAAGCAGCAAAAAAAGTTGCAGAAGAGCACGTAAATCAATTAAAATTGGAAGAAATAACAGAGGGTTTGAATTTGCAGATGTTACATGTGGGAAGCTTTGATAACGAGGCTACATCTTTTGCAAAAATGGAAGCATTCTGCGAAGAAAATAACCTGGAGCGACTAAGTAAAAACCATAAAGAAATTTATTTATCAGATTTTAAAAAGGTAGCACCAGAAAAACTAAAAACGACGCTCCGCTTTGAAATAAAGTATAAATAAGAAAAATGAAAAATCTTGAGCTAACTAAAAATGGGCTTGAGGTTTTTTAACACCCTTATATATAGAAGAAAAACGATTTTTTACATAATAATTGTTTTCTAACCGATTTTCATACTATAATGGATGGAAGGGAATCTGAGAAATTTCATTTAGATGTTGTTAGTAAAGATTGTAAGAAATGAGGTCAAAATAGTTATGAGAGCACAAGCATTGTCGAAGGAATACAACATTGTTAACGACAAAAAAAGAATGCAAACGATTAAAATAATGGCCGCCACACTTACTGTAATCATGCTAATAGTCGGAATCATATTAGCTTTGCGAGAATCCGTGCCAGTAAATTTTACGGTAATAGGAATAATTCTATTTTGTATCGCATTATATATCGTTTTCACTATACATGAGCTCATTCACGGACTCCTTTTCTGGGTGCTTGGTAATGGTAAATTAAAAACAAGTCAAAAAAAAGGAATTGTTTATTTTAACTGTCCCGATCAATTATTTTCAAAATGGCAATTTAACATAATCAGCATTGGACCATGCGTTTTATTAACATTGATTCTCGTTATTTTAGCATTGGAATTTCCAGGTGATGTGGTAGCTATTTATTTGTTAATTGTGGCTCATTCAGCCCTGTGTATAGCAGATATGTACACGATGAAGATTGTATCATCTGCGCCAAAAAAAGCAAAGATAGCAGATACAAAAGAAGGAGTCATCATCGTATCAGAAAAATAATTTTTGCTGGTTAGTAAGCCTAAGATGGTTGCAAAGAGTACTGCTTTTCCGATACAATGAGACAATAGGGTAAAAAGGGCATCAAGGTATAGAAAGTAGGTTTTACCAAAATGAGACGTCGGAAAAAAAAGCCACTTCTTATTGGAATTTTACTTGCAGGCGTTGTACTCAGCGTGTTGACATTTTTCGTAGTGGCTAAGCTATTTCTTATGGAAGATGAGCCAGTAGAAGTTACGCGAGTTGATCCAAAACAAGAATTCATTGAGCTACTCGCCGGACATGCACAACAGATACAAGAAAAAGAAGGTATTCTGACAAGTATTACACTAGCCCAAGCCATTTTAGAGTCTGACTGGGGAAACAGCGGACTAGCTACAGAAGGACGGAATTTATTTGGTATTAAAGGAAAGTATCAAAACGATTCTGTGATGATGCCAACAAAAGAATATGAGAATGATAAGTGGGTAACCGTTGATGCTGCGTTCAGAAAATATCCAACTTGGTACGAATCATTAGATGATCACGCAAATCTCTTTTTAAAAGGAACATCTTGGGATAAAGACAAATATCGTGAAGTTGTCGAAGCAAAAGATCATCGAACAGCAGCCAATGCATTACAAAAATCTGGTTATGCGACAGATCCAGACTATGCCAATAAATTAATCGAATTAATTGAGCAAAGAAATTTACAGGCTTACGATAAAATTTATGACACGATTATTTCTAAAAAAGCGATGCACGAAACTGGCTCACCAAAACTTACAAAAAATACTACAATTTGGTCTAGTCCACCTAAAACCAAAGGGGCAAAAAAGATAAATGATATAGCTAAATATGGAAATGAAAAAATGAATATTATCCAAGAAATGAAGACTGAAAGTGGAAAATGGTACCAGATAAAAGAGGGGTCAAAAACTCTTGGATGGGTAAATAAAGATGTGATTCGCATTAGAACGCCATAAAATTATGGCGTTTTTTTTTTTCATGTGTTCAAAAATAAAACACATCTAAGAAGTGGCTATAAATAGCGGTATAGATACATTTTGTAATATTATAAACAGAAATGACACATCTCTGTAACCTAAATGAAATACTATTTTTGCTAGAATGAACCCTGTTGATTTGAAAAGATACATGAAAACAAAAATACTATAAAAAAAAGCAGAAAGAAGTGTAGAATAAATCGAATGAAAAAATCAGTCAAACGCAACGTAGCTATTTTAGGAACCATTGGAATGATGATGGGCACAATTGGTATCCCAGTTAGCACATATGCGGCAGAACGAGAAAATAATTCATCTATAAGCTACACCAATTCCCAACAGGAATTTCTAAATAAAATAGTGCCAGATGCGCAGAAGCTTCAACGCGAGCATGGCGTTTTAACGAGTGTAACGATTGCCCAGGCTATTTTAGAATCAGGATGGGGGAAAAGCGGCTTAACACAACAAGCCAATAATCTATTCGGAATTAAAGGTAGCTACGAAGGCGAATCTATCACAATGAACACGAAAGAATTTTTTAACAATAGTTGGACAACGATAGATGCACCATTTCGCGAATATCCTAGTTATTATGAGTCACTAGAAGATCATGCCTTACTATTTGTTAATGGGCCTTCATGGAATCCAAATAAATACGCAGGTCTTGTTGGTGAAGAAGACTACAAGAAAGTAGCACAAATCATTGAAGATGGCGGTTACGCGACAGATCCCAATTATGCAGAACAACTTATTGCAACGGTAGAAACATATGGCCTTGCGAAATACGATCAAGTTTACGATACAATAGTAGCTAAAACAAGTCTATATGCATATGGACAAGTAAAGCCTAGCGCCCAAGCAGCAGCATGGAGCGTGCCGGAAACAATGAAAAATGCCGCCGAGAGAGTTTCTTTAACAAATTACAAAAATAAAAGCTTGCGACTAGTTAATCGAGCAAAAGTGAGTGACGGTTCTACATGGTATGAAGCAACATTTAATGGCCAAAAAATTGGCTGGATTAATGCGGCGAATCTAAATCTCCTGTATACGACAGCAATGGAACAAGAAGTAAACTTGATAAGAGGTGTTGAGAACGAAGCTGGTAAAATATACGCTTTCCCAGTTGTAGATAGCAGTACTGTTCGAGGCACACTTGCAGGAATAGATGAAGTACACGTTGATAGCCAAGCGGTTGTTAACAATAAGATTTGGTATCGCATCAATGACGGTGGCAAACGACTTGGTTGGGTTGAATCACCAACATTAAAATAATAATAGAAAAACTCGTATCCGAAAAAAGTTGGATACGAGTTTTTTTATGCATTTAAAAGGATTTTACGGATTTATGTCGAATAAGATATTATGAGTACCTACAGAGTAATCATTAATTCCACAGGACAATGATCTGATCCCATAACATCTGCATGTATCACGGCTTCCTCTATATTATCCGCTATACGCGCTGAGACAATAAAGTAATCAATGCGCCACCCAGTATTCCGAGCACGTGCATTCATTCGATATGACCACCATGAGTAGGCATTCTCTAAATCTGGATATAAGTAACGGAAAGAATCGGTAAAACCGCTCGCAAGTAATTCTGTGAATTTGCCACGCTCTTCGTCAGAGAATCCAGCATTTCTACGATTTGTTTTAGGATTTTTTTAAGTCGATTTCTTGATGGGCTACATTCAAGTCACCACACATAATAACTGGCTTCATTTGATCTAATTTTTTTTAGATGCTTTAAGAAAGTGTCTTCCCAATCCATTCGATAGTCAAGACGCTTCAATTCATTTTGCGAATTCGGCGTATAAACTGTAACCATATAGAACTTAGGGTATTCAAGCGTAATGACACGTCCTTCTTGATCATGTGCTTCAATGCCTAGACCGTACTGTACTGAAATAGGCTTAGTTTTTGAGAAAATGGCTGTGCCGGAATATCCTTTTTTAACAGCATAGTTCCAGTAATCATGATATCCCGATAAGTCTAAATCGATTTGCCCTTGTTGAAGCTTTGTTTCTTGAACGCAAAAAATATCTGCATCCACTTCTCTAAAATAATCCATGAAGCCTTTCTTTTCTGCTGCTCTGAGACCATTGACATTCCAAGAAATCAATTTCAATTCCATCACTCCTTTGATATCTCTTATTATACCTCACAATAATTTTTAGGTATAATAAGAAGTGGGAGGTAGAAGATGAAATATATTATATTCTTAAGGGCAATAAATGTAGGTGGAACCCGCAAGATTAAGATGGCTGATTTAAAAGAAGCCTTTCTAAGCGAAGGCTATCAGAATGTCATCACTTATATTCAAAGTGGGAACGTTATCGCGGAAAAGGAACAAATGAATCATGAATTTGTTCAGCAAGGAGTAGAGGCGCTAATAAAAAAACATTTTGATTTTGAAGTTCCCGTTGTTGCATTTAAACCGTCTGAGTATGAGGAAGTATTAAGACAGAATCCTTTTGGTGAAGAAAAAGTGATGGTTCATTTTCTTGATAAACTACCCAAAGAATCTGCAGTTGATAAGTTACTAGAGTTAAACGCATCAAGTCCAGATCAGGCTGCAATTGTGGGGAGGTTCTTATACGTGTCTTTGAAGGCAGGAGTATCCGACAGTGTATATTCAAATAAATTCGTTGAGAAGGTATTGCAAGTAAGAGCAACAGCCAGGAATTGGAATACTGTGTTGAAGATGTCTGAGAAGCTGAATAATCTGAGTTAGGGAGGAAAGATAATGAAGAATGAAATAATGGAACGCTTTATAAAATATGTACAAGTAGATACACAATCTGATGATTCTAGTTCAACGGTTCCAACAACACCGGGACAACTTGAATTAGGAAATATTTTGGTGGAAGAATTAAAGGCGATTGGCATGGAAGATGTTACGATTGATGCGAACGGTTATGTAATGGCAACCCTTCCTAGTAATACGACTAAAAAGGTAGCTACTATAGGATTCCTAGCGCATATAGATACAGCTACAGATATGACTGGTAAGAACGTATCTCCGCAAATTCATGAAAATTTTGATGGAGAGGCTATTGTGCTAAATAAGAATTTAGGAATTATTCTTTCACCAGAAGCATTTCCAGAGTTATCTACATATAAGGGACAAACGCTAATCACAACGGATGGAACAACCCTTCTTGGCGCAGATGATAAAGCTGGTATGACCGAAATAATGGTCGCAATGAATTACTTGTTGCAGCACCCAGAGATAAAGCACGGACCAATCCGAGTAGCATTCACACCTGATGAAGAAATAGGCCGAGGTCCGCATCATTTTGATGTAGAAGCTTTCGGTGCAGAATTTGCGTATACAATGGACGGCGGCCCACTTGGAGAACTAGAATATGAAAGCTTTAACGCAGCCGCGGCTCGAATTACATTTAAAGGAAATAGCGTGCATCCGGGAACAGCTAAAGATAAAATGGTTAATGCCAATAAAATAGCAATGGAATTTCATAGCCATTTACCAGCAGGCGAAGTACCAGAAAAGACAGATGGGTACGAAGGTTTTTATCATCTAATTTCATTAAACGGAGACGTGGAACTTGCGAAATCCTACTATATTATCCGTGATTTTGATCATGATGGATTCATTGAGAGAAAGTCGCGAGTGTCTGAAATAACAAAAGCATTGCAAGCAAAGTATGGCGTTGAAAATATTGTTTTAGAGATGACTGATCAATATTATAATATGAAAGAAAAAATAGAACCTGTTAAAGAGATTGTTGACATGGCTTATAAAGCTATGAAGAATTTAAATATCGAACCAGATATTCGCCCAATTAGAGGGGGAACTGATGGTTCACAACTATCGTTCAAAGGTATGCCTACACCTAATATTTTTTCAGGAGGAGAGAACTACCATGGTAAATTTGAATATGTCTCTGTAGAAAATATGGTGAAAGCAACGCAAGTTATTATTGAGATAGCACGTCTATTTGAGCAAGAAGCTGAGTAATGCATAATCGCGTACGAGGAAGTTTTCTCGTACGCGATTATGCATCATTTAGGGAATACAGAAATTTGTCCATTATCCAAAGTAATGACATCTACAGCATGACAATAGAAGGAAGATAATTTTTCTGTGGTAAGCATAGTTTGAGTGGGACCGGCATCATACTTTTTACCGTCTTTCAGCAGTAAGGTGTGGCTAAAGCACGGTAAAATTTCTTCCGTATGATGTGTTACATAAAGAATAGTTGGTGTATGAGGAAGGTTAGTAATAATCTTAATACGATCTAATAGACGTTTCTTTGCAAAAATATCAAGACCTGTACATGGCTCATCAAGAATTAGTAGTTCAGGTTTTGCCATAAGGGCTCTAGCAATGAGAACAATCTGCCGCTCACCTTGAGATAAAATAGCATAGCGTTTGCCTATTAGTTCTTTCCCACCACACTCTATCAAAATATTGCAAGCAGTTTCTTTTTCTTCGGCAGTTGTATCTTGATATAATCCAATACTTGCAAACTTTCCACTAACAACGATAGACTCAGCAAAATCATATTCTCTTAATTGTTGTTGTAGAGACGAACTCACCCAACCGATAGATTTTCGCAATTCGGGGAGTGATGTTTCTCCAAATTTGTGTCCCAAAACATCAAGTGAACCAGATGTAGGCCACAGGTAGCCATTCAACAATTTTAATAAGGTAGTTTTTCCAGAGCCATTTAATCCAAGAACAGCCCAATGTTCCTGTGGTTTAACGGCCCACTCAATTGAATCTAATAAAGTTCTTCCATCACGTTTTAAGTATACCTGGTCGAATTTGAACATATCATCATTCCTCCTAGTAATATATTGGGTCTTAACATCTATTTTACATAAAAATAAGAAAATTAGAAAATGTAAAGTGAGGTATTAGAGCAAATGGATAATCACATTATAGAAGAGGCCAAAGCATACATAAAAAAAAGAGTTCGCTAATGAAGAGACTGGACACGACTGGTACCATATTGAAAGAGTGTACCAAATGGCAACATATCTTCAAAGCAAAGAAGGAGGTAATCTTACAGTTATTAAACTGGCTGCTTTGTTTCATGATTTCACTGATTCAAAGTTAAAGAAGGACCCTGAACAGGCGCAACAATCTATGGAAGCATGGTTTAGAAATCACTATTTATCAGAAGAACAAATCCGGAGTATTTTATCAATCATAGAGCATGTATCCTTTAGTCACGAACGTGCTGGAACAGTAGAACTAGGTTTGGAAAGCAAAATTGTCCAAGATGCCGATAGACTGGATGCAATTGGAGCTATAGGAATAGCCAGGTGTTTTACTTATGGAGGGGCCAAAGGAAGACCTATATATAACTTGGAAAACATGGAATCAAGTAGTATACAGCATTTTTATGATAAGCTTTTAGTAATTAAAGATAGGATTAAAACAAATACAGCTAAGCAGATAGCCTATTCTAGGCATGATATGATTTTGACATTCTTAAAAAACTTTAAAAGTGAATGCAATATACAAATTTGATGAATTAAAACAAAACAGTTGCATTTTAAGAATATCTATTATATACTTAGAAAGTTCTCGAGTTGAGAGCGGAAAAATATTAATAAAATAAGTTGTTGACACGCTAATAACTTTTATGATAAGATGTAAAAGTTGTGTTAAACAAAGTAATGACCTTTGAAAACTGAACAGAAACAAAGATAAAACCAATAGAGACAGTAATGTTTCTAGGTAAGAATCGCAGGGCGGAAATAGAGAGCTATTTCCAAAAAAACTACTAGTAAAGTAATTTGCTAGCGAAGTCAATGTGACGCAAGGATCTTATTCACGGTGTTGAATAAGTATTCAAATTCAGCTTTATTTTAAAGAGAGTTTGATCCTGGCTCAGGACGAACGCTGGC
>NZ_AODK01000013.1 GCF_000525975.1 Listeria rocourtiae FSL F6-920
AAGAAGGTGATAATCATGAATTTTTATATCATAAGAATAAAAATCATGGTCCCAGCATTTCCCTGTTCAAGATGTTTTTTCCCAGATAAATAATTGAATTAGGAGTTTTAAAAATGGAAAAAAACATCAGAACAAGTAAAAAAATAAATTTAGCCTTACTGATTTGTCTAGTAGGCTTTCCACAAATAAGTGAAACAATCTATACACCATCACTAACAGAAATCGCTCAAAGTTATGGTATCCCACTAAATATTGCACAAATGACACTAAGTATTTACTTCATAGCTTTTGCATTAGGTGTTTTCTTCTGGGGAATTGGTTCAGATTATTTTGGTAGAAGAAAAGCAATGAATTTAGGTATTGTAGTCTACATTTTAGGATGTATACTATGTTTTGTATCAAAGAATATTGAATTGTTATTTGTAGGTCGCTTTATACAAGCATTCGGTGCAAGTACAGGGTCTGTAACGACACAAACAATCTTGCGAGATAACTACGAAGGCAATGAACGTCATCAGCTATTCGCTAAAATTTCAGCAGCTTTAGCTTTCTCACCGGCAATAGGCCCTCTAATCGGTGGTTTCCTTGGCGAATTTTATGGATTCCGAGTAGTCTTTGCATTTCTCATTGTCATTGGGATGATTCTACTATTCTGGTGCCTTAGGTCTTTACCGGAAACTGGTAACATTTCTTCAAAACGCTTAAATTCAAAGCAAGTTCTTTCAATAGGAAAAAACATGTTGTGTGATCGCTATACTGTAGCATTTGGGGTACTAATTGGAATCTTTAACGGCCTCCTTTTTAGTTATCATTCAGAAGCACCAACAATTTTTATTGAAAAATTTAGCTTTACTCAAAGTCACTATGGATTTATGGGGTGTGCCGTTGCTTTAGCAGCAATTTTAGGTGCGTGGCTATCAAGCAAATTATTAAAAAGAAAGACTCCAAACTTAATTATCCAAAGCGGCATTCAATTATCATTAATTGGTAGTCTATTACTTTGTGTTAGTTCATTTCTAGTTTTGCCTATTTATATGCAAGTACTTGTGTATATACTAGGAATTTTTATCATCCTTACTGGAATTGGAATGGCATTACCTAATTGTTTGAGCCTAGCATTATCTAAGTTTTCCGAAGCAGCTGGTACAGCCGGAGCATTTTTGAGTTTAGGCTATTACATTATTGTCAGTATCTGTACGTTTTTGATTAGTCTCCTCCACACCGGATCTATTCTCATATTTCCTTTATTTTGTACAGGGCTACTACTCATTTCAATGATTTTTCTCAAATTAGCAAAATAAAGAGATGAATATTGACCACTCTTTTTCTCAACACAAGGTTATATTATTTTAGAAAAATAGCTTCATGAAAAATCAACAGTAACATTAGCGTGTCGACAAATGCTTAGATCCTAGGCAAAGTTGAGCACTAGAGCGGAGCATACTTGGGTATGTGAGCACCGGCGTGCAGACTTTAACGATGGAGATAAGTGTTTGTCGACACGCTGACATTACTATATGTAATGGCTGTTGGTTTTTTGTTGTAGGTTATACTTGCCATTTCTTCTTTTATATATATCAATTGGGAAAAAGCCAAAATGATTCAGAAACGATAACTAAGCGGCCTATTGATATCTAATTATGTCACATCAAAGCATCCGTTATTTGAATCGTATCACCAGTGAAAATCGATACATCAAATATAATTAATGCTTTTGATGACTCATTCCACATACCTCTATTGTTTTCCCTAAGCTATTTTTTACTACCTTTAAATTTAACCCAAATCCTACAGCTTCACAAATAGCCTTCCTTTCTGATGTGAGGTTAGGACAAACTCTTAGGCGATATTCTCATGTATTCAGATATTAATAAATAAAGAGTATCTTTTTTAACTATATAAAATCCTCTAAGCAACGCTAACAATAAGCTTTTGCAAAACCAGTGAATGGCCAATTATAAACACTAAAAAAGCACGCCACATAGAATCAAAAACTCCATGTGGCGCGCCTAAAACCTTATTCAAAATATTTTTCCTTCTTCTCTTTCGTTAGCTTTTCAGTTGAAACCAGCTTTCCAACAGCAATAAAACGTTTGTTGGTCTCTGTTGCAACATCACATGTGACAAGAGTAATCTGTGGCTCATCGGTCTCATCAATGACACCAACTTCTGTGTCTTTAACGATTTTTGTGCTTGTTACTTCATAAGTATATAGATTCGTTAAATCTGTCAGATAAATTTTTTCGCCTTCTTTGACATCCATTACCGGACCGAATAACATCGAACCGTTACGCATATGATGCCCTGCAAGTGGGTAGTTTCCTTTACCCATCACTTGATCCGATCGCATTGTTGTCGCACCTGCAAGTAAATTGGCCGTATTTGTGCCTTTTAAAACCATCAAGCTAAGATCAACACTAGGAATCGCAATCGAACCAACGACTGCATTTTTGTCGTAATCCGCTGCCCCTTTTACAACCGATGTCATAGAAGGTAATTCGACGCTCGCAAAATCAAAATTGGCGTCTCTGTTATTATTTTTTTCAATCGTTTCTGCACTGTAGTTTGTTACCGAGTCCCGCTCACTTAAATACTTCACAATTCCGCTTTTAATGAACGGTGATAGTACCAGAAGTAACCCAATAATTAAAATGATAATTGCAATCGTTTTCTTCAAATATATACTCCTCCTTGCTGTTCTTTTATTATATAGTAGACATAGCTCCAAATGCAACAATGAAACGGTCATTGTTCTTTATATCTTCCCCGCCAAGTACTTTAACAAACGCTCCCATTTATTCTACCTCAAAAGCTTTTAACTCGCTTATTTACGCTATTTTCATTCGTCATCAGCCTCTAGACGCATGTTTTTTGGTTTTATTTTTGTTAAAGTTATGTTACAATCGTATTAACGTGGGTTTGGAATTAGCGTAACGCTTCTTACATATAGAGCCCAGTTTTTTTTTATTCTATTAAATATGAAAGTACTTACTCACAGTAGAGTATTAGGAGAGGTGAACTATGAACGAATGGAAAGAAAAAGTCCTCGGCTTCTTAAGTAAGAACTACGGATTTTTTATTCTAGCCGTCATTCTATTCTGGCTAAAAACGTATATTGCTTATCAAACTGAATTTAATCTTGGTATTGAGAATGCCATGCAACAATTTTTACTACTAATTAATCCACTAAGTTCGGCTGTGTTCTTTATGGGACTCGCTTTATTTGCGAAAGGTCGACGCTCGTTTATCTGGATTATTATTATCGATTTACTGTTAACAATCGTCCTGTTTGCGAACATGGTTTACTACCGATTTTTCAGTGATTTTATTACATTGCCAAACATTAAAGAGGCATCAAGCCTTGGCGAACAAAGTGGCAGTATCGGTGCTCTAATGAACTGGACCGATGCGCTTTACTTCTTGGATATCGTTTTCTTGATTGGCTTATTGGTATTTCGAGTTGTCAAACCAAACAAAGAAGCGCGGATTCGTGCTCGTAAAACTGTCGGTGTGTTAACGCTAGGTGTAGCGATGTTTTTCGCTAACTTAGGTCTTGCTGAAATCGACCGTCCTGAGCTGTTAACTCGTACTTTTGATCGGACGTATATTGTAAAATATCTTGGTATGACAAACTTTCAACTGTATGATGCAGTAAAAAGCACACAAAATTCAACGCAACGTGCCCTCGCTGATAGTAGCGATGTCAATGAAGTGTTGAACTATACGAAATCGAATTATGCCGCGCCAAACCCAGCGTATTTTGGAAAAGCAAAAGGTAAAAACGTCATTTACATTCACTTGGAGAGTTACCAGCAGTTCTTGATTAACTACAAACTTCATGGTGAAGAAGTTACACCCTTTATTAACTCGTTCTTCAAGGACAAAAATACATTAAGCTTCACGAATTTCTTCCACCAAACAGGTCAAGGGAAAACTTCTGATGCCGAAATGATGCTTGAAAATTCATTATTTGGGCTCCCACAAGGTTCTGCCTTCTCAACAAAAGGCAAAAATACGTATCAATCTGCACCAGCAATTTTAGGCCAGCAAGGATATGATTCAGCCGTTTTCCACGGCAACTATAAGAGTTTCTGGAATCGCGATGAAATATACAAACAGTTTGGTTATAATCATTTCTTCGATGCTAGTTACTATGATATGAACGAAAAGGATGTTTCGAACTACGGTTTGAAAGATAAGCCGTTCTTCAAGGAATCTGAGAAATATATTGAGTCTTTACAACAACCGTTTTACGCGAAGTTCATTACGTTGACGAATCATTTCCCTTATCCAATTTCAGAAGAAGAAGCAACAATTAAACCAGCTGAAACTGGTGATGCTTCTGTAGATAGTTACTTCCAAACTGCACGTTATTTAGATGAATCAGTGCGCAGTTTCGTACAGTATTTGAAGGATAGTGGTTTGTATGAGAATTCGGTTATCGTAATGTACGGCGATCACTATGGTATTTCAGACAATCATGCTCAAGCCATGAGTAAAGTGCTTGGTAAAGATTATGATGCTTATCAAAACGCTCAAGCGCAACGTGTTCCATTTATGGTTCGTGTTCCTGGAGTAGAAGGTGGCATTAAAGATACGTATGGCGGTGAAATCGATATTTTACCAACCATTCTTCACTTGCTTGGCACAGATACAAAAAGCTACGTACAGTTAGGTAACGATTTGCTCTCTAAAGATGCGAAACAAGTAGTTCCATTCCGAAATGGCGATTTCATTACCCCTGCTTACTCGATGATTGGTGGCAAGTTCTATAATCAAAAAACAGGCGAAGAAATCACGACCGAAACAGACGCTATGAAAGCAACGAAAGACAATGTTGCAAAAGAGCTCGAACTTTCCGATGAAGTGTTACAAGGCGACTTGCTTCGTTTCTACACACCTGAGGGCTTCAAGGAAACAGACCCTTCGAAGTACAATTACAACAATAAGGACAAAACGACAAGTACAGACGAATCATCGACGGATACGAAATAATGACGAAACCACTCATTCATAGGATGGGTGGTTTTTTTAATATAGCTTCCCTTTCCCGCGTTAAAATGCTATTCTATAAAAAGATAAGGGAGGTTACTACATATGAAAATACTCAAAAACTATGCATTCAGTCTTTTCTTAATCGCCGGAATTATCATCGGTGGTGCGGCTGGGCTCATTTTTGGTGATAAAACTTCGGTGGTGCGGCCGATTGGGGAATTATTTCTTAATTTGATGTTTGTCGTTATTGTACCACTTGTATTTCTGAGTGTTTCGAGTGCTATCGCGAATATGAAAGGCATGAAGCGTCTCGGTAAAATTATGGGCACAATTTTTGCGATATTCTTTACAACTGCTTTGATTGCTGCGGTCATTGCGTTTATTGGAACAAAAATCTATAATCCACTGCAGGGCGTTGATATGTCACAAATTATTAAAAACTTGCCAACTGCTCCAGAAGCTACAAGCTCAACAATCGGAGAAACAATCGTCAAAACGTTCACAGTGCCTGATTTTTTGGATTTATTCTCGAAATCTAACTTATTACCCCTGATTGTCTTTTCGATTCTTCTAGGGCTCGCTACGTCGATGACAGGTGAAAAAGGAAAACCAGTCGCTGATTTCTTAAATGCTGGTACGGAAGTTATTTTAAAAATGGTGAAGGTGATTATGTATGCGGCACCGATTGGCCTTGGTTGTTACTTTGCCGATACTGTTGGAAAGCTTGGTCCGCAAATTATTAACGGTTATTTGAACTCTTTCTTACTTTATTTAGTGCTGGCAGTTATTTATTATTTTGGCGCTTTCACTCTATATGCTTTTATTTCTGGTGGTCTTCTAGGCGTGAAAGTTTATTGGAAAAATGTCATTACGCCTTCTATTACAGCAATTGCTACGTCTTCCAGTGCAGCTTGTATCCCCGTTAACTTGCAAGCAACGAAAAAAATGGGAGTACCTGATGATATCGCAGAAACCGTTATTCCTCTCGGTGCGAATACACATAAGGATGGCTCTGTGATGGGAGGAATCATTAAAATTATCTTCCTATTCACCTTGTTCGGCAAAGATATGACCTCACCGATGAATATCCTCGCAATTATTGGTGTTGCATTCCTCGTTGGTGCTGTAATGGGGGCAATTCCAAGCGGTGGTATGACTGGGGAATTAATGATTTGCGCAGTATTTGGTTTCAATCCTGAACTCGTTGGAACAATTATGATTATTAGTACAATCATTGATATACCTGCAACATTACTAAATTCAACGGGGAACACGGTATGTGCAATGTTAGTTAGCCGATTTGTTGAAGGTAAGAATTGGTTGTCAAAACAATTTGCTTAGAGCTAAAAAGGATGGAGCTGCCAGTTTTGGTAGCTCCATCCTTTTTTTAACTTATACCTTTTGTGATACAGCAAACAGTCCTTTCAATCTCTGCCTCATCGTCCCACTCTGCTTTTGGTATAATCATAAAGCGCGTTATCATCAAGCCAACAATATTCGTAATTAGCGTTCGCATAATTGTGCTATTTGGCATATCATTGATCTCTCCACGTTCTTTATAGAAATTAATAATTCTATCAAACTGCCCTTTCACATGCACCATGAAAACTTTCGAAAACTGATCCCGAATCTCTTCATGATACAACATTTCCTGCATGTAAATCTTGATTACCTGACTATTCTCACGTGCAAATTCAAATCTGTTCTTTATTAGCGTTGTTAAAAAAGCTCGAAAATCAGGATATTCCTGCTCAAAAACTTCCGCCACAAATGTCTGTGCTAAAAATGGCGCTACACTTTCAATCATAATTGGCACGGTAATTGAGCTCAATAAGTCCTTTTTTGTCTTATAATGCCTGAAAATTGTTCCCTCAGCAACACCTGCACGCTTCGCAATCTCACTCGTCGATGTTGCCGCGAAACCACGCTCTGCAAATAACTCAATCGCAGCTGCAACAATTTTCTTCTGCTTCTCACTCATTTTTTTATCCTGCTCTGCTACCGCCAACATTTGGGTTAGAATATCTTTGCTTTCCGTCATTACCGCCATTCCTTTCTATATTTTACGATATTTTTTCAAGGCAAAGATATTTAGAATCATGAATACGAGCGTAAATCCAACTAAAACATAGAAATCCGTTGCAAAACCGCTAAACCCTTCACCTTTTACCATAATCGATGTTAAAGCATCTGCACCGTAATACAGTGGCATAATATGAGCAATCCACTGCAACCAATCCGCCATTCCTTCTAGCGGGAAAATTCCACAAAACAAAACTTGCGGTACAATCACAATCGGAATAAACTGCACAATTTGGAACTCATTATTTGCAAATGTTGATAATAAAATGCCTAGTGTCAAAGCGACCATCGCTAACATTAACGTAATCAGCAATACGTACCAAATCGACCCCATCTGCACCATATCGAGCACATGAATCGAGTATAATGCTACAATAATCGACTGTGCCAATGCAAAAATACCAAATCCAAGCAAATATCCAGTTTCCAGCTCCCATCGTTTAATCGGTGTCGCCATCAGACGCTCCAAAGTCCCTGTCGTCCGCTCACGTAAGAATGAAATACCAGCAATTAAGAAAACAAAGAAGAAAACAAAGAATCCAATGAAAATTGGTCCAATCGTATCGAAAAATGTCGTATCTGCATCTCCGTATATATACGCAGTATCAATCGCTAGTTGTTGCTGTTCCGGTATTTGCAAATTCACTGCTGGAATATCCAACTGCTGACCCGTCTGAGCCGTATACTGTTTTGCTATTTTCGCCAAAGACTGCTGTATCTTTGCACTTGCCTCTTGCATCGAAGCACCTAGCTGTTTCATTGTCTCTTTTTGTTCCGCCATCAAAGCCGCTTGCAACTTCATCTGAATCTGCTTGCTAACGCCCGGATCGCTATTTTCAAAAGTCAGCTTCACATTCGAACCATCTTGTAATATAAACGCATCTAGTCCATCTGATTTTATCGTATCCTTTGCGCTATCCACGGAACGATATTGCTTCACCGAAATATCCGTATCTTTCAGTTGCGCCACCATCGAAGAAGATACACCCTCCACGCCAATTTTTGGCTTCACAGTATCCCCATCAAACAAATAATTAATCAACGTAATCAAAAGAAGTGGCGCAATAAACATTAATGCAAGCGTTCTTTTATCCCGTCGAAACTGATTCGCAATTCGCTTCACAATCGCCATTACTCGCATCATGACTGCACACCTCCAAATTGTAAGAAGGCATCTTCCAATCGCCCAGTCGACGTCTTCGCTTCCAATTCAGCCGGCGTTCCAACTGCGATAATTTTACCATCACGAACCATGGCCAATCGATCACACTTTTCTGCTTCATCCATTACATGTGTCGTCACGAGGATGCACTTCCCCTCTCCCTTCAACATGTCCAACTCCTCCCAAATCGACTTTCGTAATTCCGGGTCAATTCCAACAGTTGGTTCATCCAAAATCAACACATCAGGGTCCTGTAACATCGAAATTGCAAGTGACAGACGCCGCTTCATGCCTCCTGAAAAATCGCTTACTTGTTTATTCAATTCCCCTTCTAAATTCACAAGTTTCGCCGCATAAGTAATCCGTTCCTTGCGCTTAGCACCCTTTAAAGAATAAAGTGCTGCAAAAAACTCCATGTTCTCTTTTGCCGTCAAATCAATATATAGCGCATCTGACTGCGCCATATAACCAATATTGGCAATCACACCAAGATTAGGCATCCGCTTATCCAAAACCGTAACCTCACCAGAATCGCCTTTTTCCATACCTACAATGACTTTTACAAGCGTCGTTTTACCTGCACCAGAAGGGCCAATCAAGCCGAAAATTTCACCTTTCTCCACTTCTAATCCAATATCCGTCAAAATTTTCTTTTTTCCAAATGACACGTTAAGTCCCGCCACCTGAATAGCTACTTCTCCCATTTCTAAAACCTCCTCTAGGTTAAAAAAGTAATAAAATGAGTGATTACTCACTTTTATTTTATACTAAAAAAAAATAAAAGTAAAGTAAAAAGCTAGATCTGTTAAAATATAAACCAGCAAAAATTAGATTACCTTCAATGAGAGCGACAAAAATGAACCTTCTATTTTCATTAAAGATTAGTGATTGATTACTTTCAATAGAAATGAGCCCAGGACACACTCATTTTCATGCAAAATAAGCAAGATATCACACATCCTTTTCTTCGAGTAAGGTGTGAATCTTGCTTAACACAAATCGAGCGAAAGCGTTTGTATTCAGGGGATTTCAGAAAGGATTGCATGCTCGCGATGCTCATAGGCATATTGGGGCTTTAGCTCATTTCGAACAGCTCTGAAGGATTACATGCTCGCTTTGCTCTCATGCATATTGGGACTGTAACTCATTTCATTTCGAACAGTCCCAACAAAGAGCCCCGCTATATTTGAATTCGGAGCTCTTTGTATATTCACTGATTCTTTTTTCAAACTTTCATTCATTTCTTGTTCTATTTTCGCAAATAAACATCCGATATCAAATGATCTGCCCCTTTTTTCAAAATAAGCTGGGCTCGATATTTCGTCCGTTCAATGTTCTCCTTCAAGTTCACACCATTAATTTTATCCCACGTTTCTAAAGCAAAAACACGTGCTTCTTCTTCGCTAATCTTTGTATAGCGGTGGAAATAAGAGCTTGAATCTTGGAAAGCTGTCTCACGCAAGAGAAAAAACCGCTCTAAGTACCAGCGCTTAATCTCGCTTTCATCCGCGTCCATATAAATTGTAAAATCAAAGAAATCACTCGGGAAAACAGCTTGTTCAGGATCTACCTGCAGCACATTAATCCCCTCTACAATAATAATATCAGGTTGACTAATCACTCGTGTCTCCTCCAATATATCATACGTAAAATGAGAATAAAGCGGTACTTCAACGTTTGCTTTATTACTTTTCAAATCACTCAAAAAAGCAACAAATCGTCTCCTATCATAACTTTCAGGAAATCCTTTACGCTCCATCAGCCCCTTTTCTTCCAAAACAGCATTTGGATACAAAAAACCATCTGTCGTAATTAGCTCCACTTGGCGTGTTTTAGAAAACCAACGATCTAGCATAATTTTAAGAACCCTTGCCGTTGTGCTTTTACCAACAGCCACACTGCCAGCAATACCAATAACAAACGGTGTGTGTGTCGCATGGCGTTTCAAGTATTCCATTTTTTCACCATGAATAAAAATTTGTTCATGATAATGCATGACGAGCAATTTCACGAGTGGTAAATATATTTCAGCGATATCTTCGAGCGAGATACGATCGTTTAAACCGCGTATAGCTTCCAGTTCTTCCGCCGATAATATCTGGTCTTTACTTACTTCCAGCTTACGCCAATCCTCGCGCGGAAAATGAAAGTAGGGGGAATAATGATCCATAGTCATTCCATCCTTCTCTAGTTTGTTTTCGTTTTCACAGGTTTAAGCATACCGTATCTGACCCAATTCCGCAACCTAATATTTCCGGTACACGTACACATCTTTCGGCTTAGGAATTTCACCATATTTCGTCACCCTCACAGCTGGAATATCCATTTTAAAAGGAGCATAGTATTCCTGCTCAATCACACCGCTCACTTTCACCCACGTATCATTGCTAAGATTGGTTTCCTCGTCAGGCATATGCACCAGCATACCGTACACACCAGAATCCGCAACACAATGAATAATACCAAAACGAAATACAAAAAGGTTCGCATCCTTCGTCACAGGATCATTATACACAAAACCCGTAAATTCAATGCGCTTTCCTTCAAACTCACCAGGATAACTATAAATAATCTCCATTGTCATCAAATAATTATCATCTGTTACCTTGATAGGATCATCATTGATAATCGCGTCCTTTTCTTTAGCAATCATTTTGTCATAATCAGACTTGCCAAAATACCCGCTCGTATCTGGTTTCAAAAACTGATTCATCGCATACGGATCATCACCCGCCGCATTATTTTTCGGGAAGTGAAACCCTTTTGCATCTACAATCGTCGAATTAAGCGTCGCAATTGGAAACATAAATCCAGCAATAAGTGGATAAACGAGAAGGCCGTAAACCAAAATCTTTTTCCAAAACGTATTTTCACCATCATGCGTATGCCCCATATGCGCGTGATTATGCTCCAAATCCTCATCGCGAAAAATCATAATAAGTTGAACTAAACCTAAAAAAAAGGCAGCAATCATCGCAGCTAGTGATAAATAGGAATACTTCATATTAATGTACTTGCTAATATCGCCCGTCACATGCAATTGCATCAAATAGAAGGCGAACCCAAATAAAATAAAAACACGAAACATTAAAATGCCCCCCTTCTAAATGAATAATGCATAAATAAACACCGTAACCGTAACACCAATCACAATAAATGCCACAAACTTCGCTTTAAAAGTCGCTAGCATCATCATTAAATTTTTAATATCAAGCATCGGTCCAAAAACGAGAAAAGCTACAATCGATTGCGTTGAAAAGACACTTCGAAATGAGGCGCCAATAAAGGCATCCGCTTCTGAACAAAGCGAAAGCACAAATGCCAGAACCATCATCAATAAAATAGATAGTACAGGTCCGTGTCCAATCGAAACGAGCGTAGATGTCTTGATGTATGTTTGCATAACTGCAGCCAATAAAGCGCCGAATACAAGAAATTTCCCAACCGAGAAAAATTCATCAACTGCATGCTGCAACGTATGCCAAACCTTTTCCTTCATTGATAGTTTAGCAGTAGCATGAGTATGATGGTCATGCCCTGTTTCAACACTTGATATCGTTTGCGCTGATCCTGAAGTAAAAACCGCATCCATTCCCACAATGGCAGTCATTTCAGATCTCTCTATGTTCTCATTACGCTCAGCCGTCGTCTCATACAGCATAAATTTTTTCTTTCAAACCCTCGCCTTTATAAAAATAAGCAATCGCACTCCCCACGACCAGCGCGACCACTAAGCTCCCTAAAACGCGTAGCAATGGTATTTCCCACGTACTTCCAAACGCCACATATGTCGAAAATAGCACTACTGGATTAATAATTGGCGCCGTCAACATAAACGCAATTCCAGCGTGAAGCGGCACCCCTTTTGCAATCAAATTCCGGACAATTGGCACAATCCCGCATTCACATGACGGAAAAAGGATACCAATCATCGAACCAACAATTACTGCTAAAAATCGATTTTTCGGCATAACCTTAGCAATAAAAGCATCAGAAATAAACATTTGAATAAAGCCTGCGATAAAAACACCAATCAACACAAACGGCAGAGCTTCAATCATAATCGAGATAAAAATGGTATTCATCTGTAAAAAAGAATCTGGTAAATTTTGAAACATATGTTCACTTCCTTGCCTTTTCAATTTCGCTAAGCTAACCTCTTGATTTTATGCTTCTTGGGGGAAGAAATCAAGCTGTATCAGAAAAATTTATTTCAACACAATAAAATAGCGAACTAAACCAATTTAATGGCTCGGCCCGCTATTCGATTTATTTTATTTTAAGGTTCAATTTGTAGATCCAACCCATTCACTTCCACATAAGCACTGAAACCGACCTTTGGACTTTCCCATAAAGCTTGATATTTCAAGCTTCTAGTCCCACTAGGCACATCGTTCACTTGGAATATTGGTGCTTCAATAAATTGGAAATCTAATTCAACATTACTACCAACAACCATTACAGCATCGAGGCTAGAATAGTTCCCTGATGAATCACCAATCAAATTTTTCATTTGCAAGGCATTTCCGTCTATCCTCCTTAAGCCAAGTAATGCTACATCCGTTGAGTTCACTGCACTTAGTCTTCTACCTAAGTTTTGATTGTGAGCATTGATACGTGTTAGTGAGCTTGCGTAAGAACTAGAAGCCCAATTAGATAATATTTGGCTATTCATTATTTGATTCCCGCCCAAATCCACAGTCTCTAACTTTGCTAGTCGAATTACCGGAGTAATGCTCTCATTCGTAATTTTATTGTTATCCAGTTTTAATATCCTTAAGTTGCTTGCGTATTCCATTCCTGTTAGCTCTTCAATACCTTTACCAACCGCTGTAAATTCGGTCAAAGTTTTCATCTTCGCTTTTGTAATTTGATCATCACCTGTTACACCGAGTTCCTCTTTCAGTGCTGCGCGCAAATTATTATCGGGAATTTCTACTATCTCCTCTGGAATTTCCGTTGTTGGATCTGCGACAATATTCCAATTTAATGAGGCTTTTTGTTGACCAACTGTGGCATCTTTTGGAATCGTTAAAGATACACCGTCAATACCACCAAGTAGCGCAGAATGACTTCCCATACCCGCATTTTTCTCAGCAATCAATACATCAATCTCATCTCCGTCTGCTGCTAGCTCACCGCCAACCGATTCAATCCCTTGATCTGCACCATTGTATTCAGGATCAAAAGTAAGTACTCCGCCACGAACCAATTCTCCACTCTGCGATACTTTTAAAGTCCAGCCGTCGCCAGTTCCGCGTAAGTCGGCAATATTAATAAATGCTGGTAAATCTTGACCCGTTGTGGTTGTCACTTTTTTAGCATGAAGCATTTCTTTCCGACCAGTTAACGTGAAATCGCCAAAATTTAAATCAGATACGTGGTTGATACGCAATGATCCTGGATTTGGATTAATCGGATCAATCGGGATACTCGGTTCTTCTGGGTCAATCGGATTTGGAACTTCTGGATCTATAACCCCCGTACCTGGTAAAATCTGAACCGCCGCTTCGCTTGTTGCCCTATCTGACCCGTCATACGTTGTCGCTAAAACCGTGTTCCCTGTTGTCGATGTAACTAATAATCCGGTCATAGCCATGATACTTAACTTCTTCATAAATGGTTGACACTCCTTTAAAATTTACTTTAAAGGTTAATATTAGATCAGAACTATCGTGCTTACCATCACTTCTTTTGCTACTTTTTAGAAAATCATGATAGAAAAGAGCGACGACCCCAACTCCAAAAACGGATGCAAGGTCGTCGCTTATGAGACATACTATTGAGCTAGGTTTGAATATGGTTGTGCGTGGAACATCCACACTAATCCGTACTTATCTTTAATGATACCCATTTTTCCACCCCAGAATTGCTCTTTTAGTTCGTCGATAATTTCTACACCACTCTCTGTAACATTCTTGTATAGGGCCTCCAACGCTGCAACTTCTTCTGCGTCTTCTGAATTGAAATCAAGCATCATGGTAACACTGGAAGAAAACGGCTCGCCTTTGCTATCACGGTCGCTACAGAAAATCGTATTCCCCAATATAACAAAGCCGCCATGAATCGTTGTATCTTCCAAATTATCTGTTGTGATACCCCATTCTTTCGCCATGTTCTCATCCATACTCATTCGCTTCAATAAAGTTGCTCCGAATACTTCTTTATAGTATTCCATCGATTCTTTCGCATTATCAAAACTTAAATAAGAATATAATTTAGCCATCCTTGTTTTCCACCTTTCAAATGAAGTTACACTTGGATTATAATTGATACATCGTATAATTACAATTCATACGTTAGCCATTTATAGAAGTTGGGCGATTTCTATCAAACGCATTACTTCCGATACATTTTAAACTCCAAAAACAATTCATTGTAATGCGCCAACATCTTCTTGCCTAGATTATCATAAACTTCTAAGTTCTTTAATTGATCTAGATTTGGATAAAAGCGTTCATCACTCGAAATTTCTTTTGGCAAAAGTTTCACAGCAGCCTCATTCGGCGTTGCATATCCGACATACTCCGCATTTTGTGCTGCATTCTCCGGTTTTAGCATGAAATTGATGAATTTATGAGCCCCATCCACATTTTTTGCCGTTTTCGGAATGACCATGTTATCGAACCATAAATTCGATCCTTCTTTCGGAATAACATACTCCAAATCCTTATTTTGATCCAACATCTCAGCCGCCTCACCAGAGAACGTTACCGCCACTCCCGCCTCATTTCCGGCCATCAAAATCTTAATTTCATCCCCAACAATCGCTTTTACATTCGGCGTCATTTTTTTTTAACTTTGCAAGAGCCTTTTGCAACTGCGCCTCATCCGTGCTGTTGAGCGAGTATCCGAGACTATTCAATCCAAGCCCCATCACCTCACGTGCACCATCAATAAGTAAAATCTGATTTCTAAGCTCTGGCCGCCACAAATCATTCCAACTCGTAAACGGGATATCTTTCACGATTTTTTTATTATAAATAATACCAAGCGTTCCCCAGAAATATGGCATCGAATACGTATTTTCCGGATCAAATGACAAATCCATAAAACGCAGATTTAAATACTTCATATTCGGCAATTTGGCCTTATCAAGCGGAATCAAAAGGTTCTCCTCACGCATCTTGCTAATCGCATAATCACTAGGAACCGCGATATCGAATGTTGTCCCACCTTGCTCAATCTTTGTCATCATCGCTTCATTTGAATCAAATGTTTGATAAATCACTTTCATTCCAGATTCTTTTTCAAATTTCTTCAATAAATCTGGATCAACATAATCGCCCCAGTTGTAAATCGTTAGTGTGTTGCCACCTGAGTAACCTTCTGACTTATTCAATGAAAAAGTGAGCACCATCATTAAAATCGCCACAATTACAACCAGACCAAAAATACGAACTAATTGCTTCATTTTTTAGGCACCCCCATCGCCTTGGCATTACGCTGATTAATAAAGTAGTAACCAATTACAAGCACAATTGTAAACAAGAACAATAATGTCGACAACGCGTTAATCGAAAGCGAAATTCCTTGACGTGCCCGCGAATAAATCTCTACAGAAAGCGTTGAAAAACCATTCCCTGTCACGAAAAATGTCACTGCAAAATCGTCTAGTGAATACGTCAAAGCCATGAAAAATCCCGCAAAAACACCAGGTGCAATATATGGCAATATAACCTTACTAAGCACATTCCACTGGCTTGCCCCCAAATCACGCGCTGCATCAATTAGTGTTGGGCTCATCTCTTGCAATTTTGGTAAAACCATCAAGACTACAATTGGAATACTAAACGCAATATGCGATACGAGTACTGAAATAAAGCCCAGTTTTACGCCCAAAATCGTGAAAAAAATCAAGAACGAGGCACCAATTACAACATCCGGACTTACGATCAATACATTATTTAAGCTGAGCAGCGAATTTTTTGCAAACGGTCGTGGCATGTAGCGTATCGCAAGTGCCCCGAGAACGCCTAGAATCGTTGCTACAACAGAAGAAAGCAGAGCGATCACAAATGTATTCAACACAATAATTAGTAAACGTGTATCTTGAAATACCTCTTTATAGTAATCCCATGTAAATCCACTAAAATTGTTCATCGTTCCGCCCGCATTAAACGAGTAGAACATCAAATAAAAAATCGGTGCGTACAAAACAAAGAATACGACAGCTAAATAAATTTTTCCCCACTTGTTTTTCTTCATTTCACCGCTCCTTTCTTCCGCTTCGTGCCACTTACAAACATAATAATGAACATCGCAATAATAAGGAACACGCCAATTGTCGAACCCATTCCCCAATCTTGTGTCACCAAGAAATGCTCCTCAATCGCTGTCCCAAGCGTAATCACTCGGTTCCCCGCAATCAAACGAGTAATCATAAATAGCGATAATGCTGGAATGAAAACCGCTTGACATCCTGCTTTTACCCCATCGAGCGTAATTGGGAAAACAACTCGCCAAAAAGTAGTCCAACGCGTAGCACCTAAATCTTGGGCCGCATGTGTTAACGATGGGTTCATCTCTTCCAGCGCATTATAAATCGGCAAAATCATAAATGGGATAAAAATATATGTCGATACAAATAGGAAACTAAAATCAGTAAATAAAATTTGCTTCGTACCAATCCCGATAAACTCTAAAAACTTATTCGCCGTCCCATACGTCCCAAAAATCCCCATAAACGCGTAGGCTTTAAGCAATAAATTAATCCATGTTGGTAATATGATTAATAACAACCAAAGCTGCTTATGTTTCAATTTTGTCAAAACAAGTGCTGTCGGATACGAAATCAATAATGCAAAAAGCATAATCAAAAACGCATACCAAAATGAGCTTACCATCATTTTCAAATAAACTGGCGTAAAGAAATTCACATAATTCGAAAACGTAAAATTCCCATCAATATCAAAAAATGAGTAGTATGCAATTAACACAATTGGTGCGATAACAAAAAGCAAAATCCAAAAGGCATAAGGTATCAAATAAAAAGTCCGCGCGCGTCTTGTCATCGTACTACGCCTCTTCGTAACTTTCTAGACGGGCATCGAATTCTTCTTCTGTTTCACCAAGACGCATAATATGAATTGCTTCCGGATCAAATGCCAGCCCTAATTTTTCACCAATTCTTGCTTTTCTTGTCGAATGAACAAGCCACTCATTCCCGTCCTCATCAATACAGCCAATTTCATAATGAACGCCGCGGAATAATACCCAGTCAACAGTTACACGCAGATTTCCTTTTTCCTCTGTCGTAATCTCCAAATCCTCAGGGCGAATAATCACTTCCACAACCTCATTAGGATTGAAACCTTGATCGACACACTCAAATCGACGTTCTACAAATTCCACTTCAAAGTCTTGTACCATTTTACCTGCAACAATATTCGATTCACCGATAAAATCTGCCACAAACCGATTAATTGGCTCATCATAAATATCCATCGGTGTCCCACTTTGCTGGATCTCTCCCTTATTCAACACAAAAATCTCATCACTCATCGCCAGTGCCTCTTCTTGATCATGTGTCACGAAAATAAATGTAATTCCAAGTCGGCGTTGCAAGTCACGCAATTCATATTGCATCTCTGTCCGCAACTTTAAATCAAGTGCCGATAAAGGCTCATCCAGCAAAATAACTTCCGGTTCATTCACAATTGCACGCGCAATCGCGACACGTTGACGTTGGCCACCAGACATTTCTGTAATCTCACGTTGCTCATAACCCGCCAAGTTTACAAATCGCAATGCTTCCGTTACTTTTTGTATGATTGCATCTTTTTTCAACTTCTTAATACGCAAACCGAAGGCCACGTTTTCAAATACATTCAAATGTGGGAACAACGCATAATCTTGAAAAACCGTATTAACAGGCCTCTTATTCGCCGGAATATCGTTAATCACTTTATCATTTAGAAAAATTTTTCCCTCACTAGCCTCCAAGAAACCAGCAATAAGTCGCAAAATCGTCGTTTTTCCACATCCAGAGGGACCGAGTAACGTATAGAACTTCCCCTTTTCAATCTCAAAACTTACATTATCAAGTACTGGTGGATCATTATCAAACTGCTTTGTCACATTTTCAAAGCGAATAATTGTTTCTGCCATATAAATTCCTCCTTATAAATATGAATCCGTGGCTACTAAAATTAGCGTTGCAGGCACATCTTCCTCGTTACATATTTGATGCTCATCCGAAGCGTGGAAATAGATTGCCTCGCCTTTTTTTGCTATATATTTTTTCTTACCTAATTTAATCGTTACTTGGCCTTCCAACACATAAGCAAATGTCTCCGATAGCGAGGGCTCAAATTGTTTAAAAGCACCATGCTCTGATAGCGTTAAATACACCGGCTCGATTTCCTTCTCATTAGATTCAGGCACCAGCCACTTTACTTGATACCCTTTTTCCTCATCTTCAAAAAAAAGTATGCTCGCTCGCATCGTACACCACTTTCTGCTCCTGTTCTTCTTCATCAAAAAATTCTTTCGGCGTACAACCAAGCACCTCTAAAATATCAAATAATGTTTCGATAGAAGGTGAGCTTAGATCACGCTCCAACTGCGAAATATAGCCTTTCGTCAGATCCGTTCGTTCCCCAAGCTCTTCCTGCGTCAAATTCTTACTTAGTCGTAAATTCTTAATCCGCTTGCCAATATCCATAGTCGCAACCTTCCTATCAGTTTAGTAGAAGTAAACACAAAGTCATTATTGTTTAGTAATATTAAACTTCATGTTTACTGCAATACCGCTAATTATACAACATGATGCGCTTGAACTGCAATACTTTTTTACAAAAAAAAAAGAAGCTTGATGAAAGTTCATAAACTCTCACCAAGCTTTAGCATTATGCTAATTCTTCACTTCCAAAATAATACGTCTCATATAGATTTAAATTCTGTCGTAATTCACGTGTTAAATCCCGAGAGATTTTTCCTTGTTCAAAGAGATTTTGAATTACATCACGCTCAATTTGAATTGCTTGTAGTTGCACATCTTTTTTCGCTTGTTCGAATGATTCTCGTGATTTGATGCTACCGCGATCTTGCTTCAATTGCTCCAAAATCCGTTTGTTCTCATTAATCAGCGGCCAAATCACTGCCTGATTCGTCTCGTCAAGCATGTCCACCAGCTTAGCCTTCACAACACTCGCATTTTTTTTCACGCAAGTCCCTAATTTCTTGGAACATCGCTTCATACTGTTCCTTATTTTGCTTGATTTCATCCATTCGTACCTTCGCCTTTTGCCATTGTTTCGGATGCAACACTTGACGAGTCAGCCGCTTAAACATCATTCTCATCAAACCAGAACGCGATTTTCCTCTACCTGACAACGCCTTTTCCATCGAATCTAAGTAGTTATGATAACGACTGGCAGCTTGTTTGCCTGCTTCACCTTGGCTTACCAGTAAATCGGTATTTTCTTTTTCCCATTGTACTATCTGTAAACGTAAAGCCTGCTGTTCTTTATCGATTTCTCGTTGCCTACTCATGTCAATATCTTCTTTTTGAATAGCGCGCATGCGGCCTCGGTAATCATCCATAACGACCTGTGTTGCTACCTTATTTTCCGATGTTATTTCTTTACTCAGTTGCTCCACAACATGGCGACAAACACTCAATTTCATCGATTTTTCAGCACGCGGACTATCCGATTTACTTTCGTCTTTCCGAGCCAAAATCGGTAAAATCGCTGTTGCAATAATAAGCGAGCATAAAATAACGCCTGAGGCAATGCATATAATCAAGGATCGCTGCGGAAATGGGCTACCATCCGCTAAGACGAATGGAATCGAAAGCGCCGAAGCAAGTGTTACCGCACCACGAACACCCGACAGCGAAGTTAGTACGGTCGCGCGCATATTTGGCTTACTCGAATCTTTTCCTTTCATCAACTGAGGAATCAGCCAACTTAAATGAATCCACAAGAACCGGATACCAATCAAACTGAACGTAATCAAAAGAACATAACCTACTACTTGCCAATTACTTACACCTGAATTTTGCCATACAACTTGAATAATATCTGGCAGTTGCGTTCCTAAAATAATAAATACTAAACCGTTCAACACGAAAATAATAACTGACCATGTACCTTGTGACACCACATTTAATTTTACCGTCATCGGGTCCATTTTGCGCTTCTCAAAAGCGTGCATAATTCCAGCTGCCACAACAGCCAAAATACCGGATACATGCAGCTCCTCGGCGACCAAATAAATAACAAACGGTGTCAAAATTTGAATTAACATATGTAGCGTAACATCTTCCATACCAAGCTTTCGAATCCATTTCAAGAATCTAAATTTAATAAAAGTCAGAGCTAGTCCGCAAATAATCCCACCAACAGCAATAACGATAAAGCTTACCGATGCGTTCCAAATCGAAAATACACCTGTCACCATTGCTGCAATCGCAAATTGAAAGGCAACCAACCCTGATGCATCATTCATCAAGGCCTCCCCCTCAAGCAGATGCGTGATTTTCTTTGGTAAATCAATCCGTCCCGAAAGCGAGCCCACAGCCACTGCATCAGTTGGTGCAAGTGCTGCCGCCAAAGCAAAAGCGGCTGCAAGTGGAATCGTAGGTATCATCCAATTAACGAAGTAGCCAATCACGAGCACTGTCACAAAAACGAGCCCCAATGCTAACATCAAAATCGGCGCACGTAGATTCCACAACGCCTGACGATCCGTTCGTTTGCCATCATTAAAAAGCAACGGCGCGATGAAAAGCACCAAAAATAGTTCTGGATTTAATTTCAGCTCAAAGGCAAGCGGCAAAACAGCGACTATAACACCTAATCCGATTTGTATCAACGGAATCGATACAAATGGAATAAACCGGTTCACCACATTCGAAATTAAAATCGCTGCTAGCATAATTAATACGTAATAAAATATTTCCACCCTTTTTCAACCCCTTATTCGCCCTCAACCTCATTTTTATATTGATCAATCTCGTCGTTTAAATATTTCATTTTCTCATCCAAATGCTGGATAATTGCCGCTGCTTCGTATAATTCCTGCGTCAAATGGGCTGGTGCTGTCGATTTATACTTATAATAAATCTTATGCTCCAAACTCGCCCAAAAATCCATAGCAACCGTTCTAATCTGGATTTCCACGCACATTTTACGCGACGTATTTGTTAAGAAAATCGGTACTTCACAAATCAAATGCAGACTCCGATATCCATTTGGCTTCGGATTTTCCACATAATCTTTTACCTTCAAGATGGTCATATCATCCTGATTCGCCAACATCTCATAAATCTTATAAATATCCGAAACAAAAGAACAAGTAACTCGAATCCCGGCAATGTCATACACGTGCTCATACGCGTTTTCTGGTGTAATATCCAGCCCTTTTTTCTCTAATTTCGCGGTTAAACTCTCGAAACTTTTCACCCGCGATTTCAAATGTTCCATTGGATTATAATCATGAAGAAACTGAAACTCATCATTCAGTATCTTTAATTTCGTATTGACCTCTTCTAAGGCAAAACGATGCATTAACATCACATTGCGCCATTCTTTCAACTCATTTACGGAAGGTTGTTGCACAAAAATAACTCCTCTCTCCACTTCACTATTATACCTTCCTATATTACTACATTTTACAAGTTTGCGCACAGTAAATCGTAAAATAAAAGAGATTTCTTACTATTTTATCATCACTTTATAATTTACAAGTATAAGCTACTTTTATGAACTACATATGAATTCCACAAAATCCGTTCCTATTCACGGTATTCTTTGGTATGATGAACGTATCAAAAGGAATCGGGGGCTTGTTCGGGATGTTAAATAAAAAAGCAGAATTACAATTCAATATTATTTTAAAAGCGTTAAATATGACTAGTGTTGGCGTTATCATTACAGATGCTGACCTGCCGGGAAATCCAATTATTTATGTCAATAGTGGCTTCGAACGAATCACTGGCTACACCTCTGAAGAAGTTAATGGGAAAAATTGTCGCATGCTCCAAGGTCCAAAAACGGACAAAACGGCAACCGCTAAAATAAGTCAAGCCGTCAAAAATCGCACTACTGTCAGCGTATTCCTACAAAACTATCGCAAAAACGGTGATATCTTTTTCAATGAACTCACAATTGATCCAATCTATGATGAAGCTTCTGGTAAAAACTACTTTATCGGGATTCAACGAGATGTCACGCGCGAAGAAAAATACAAAATGTTACTAGAAGATTCGATAGAAGAAATCGTCAAAATGTCGACACCTATCGTTCCTGTACAACAAGGGGTTGCGGTACTCCCCTTAGTCGGTGCATTATCAACAGATCGCTTTGAAGAAATGACGCAAAATGTGGCCTCTTATTTGGATGTTAGTCATATCGATTACCTAATTATGGACATTTCTGGACTTGCTGATTTCAATGAAGATGTTGCTGCAAACCTAATCAAGTTTTTAGCCCTGACGAAACTAACTGGGGTAAGCCTCATGTTGACTGGTGTTTCGCCACGATTCGCCATGCTAATGGTCAACTATGACAATCGCCTGCCGAGCATTCCTACTTTTAGTACTGTTCGTGAAGCACTTAAAAACGTATAACCCTCAAAAAAAAGCCTTGCAATTCCTTGTTAAATTCGTTAGTATAGTACATGAAAACTTAATAAAATCCTCATCAATCGGTGAGGTAGAGGTTGCGAAATTCACAAGTAACGCGGAAAAAGCGAGGTGCATAAAACACTGATGACCCCGCGCGAAAAGGATGCTCGCCGAAGTGAAGACAGGTTTATGACTGTTCTTTAGCTGGGACTGTTATCGAAAGAAACAGGACTGCCGTTTTTGCCATTAGCTTGACGAAACGGATGTGCTATCTAACGCTTTTTGATGTTGGTATCTATAGACTAATCTCGAAAGAAGCACACGGGATTAGTTTTTTTATTCCCGAAACCTCATTTTAAACAGAGTAGAAAGGGAGTTTTATTTTTGAAAAAAGAACAGCAACAAGGTCACATTCGGAGAGATTTAAAAACGCGTCATTTATCGATGATTGCGATTGGAGGCTCCATTGGAACAGGGTTATTCCTAGCGAGCGGAAATGCGATAGCCGTTGCAGGACCTGGTGGCGCACTCGTCGCCTATGCCGCAATTGGCCTCATGGTTTATTTTTTAATGACAAGCCTTGGTGAAATGGCAACATATATGCCGGTTTCAGGTTCCTTTAGTACATATGCTTCTCGTTTCGTTGATCCAGCCTTTGGATTTGCGCTTGGCTGGAACTACTGGTTTAACTGGGCCATCACGCTAGCCGTTGATATTTCAACCGCCGCACTCATTATTCAATTTTGGTATCCAGATGCTCCGGCTTGGCTATGGAGTGCCGTATTCTTATTGCTCATCTTTGGTCTAAAACGCCTTATCTGTCAAAGCTTATGGCGAATCAGAATATTGGTTTTCCATCATCAAAGTAATCACTGTTATCGTCTTCTTAATTATCGGTGTTCTAACGATTCTAGGTATACTCGGCGGTCATTTCATCGGTTTTGAAAACTTTACAAAAGGAGATGCTCCATTTAACGGAGGATTCTTCGCTATACTTGGGACATTCCTGCTCGCTGGATTCTCCTTCCAAGGAACTGAACTCGTTGGGATTGCAGCTGGAGAAAGTGCGACACCTGAAAAAAGTGTACCTAAGGCCATTAAACAAGTTTTCTGGCGCATCTTGCTTTTCTACATTTTCGCGATTTTCATTATCGGTATGATTATTCCCTATACTAGTCCAAACTTACTCGGTGGTGAGGCTACAGACGTTGCTATTAGTCCGTTCACGCTCGTTTTTGAAAAAGCTGGTTTGGCAATTGCGGCTTCTGTTATGAATGCAGTTATCCTGACTTCTGTATTATCCGCTGGTAACTCTGGACTTTACGCCTCAACTCGAATGTTATGGTCGATGGCAAAAGACGGTAAGGCACCGAAATTCCTATCAAAGGTAAATCGCCGTGGTATTCCAATGGCCGCACTAATTATGACAACCATCGTTGGTGCAATGACATTTATCACAACTTTGAGTGACAATGGTACAGTTATTTATACATGGCTCCTAAGCGCATCTGGACTAACTGGTTTCATTGCATGGGTTGGTATCGCGATTAGTCATTATCGTTTCCGACGTGCCTACGTAAAACAAGGTTTAAACCTAGATGACTTAAAATACAAAGCAAAGTTTTTCCCGTTTGGCCCGATTTTGGCGCTGGTACTATGTCTTTTCGTTATCGTTGGACAAGATTACAACGCCTTCTTACATCCAGAAATTACAAATCCACAGTGGTGGCAAAAAATCGGGATTTCCTACATCGGGCTTCCTATTTTCCTAGCATTTTGGCTCATTTATAAATATACACAAAAATCAAAAGTTATACCGCTTGATGAATGCTCCTTTGATGAACACTCTTATGCAGAAGGAAAACGAGATTAAGAATATATACTAGTATTAGAAGAAGAGTGTAAAGAGGATAGGCATCCGTTGATTTTTATATCAACGGATACCTATCCTCTTAAAAATATCTAGATTTTGAGCTATTTCTTTTTTCTCCCTTCTCCAACTAACAACATCAAAATAGAATAAAATGATACGGTATAAATGGCTGATCCAATAAAGTTATCATTAACTGTATATTCTATTAAGATACCTATCACACTACCTACAGCAGCTGCTATCAAGACACCCCAATAAGGATGCTCGTCATAAAAATGATTCAATTTCTTAAACAATGTCCTCACCACCATATCTCTCTTACCCATTACTTATCAGTATACCTAGTTTCAGCATGATTACCTGTAGCCTGATATCTCATTTTTCAGCATCTATTGTCAGGTGTGGAACCATTGCAAAGCTAATAAAAAGTGCCTTCTCCTTTGACATATACGAAAAAGAAACATACCATTTTCATAGCACCTTTCCCAAAAACATTCGTAAAGCAAGAAAATTCTCATAATCAATAATTCCTTGCTTTATTTGAAAATTATCTCTGGTTAGCTAAATCTTCTTCACTCATTTCTTTATACATCTTAAAATCTAACCTGTTTCTTTTTTAGCAAAGATAGGCAGAAATCTATCAATATTTGATTGGTAATTGCATTCTTCCTCTATTTTGGTGATAACAATCATAAAACCTATCACGTATCTTTTCTCCCATCCAACTTTTTGTTACTCCTAAGTCAGACACTGGATATCCTGCCACTTCACACAGATCACTCATTGTTATAAAGTGGTGCATCCAATCCCAATCGATGCTCTTAATCCTCGCTGTATACCCAGTTGCACATGCTATTATTCGTCGTCTTGTGCCTCAATCGGCTTTCAACAATCCTTCAATCTTTCTGTTTATCCTAATCAATGTATCGATATCCTCATCATCTATCTCGTCCAAAGCTTTCAACATAGCCTTATAAGCAAAAGCGTTTTGCGTTGAGCGTTCGGACATTTCCTTTCCTTTTTCTGTTAATTGTAAACGCCAAGCATCTGCATTTTCTACGAATTCGGTATTCATTTTTTCAACTAATCTGGCGTGAACTAATCCGTCCACATTTGCCGAAATGACTTCTGTTGATGTGAATAATTTCTTTTTTAAGTCGTCTACTGTCGATCCTGGACGTCCGTACAAAATATTAAGTATCGCCATTTGCTGTAACGACAAGCCTAAACTTAGTGCATTCTGCTCAGCATGTTTCGCGGTAATTCGATTGATTGCCCAGTAAGAGCCCAACACATCCCGTACCCGATTTACTCTATCTTCACTCAATTCCATCTGATATCACCTCTTCCTCTTCTATTTTACGCTACTTTCTATTATACACAATGATTTTTACATAAACTTAACGAAATCCTCTTTTTTTAAACTTTTTTTTATAAATCACTTGACTTACTTTTTATTAGTATGTTATTATTTGTTTGTAAGTTATTTTGATATTAAAACATTTTGTTGAAGCGAGGTGATATCCTTGGACAATATTGATTTAAAATTGTTTACCGTTTTGCTTCGTTCGACTGGATGGATTCAAAAACTCACAGCTAAATTGGTTGAGGAGTATGGTATTACACCTAGTGAATTCGGTGTTTTAGAACAAATTTATCATCTTGGCCCCCAGCAACTCCAAACTATCGGTCAGAAAAACCTTATTTCCAATGGCAACACGACATACATGGTTACAAAACTTGAAAAGAAACGTTACTTAGTACGCAAACCAGATCCAGGCGACAGACGTATCGTGTATGCAGAGCTAACAGAGCAAGGTAGAGATTTTATCGGCAACCTATTTCCGCAATTTGAAGCATTGATAAAAGAACAATTCAATGTTTTAGATGAGGAGGAAAAGGAAACATTAATAACGGGATTAAAAAACATCGGATTAAAGGCCGAATCCCACTGGCGAGCAAAATAAAGATGGCGCCAACAAAACATACTAATTGGAGGAATTTTAAAATGACAGTAGAAAAATGGAATGTAGACCCAGCACACAGTTCAATCGAGTTTCAAGTAAAACATATGATGGTATCTAAAGTGAAAGGTGCTTTCAAAGATTTTAGTGCTGATTTAACACTTGACCCAGAAGATTTAACAACAGCAAGCCTTGCATTTACAGTGGACGCAGCATCAATCGATACACGCCAAGAAGCACGTGATGGTCACTTGAAGAGCCCTGATTTCTTCGATGTAGAAAACCATCCATCCATTACTTTTAAATCTACAAACATTGTGGCAGATGGCAGTAACGAATATAAAGTGACTGGTGATTTGACAATCCGTACAGTTACAAAACCAATTACCTTCAACGTGGAATACGAAGGGACAAGCAAAGATCCAATGTCCGGCAATATGGTTGCAGGCTTTGAGGGAACTGGTAAATTCAATCGCAAAGACTTCGGATTAAACTACAATGCTGTTTTAGAAACGGGCGGCGTACTTATCGGTGATGAAGTAAAACTAAACATCCAAATCGAAGTATCCAAATAACATAAAAGGTGAAGTTAAGACGCTCAAAATAAGAGCATCCTAACTTCACCTTTTTAACTCTGCCTGATTTTCTTCCATACAAATCCTGCAGTCATAAGTCCACCAACGCCCAGAATCATTTCAATAAGCGCCCCTCCACTCATCACTGGGCCAAGGTTTGGCAAAATCGTCAGTAAAAATACAAGTACAAAAACATACATAACCACAATCCCACTGCCGATTAAAAAGTATGCGACAATCGATTTTGCTTCTGTTACGCTATAATGTTTCCACAGTATGTATCCACCAATTAATATACACACAATACAGATAAAAACCATTACAATTGTCAGTACAAACGTTCCAACATAAAGAATACTGTCCTTATTGATTAAATGGATAATGCCCATCACAACTAAGAAAGTACTCATAGCTAATATTCCTATTAAAACAAACATTGCTGGCTTCATATTCGCCTTCTTTCCTGGCGTTAACTGTTCTCTTTTCTCATCCATTAATTGCTTTTTCGTCAGCATAAACACACACCTTTCCTCACTCGTCCTCCCCCTATCATATGCGAAAAAAATTTTTTCAGCAACTATCATCTTTTACTCCATAAATATGTGTTACAATGGTTCTATTATTTTGAAATAGAAAAGGTGAGGACATGCATACAGAAAAAGAAAAACTAAAAGGGATACTAGCTGCAATCGGAGCTTATCTCATCTGGGGAGTATTACCATTATATTGGAAGATGGCTGACGATGTTCCTGCAAGCGAAATTCTAGCTTATCGAATAATCTGGTCATTCGTGTTTATGGTCGTGATTATCGCCATTCTTGGCAAAACAAAAGAAGTCTGGACGGAAATCTTCTCCATTTTTAAACGTCCTAAATTAATCTTAGCAATTTCGGTTGCTGCGGTGCTAATTACGGCCAACTGGTTTATTTTTATTTTCACAGTCAATGATGGTCATGTTATCAGCGCGAGCCTCGGATATTATATCAATCCACTGATAAACGTTCTACTCGCAACCATATTCTTAAAAGAAAAACTAAGCCGTGGCGAAATGTTAGCCGTGCTATCGGCCGCTATTGGTGTTCTTATTTTAGCAATTCACCAAGGTGTCTTCCCTTGGGCCGCTATTTCGATGGCAGTCACATTCGGGCTCTACGGTCTGATTAAGAAACTAGTTCCCATAAGTGCCTGGGGCGGTTTAACAATTGAAACGCTGATTATGGCACCGTTCGCGTTTATCTTCTTGCTATTTTTCGCACAAGATGCCTTTATGCACTTCGGCTTCGATACGAATCTCGTTCTTTTTGGGGCTGGTGTTGTGACCGCGATTCCATTGCTCCTCTTTGCAACAAGCGCCAGACGAATTTCTTATGTCATGCTTGGCTTCATCCAATACGTTGGGCCAACACTCATGCTCATACTAGGCGTCTTTGTATTCCATGAGGCCTTCGACAAAACGCAGCTTATAGCATTCTTGTTCATTTGGGCAGCCCTGCTTATTTTTACCATTTCCAATGTAATTATCACATCCAAACTCAAAAAGGCATCCCTATCTTAATACCGCACAGAGGTAAGGTCTATCAAAGGTCCAATGCCTCTTTTTTATATTCTCAAACTTTATTCTTTACATTTTAAATCATAATCGGTATACTTAAATCCATAGTTGTAACTATTATAGTTACAACATAATATTAAGGAGGCTATTTATTATGAAAATTGGTATTATCGGAGCAACAGGTCGCACAGGTTCACGCATCTTAAGCGAAGCAAAAAATCGTGGTCACGAAATAACAGCAATAATACGCAACGCTAGCAAGCTAGATGATACGTCTGTCACTGTTATGGAAAAAGATATTTTCAGTCTTACAAAAGCAGATGTTGCAGATTTAGACATTTTGATAGACGCTTTTAGTGCCCCCATTGAAGCATCAGATAATCACTGGAAATCAGTGGACCATCTCATTACAGAATTAAACGGCACAACAAAACCTCGTCTCATCGTTGTTGGCGGTGCAGCAAGCTCCCTTGTAGATGATAACGGTACCCGAGTTCTAGATACACCCTCCTTCAAAGAAGCTCCTTACTATGCAACAGGAGCCGCACAAACGGTTCAACTGAATCATTTAAAAGAAGATGCAACATTTGACTGGACATTTATTAGTCCCGCAGGTTTATTCGAGCCTGGTGAACGTACAGGTACTTACGCAACAGGAAAAGATGAACTCATTATTGATGCAAAAGGAAACAGCTATATTAGTATGGAAGACTATGCGATTGCGCTTGTGGATGAAGCTGAAAATGCGAAACATATACGCGCCCGCTTTACAGTTGGGCAACGCTAAACAAAAAAAGGACAGCAACCCTCGAAATTAAAAGGTTTTGCTGTCCTCTGTTTTGCTATTCTTTATGACTGAACCGTTCCAGTGAAGAACGCTAAATAAAGATTTTGTGCAAACTTGTCTGCATCTTTAATTTTCCACTGATCTTTGTTTGACTCTAAATTCATTTTTACTTTGACCGCTTTTTCAGAAACTTTAGCTTTAGCAATTGTTTCTTGGTAAACGTCAAGCATTGCCTTAGCTGCTTTTTTCGCATCAGTTTGAATGGATGGATCTTCTTTTACCTTCGCTTGCAATGCAGTTGTCATTTCTGCTTGGACACCTGTCATATCGAGACCGTTCACAGAGATTTCAACAGTTGGTTTATCCTTGTCGTCATTCGTTACTTTTGTTGTGTATTTCGTTACGTCTTTTACGCGTTTGGCAAATGTATCATATAATTTATCGACTTCATCATCGATACTGCCATCCGTGATATTTAAACTACTTGTAAACCCTTTTTTGAAACCTGTTTTGATTTCTTTTTGTAAATTCGCTGCATCCTCGCCGAAAACATCTTTGAATTTATCTGTATCTTTATTGTAGATAATCGTGTTGACAGCCACATCCGCTGCTTCTTTAGGCTCCATGGGACCACTTCCGCATGCTGTTAAAGCAATCGCAGCTGTTAAAACCGCAATCAACAGTAAAGCTAACTTTTTCTTCATGTAATACACTCCTTTTCCCCAATTTTATTTCATACTCTTCCTATTTTAAAGGAATCCAGGCAGATTACAAGTATTTAGCTAGGACGTTCACAAATCATTCGTAGAAAGCTTTATTGCGCTGTTCCTGTAAAAAATGCACGATACAGTTTATTCGCGAAAGCTTCATCATCTTTGATTTTCCATTGGTCTTCATTCGCTTCTAAATTCAACGCTATTTGAACAGACTTTTTAGAAGCTTTAGCCTTGGCAACACTTTTTTTGATAGCCGTCAAGTACTGCTTGTGCTGTTTTTTTCACATCTTTTTCAATGGATGGGTCAGCTTTTACTTTCGCTTTAAAATCCGCTAACCTTTCATCTTGAGTAGCGGCCATATCTAGACCATTAACGGAAATTTTAACAGTCGGCTTTTTCTTATCATCATTTGTCACTTTTGTCGTGTATTTTGCAACTGTTTTAGCACGCTTAATATAGGCATCGTACAAGTCGCTAATTTTATTATCCATGCTACCATCTTTTATTTTCAAACTACTCGCTAGTCTTTTTGTAAATAATTCTTTATTGTTTTTTTGTAATGCAGTAGCGCTTGTGCCGAATGTATCCTTATATTTATCTGTATCTTTATCAAACATAATTGTATTGACCGCTATATTTGCAGCATCTTTTGGCTCTATAGCACTGTTTCCACAAGCTGTTAGAGCAATTGCAACTGTTAAAACTGCAACAAGTAGTAAAGCTAACTTTTTCTTCATGTGATACACTCCTCATTTATCCATCTTATTTTCATACTTCCTTATTTTATAGGAAAAGATATGGATTACAAGACATTAGACAAGAACGTCACAAACTCTTCATAAAATGCACCATAATTGCATAACTGCTTACTTTTTAGGAATGCTTGGAATAAATTTAGACGTGCGCTTAGCATAAGCCTGAAAATCAGAACGGTCCTTATATTTCTTTTCCAATAATGGCACGCCGGATACGAATAAAAGGAGTAACGTGATAATTATTGGTCCAATAATACCCCATAAGCTCACGACACCAGTGATGCTCACTAAAAAAATACCCCACCAACTGAGCGCCTCGCCAAAGTAGTTCGGATGTCGAGTATAGTTCCAAAGTCCTGTCATAATTAATTTTCCTTTATTTTCTGGGTTCTTTTTGAAACGACGTAATTGTTCATCTCCAACAACTTCGAAAAAGAATCCAATAATCCAAATAATAATTCCTACAAAATTCCACCATTCTAATGCATCTGCTGATGTCGTATTCACAAGCAAAATCGGCAAGCTAATAATATACAGTAAAACACCTTGTAAAACAAAGACGTTCAAATAAGCTTTTAGTTTTACAAAGCGCACACCCCAACGCTTGCGCATATTGACGTAACGATAGTCCTCAGGTTTTCCGATATTACGCTTCGCCAAGTGGAGAAATAAACGTATGCCCCAAATAGAAACAAAAATAGTTACAATAAGCCCCTGTAATGTCATTTCGTCACCGAAAAAATACGTGTATATAGCGACAATCACAAATCCGGGCCCCCATGCCAAATCGACAATCGAGTTATTTTGTAATTTTTGCGCCCAAAGGAATAATATTGTAAAGTAAATCCATAATAATAGTCCCGCTATCCAATATACCATCTTATAATTCCTCTCCTTCGTCTAATTGCATTCGAATCGCAATCGCAACACAACCGATACCTGCACTCATCGCGATAATTGATGAAATTTCCATCACATAAGCTGGTGGTTCTCCAATGATATTTGTGAACAGTGCCTCATATTCCGTTGCACGTTCTAGTGTATGCGCATGTATAATGGCATACTCAGCAACTTGATTATGCATCATCATTTTCTTCACGCGTGCTACAATTTTCTTCGTACTGCTAGATAAGCTAAATGCAATGTCACTTACGGTTCCCGCCCCAGTGTCAGATAAAGAAACGACCGGCTTCAGTCGCAATGTATTGCCAATTGCTCCACCTTTTTCACCAAGGCGCCCTGAACGAATCATCGCATCTAGGTTTGGCACACTGACAAAAATCTTTGTTTTTGAAATACTTTGTGCCACAAAATGCTGGACTTCCGTGAAAGTTTTCCCTTGGGCGATTTGTTCTGCTGCAGCTTTCACGAGCAATCCTTGTGCTCCTGAATTTTGCCTTGTATCCATAACCACAATATCCTTAGAGACACTAGCTGCAGCCTTTTTTACCGTTTCATACGTTCCACTAAGTTTTCCTGATACGGTTAAAACAAGAATATTTTCAAAATGATCCGCCAAAAAAGCCAAATGATTAGCCACCGCCTTCACACTAGGTTGTGAGGAAGTTGGGTATGTCTTACTGTTTGGCAGACGCTCAAATAACGATTCCGTATCCATTGTCACTTTATCCAAATAATCATTGCCAGCAAACGCTATGTGAAGTGGAATAATCTGAATCTGATATTGTTCTACCACGCTCCATGGCAAATCCGCCACCGAATCCGTTACCAATGCAATTGGATATTTACGATTATGAATCACATCAAACTGATTTTGCATATCATCTACTTTTTGCTGAACCATCACACCATAATCAGCCAGATAAGCACATACCTCGCGCGGAACATCTGTATGAATATGCACACGAACCTTCGTATCAGTCCCAGCCACAATTAATGAATCACCAAAACGCTCCAAATTCGACCGAATCTCACCTGTATTAAGTCCTGCGCCGTGCAATAACACCTCTGTACAGTAGCGAAACACTGGTGCCTGATCTATAGCTTCGTCTTTCACCAATCTTGGTAAATTCTCCTGCTTCGCAATGTATTCCTCATTCTGAATAACAGAAGTAAACCCTTCAACAAACGTTAAAAATCCCTTCGCACCAGCATCCACAACACCATTATCCCGCAAAACTTGCAGCATATTCGGCGTATTCTCCAAGGTATTTTTAGCGTGCCTCAATGCATTTGCTAACACCTCTTGAAAAGTCGCACTCTGCTCGCGCGCCTGCATAATCGCCTCTGACCACGCCCGTATCACCGTAATCATCGTCCCCTCTACTGGATTTCCTATCGCAAGGTAAGCATAGTCCACCCCACCAGAGACGCTCTGAGCAAACCCTTGCAACGAAACATGCTTATCATCCGATAAATGAGAATGCATGCCATTTACATACTGCGCAAAAATAATTCCTGAGTTACCTCGAGCTCCGAATAATGCTGCCTCTGAAATCGTGTACAACGTCTCTTTTGCAGATTTCCCTATTTTGGACTCCTCTACAATCGATAACATAGTCGACGCCAGATTACTCCCCGTATCTCCGTCCGCGACTGGAAAAACATTGATTGCATTCAGTCCATCTTTTGCACCAATAACCGCCCTAGCGCCGCCCAAGAAAGCATGGTATAACTTTTTACTATCTAAAAAATCCGCCATCGTTCCCATCCCACCTTTATGAAATTCCCCATAATTTAGCTAAACTAAACACAATGCTCGAGGTTGTTGCTGTAATAAACGCCCCCCATGCTAAATCAATCACTGTAACAAACACTGGCCAGTCTTTGAGCGTCGCCAAATTTGTTAAATCGTAAGTCGCATAGCAAAGTAATCCTAAAAATGCTCCTGCAAAAATCGCAAACTGGATACTATTCTTTGCAAGTGCTGGTTCGATAACAAAAAAGACCATTCCACACACAAATAATAGATAAAATAAAAGTGCTGCACCAAAACGCACATTGGTAGCCATCAAATCCCCTAGATAATGTTTATACAAATTTTTGGCGATAACTCCAAGCCACAAGGCGTCAATCACTAAAAAAACAACAAGAGCCATTCCAGCAAGCTTCGCGAAATATATCATATGAACCCCTCTCTCATATTTCATTGTATCTACCTTAAGTTCAAATTATAGCAATGAACTAGTAAATTTAGCTATTTATTTGTTTGTGAATTAACGCGCAAAAAAAGGCGCTCTATTTAGCCTTGCTAGCACCCTTTTACGTATCTACAATTTTTCCAACTGATATGCTTCTTTTTCCATACCTATTTCTTGGCATTATAGAAAAAGGGAAGTAAACTAGGAAATCGCCTGAAAACAATTTCCTAATCTCTTTTTCTCTATTAAAACAAACCAATCCGACGAACACTTTCTTCAATCGCAGCATTCAAAATCTCGTCTTTACGTGTTGGATCATAATCGACACCTTCAACGAAAATGCTCGGTAAAGTTTCTACGCCGATAAAATTCAAAATCGTATTAATGTAAGGTTCACCATGTGTCTCAAGATCTGATTCCCCAGTAGAATAAACACCCCCACTACCATGAATTTGCAATGCTTTCTTGTTTTGCAATAAGGCTTCTGGACCATTCGCTGTATAACGGAATGTTTTTCCAGCAACAACAACTGTATCAAAATAAGCTTTCAACATTGGCGGAATACCTAAGTTCCAAAGTGGCGAAACAATCACATAGCGATCTGCATCCATAAATTGTTGTGTCAATGCATCAAATTTCGTCAACTTATCTTGCATCACTGGGTCTAAATCAGCGAAAACTTTACCACCACGTAATTCGTTACCGGCCGCCATGAATGCACCGTCAATCAATGGAATATCTTGCTCATATACATCAACTCGCTCAATCACATCATTCGGATTTTCTTGCTTGTATTTCTCCAAAAAAGCGCTCGCAACAACCATACTTCTTGAAACATCATCTGGAAGCGGTGATGCTTTAATAAATAATAATTTTGTCAAAGGAATTCAACCCCATTTTCTGTTTAGTTTTTTCCTCCTTATTTTAGCCCAGTCTATCTCGCTCGTCAATTAACAGTCATGAAACTACATGCCCGACTCCGTAAGCTCTTGACAAATCAGCTAGTCATGCTAAACTAAATACAGAAATCCGCTAGTGTATTACAATTATTAATACACTATTTTCCCAAGAGAGGAACTGGAGGGATACGTATGAAACGTATTGAACGTATTTATCAGTATATAAAAAAAATATGACTATGACAATATAAAGAAACAACTGGAACAAAACGAAGGGATTACTGCGTCAGAAGTATCAGAAGCTCTCGATATTTTGCGAAACAACGTCAGTATGGAACTAAATGAACTGCACCGCCAAGGAAAAATCATTAAAATTGCTGGGCGACCGGTGCGTTATTTGGATCGTCAATCTGTGGAAGAGAAACTTGAGCGATTACTGCCAGAAGGTGAACTCGAATTTGAAAACTGTCAAGCATTACTAAAAATATTCCAACGTAATACGGTACAACGAAGTCCCTTTGATGATTTAATTGGGTCCGATGCTAGCTTAAGAACTCAGGTAGAGCAAGCCAAAGCCGCGGTTCTATATCCTCCGAACGGTCTGCACACATTAATTGTCGGTCAAACCGGAGTCGGTAAAACACTATTTGCGAACCTGATGTATCGTTATTCTCAACACGCTGAACGCTTATCGAGTCAGTCTCCATTCATTATTTTTAACTGTGCGGACTACTATAATAATCCGCAACTTTTGATGTCTCATATTTTCGGTCATACTAGAGGCGCTTTTACGGGGGCTGATAATGAAAAAGAAGGACTCGTCGAAAAAGCAGATGGAGGTATTTTATTCTTAGACGAAATTCATCGGCTCCCGCCAGAAGGTCAGGAGATGATTTTTTACTTGATGGATACCGGTACATTTAATAAGTTGGGAGAAACAGATCGACGACGGAAATCAAATGTGCTTATTATTGGAGCAACAACAGAAGATCCCGAATCCTCGTTATTACGCACATTTGTTCGTCGGATTCCAATTGTGATTTCCTTACCCAGCCTGGAAGAGCGATCAGCTAAGGAACGTGTTGACCTTTTGAAAAATTTGCTCTCTAACGAAGCGCATCGAATCAGCAAACCGTTACGCATTGAAGATGAAGCTGCCAAAGCTTTGATTGGAAATACAACTTTTGGTAATATCGGACAATTGAAATCAAATATTCAACTCGTCTGCGCCCAAGGTTTTTTAAATAGTTTTGATAAAGATGAAGAAATCTTAATCAACTTTAAAACATTACCGATAAACATCAAAGACGGATTTTTCCATTTTAGTGGGCGCCGAAAAGAATTGCAGGAAATCTCAAAATACCTTGATCCTTACACGATTATTATGCCTGAACGCGGCAAGCAGCTTATCAATTCCGATGAGTATGAGCCTGATTTCAATCTGTATAAAATCATTGAAGATAAGGCTTCCATTCTAATGGATCAAGGCGTTGAGGACGAGGACATCAAGAAATTCATCACGATGGACATCGATGTACACCTCAACAGCTTCTATAATAAATTCAAGAACACGATTCACGACCGTGACAATATTCTAAAAATCGTGAATGAGGATATTTTAAATTTCACAGAAGACATTCAAGTAAAGATTGAGCAGCAGCTTGGAAAAAAACTAAACGAGCGTTTCCTGCTAGCGTTCAGTTTACATCTCACATCGTTTCTCAAGCGAGCGCGAAGTAACAAACCTCTAAAATATACAAATATCGAAAATGTCGTAAATGATAAACCGGAAAGTTATGCGATTGCTCGTGAGATGAAGAAAGAAATCGAAGCCGAATTTCAGATTCGAGTACCTAATATGGAAGTCCTCTATTTAACGTTACTGATTAGCTCGCTTCTTAAAGAACAAGAAGAAAATCGTGTAGCAGTCCTTGTTGCCACACACGGAAATAGTAGCGCAACGAGTATGGTTAACGTGGCAAAAAAACTGTTAGGTGAAGGCTTGGTGGATAGCATCGATATGCCACTTGATCTCAGCCCAAAAGTGGTGCTTGACAAAGTTACCCAACGTGCACGTGAACTTGATATGGGACGCGGTGTTCTTCTCCTTGTTGACATGGGCTCGCTCACAAGTTTTGGCCCAGTCATTTCTGAACGAACAGGTATCCCCGTTCGCACCATCGATATGGTTTCCACTGCTACCGTTATTGAAGCCGTCCGCAAATCTAATATTCTTGACATGGATTTGAATAGTATTTACGATTCGCTTAAAGATTTCCGCGGTTATGGGGGGTACGATTCCGAAGCCACATCTACACTTGGCGATAAAACGCACGCGATTGTTACAATCTGTGCAACTGGCAAAGGAACGGCTGAAAAACTGCAATCCTTCATCGAAAACATTCTCGAAAACCTTACTACCGATAATATTAAAGTTATTCCTATTAGTGTTCATGAAGCCGATCAAAGAATCGAACAGCTTCAAGAAGAGAATGATATCATTATGATTGTCGGTATCCATAATCCAAAAGTCCAAATTCCGTTCCTATCCATTGAACGCCTTTTCGCAAAAGATGGGGAAGAACAGATTATCCAACTCATCAAACAACGCGATATTTTCATCAAGAAGAACGAAACAAATTGGATTGCCCGCGAAGTCATCGAAGACAGCCTTAGCGAATTTTTAACCTATCTTAATCCGAAAAAAATTCTGCCTAGTCTGTTGAGATTTGCTACGATTCTGGAATCACAATTACAATACACGATGGAAAATACACTTAAAATCAATCTCCTTATTCATGTCGGGTGTGCTATCGAACGCATGGTTTTAAAAGATAGCTTGACTTACCATGAATCGAGCGAAAACATACAAGAAACTGCGGTTTTTAACGCTATTCAAGAAGCCTGTCATGATTGCTTTCAACCGATGAAGCTATCCTTAACAAGCGCTGAAAAATATTACATTTACGATATAATAACAAAAACACATCAAATAAATTAATAAAACAACAGATACTGCGAAAAAAATTACTACTCATAAATTTTTTCGCAGTTTTTTAAGCTACCATATTAGGCCAATAAACACAGTGTGTGAGGATTGATATTCTAGCAGAAAATAGTATACTACATGGTACCTATACCGTATCAGTCTAGTTTTTCAAGGATCAGTTTGCCTACGATAAACGCGTTCAGCAGTAAACGGATACGAAATATTGGCATACTCCTTGCAATACATATGGGTGGGTAAGCACGAGGAGTTAGTATGCCAGTAAGTATCATTATCGGAATGCACGGCGAAGTAACCCGCGAATTGCTTAAATCGACGAACATTATTATCGCTAGGCAAGATAATGTAGAATTCATTACGTTTGTCCCATGCGAAAATGTAACACATTGATACACAAATTCACTGACAAATTGGAGTTATTGATGCTTACGAAGGTGTTCTTTGCATAGTTTATTTATTTGGTGGTAGATCCTACAATGCAACGAACCAAATTGCCTTACCTAAAGAAAAAATGGATGTCGTGACCGGAACGAATATTCCAATGTTACTTGAAACACTATCTATACGAGCGGTGAGCAGTGTTTAAGATTTGGTGCAAACTGCTCTTACAGCTTGTCATAATGGCGTTAAATCATTAAAAGAATCACTTAAAAATGTCGAGGAGGAAGATTTATAATGGATATCCGTTTAGCAAGAATTGATGACCGCCTTATTCACGGTCAAGTAGCCACTGTTTGGTCAAAAGAAACACAAGTAGAGCGTATTATCGTATGTAATGACGAAGTTGCAAAAGATGAAATTCGCAGCACTCTTCTAAAACAAGTCGCCCCACCTGGTGTTAAATCAAATGTAGTGGACGTTGAGAAGGGTATTCGTGTGTACAACAACCCTACATACAAAACAACACCAGTCATGTTACTTTTCACAAATCCTTCAGATGTTCTGCGTATGGTAGAAGCTGGTGTTCCAATCACAACGGTAAATATTGGTGGCATAGCCTATCGTGACGGCAGAAAACAAATTACGAATGCTATTTCTGTTGGTCCAGAAGATATTGAGGCTTTCCGCAAACTTGATGAAAAAGGTATTGAGCTTGAAATCCGTAAAGTAGCAGCTGATAGCAAAGTAAAAATGATTCCCTTACTAGATAAAGAAGGCTTGTAATTTTAAACGCTTTTTTAGGACAGAAGATTGAGAAGGCATTTTCTATGGATGCCATTCAATTAATTCTTGTCTTCCTTGTATCCTGTGTCTGCGGTATGGGTAGTATTTTGGATGAGTGGCAATCTCATCGTCCGCTGATTGCTTGTACGCTAACGGGGCTTGTAGCTGCAATAATCTACATCCAACTAAGTCCAATACATTATCTAAAAGAAGCACTCGCCCAATATGATGCATGCAGTGGTAGCGGCAGAGCTAAATCAGATAACGATCAATATTTCCATCGTTGTTTCCAAAACGACAACCGTTACCGTACAAGATATTTTGGATAGTTTGATGCCTTGTATCTTGGCATTAGTACTAACATTCGCCTATATATGGCTTCTGAAGAAAAAAAATCAATGCACTTTGAATTATATTCGGACTTGTTGTTATTGGTTATGTACTAGAACTCTTCGCAGTTCCAAATTCATGATAATGGATAGAAAACGGGACTGGGACAAAAGATGATACTACACAAAATAAGCAAGATATCACGAACCCTTTTTTGGGGTAAGACGTGAATCTTGCTTCACACAAATAGAGCGAAAGCTTTTGTATTCAAGGGATTTGGGTGGAATGAGGATGGCAAACTCATTCCATTCCTTTGCGTATTGTGGTTCTAACTCGCTTTGCTTCAAAGAACCACAACAAAGCGGAGCATACTGGTGTATGTGATGACTGAAAGCAGGGAGGGAGTCGTATCCCCGACCATGTAAGAAGTTATGCGAAACGCCAGCGTAGAAGAATCGTAGAAAGGACCGCCTATTCGCGATGCTCATAGGCATATTGGGGCTCTAGCTCATTTCGAAGATCCCCAACAATGCGAGCGCTTGTCGCCGATTTATCTAGGCTATGTCCCAACCTCGCTTTTATTTGAAAATGATATATAGCATAACCGTTTGCTCTCTGCTTTTTAGACCTTTTTTTGTTAATGCTTCTTTGTTCGTGCCCATGTCTCCTTTTCCCATACCCCATGCTTGTAGTATATATTTCTTACCTTTTATTATTTTTTCATCGTCGAATGGTTGGGTCTGCGTAACATGATTCTCTAATTTCCCAAAAATATTTTTTGGGATAACAAGGCTACTTTCCCCTGATCCCCCTTTTCCATTTCCTAAAATAACATGAATTTCAGATGGTTTAAAAGCATCAAATCCTGGGATTCCCCACATCAAAGTATTACTCAGCTGTGTTTCTTTATCACCTGATACAGCCGTCACCATTTCATGACTCACTCGTTTATCATAATTATACACATCGAAACACACCGTCATACTCTTTGCTTTTACATTATAGCCTAAAGTACCACTGGCAGCCAAAAGCAATGACATTTCATCTGAATCGGATAGTACACGCATGTTTTTAATCTCACCATCCGCAATGCCCTTTATTTTATCCCCTTGAAAAGGCCAATAATTCATGTGGTTTAAATATATCAATACCCCACCAAGCACAATAACAATTGCTCCCAAACTAATTAGAAATTTTTTCATCTTAATCTCCCTTTTTAAAATTTGCAATTACAATTTTATTGATTTTTTCATATCTGCTCCTTATCACATGCCTAGCGTGTACTTCCTTGGAGCATCGTATATTATGAAAGTAACTAAGACTATCTTAATACGACGAATAAAATTGATAGCCCTTTCATTTTTTGCTTTACTTCCTTTCTTTGTTGTATAAAATGCCTTGAATTCCCTTTATAATATGTTACACGGTATCTTACAAGAACAATTTTCCTCTCTCGCCTAACTCCTAAGAAATAAGCGAATTAGTAGAATGATTCTGTTCCTTTTTAAGGTTGATAGTGATACAATGAATGAAGAAATTAATGAATGCAGGTGTAAAATAATGAGTATGGATGCAACAAATATTTTCCTAATTGTCATGATAATCGGTGCGTTTTTATTTTCTGTTTATGATGGCCTAGTTCTTCATTTTTGGAAAGGCAAAACAATTCTTAGTGTCCCGCTTCGCTCGCGAGGGAAATGGGACGGTTATATATTCGTTGGCCTGATTGCGATGCTGTTTATCTCAAATGCTTTCTTACGACACGGGCCAGTCTCCACATCTGTCTTGTTAGCTGTTCTAGGCATCCTTTTCTTCTATATTTGCTTCATTAGAAAAGGTCGCGTTATATTCAAAGAACACGGTTTCTTCTATGCCCTTCTTTTCTTTGAATACAAAAAAATGGAGCGTATTAACCTGTCTGAAGATGATGTACTTGTTATCGAAACTGGTCGCCAACGTTTACTTTTATTCGTTCGAAATGAAGAAGACTTGGAACAAATCTTGAAAATTTTCACTGAAAAAAGCTAAAAAAGTAGCGTTTGGGCATGGTAGCCAAACGCTATTTTTTTAAATCCCCACTTTACTCAAGTGAATCCGCTCTACTTCAAACTCAATAAATTTCCCGTGCAAGGCTTCGATTTGCTCGTCGTATTGCGTATTAAAACAAATGATGCTGTCCTCTAATCGCAAAACAGCAAAACCGTCCTCTTCATAGTCTTCTAACTGTCCGACTACGTGAACATGAGCATCTTCTGTCTTCTCCAAAATGCAATGCTTCTCGTCGCTTTCTGCCAGTTGTGCCGCCGTCAAATGCTGTGGTATTTCAATTTCTACAGTATATTTGCGATTTGACTCCGGCTCGTCATCATTCCAAATTCCTTCACACGTGCCGAAATCACTTTCAAATCTAACTTGCCCAGTCGCAAGCTTTTTCTGAATCCTAATTTCCACTAAAAAATTCCTCCTGAAGTTTTTTCGCTTTCGTATATTATAGCATGAAATTGGCAAATCGCATCTTTTTTACTGCATCAAGCTATAAATTTCTTTCACAAGTGCACCGTTGTCTTTTTCCATCCGCACATTTGAAAAAATAATGACTGCATCTTGATAATCTTTAGAAAAACTATTTATCGTCTCATAATTATACAATACACCGCGAGAAATATAAAAGTTTGACCTCGTGTAGAACCCATAACCATAGTCCCCTGCTCCTGCACGCAACATGCTTGCCAAACTAGCTTGATTCACCAATTTTCCATCCATTAACGCCTTATTAAACAGATAAATATCTTTCGGTGGCATATACATATTTCCTGCTCCAAATAGTTGTGAGGTATCCTGAACAAAGGTCGTTTTTGTCAATGCGCCATGTTTTGGTTTGTAACTCATCGATTCATTAGGATGTGTGAAAAATGAATCACCAAATCCTGTCTCTTTCATACTCGCTGGCACTAAAATATGTTGCCTTAAATATACCTCTAAAGACTGATGTGAAACTAATTCAACAAGACGACCCATCATCGCGTAATTATCATCTTTATAATCCCACTTACCTGGTGGTTGCTTAATCCCTGCCGCCTCTATCTCTTCTACTATGCGCTGTGAAGTCACTTTCTGGTTTCCTTTTTTGCGTCCTTCTATACCAGAAGTGTGCCCAAGGAAATTCTTAATTTTGATGTTTTGTCCATTAGGGAACGATGGAAAATATTTAACAATCGGATCTTCTACGTTCAGTAGCCCTTTTTCTTGCAATTGCATAATGGCCGTCGCTACTACCGCTTTTTCCATCGAACCTATAAAGAATAAACTCTGGCTCGTATTAGCTTCCCCAGTCGTTCTATTCGCCAAACCATAGCCCTGATTGATAATGGCTTTATTATCTTTCACAATATAAGCTGTCCCATTAAATTGGTGTTGCTTCAAAAGTGAATCAATTTTCGTTTTGAGCGAGGCATGTGGATCAATCACGATATTGGTCTTCACATTTGCCGTCGACTCCTCATTCATACTCATTTCGTTTGCTGTTACCTTAGAATGCGTCTGTACAAACAAATACGCACTTCCTAATCCCCCAAATAAAAAGCAAGCGATGACTGTAAAAATAATTCCTAGACGCCGTGTTTTACGTTTCTTACGCGCCCTCTCTGTTCGGCTCACATGCATTTTATTTCCTCCTTGCTCTAAAATAAGTAAGACATAATTGTAACACTTTGTAATATAATTGTAAAAATATTTTTTTTGATTTTCTTTTTATTCACACTTGTTTTTTCCTAAAAATGCACGTATGCTTGATTTAATTCATCGCAAAGGAGTTCGAGAAATCATGACATTATTAGCATTCGATATGGGTGGTACAGCTGTCAAATACGCCGTGATAGAGCCAGATGGAACAATTGTTTCTAAAGGGAAATTCAAAACCCCTGACACGCTCGAAACACTCATGAAACAACTACAAACGACTAAAAATACATACAAGTCTTATACACTGACTGGTATCGCCTTTAGTTGTCCTGGAGCCGTCAATAACGAAAGCGGTATCATAGGTGGTGCCAGTGCGATTCCCTATATTCATGATTTTCCGTTTCGACAACTACTAGAAGAGCACTTAGGGCTACCCATCACACTTGAAAATGATGCCAATTGTGCAGCACTGGCCGAAACATGGCTCGGCGTTGCAAAAAAAGCCAACGATATCCTCTTTATCATCGTCGGCTCAGGCATTGGCGGCGCCGTTATTAAAAATGGCAAAATCCATGCTGGCGCTCATCTTCACGGTGGCGAATTCGGCTATATGATCATGAATGACAGACTAGAAAATCTAAGCGATACAGGAACTGCTGTCAACGCCGCCTCACGCATCGCAAAACGAAAAGGGTTACCATCGCTATCCGGTATAGAAGCCTTCCAACTAAAAGATGCTGGTGATCCAGTAGCTACAGAAGAAATTGATAGCATGTTCTGCAATCTTGCAAAAGGAATTTTTAACTTACAATATGTATACGACCCAGAACTTATCGTCATCGGCGGTGGGGTCAGCGAACGAGCAGACTTCCTTCCAGCCATACAAGAACAGCTAGACACTCTCCTGCAGAAAATCACAATCGCAAAAGTAGCACCAAACCTCGTCTCCTGTGAATTCGGAAATGATGCCAACCTCATCGGTGCCGTTGCAAACTTTAATCAAATACACGCATAAAGATAAAAGTGTCTGGGACAAACTCCCATGTCAGCTTCCGCTGACACCAATCATCATGAAAAAAGCTATCGACCTACAACTGTTTTTCTATCATACTAGAGATAGAGGAATAAGTTGTAGGTCGATGGCTTATTGAAGTTTTCCAAAACCTCGCGGGACAAACTGAACCGATGTCTATTTTTCCTTCTTCGAAACATTTGGCTTCATGGGCAGGCCTCGCGCCTGGTAATCATGAAAGCGCTGGGAAAAATTATCATGCCCGTATTCGCAAAGGGAACGCTTATTTAAAGAAAGTATTAACGAGTTTAGGACAAAACTCCAGACGAGATAAAAATCGCCCTACCCACTTTTGGGTAGGACGAAAATTTTGCATGAAAATGAGTTTTGTCCCGGCCTCATCCATTTCTATTTATTGTAAACTAATTTTTCCGCTTCGCCTCGTTCTATTAGCACTTGCTCCAAAGCTACTAACCATTTTTTCTGTTTATTAATCACGAATTGGATCCTTTCCCCTTTTTTCGTCTCCACCTCAAGTAAATTAGCTAACATATCACGCCCTAAAATCTTCGTCATCATACCTTCAATTCGCGCTACATCTTCAAACAAAATCATGACATCATCTGCAAAATAGTCATTTGGCTTGTGAATTAGATATTCTTTTGTTACGTAAAGCTTACCAGGAATCGGCTTGAATCCGTTTTTCAAATTCGCCAGCCCTTTGTAGACAACATCTAGCGATTCACCCATAATTTGCTTCCTCCACATCTATTTTTCATGATTTATCAGTATTGGTTACACCGAAATATTCGTTCACAATTTGGTGACATTTAAAAAATTTTTTTTTGTCAAAACAGCTTGGCTTCAACCTCTATGCAAGTTAAAATATAGGGTATACAACAATGGAAGAAATCTCTTCGGAGGGAGCTAATCATTTTGCGCGCAATAATTTATATTGGTAATGGGACACAACTAGCTGAAGGCAATGCAGAATTTTGCACTTTTATTGCCGAAATTAAAAAGAAACGACCCGAAATGATTCAAGAATTAGGTTTTCTTAACATGAGTTATCCCACTATAGAAATTGCCTGTGAAAAGGCTATCGCTATCGGTGCAGATGAGCTCATCATCGTTCCAGTATTTCTATTTTCAGCAACCAACATCAAATATGAAATTCCTAAAATTCTTAACTCCCTTACTAGAAAACATCCAGATATTACAATCAAAATGACCAAAACATTTGGCTTTGATCCAGAAATAATTGCGTTAGCCAAAGAAAAAAATACTACAAACCAATATCAATTTCACAAAATCAAAAGCTGTCTTGCTCGTTGGGCTCGGAAGTGAACGCGACAGTGAGCCTGCTAATCGTTTGTATAACGTATCTCAACTTTTAGAAAAACAGCTACATCTCCCCGTTTTTCACAGTGAAATAAAGGGTGAGCCATGTTATCCAAAAGTTTTAGAAAATCTAATCACACAGTTCGATAAAATATATATTCTTCCCTATTTTCTATTCACTGGTGCCCATGTTGTCGCGATTGATCAAGAACGGCTACATCTACAGAAATTATATCCCGATTGCGAAACCGTTCTTTGCGAATCATTTCACTATCATCCCCTGCTAGAAATAGCAATCCTTCAAAAAATCACAGAGTTAATTGGTTGATTTTATATGCTAGAGCCAAAGCGCTTCAGCATATAAAATCGTCTGTTTATTTAGTCGGAACTAAAACATCTAAGTGTTCACGCAAAACCTCAATCGCAATCGGGAATGTATCTCCCGAATCACCATCGACATTGACTTTCACATCAGGATCCGTGCACGCAATTTCGAGTTTTTTAGTAGAAAAATACATAACCCCGTCTGCTTTTTTCAATGTCCCCAACGCGATTTGCGGTAAAATTTTTGCAGCATCAATCAAACCTAGCTTCGTCAAAATAAAAACGTGAATCAGTCCATCGTCCACCTCAGCCTCAGGAGCCCATTGCTCCATACCACCGACTGAATTCGTCAAACTTGCGATAACTAGCCCCGCTTTGCCACCCCACTCACCGTCATCATACTTTACTTCAAATTCCAACAATTCATGACGCGCAAAGGCTTTTAATCCTTCCGCAAAATAGGCAACAGAGCCGAATTTTGTTTTTTGCTCAACGCTCACCTTGTCAACAGCCTCCGCAATCATGCCGGCCGCAAGCACATTCATGAAATATGTATCGCCAATTTTCCCAATATCCATCGAACGCTTCCGAGCTGTTTCCAATGCCTTAATTGCACGATCTGGTCGCAATGGAACACCTAGAGAACGAGCCAAATCATTCACTGTTCCCAATGGAATAAAACCAAATGCAGGGCGATGCGGCTTCTCTGCGATACCATTGATAACCTCATTTAACGTGCCGTCTCCGCCCATCGCAATAACCGCTTCATAGTTATTATCAGCTGCAACTTGGGCAAATTCCGTCGCATCTCCACCTTTTTGCGTCTCCTTCACCTCGACCTCATCAAAGCGCTTCAACAATGCTTGATATACCCGATCTTTATATACTTTCCCTTTCTCCTTACCAGAGGAAGGGTTCACAATCAACATAGCTTTTCCCATTATGTATCACTCTCCTTCATTCTACTCCTTCCCATTATACCCTCTTCCCATCCCATAAAAACAGCAAAACATCGCTTTTTAAGCAATTATTACTTGAAAAAATACTCATTTGGCGTTACAGTTAAAACACAGTATTTCACTTGGATATCGCAAGGAGGTTTCAAAATGGAACGAATTACTTTCAAAAACGAAGCTGGATTAACGCTAGTTGGTCATTTTTATGCAGCTCCTTCAAAGTCTATCATCATTATGACGCACGGTTTTCTATCAAACAAATCGTCAAGCGGTCGTTTTGATCGTTTCGCCATAAAATTACAACAAAACGGCTATAATGTGCTAACCTATGATTGTGGTGGCTACGGAGAAAGCGATGATACGGCCATTCATTTTACAAAACAAGTCGCAGATTTACGAGCGGCTAAAAAATATAGTCACGAACTCGGCATGGAAAAGTTCGCATTTTGGGGACATAGTCTTGGTGGGCGTTTATCACTGACTTGCTACGAATCAGATATCGATACGATGGTTTTAACAGGTCCAGTTACTGGTGCTATTGCCTATCAACATGTCGATGATTTTTCAGAAGAACAGATCGCGCAATGCGATTGTAATGGTAGCGCGGTTTTTTATGTCGATGATCCTTGGCGCACAGAGATTGTTTTAGATAAACAGATGTTGGCAGATTTTAATCATATGGATCAAGCTGCAATTTTACAAAACGTTCATTGCCCGATTCTTGTCATTCACGGTACGGAAGGCGATTTGGAAAAGGAGCTCGCACAGATTACAAAACAAGGCGAAAATTTCTTTCCAGCAGGGACAAAAATAATGGAACTAGACGGGGCAGACCATGGCTTTATGGAACAGTTAGACGAAATAGAAACACTTGGTCTGCACTGGCTACATGAACACTTTTCGGTAAAATAAAAATTCGAATGGAGACCTTGATCTCCATTCGAATTTTTATTTTACCGCTGATTCCATGCTCATTCCTGGTACCATACGGACGCGTGGTAAAGTGTACATACCTTTATTTTTATTCGCTTTTCCAGATTCCGTCGTGAATCCCATCGCGTACCCGGATGCCTCAGCAGCGCGGACGGTGTCTTCATTATACCGACCAACAGGATAACAAATACTGTTCACCTTTTTATCAGTCAAACGCTCCAAAGTGGCTTTCGAATCCTTCAACTCTCGCAGTTGCTCATCATAAGACAATGTATTTAACTCAAAATGATGCACCGTATGGCTGTCCATTTCAAGACCATAGTCACTCATTTCTTTTAGGGCTACCTCATCAAAATGATTATTTTTCGCTATTTTATCCGTAATCACAAAAATATTTGCCTTTAAACCATATTTTTTTAAAATTGGGTAGGCATTTGTATAATTATCCTGATACCCATCATCAAACGTTATCACGACTGGTTTATCAGGAACACCTTGTCCCGTTTTAAGCATTTCAGTAAGCGAGGCGAGCGTCAACGTATGATAATCATTGTCAACAAGCCATTTCATCTGTTCTTCAAACTCATTCGGCGGTGTTATCAGGTTATTTTTCACATTCGAATTAATAGAGTGATACATCAAAACTGGGATTTGCAACGTCTCTGGATTTATATCCCTCCCAATCTGGGCTGGCTTTTTCTCCGCTTTCACTACAGGGGCCGGATTTTTTTTGTGGCTCTTGTGTTTGTTCCGAAGTTTTTACTTCATTTGGGCCACATCCTGCAATGACTAGACAACATAAAATCGCACAAATTATGCGTACATATTGCTTCATTTGAAAACTCCTTCTGCAATTTTTATCTGAAAATAAATAAAATCCGCTCATTAATAATTTGCTTTACTGTTGCACGAGCTGCCGCATAGTCATGTTCTTCAATGTAACGACCACACCCCACATAGTTATCAAGTGTTTTGTCAAAAAGTTTAATTGCCGATTGAAAAACATCCGGCTCAGCAAACTCCAACAAATCATCATATAGTTTATTAACAACCTGCAAGTAATATTCATTCTTAGCGTAACTAAGAAACTCATTCAAAAACCAAAGCTGATAATCCATACATTGACGCTCTGTTGCTTCTTCTAAATGAAAAAATTCAGCCGCTTTATCTGAAATACGGCGGTTTGAAAAAGGAAGTGATTTAGCTTCAATTTTATCAATAGTCGCTATCAAAAACAACTCCATAATATCAAGCATTTCAATATATCGCTCTTTCGTGATGGCACAGTTTTTGACTATAACCCCTTTATAATCCTCAAATTCCAAATATCCGTCTACTGTCAAGATTGCAAAAGCTTTACGAACTGGCGTCCTGCTAAGTTCCAGCTCCCTCGAAACCTCTGCTTCAATCAGGCGTTGTCCAGCCTGATATTCCCCACACTGAATCTTCTCTTTGATCATTCGATGCGCCTTACTTTCCAAGGTCTCATTTCCCAGTTTATTCATTACTTGACTCCCTTTTACTCGATTTAAAATATCGCTTTTCCATTAATAATTTCTTTTAAAATATCATTATTCGAAATGACTAACTCCATTTCACGATATGGCTGATATTCTGTGTTCTGTTCCATAATATAACTCGCGCTGAGCTCTTTTATATCACGAATCAAATTCCTTGTAGCCTGCTTTTTGGAATCAAAAAAAATGTAAAATAATATAGCTAACAATACGAAATGCTACTGCTAGAAAAATAACAAACAAAGCCAGAATACTAGCTAGAAAAAACGCGATTATTATCTGGACTGGTCTCTAAAATAAACACCGCACCAAGCGACGCAAAAATCAGAATAACAAGCAAAGTTGCCATATTTTTAATTGTAAAATACTTCGCCAAAAGTGTCCTATCCTCTTCCAGAATTTTTTGCAAAGTTTCCAGTTCCATAGATGAGGCAAAGCCGCTCTGCGCCAAATAATTTCGAAGCAAACAAAGCTTCAACGCTTGCAATTTCTTAAAGTCACGAATGCGATACCTAATCCACAGCACCTTCCGCGCCTTTCTAACAATCAGTATGTAATAAAAAAAACAAAAAAAAGGACTACGTAACCGATAATACCAAGCCAAAGTCCATTGACGCCAAATGCTAAAGAAAAAGCTGTCGGCAGAGCAATCAAGAGCACCATCAACAAACCAAAAACCCAAATTCGCTGCGTCATAAAACCATATATTAAGTTATAATTACTAAGTTTCGTCCGATAAAAACGAATCAGTTTTTCACCCGCCATAAACCAACACTCTTTCCTTCTCATTCTTTCATCCTAGTTTATCACGTAACTCCGAATAATAAAAGTCCTGAATGAGAGCATATGTAGTACAAACTATCCTTGTCTTTTAAAATCTTGACCACAAAAAAAGGCAGCGAAGCAACAAATACTTAATTTCTAGTCAAAAGCGAGTACCGAATCGGAATATACGAATTGTACATGAACACTGGAACAGAGCTTTTGTTGCTTCGCTAAAATATTTAGTTATCTTGTTCCGTTGATAGCACTGCTAACGTTTTCGAATCCAATTTTACTTCGAATTCTTGATTACCATTCATAATTTGCACACTGAAATACGTTTGATTCAGTTCACGATCAATCGACCACTCTTTTACTGTACCTGCTTGCTGTTTAAGCGCTGCTGCCATGGCTTCTTGCGGTGTTTTAATCCCAGTTAAATCAAGCTTTTCATTCGCCCGCTCTTGTCCATTTGCATCCTCTGCATCTAGCTTCTCGCTGTTATCTTGTAAAATTGCTTTTGTATCGGCATCAAATTTCATTTCAAATTCATTGGCATCATCCACACCATCAATCGTATACACAAATTCCCCAAGTTCTTGCGATAACTCAATCGATGTCACATCTGACTCCGGATGCTTATTCTTAAAAATTTCTACTGCCTCTGTGTAGCTCATTGAAAACTTCTTATTGTTCAAATCAGTAGCCGATGTATTGGAATGCGAATTACTATTCGTACCAGAGTCCGTCGTTTGTTGCGTATTATTCGAGTTATTGTTATCTTTTACATCATCATCCCCACAAGCCACGAGCGTACCTACCATTACCGTTGTCATTGCCATCACACTAATTTTTTTCCACATAATATTTCCCCTACCTTCTTTATTTTATAGTCATAGTCTAACATATCACTACTATGCAATACATCATACTTGAGACTTAGATTCCAAATATTACGGAAAAATAATTGTTTTAAGTTCCTTTTTCGTCACTTTCCCAAAGTAAAATGGTATATCTATTTTCTCCAAAAAAGCAACTAGCGCTTCTCTTGTATAAGCAAGTCCAATTAATTTATTTTCAATTTCCTTAACATCTCCTGACGCAAAAAAATCCCCGAAAATTTGCGCCGTCACAATACATCCTTTTTCCACCTGAAAACGCATTTCTACGAGTCCACCCGGAAATTTCTGCTCGTTTTTAACATTGAATTTCGGTGATTTCCCATAATTCCAATCCCAATTTTGATAGCGTTCCTTTTGAATTTTGCGAATTTGCATCCAATCCTCATCTGAAAAAATATATGTTGGTATTTTAGTTGTTTGAAAAATAGATTGGAGCAGCACTTGCTGAAACGCATGGATATCCATATCTTCGCGTAGATGTTCACGAATATTCGTAACACGTGATTTTACTGATTTCACGCCTTTCGCCTGTAATTTCAATGGATTCACGCGCAATGCTTTTTCTACATTAGCAAGATTAACATCAAACAGCAGCGTCCCATGACTATATAACCTGCCACCCGTCGCGAATTGCGCATTACCAGAAATTTTTCGCCCTCCCACTTCAATATCATTTCGGCCACTCAGCCTCGCATCAATACCAAGCGTAATTAACGCATCAATCACCGGCTTTGTAAAGCGCTCAAAATTATTAAAACTGGCCCCATCATCTTTTGTGATAATACTAAAACTAATGTTACCTTCGTCATTGTAAACCGCGCCACCTCCCGAAAGCCTTCGCAAAACCGGAATCTCATTTTCTTCGATATACTCATTATTAATTTCGGCTAACGTATTCTGATTCTTCCCCACAATTACCGTCGGGTGCATCCTATAAAACATCACATACGTCTCATTCGCATCCAAATGGCGCAATGCAAATTCCTCCACTGCAAAATTTTCCGTTTGATCCAAGCAATTTTTTGTATCAATATAAATCACAAATCTCTCTCCATTCACACAAGAGGGCTTGAAACATCGTTTTTCCATCGCTGTCTCAAGCCCTTTCTCATTATTTATGTCGCAATATGATGATTGGCAAATCTGGTTCATTGAAAACACGTGGTACAACTGTTGCATTTCCAACGCCACGGCTAACTATCATTGTTCTGCCGTTAGCTTCTGTCAATCCCGCCGTCAACTTCGGCATTAAGCCTTGATGCGGTGCGTATAAACCCTCTGTAAAAGGCAAACGCACTTGTCCACCATGTGCATGACCACAACAAACCAAATCAATCGGCGCTTGCTGATATAACGACCATTTTTCAGGTCGATGCGATAGCAAAAAAGTAAACTGTGAAGCTGGAATGCCATTTGTAGCTACTTCAAGTTCCTCTTGAACAATCGCCTCTTCACGCGCAATCTCTTCTACAAACGTCAACTGATGCGGCTTCTGAATTAGCATACTCGGATCATCAATACCAGCTAACGCAAACGATTTGCCGTCACGTTCGATATACACATGCTGGTTTTTCAAATAAGTAACACCAGCTTTGTCTAACTCAGGTAACAGATCTTCTAAATTCGCGCTCCGTGCCTCATGATTACCGGTTACGTAATAAATGGGGTAACGCCGTGCAAGCTTACGCATCAATGTTATTGCAGTATTGATACCTTCATCACCATCTAGTAAATCACCTGTCACCACAATGATATCAGGCTCAATCGCCCATATTTTCTTAATTAACCGATGATTATAGCGTCCAAATGTATCGCCATGTATATCGGAAAGTTGTAAAATCCGAAATCCATCTAATTCTGGTGCAATTTTAGTTGAAGCAATGTTATAATCCGTTGTTCTAAGCTGTTTTGTTGACCAATACGCATAGCCCGTAAAAGCAAGCGCAACAAACCCTGTAACCTTCAAAAAATTATTTTTCATAAGTTTCTATTCCTTCATATCTTTTCCACCATTATAACAAATAAATCACATTTTAACCTTCTTTTTGAATATCATCTGTAATAAATTCTGCAAATTTCATTCGATCTGATTCTTGCGCATTCACCTGTAGAACCGTTCCCTCGTTCTCGTAAGCCGTTTCCAGAACATCTGCATGCTCATTTAAATAAGAAACTATGTCACCGCGATTAAATGGAATCACGAAAGTCACTGTTTTATAATCATTAAATACCTGTTCCTTAATGATCTCAATAAGCAACTCAAGTCCTGCATCCTCTTTTGCAGACAAGTAGATACTATCACCCTCACGCCTTGGGAATACAACATTCGTCGCCAAATCTGCTTTATTATATACAAAGATCAGCGGTCGATCCGTAATATCTAACTCTGCCAGCGTCTCTTCTGTCGTTTTTATCATCGCTTCAAAATGTTCATGCGAGACATCAACAACGTGAATCAATAAATCTGCCTCTGCAGCCTCTTCAAGCGTCGAACGAAATGCTTTCACTAAATTATGTGGCAATTTGCTAACAAAGCCGACTGTATCCGTAAGCAAAAACTGTTTTTTATCCGGCAATACAATTTCACGAACACTTGTCTCAAGCGTTGCAAACAGCATATCCTTCTCAAAAACTTGTTTATTTGCCGTTTGACTATGTGCTGTGACCATTGCATTCATAATTGTCGACTTTCCAGCGTTCGTATAACCAACTAGTGAAACAACTGGAATCTCATTTTTTTGTCGTTGACGACGTTGCACTTGGCGCTCTGCTACGAGACCATCTAACTCCTTATTCAACTGGCTAATCTGGCTCTTAATACGGCGCCGATCCATCTCAAGCTTCGTTTCCCCAGCCCCACGATTTTTCAGTCCGCCTTTTCCGCTTTGCTGGTCCATGCCTTCACCTTGACCAACAATACGTGGCAACTCATATTTCAAGCGCGCTACTTGGACTTGTAACTGTGCCTCTCTCGTTTTCGCCCGTTCCGCAAAAATATCCAATATTAAACGCGTCCGGTCCATCACTTCGATTTCCAACAACTCCTCCAAATTACGAATTTGAGAAGGCGCCAACTCATCATTAAAAATCACAACGTCCACATCCTCGTGCTCCGCCAATCCCTTAATTTCATCCACTTTTCCTTTTCCTACATAAGTTGCTTTATTTTTCCGATCCAATTTTTGTGTAATTTCACCCACCGGCTTTATTGCATTGGCTTCTGCTAGGTTTCCTAATTCTGCCATTGAATATTCAAAATCTGCTTGCTGCATCGTAATTCCGACTAATATTGCTGTTCTTATCATCTTTCATTCCTCCAGTGTTCGTTTATTTATACACGTGCGAGGGGATAAGTCAGTCATTGCCAAAAAAAAATCGTAGGCACGACAAAAAGAAGCAGACAATTCATCTGCTTCCCCGCTAATATCGACACGTATCCATAGGAAAACATTGGGTACGCGAAAATATTTAGTTTTAGTATCCTACTAAATGGGTTCCTTCATGAAAGGCAGACCAATCCCTTTTGCCTCATAACCAAAAATACTATAAGGCAATCTCGCACTATTTAGTTACGTTTAGCGAATTTGGAATTCTAAGTCTAACATACCACATCAGGACAACCCTCCGATCATTTTAATTAGTCACATTGTAACATGGTAAAAAGCGGTTGGCAAGTCATTATATTAATTTCGACATCCAATATGTATCATAATACTTTGCGCCAATCATGAAAGAATCGCGATGCGTCCCCTCAATCTCATACCCAAGATTCTGATATAAGCGCAAAGCAGGTTGGTTTTCACACAAAACGCCTAACTCAATCCGTCGTACTACCCCGCGCGATTTCGCCCATGCCTCCATATGCCCAAACAAACGCGTCGCCACGCCCCTGCCCCAGTGCGATTTCACAACACCGACCGCGATATAAATGCTATGTTGCATCCGATTCGGCGGGTTTCCATCCGCAATTAAAAAACCTACCAGCGCATCCGTCTCCATATCTTCTGCCACAAAAATCATCGAATATGGCAAATCTGCAAAAAACTCAATCCGTTTTCGTGCGTCCTTTACTGAAATTTCCCGCTCCCCAGCACCATATAACATATAATCCGTCTCACCATCTATTTGCAACTGCATTTTCGCAAATCTTTTCGCATCATACTCACAAGCTTCTCGAATCTGAATCATCCTACCCGCCTCCTTTTCATCCATTCCCGTTCCATTATACCAGAAAAAAAAAAACGCGGCGCCTAAATTTGCGCGCCACGTTGCTCATTTTGGTCGTTCAATAATAAAACTCTCACCCAATTTAGCGTAATTATTTCCTGCTAAACGCGCTACTGACTTCAATTCATCTGTTAAAACATATTGCTTGTCTTCATCAAAAACCGTCTCATCCGCATGATAAAGCAGTACACGAGCTAATATCAAATCAGTCACAATATCACCCGCATCATTCGAAATTGGCACATGTTGAAACAATTTGGCCTCCATCCGAATTTTGGCCTCCTTAATTGCTGGTACTGACACTTTTTCACTCAAAATCGTTGTCAAATTCGTCGTATCAAGCTCGTTTTCTTCTGGTGCCAATCTCGCTGCTGTCTTGTTCATCTCCGCTGTCAAATCCTCATCCACAAGCTGAATCACCATTTCGCCAGTCGAAACAATATTTCGCGCCGTATCCTTCATCAATCCATTTTCCCGCTGAATCGCAAGCGAAACAATCGGCGGATTACTCGAAACCACATTGAAAAAACTAAACGGTGCCGCATTCAACACGCCATTTTTCGTTAGCGTTGTTACAAAAGCAATCGGTCTCGGAATAATCGCCCCACTCAGAAATTTATAGTTATCCTGCGGTGACATCACATTAGCATCTAGCCTAATCATGTTGCGCCACATACCAATCACGCGCCGCTTCCACTTCTGCCAGCGTCAAATTATGTCCATTCTCTGTCCAAAGCGCTCCGACATCTGCACCACGCGCTTGTAGACCATCAATCAAAGCTTGCGAACCTGCGGCGTTCACCAATGGATCATTCACGCCCGCCGTCACAAAAACCGCTGTCTGGTTCAATGCAAAGTCCGGCATCTCCTCACCCGAAGGCATCGCATGAAACAAAATCGCTTTTTGGAAACTAGCATCATTCGTCAAAATTGCATTTGCCGCAATGTTCGCACCGTTTGAATAACCAACCGCAACGACACGTGCCGCATCAAATTCGTATTTTGGAGCCAATTCTTTCACTTCGGCAATTAAACTCCCTGTTTTTTCCTTCAAACTTGCCAAGTCAAACGATCCATCTGCGTATCGAGCGAAAAATCGGTTTGCCCCATTCTCCGAAACATCACCACGAAAAGATAGTACGCTTGCATCTGGCGCAATAATCTCAGCTAATTGCAACAACGATTGTTCATCGCCACCTGTCCCGTGAAGCAACACAAGCGGCATTAATTCTCTATTCTTTCCTTGTATAAAAATATGTTCCATACTACACTCAGCTCCTTTTCGTATTTAGTGGACGAACTTCTGCTTCAATAGCCGCACGTTTTGACTCTAAAAACGGTGGTAGTGACAACTTCTCACCCATTGTCTCATATGGCTCATCCTGCGCAAAACCGGGTCCATCCGTCGCAAACTCAAATAAAATTTGCTGTGAAACTGGCATGTACAGCGATTCAAAATAGAAACGATCCACATAACCTGAATTCGGTGCCTGAAACTCATTCGCACGCGCAATCCATTTTTCCAATTCTGCATGATCCTCAACACGAAACGCGACATGGTGCACATTACCATAGCCTTGCATTGCAGGTAAAATATCGTTGCGCTCTTCCACAATCACTTGCGCTCCGTTCCCGCCTTCACCAACCTCATATAAATGTTCGGCCCCGCTTGTAGCCACTTCTCTAAAGCCTAGTATGACCGTCAACACCAAGCCGATATTTTCCTTATTCTGTACCGTCAAATATACTGGACCCAAACCATAAATTGCAAATTCAGCCGGAACCGGTCCATTTTTCCATGGAATCCCAGGTGCGACGCCTTCATTATTTTCATCCGAAATCAACTGTAGCGACTGCTCATCAAAATCACGGAATGCCAATACTTTTTTTCCAAAACTCTCACTAATCTCATCATGATCCACCCCGAGCGCATCAAACCGCTTCACCCAGTAATCCAAAGCAACATCACTCGGCACACGAAATGATGTTTTCGAAATACTGTCCGTTCCCTTACGCCCTTTTGGCAAATTCGGAAAATCGAAAAATGTCATATCCGTTCCCGCCGAACCAGCATCATCCGCAAAAAATAAATGGTACGTCTGAATATCGTCCTGATTCACCGTTTTCTTCACAAGACGCATCCCAAGCGTTTCCGTATAAAACGCATAATTCTTCTCCGCACTACTTGTCATCGCCGTTACGTGGTGGATTCCTTTTAATTCTTTCATTTGTCATTCTCCTTTAAAATAGATTCAATTTCTTCTCGTTTTCCTTCTAAAAATGGTGGCAAGGCAAGCGTTTCACCTAATGTTTCCACCGTTTCATCTATTGCAAAACCAGGCGTATCACTGGCAATTTCAATCAGAAGCCCGTTCGGCTCACGAAAATAAAGACTTGTGAAATAGGCTCGATCCGTGAATTCCACGACCTCTAACCCAGCATCCATAACCTTCTGATGCCACATAGCAACTGCTTCTTTCGTTGAAACACGATAAGCAACATGATCAATACTCCCGCGACCCATCCTTGTTGTTCCATCTGAATCACTCTTAATAAATCGCGTCACAGGCTCCCTTTCCAACTCCAAAAACTGCTTCCAAAAATCCGCTAGCCTATCTGGATTCCGTACATGCCAATCCAGCCCTAGAATTCGAATCACCTGCTTGTCCGCAGAAATATCCGTATGTCGCGTTGCATTCTCAGAATTTATCAGCTCAGGCACCTCAACTAACATCACTTGGAAACTATCCGCATCTTGAAAATACAAGCCAAAGTTCGTCCGCTCCATCTTCATTACATACGGCTTTAATCGTTCCTCCCAAAAATCAAGTGCACCGTCCGGAACTGCCAAATATGTCGTTCCATAAAAATCATGTTCCTGCCTGGCACGGCCAAGTCGCTTAATTTCAAAGAACGTCAGTAACGTCCCTGGGTTCCCGCGATAATCTCCATAAAACAAATGTCGCATCCGCGTATTGTTTTGATTTACCGTATTTTTCACCAACCGTAAACCAAGAATCGTCGTATAAAAATATCGGTTTTCAGTAGCTGATTTTGTAAAAGCCGACACATGATGTATACCCGTAATCATATCCTCACATCCTTTCTCGTACTTCCTAAAAACAGTTTACCACTAAACTATAAAAAAATAAAGTACTTTGCTTATAAAAAGTAAGTTGATATGCTTCTTAGTTCCAAATCCCTTATCAATAAAGCCTTTCCTAGCATTTATATAAAAAATAAGTTATAATATTAGCGTTATTTGAAAGCGTTAACAAAAAATAGGAGGTATGAGATGAAAAAGAAAAGTTATTGGCTTATTAGCTTAGGTGTCATTCTGCTTATTGTCGCTGGAATCACCGCATTTAACGTATGGAATCAGGGAGAAAAAACAGAACAAGCACCTGAATTAATCGTGAAGTCACCAAAACCGAAAGTCGCAAATTTTAAAAATGTGATTGATATCTCTGCAAACCCAACAGAAAATATGTATGGAAATTACGATACTAATCGCTTTAACAATTTTTCCGATTTAGGCGCTTGGCACGGCTATTACTTACCTGATGGGAACACACCTGACTTACTCGGTGGTTTTGCTGGCCCTGTCATCCTCGCTGAAGAATATCCAGCGAATTTGGCTACAACATTTGATAAGATTCAAGTAACAAACGATGACACAAAAACAATCTATGATTTACGTGAAGCTAGCACGGATTTTGCATACTATCCAGGTAAATTAGTACAAACGTATGAATTAGACGATTTGACATTACAGCTAGACTTAGTTTTTGTTAGCAATCGTAGCGCCCTAATTAAAACCAAAATCACCAATAAAACAGAACAACCGCTCCACTTGTCGCTTTTATGGCAGGGAACTTTATTCAACAAGTTGGATGATGGTAGCGACCAAATCGACTTGAAGCAAACACTTGCATCCACAGCAAATGGTATCCAAGTTAATTTTTCGAATATAAGAGAAATGTGGACGTTCTTCTCTACAACACAAACAAAATATTCTATCCATCATGACCTGCCAGTTACAAATGTTGTAAATCAGAATACATATACATCTCAAGCCAAAAATGTCATCACTATTGAGCCTACGAAAGATTTTGCAACATACGCCGTAGAGAGTTATACCTTTACCAATCAAGAGTTCCAAACTGAGAAAGCAAGATGGGATACGTACATCGCAGATCAAAGTACACTATTTCAAGACAACACCAAACGTTGGCAAACTTATCTAGATAAAACATTCGCAAATAAAAATATGGCCAATCATCCAGAATATCAAAATGCTACCGTGAAAACAATCGAAACATTGACAACAAATTGGCGCAGTCCGGCTGGTGCGATTAAACACGATGGTATTGTGCCCTCGATGTCCTACAAATGGTTTATCGGACTTTGGTCTTGGGACTCATGGAAAGAAGCTGTTGCAACCGTGAAGTTTAACCCCGAACTAGCTAAAAATAGCATCCGCGCCTTATTTGACTATCAAATCCAAAAAGATGATCCTATACTACCTCAAGATTCCGGTGCAATTATTGATGCCATTTTCTACAATAAGACACCTGAACGCGGTGGAGACGGTGGCAATTGGAATGAGCGTAATTCGAAGCCTCCACTTTCTGCCTGGGCTGTTTGGAATATTTATAAAGAAACCAACGATACAGACTTCTTAAAAGAGATGTACCCAAAACTAGTCGCTTATCACGAATGGTGGTATTCTAACCGCGACCACAACAAAAATGGCATCGCAGAATATGGTAGCATGGTTAGTGACGCCAATTGGAAAAAAGACGCGAATGATAACAACATAAAAGACGCAAACGGTCATTACGAACGAAACGACGAGGCAATCATCGAAGCCGCCGCCTGGGAAAGTGGTATGGATAATGCTGTCCGCTTCGATAAAGATGGTATTGGAAAAGATGATCCTGGCGTTTTAGTTTTGGAAAATAAAGATAGCAATGATAAAGTAATCGGCTATTCTATCAATCAAGAATCCGTCGATTTAAACGCCTACCTTTACGCCGAAAAAGGTTTCTTGGTATCGATAGCAGAGCAACTCAGCAAAGAAGATGATGCTACCAAATACAAAAAAGATGCAAAAAAAATACAAAATTACATCGAAAAAAATATGTACGATAAAGATACTGGTTTTTATTATGATTTACAAATAAGTGATGATAACAAAACAAAATTACTTGTAAATCGTGGAAAAGGAACAGAGGGCTGGATTCCACTTTGGGCGAACCTTTCAGACTCGGATAAGGCAGCAAACGTACGTAAAAATATGCTTTCTCCAAATAAATTCAACACATACATGCCATTTCCAACAGCCTCTAAAGATAACCAACGATTCCGTGCAACAGAATACTGGCGTGGCCCTGTTTGGCTTGATCAAGCATTATTTGGTGTAGAAGCTTTGCAAAATTACGGTTACAAACCAGATGCCACATTCCTATCAAAAAACTTATTTAACCACGCAGACGGTTTGATGGGCAACGGACCAATTCATGAAAATTATGATCCACTTACTGGTGATGGCTTAAGTACTAAAAATTTCAGTTGGTCTTCTGCCGCCTACTACTTAATGTATCAAAATACAATTATTGACGACAAAACAACGAGTCAAACTGGCATTAAGAAGTAAATTTTTATACGAACAAATCATATCGAGCTTATTCAGCGCTGTCAAAATTGATATCCTGAATAAGCTCTTTTGCAAAAAACAGGCTCCAAAGCCAATTCTAGCTTTGAAACCTCATTTTACTTAAATATTCAATAAACATCTCGCTTCATAAATACCCAATAAGATATAATCAATCCGGCAATCGTCCAAACAAGCAATGTCACAACTGAAAACCCTAGCGTCATTCCATCTACTGGTGGGCTCGTTCCATTCAAATAATTCGTTAGCTGTAAATTTACCATGAATAAATATTTTGCACTTGGCCAAGATGATACGAGATTACTCAAAATAGATCCTGTAATCAGTGATGACAACATAATGCCCATTACGGCTGCGGTGCTCCTAACCAACACCGAACACATCAATGTTAGCACCCCAATTACTATCGCGACTAACCACGCCAAGCCAAATTCCATTAATAGATACTGCCACATCGGTAATGAATAAACGCCCGCTGTTCCAACAGCATCCCCGCTTACATCAAATCCTGTCAGAATTGGTGCCGTCCAGCCGCCATAACCGAACACAACTCCCGATATAGCATATGCAATAATGGCCGATGCCAACAAAATAATCGATACAGACAGCATCATTGAAATAAATTTACTCGTCAAGATGCGCCAACGCTTCACCGGCCTTGTCAGCAAGAATTTTATGGTCCCACTCCCCGACTCCGATGAAATTAAATCTGCGGCAATTACCATTACGAATAATGGAAACAGCAACCCAATTCCATTTTCAACAAATGATTTCAAGAAAGTTGGAGCTCCGGGCGCATTCGGATTCACATCCTTATCTAAGTAATACTGCAACTGACCAAGCGTCACACGCATATATTTCTTATACTCATCCGGAATACGATTCGAGCTCAGGCGGTTTTCGATATCCACAATCTGCTGCTGCACCTGCACATGCCAATCCGTCGTCCCCGATTTTTGTTCATCCTCCTGATGTTGTCTAAACTGCGCATACGTAAAAATTCCTACAATAATTGCAACTAAAAATAAAATAATAAGGAGGCGGCGTTTGCGATAAAGCTTCAACTGCTCATTATAAACTAAGTTAATCAATGCCTTGTCCTCCTGTCAGTTCAATAAACAAATCTTCTAAAGATGGCGTAATCTTCTGCATTTCAAGTACTTGAACACCGGCACGTACGACCCGACTATTCCAAACCGGTAGTTTATCCGCCTCAAAACTCGTGTAAAACGCGCCATCCTGCTCTATCACTTCCGTCATTTCTGCCAAAATCGCCGCGCCCTTTGCCATCGGTTCAAAACGCCAGCGTGTTTTTTCGCGATCAGATAACAACTTATCCACATCATCTGTCGCAATAATTTCACCATTCGTCATAATAGCCACGCGATCACACAACAACTGAATTTCGCTAAGTAAATGCGAAGAAACTAGTACGCTAATTCCTTCCTTTTTCGCCAAATAACGAATAAAATCACGCATTTCACGAATTCCCGAGGGATCCAGCCCATTCGTTGGTTCATCTAAAATCAGTAACTTCGGATTTGGCAGAAGCGCTTGTGCAATTCCTAAACGCTGGCGCATCCCAAGTGAGTATGTAGAAACCCGGTCATGAACGCGTGCTGTCATCCCAACAAGGTCGGTTACCTCCTGCAAACGTTCTGGCTTAATGGAACGATCCATCCGCGCAAAATACGCCAAGTTCTCCCAACCTGTTAAAAATGGATAGAACTCCGGATTCTCCACAATACACCCCAGACTCTTCATTGCCTCGGTGAAATGCTTCTGAATATCTTTTCCACCAATTAGAATCGTACCAGAAGTTGGCTTTATCAGTCCAACGAGCATCCGAATTGTCGTCGTTTTACCTGCACCATTTGGCCCTAAAAAACCGAATACTTCGCCCTCATTTACTTCAAAACTCAAGTTCTTAATAATTTCCCGCTTGCCAATTTTCTTATTCAAGTCTTGCACTAAAAGCGCCGTCGTCATTTCGCATCACTCTCCTCATCCGTTGTCATGACACTTGATACCCGATCTGCAAATAGCTGGTAGCCAGCTCCGTTCGGATGAAAATGATCACTCGATAAATATTTCTTGCCATTCAAAATAAAGTAGTCATATGTTGGAACATATACTACACGCGAAAACTTGCTCGCTAAATTCTGCGTATCCATGTTCCATTTTGCTGCAATACTTGCCAATTCCGCTCGGTTTTTCACATCCACAAACGGGTTGTACAAGCCAAGATGATATATGACTGCATCTTTATTTAGCGCTCGAATTCGCGCATACGTCTGCTCTAAGTTTTTTAAATACGCTGTCTCGTTTTTTTGAATTTCTGACGCATTTAAATCTTCTAATGCCGCACCGCCACGAAACAAATCATTCCCACCAATTGTCATAAAAATCACGTCAGCATTTGTCACTTGTTGCGCAATTTCTTTTTGACCTAGCTGGTTGAGCAACTGGTTGCTACGCGCGCCACTTATAGCCAAATTCGATAGTGTCACTTTTGTTCCTTTTTTTTTCGAGTGTATCCACGACGCGACGAACATAGCCTTTGCCATCCGTATCACCAACGCCCGCCGTAAGCGAATCACCAAGGCCCGTCACTTGGAACCTATCTGATTGCTTTGTTTCCGTCTTCGTTTCTGTTTTTTCAACCGTGTTATTTCCCGATTTCGTATATCCTTGTGCCACGGCGATTAAACCCGCAATACATAGCAGTAGCGCTAACACCGAAATCCAAGTCATTATAATTATCCATTTATTTCGCTTCAAGTCTGTTCCTCCTGTTCGCCTCTGTTAGCCCCTCCCACAAATAAAAGGAAGCCTATAAACCCTGTTAAACCAACAAATAATGGCAAAATTGTTAGCATCGTTAATGCTACATCATCACCTCGTAAAGCTTGTATTTGCAGCCACCCAAAAAGTAATTCCCGCACCGCAATACCCATCCCAACATATGCCAAAAGCAAGTGCCACTTTTGAAAAAGCAGAAAAGCCATTAAAATAAAAGCAAATGCAACGAATAAATATTCTCCCATTGAAATCATCGCTGGATAAAAAATCGTTTTTTGAAAATCGAGTCCATCCCAGTCTTTCTTTTCTATATACGCTTGATACCTCAAAGCAGCGAGCAGAATTCCAAGTCCAGCACCGATTAATACCATAACAAAACCGCTAGCCGTAAGTATCCGTTTCTCCTTTTTTACAATAATCTTTTCATTTTCAGTCGTGTAGAACAAAACAAATGCTGCAAACATAGCTAAGCCGACCAACATCGTCAAAATATTGGCATTTTGCACATTTACTACTTCTTCCACTCCGATAACCGCACGAATCACAAAATACGTGAAGTAAGTGACAAATAACAAGCTAACCACCACTTCTGTCCCTTTTAGCCGGCGATCAGAATAAGATAAAATCGTCGTTACAATCATAATAACGGAAAGTCCTAGTTCAATAATCCAGTACAAGCTTGATCGCTCCTGATCTAGAAGCGTCAAATACATCAACCGCCGAACAGCACCAAGGCCTGTTATAACACCAAACATCATCATTAGCGCCATACCAATTTGATGCATATAATATTTTCTCATTCCTTCACCAGCCTTTCGCCACTTTTGATTAAGTATAGCAGAATTGCTGACAAAGCTAAACAAAAAAGCCGAAACAGACTGAAAATCAACATCTCTGCCAATTTCATCTATTTCAGCTTTCCTTACTCGGCTGCGTTCATTAATTTTTCCTTCCACAGCTCCAGTAAAACATCTAATTCTTCCTTAATATCTTGATTCGTCATCTCATCCTTGATATCAACGAGCTCTAATTCCTCTAAATCAATCGTCTCCATACCATATTTCTTTGCTTCATCCGCAATTGTCCATGGCAAAGCGCCCGGCATATTCATTTTTTGGGCAAACGAATATTTGTTCTGAATCCCCTTCAAATCCATACTAGCCGCCAAAGCATAAATACCCGTCTCCTTACTAATAAAGCGGTATACGCCTGCTCGATGCTTCATTTGCTTGTACGCATTGATTTTCTCCTTACGTGACTCTTTCTCCGATGCCATCAAAAAATCTCCTCCTAATAGCCAGCTTCTTTCAAAATATGACTCAACGTCCGCAATCGCTCACTTAAAAGTTCGTCACTATCTGCCATAGCCTGTTGAAATAGCGCAATATCTTCGTCAATCAGTTGATTATCATCACACACCGAGACCGTCATCGCATCACCTTGCAAACCAATCCGATCAATTTGTGGATTCTCTTTATCATATAATCCTTCATATTTATAAGCATCTTTAAAATAAAGCTTTGACCGTCCAATCAAAATGGCCAAATCTAACACACGATGCAACGGTAATTCTTCCGATTGGCGAGACCATTTCCCACCAGTATGCCGCCATACTTTCGCTGAAATATCTAACTTGCCGCGATCATTCCATTGCGCTAAACCAAGTGACAAGCCCTTTGCATCCGAATTGTATGCGTATTTGCCATCCACTTCTTCATAGTTTTCAGCAACAATGACTGGTTTATGTTTTAAATTTGTTGGGATTTTCATGGTACCTCTCCTTTAGTAGTTTAGTAAATTACTAAATTAGTATAACAGTATCTTCATAGAAAATCAACCTATCAAAAAACACTAACCTATTGGATAGTGTCAAATTGAATTCTTACACGTTTTATTCGTAGTGGAATCTCGATTTCTCCAGAAGCTAAAACCTGAATTTCCATTTGTTTTTTATCTTTAAGAACTTGGTATCTCGCCACTTTAGGGAGCACAAAATCCTCCAGTTTTGTAATCAAATAGCAACCATTTTCGACGCGCACATTTCCCTCGATAAAATAAGGATGGCCTAGCAAATTTTCAGCTTTTTCAAAATCGCCCTCATACAAGGCCGTCCTGATATCCGTCGAGCTCACTTTATGATTGGCACCATCTCGCAGAAACGGAATTTCCGTCACTGGAACAGAGCGTTCACCACACAAATCCATCAGCAAATCAACATCCGAATCTCGTCCTTTTCCGAAATTAAAGCTCTCACCAACAACAATATGCGATAAGTTCAATCCGTCCAAATGATCTCTAATGAACGTTTCCGCAGATGTTTCTGCATACTTTTCTGTAAAAGCAACATTGTACACCTTATCTACGCCAAAATGCGCCAGCCATCTGAATTTTTCCATATCAGGTGTAATTGAGCGCTGGTAAGCAGGATTTCTTTTCAGCGCCCATAACGGATGTGGTGTGAAGCATACAACTGCTAATTTTTCATCGGGTCTGCAAAATGATTTAGCCCGTGCCAATAAATGCTGATGCCCTTTGTGAACACCATCAAACTTGCCAATAACTAAGACTACCGGGTCTATACTATCCGGTAACCGATCCCTCACTTGAAAAATATCCATTCCAGCTTCACTCCTCTACCATACAAAGATACCGCATTTCACTACCACTTCTCAACTCCTTTGCTCTAATCGCTAACAAATAGTAAGCAACTAGATTGAAATATTCACCTTGGCGCGTTATACTGTTCACAGATGAACAAATTATTCTTTTAGGAGGAATACACATGAAAGTAGAAATTTGGTCGGACTTCGCATGTCCGTTTTGTTATATTGGAAAACGCAATTTTGAGAAGGGTTTAAAGGAATTTGGCAAGGAGGTCGAAATAGAATATCGCAGTTTCGAACTTGACCCAAGCGCGCCGACTCAATACGATCAAACGATGGATGAAATTTTAGCTGAAAAATACGGCATGACAGTCGAAAAAGCCAAAAGCATGAATGATCAAGTAAGCGCCCAAGCCAAAACAGTTGGTCTTGACTACCATTTCGATACAATGGTTCCAACAAACACATTTGATGCCCACCGCTTGCTCCAATTTGCTAAAACAAAAGGAACTTCTGAAAGCGTGAAAGAAGCGCTACTCTATTCCTACTTCACAGAATCTAAAAATCTCAGCGACCACGAAACATTGGCAACAATAGCCGAGGCGAATGGCTTAGACAAAACTGAGACGCTAGAAATGTTAGCAAGTGATGCTTTTGCAACAAATGTTCGAGATGATGAACAAACTGGTGCATCACTCGGGATTCAAGGCGTTCCATTTTTTGTAATCAATGAAAAATATGGCGTGTCCGGCGCACAACCCGCAACTAGTTTTACAGAAGTTTTAAATAAAGTTTGGAAAGAGGAAAACCCTCTTACCATGCTAAACAAAGAGGATTCTGAAGACCAGTGTTGCTCAGGCGGATCATGTAATTGCTAATTATATACAATCAAAAACCACATTCTGCGCGAATGTGGTTTTTTGCGTTATATGGCGTTAGACGACGAACTGGAATCTGGATTCAATGAAGCACCTGAATTCGCATCTGTATCGTCGCTAGAACCTGAGGTGCCATCGCCCTGTTGACTTCTCGGTCCCCCACCCGGTGGTGTTCCATATGTCTCATCCGTTCCACCCATCTGTGAGTGTCCGCTACTTGGCATATACCCATCATTATTCATCTCCGCTTGATTTTGATTAAAAAGTGCAAAACCCATAAATGATATCGTCATAACAGAAACAATACTCACAATAATAGTGCTCCATTTCCATTTGTTCACTTGTTTCTTCGGTGCCGTTTCAAATTCATTATTCATGTAATTCCAGCTCCTTTCACTATATGATTATCTTATCCGATAAATAAGAAAAAATTATGAACGAGCCATGAAATTTATAATAACATTCTAAAAAGGCATTTCGCGATTCAATAACCATCTTTTCCGGTCAACATCACTTCCATTATAACCACCTAACTTCCCACCAGCTTGAATCACGCGGTGACATGGAATAATAATCGGAATTGGATTCGCACGATTCGCCTGGCCAACCGCCCTCACAGCTTTTGGACTCCCCACCCACTCTGCGATGTCCTTATAGGAAACCACTGCACCATACGGAATCTGTTGCAAAGACTGCCATACCTTCATCTGAAAATCCGTTCCTCTCACTTCCAACGGCACCGTAAAACTATTTATTTCTCCAATAAAAAAAGCGCTCAACTCATCTTTCAATCGTCGCATCAGCTCATTTTCTTCTGTCCTAAAATCCATTCCAACCTGCAAAAAAGTTGCTTCATCATACGAGATATACCTTACAACGTTCTCTGTTACACCAAGATAAAGCTTTCCCAACGGAGAATCCATTTCATTCACACAAAGTTGCATTTTCCATCGCCTCTCCTTCTCTTTCCAAGTTACCACGTACACTACCAAATAACAAATATTGTTTTTTAGTAACAATTAACAACTATTCCAACAAAACCTCTCCATTCAAGATTATTCTTTTCAAAATAGGGTAAAAATGCCTTGTACGTTCTTCATGTGTGGAACATAGGATAACCTTTCAGAGAACTACATTGTTCATCTTAAGGGTTCATCAGATAGGAGGTTAAAAAAAATGTCAAGAACAGTAGAATTAGTATTAGGTTTAATTGGTTCCATCATCGGTTTAGTAGCTGGATTTTGGATTGTTGCTTACGGTAACGACATTACGGATTACATCCAAACCTTTACGTATTTTGATGGTGCGCTTGGGGATAGCATTGCAACACTCGGTTGGATAACCATTATTGCATCTGCACTCGCCTTAGTGTCAACACTTCTCATTAAAAAAAGTCCACGTGGTTGGGGTGTTGTCCTAACACTTATCGGCATTATCATGTTCTTTGTAGTTGGTCAAATTTGGATTGTTTCTGGAATTCTAATCATTCTTGCTGGCTTAATGGCAATCTTTCGCGTCCCATCGCCTAAATATGGATCATAGTCCAACCAAAAGCAAGTCGAAACTTAGCAAGTACTAGTGAAATCATGCCTACTAAAAGCATTTTCATTAGTGCTGCTAAGTTTTGGCTCGTTTTTTTTTTTATTTTTAGTGTAATCTAGATAAAAGGGGGTTTTTTTGATAATGCATGATTATTTATTTCCAATCGAAATCGCAGTTTTGTTATTCCCTGTACTCGCTTTTATTTTAACATTACCATTTGCCATCTACCAATATCGCAAATTCGGTGGCTTAAATTTCTTGCGTAATGTTGTTCTATATACGTTTATCTTTTATTTATTATGCGCTTTTTTACTGATTTTATTACCACTGCCAGACCCTGATGATGTTGCTAAAATGACGGGCTCCGCAGTACAATTAACACCATTCAAGTTCATCCAGGATTTTTTAACCCATACCGTACTGGTTTGGAATGATCCAAGTACATATTTAACCGCGCTTACACAAGCCGTGGTGTTGCAACCTGTTTTCAATGTTCTTTTAGTTCTCCCATTCGGCATTTATCTACGTTATTACTTCCGTTGCTCTTTTTGGAAAACAACACTATTCTCATTCTTACTATCCCTGTTTTTTGAAATCACGCAATTAACTGGTATTTATGGGGTTTACCCACATGCCTACCGGCTGTTTGATGTGGATGATTTAATGCTAAACACGCTCGGTGGCATGATTGGATTCGCCATCGCACCACTGTTCACCAGCCTTCTACCATCACGCACAAAAATGGACGAAATGACCTACATCCAAGGAAAACAAGTCAGCTACTTTCGGAGACTCCTTGCTTTTGTTATCGATTGGCTATTACTTGACGTGCTCACAACCATATTAGGTACATTACGAGTTTTGCCATTTAGCAATCTCGAAGCAAATGGCGGCGCAAGGTTTACACAACTCTGGTGGCTTGTTCTGATTGTTTTCTTATACTTCATACTCCTACCGAAATTCACAAAAGGACGTACATTTGGAAAAATGCTCGTACAAATTCGGATAAAATCGACGAACTCAGAACGTTTAAAGCTCCGGCAGCTAATGATTCGAAACGGCTTGCTCTACTATGTAACACTCGCTATCATTCTTTTCCCACTAAATCCATTTTTCATTAACCTTCCCCCAGTACTGTTTTTAACTGTAATTGGTGTTGGTTTCGTTGCAGGATTTATGTTTTTCATCCATGTTTGTATTAATTTCTTCTCCAAAGATCGGCAACTTTTTTATGAAAAACTGAGTCATACGAGACATGTTAGTACATTTAAGCAAAAAAAAAGATAAAGCATCAATCAGTGACTGATGCCTTATCTTTTTTTATGAGCCACCTTACGAGCAAATAGGCAAGAAATATCCCGAACAAGGCTCCCACGAAATCCAAAATAACATCTTGAACTAGTGGCGTTCTACCACCCGTTAACATTTGGTGAAATTCATCAAACATAGCATATGCTAGCGGAATTCCTGCGCTCAGAGAAACTACTAACCAGCTCCTTTTTATAAAAGCACTGAATCCTATAAACAAACTAAAAGCCATGAGTGCATAAGAAAAGAAATGCGCACCTTTGCGTATAAAGAATTCAACAAAAGAACTGTATCCTTTCGCTGCAATACTTATTTCCGAACCAGCATAATGAAAAGATATAGCTGATAATTGCTTTTCAAATGGTTTATTGGCTAATAGTCTATCTAAACCAGATGTCATAGATTGTTGCTCGTAGGTTTGCGATGAGGAGACAAACAAAATAATAATCATCGATACAGCTATGCCAATACATAACCAAGATAATCTTCGTTGCAAAAATGCCACTTCCTTACGTGTTTTTCATAACTTTATCATAAAAAGATTAAAAATTAAATGAAAAAAGTTAAGTTATTAGGATTTTGAGCTCCAAAAAGTGTCAGACACTTTTAGAGGCATCAAAAACCCAAGTTTACCCCGTAATAATCTTCTCCTTCGGCAGTCTAATCGCGTTTTTCTTGCCGTCTTTGGTGCGGAAGGATAACATCATGTACATTATTCCGATGCGTCCAATAAACATAAGAAGGATAATAATAACCTTGCCGAAATAGCTCAAATCAGTCGTTAAACCCATCGATAAACCGCAAGTTCCGAACGCTGAAAACACTTCGACCACAATTGCCATCAGTTCTGCCTGTTCTGTATATCCTAGTACTGTAATTGCCCCAACACATAAGAGAGTTGCGAAAACGGCTACAGCCAACGCTTTTCGCACATCTTCTTGGTACAATTCACGTCCGAAAATATAAATATGGTTCCGCCCGCGAATCACGGAATACAAAAATAAAATCGTAATCGCAAAAGTCGTTGTCCGAATTCCACCACCCACGGAGCTTGGCGATGCCCCAATGAACATTAGTGCTGAAACCACAAGTAGCGTCGGGTCTGTCAATGCTGACGTGTCAATCGTTGACAAGCCTGCACTTCTGGACGTTGCGGATAAGAACATCGAGTTAAAGAAGCCCTCATCAATCGAGGTTCCTTTAAAATAATGCTGACTCTCCATCGCCCAAATCAGTAGTCCACCAATGACAAGCAATGACATATAGGTAACCGTCGTCACTTTTACAAACAAGGAAAACCGGAATGGTATTAGGGTATTCTTTTCGAATAAGAATCGGCGTACTTCAATTAAGACAGGAAAACCAATCCCACCAGCGATGATGAGCAATATCGTAATAAATTGGACGAAGTAATCCGTCACGAACGGCGTCAATGAGTAGCCTGTGATATCGACACCAGCATTTGTTACCGCTGAAACCGAGTTAAATAATCCTTGGAACATTGCCTCACCAACATCGCCTTTATAGAACGGGATGAAATAAATTCCTAGAATCAGGCCGCCAATAATCTGGATTCCAAAAATCAAAATCAGAATCTCACGTAACATCCGAACCATCCCACTCATTGAAAATTGATTCGTATCTGTCATAATTAACTGGCGCTGACGTAGCCCAACTCGGCGCTTCAATAACAAATAAAAGAACGTACTAAGCATCATGACACCAAGACCACCAATTTGGAAAAGTCCCATTAACACCCAAATTCCAGCGCGACTGTAAGACTCACCAATATTCACCGATGCCAAACCCGTTACACTCACCGAACTGGCTGCTGTAAATAGCGTATCAATGAATGGAATTTTGACACCAGGTTTTTGTGTGAACGGCATACTCAGTAGTGCTGTTGCAAATGTAATCGATAGGAAATAAAACGTGATGATGACCTGAATCGGCGTTAGCCTAGACATCCTTGCACGTATTTTCCCTCGGCGCGAGTTACCGCCAATCATATAATTATCTCTTTTGTTTCTCTTTTTTCCTAGCAATAATATAACCACCTAAACCAAGAGCAATCATAATGGCCCAGAAGGTAATCTCCCACCCTGCTGAAGCCGGAAAATGCTCTGGTAAAATACCTACTTGAGGGTTGGCCAACGTAATGACGGCCATTTTCACCCCAACCCAACCAACGATTAAGAAGGCAGCTGTTTCTAAAGTAGGGTAACGCTCCAATAATTTCACCACTTGTGTTGCTGCAAAACGAATAACGATTAATCCTGCCAAACCGCCTAAGAACATCACAGTAAACTGACCTGCACTCATACCACCAATTTCGTATGTACCAATTGCCGGTAACGTAACTACTAGAGCTGCAGCTGCAAGCATCGAATCCAATGCAAAGGCGATATCTGTTAACTCCACGCGTGCCACTGTTCCCCAGAAAGATGTTGGCTTTGGCTCTTTTTCTTCTTTTTCTATTTTATTCTTGCCGGTATTTTTATCCCAAATATGCTTTATTGCTAAGTAAAGTAAATACAGGGCACCAATCGCTTGTATTTCCCAAAAATTAACTAAATATGAAATGATAAGCATCGCAATCAATCGAAAAACAAAGGCTCCGACCAGTCCATAAAATAAGGCTTTCCGTTGCTGATCATGTGGTAACTTTTTAACAATGACAGCCATAACAACAGCATTATCGGCTGAAAGTACGCCTTCTAGCAAAATCAAAATCAAAAAGACCCATATATATTCTCCCCAAATCGAGATATCCATGTACACCCCACCATTTCTTTACTCTCCACTTTACCATATTTCCCACTCTATTTGCTACTATATGTAATGGAAAAACTCCCGTAAACGCGACGGGAGCAAGATTCCATTTTTATTAAGCTTTCGCATCTGGATTTTTTTTTGGCTGCACGAACAGATATGAGCCATCCCCATAAGATGATGGCAATCATGACTGCCCAGAATGTTAATTTCCAAACAGTTGAGTGTGGGAAGTGCTCTGGGATGATTCCTAGTTCTGGATGCGCTAATGTGTAAACAACTAGCTTCACACCGACCCATCCTACAATGAGGAAGGCAGCTGTTTCAAGGGATGGATATTTTTTCAGTAATTTTACGAATTGTGTTGCTGCAAAACGGATACAGATTAATCCAACGAGTCCACCGATAAACATCACGCTAAATTGTCCCGTATCTAGTCCACCAATTGTGCCCCACCCTGTTGCTGGAAGCGTGATTGCTAGTGCTACAGCAGCTAGCATCGAATCAATCGCGAAGGCAATATCGGCAATCTCCACTTTTAAAACAGTTACCCAAAAGCTGGAACCTTTACCTTCCTTCACTTTATGCCCGTCGTCCTTACCTTTTGCGTGCTTCCACATATGGCTAATACAAATATAAAGCAAATATGCAGCTCCAAGCGCTTGAACTTGCCAAACTTCTGCCAAAAAAGAAATTAAGAAAAGAGCGGCAAATCGGAACACAAATGCGCCAATCAAGCCATAAAATAGGGCTTTTTTCTGCTGTTCATCCGGCAAATGCTTTACCATAACCGCCATAACAACCGCGTTATCGGCCGCTAAAATACCTTCCAAACCAATCAAGACAAGTAAAACCCATCCGTACTCTAAAATCATTGCTGTATCCAAATAAAATTCCTCCTTTTTCTTTCAACCGTCGTCAGCGCCTCCTAATCAAACACAAAAAACGAGACCCCTGCCAGATGTTTGGCAAAGGTCTCGCTGACATTTTCATGAAATGTTGATAAAACCGATGGATATGATATCCATGTAATGACGACTTTATCTCAGTCTACTAAATAAGACTAACGCTACTCCCCCTTGACGAATGTCAAAAGTGATATTTGATTGATAGGAAAATAATATCATAGAATTAGTCTAGCTGTCAACAAAGCTTTTCATTGACAAAACGGTGTGTTATTTGGTTAAAAATTTATTTTTATTTCATATTTTATTTAGCACAGCTTTATCTTTTTTTGCGATACTAGAAAGAAGGAAGGGGAATCGATTTGAAGAAAATAATGTTGATACTTACCTCACTCACATTAGTTGCCTGCTCCAATGAAAATAGCCAAGAACCTAAAGCAAAGAAGGTTTCTGTGGAATCTCAAGGCCATAACTATAATTATGATGTCGTAACTTCTGCCACAACCACCACATTCGGCACACACCCCGAGGCAAAATTCACACCAGCAGAAAAAGAAGCACGCATGTTTTGGTCTGTTCAACCACCGATTGGTATTATCCAAGGGCATTATTATAAGAATGAGCGCGATTTTGACGGTGGAAATCATGGTATCTTAGAGTTAGTAACAGACAATGATGGCAAGCTAATCCATGTTGAATTTAACGAGCTGGCTGCATCGAACTATTACGAACCAAAGTATGCTAATGCATCAAAGCGCCTCTCTGATTACGCTTTTTTCCAAGCAGAGAACACTCGCACAGATGACACACTAGTAACTTGGGTGAATGGAGTTACATTTTTGGAAGGTCAAATGCTTGCGGAAAATCGATTAGACGGCAATTTCAAGACCGTAAAAGGTTCTTCGACTAGTGCTAGAAATGGGATGATGCCTCTTGCTGAGGAGATGAAGGAATGGGTGAAAAAACCGTTTGGATTCTATTATTATGGTATTGCAGAACCACTTGGCAATGGCTTAACAGCGCGTCTACAAGTCGTCACAGAAGAGGATAAGATTATTTCCGTAAAATATGATGAAATATTTGCTGATAAAAAACAGGACATCTCTGACTCTAAACTGCAAACTTTTTATCGCCAATCCAAATATTACTCGTTGGATTATGGAAAAGAAACCGCTAATGCTTTTGTAAAATTTGCAGATGGCATTGAAAAACAGGTTTTGAAGACGCAGAACTTACTTAATATTCCTAAGCAAGACTCCGAAGACTTTCATAATTATGAAAAGTTAGCTCGTAAACTTCAAGCAGAGATAAACAAATAAAATCCTAGCGACGAATTTTCCATCTAATTCGTCGCTAGGATTTTACTATTTTATGGAGTCGAAATCAAGTTTACAAAATACCAATGATGATAGCTGAATTTCCTTTTTTACAGCAAGGATGTTAATTCAATATCTGGATTCTTATCGTGGAACCAGTTTAATGCGAATTCATTTTCAAATAGGAATAGCGGCTTGTCGAAACGATCTTTTACAAGCATGCTTCGTTGTGTAGATAGTTTTTCATCCACGTCTTCTTCTTTGATCCAGCGCGCAATTTTCGAACCGATCGGCTCCATTCGAATCTCAGAATTATATTCATTGTTCATACGGTGTTCAAAAACTTCAAATTGCAGTTGACCAACCGCACCGATAATATAGTCTTCCATACGCCACGTTTTAAAAAGCTGAATCGCACCTTCTTGAACGAGCTGCTCAACACCTTTATGGAAATGCTTTTGCTTCATCACATTTTTTGCAGAGACTTTCATGAATAATTCTGGCGTAAATTGTGGTAGTTTTTCATATTGAAGTGTCTTGCTAGCGTTCGTAATCGTATCGCCAATTTGATAATTCCCTGTATCGTATAAACCAATAATATCCCCAGCAACTGCAGTATTAACAGTTTCACGATCATCTGCCATAAATTGCGTTGAATTACCAAGTTTAATCGGCTTGCCAGTACGTGTTAAGTTCACTGACATGCCACGTTCAAATTCGCCCGAGCAAATGCGCACAAACGCAATTCGGTCACGATGTGCTGGGTTCATGTTTGCTTGGATTTTAAAGATAAAACCAGAAAATTTGTCCATATAAGGATCTATTTCGCCTTCATTAGATTGGCGAGGCTGTGGTGCTGGCGCGAAGTTTACATATGTTTTCAAGAATGTTTCCACCCCAAAATTTGTTAAGGCACTACCGAAAAATACTGGTGTTAACTCACCCGCGGCAATGCGCTCTTCACTGAAATCATTGCCAGCTTCATCTAGCAACATAATCTCCTCAAGCGCTTGTTCATAATAGCTGGAATTCTGAATCGCATGTGGTTCTACCAAATCGCCAGTTTCACCGAGTGGTAAGAAGCGTTCATCGCCATCCACACGATATTGTTCCACTTGACGGTGGTAACGATCGTATAGTCCACCAAGCTCTTTGCCCATACCAATCGGCCAGTTCATTGGATACGATTCGATTCCCAAAACTTCTTCCAATTCGGCAAGCAACTCAAGTGGCGCTTTTCCTTGACGATCCATTTTGTTGATAAAAGTAAAAATCGGAATACCACGCATCCGACAAACTTTGAACAGTTTCAAGGTCTGCGCCTCAATTCCTTTCGCGCTATCAATAACCATGACCGCACTATCAACCGCCATCAACGTTCGATACGTATCTTCACTAAAATCCGAGTGACCCGGTGTATCCAAAATATTAATCCGTGAACCTTCATAATCAAATTGCATTACCGAACTCGTCACCGAAATACCACGCTGTTTCTCGATTTCCATCCAGTCACTCGTCGCAAATTTACCCGATTTTTTCCCTTTGACTGTTCCCGCTGAACGTATCGCCCCACCAAAAAGCAATAACTGCTCAGTAATCGTTGTTTTCCCCGCATCCGGGTGAGATATAATTGCAAAAGTTTTGCGCGAAGCAACTTCTTTTTTCAAATCTTGAACCATTTTCAAATTCCTCCTAGACATACTCACATTTCCTTAGTATATCATATCCAGACGTTTTTGAGATAGTTTTTGGAAAAAATAATATGTAGGAAATGAAGCTAAATATCGACGCTTTATTGTGTCTATACTTAGCTTCATACAAGTTTAATTCGTATGTTTTCTTCGTGTTGTCATCATAAATACGATACTACCGCTGATAAAGATTACTCCAAGCAAAAAAAAGCAGAGAAGAATTACTATCACCAGTTGCTGGTAATGCTTCTGTTGGAGTTACTTTTACAGGGTTTTCATCCGTTTTATTGACTGATATATTCGTTTCCTTTTTCGGTGGTACCGTTGTTGTATTACCACCTACCGGTCCTGAGGGTGTCGTTGGTTTGACTGGTTTTGTAACTTCTCCACCACCTGGTGCCGGCGCAGCTGCGGTCAACGTGATTTGAACCGATTTCGTTGTCACCGCTCTACTGCGCATCTCACTTGTGAGCTGGACTGTTCCCTCATAAGTACCTGCTTTTGGAGCCTCCCAATCCAGATTTGTTACAGCGAGTGTGATATCCAAATCATGTTGCTCCGTTTCACCTTCCATTTGATAATATCCACGAGCTGCTAGTTTTTGTAACAAATAAAATTCTTTTGCACTTTGTCCAGGCTGTACCATTAGTTCAGCGACTGGTAATGTGATTTTATCTAAACTCTCAAGCTTATTTTCTCGCGGAATCACTTCGAAAATAGCCTCTACTTTATGACTAGCTGCTAGTGATTCGAATCTATACATGTTTCCTGAGAGTGTTACAGCTTTCCCATCCACAAGTACTTGTTGCAAGCGATATCCAGTGTCTGCTTTCACCGTATAACTAGGTTTTTCGCCAGCCGCATAAGTTTGTTTGCCATTTGGTGTAATCGTTCCACCAACACCGGCCGAAGCTTCAATTTCAAAAGTTGCCGTGCCATTTTTCAAAACGATTGTGGATAGCGCTCCTACTTTTACAGTGCTCGTCTCAGCAGTTAAATTTGTCGTTGTTTCACCAATTCTAGCCCAGTATTTATTCGCTGGAATCGCGATTTCCTTCTCTGCTTTATTCGCATTGAAAGCAACAACATATGATGTATCACCATCTTTTAACTCGTATGCCACTACGTTCTCATCTTGTTTGATAATCTTCATTTTTTGATTAATGTCGGCATAATTGGTAAGTCGGAAAAGCGGCTCGGAATTCCGCAACTGCATCACAGCTTCGATATCTTGAACTGAATCAATGTTTTCTGCATAGCGTTCCCAATCTAACTTGTTGATAGCATCACTAGACTGGTAGCTGTTCTCATCTTTATCTTTCGTTCTAAAAAACTCTTGTCCAGCATGAATAAACGGTACGCCCTGTGATAGCAACACCATACTCGTTGCCAATTTTTTGCATTTTCTTTTTATCCTGATCAGAGTCAGCCGGGTTCGAGTACGATAATTTATCCCACAGTGTCAAATTATCGTGAGCCTCAGCGTACTGAATTACTTGGCTCGGTTGCGAAAAATCATAAATTCCTTGGCCTTGATCGCGAAGGCTACCTGCTAACAGATTTTTCGCAATAAGTGATTCTTTTCCTATGGCGCCATTCACAAAACCAGGTTCTGATTCGTGTCCACCCCATGTGCTTCCCTTGATTGCATCACGAATCGAGTCATTGAAATGTGCGATTTCTGGCATTTTAGAGGCATTTTTTTTGGTTGGCTTTAATATCACTCGCAAGCGGTGTTCCCAAATCCCAGCCTTCGCCAAGCACGATAATCGATGGATCAATTTTATTTAATTCTGCTTTGATCGCGTTCATTGTATCGACATCATGAATTCCCATTAAGTCAAAACGGAAACCATCCATGTGGTATTCTTTCGCCCAATAAGCGATACTATCAACCATATATTTCCGCATCATTGCACGCTCCGAAGCGGTATCATTGCCGACACCAGTCCCATTGGAAAGCTTGCCATCATCACCATATCGGAAATAATAACCAGGAACCGTTTTCTCGAAAGAATGAGCCCCTGCGTCAAATACGTGATTATACACAACATCCATAATCACACGCAAGCCGTTGCTATGAAGCCCTTGTACCATCTGTTTTGCCTCTTGGATTCGTGTCACCGGATTGTATGGATTCGTGCTATAGCTACCTTCTGGTACATTATAATTTTTCGGATCATAACCCCAATTATAAGGTAACGCGCCCAATTGTTCCGAAGCGCTATTGTGATTTTCCTCATTCAACGATGCATAATCAAACATCGGCAAAATTTGAACGTGCGTAATCCCCAGTTTTTTTAGATAGTCGATTCCAGTTGCATCACCAGTTGCCGTCTTCGTCCCCTCTTGAATCACACCTAAATACTTCCCTTTATTCACCGTATCTTTATTGGCAATCGAGAAATCCCGAATGTGCATTTCGTAAATAATCGCATCAGTCGGATTCGTAAACGCTGGCATCCGGTTCGTTTCCCAATTTGCTGGAACCATGACTGCCGGATCTAAAATAACCGAACGATTCCCATTCGCCGTTGCAGCTTTCGCATATGGATCTTGAGACACCGTTTTCTTACCATCCGCAAAAACTAAATCATACGTATAGGCTGTACCAGAAGGAAGTTTTGTCGCGAATTCCCAAATTCCTTGTGCTTTTGGTGTCATATCATAGCTCTGTGCCACCGGGCTGTTCGGCAAATTATCCTGATATGTCGTCAACTTCACACTCGCCGCTGTTGGAGCCCATAAACGCCATACACTCTGGTTAGCACCATAAGTCGCACCCAGCGGCTCCGCACCTGTGTAAGCATATTTTGTATCAAATGCTGGATTTCGAACAATGCTCGTCGTATCCACAAGCTTCTCGCCAAATCCATCCGTCTTCACCGTCAAGGCAGCTTGAATCGACAAATCCTGCATCGTTTCAATATAGAAAATAGATGAATTCGTGACATCCCGTCTAATATTCGAAATCGTAACCGCGTTCCCATCCTCCGTAAGCGTCACATCCGCCATCAAGTCAAGCGTTGTCGCATCACGATTCAGTGTCACTTTCACTTCCTTGAAACCTGTCAAACTCGCCGTTTTTATCTGCTTCGTCGCATCCGCAAAGTTTGGATTCCGATAGCCAGTCTTATCCCCACTTACAATCCAAACCTCCGCTTTGCCATCATCTGTGAACAGGTAAACAAAACGATCGTCCTCAGTTCCGTCCTTCTCCCAATTACCATTCGCATTATTCGCAATAATAAATCCTAAGTTCGACAAACTCGCCCCACTAGAAGCGCTAAAAGTCGCCTTCACCGATTGCCAATCACCGTCCGCTTGACCATCCGCAAAATTAACCGTTTGCGTTCCCGTTGCGCCATCCGCCCATGAATGCACAAACCAATCCGTATAATCACTATCATCACGATGATAATAAAATGTCACTTCTAAATTCTCATGACTTGGTAAAACCGCCAGATTCGCCGGCTTTGTCGCAATAGCTTCCTCGCCATAATTTAGCCAAACTTCGGTAATTCCCTCTTTTGTGGAAATATAACGATCACTGCTAATATCACGATCGCCACCCCATCCAGAACCATTTTTAATCAAAAATCCGAGCTCTGATTGGACGCCATCTACGTCCAGAATCGCTACTTTCGAATAGTCACCATACGCATTCGTGTCCTCAAAAATCACCTCATGACCAGCGATCCCATCATTATTCCACACCCACATTTGCCAAGCTTTATTCGCTTGGTCTTTCGGATTGTAGTGAACAATGACCTTCGTTTTACTCTCCCTATTTTCCGATAACGCACTGTCATTCACCGAACTAGCTGACTTAACCTGTTGCGCTACATCTGTCTTCGGCTCTATCGTCTCTTCCGCAAAACCTTGAATCCCGACTCCAAAACTCTGTACAGCAAAGATAGCAATCATGATGGAGACTAGATACTTACGCCACATCTTTTTCAAATCCCTAACCCCTTTTCTATTTATTAGAAAGCGCTTACTCAATCTAAAGTATAATCAAGCTTAACTGGTTAAATCAACCTAAATTTAACTGTTAACGATAACAAGTTGTAAAATGGCTATATATCAGATTTTTCTTCATTCCTAATAAAAATAGCTGGATACAGCAATCATAGCGATTACCATACCCAGCTATTTTTAACCTTCCTCTACATTATCCCCTGTTTCTTCCACTTCTGTAACTTCTACAGGTTTCTGCGATTTCACAGCATCCGTCAAATCCTTAATGCTTCCTTTTACATTCCCTTTGCCTGAAAAATTCTCAAGCAATTCACGGATATCAAGCCCTGTCGTTGCTTTCAAGCTTTCTTGTGCTGTCGCCATCAAATTCGTCGCATAACCGCTAACCTTATTCGCGCCACCATTGCTTTCACTACTACCAGTATCCACAACTGTAATCGTATCAATATTCCCCATCGGAGCCACCACTTGTTTTGCATACTCAGGAAGCATACTCACGATCATATCAAGCATCGCAGCCTGGCCGTATAACTCGTATGCTTCGGCAAGACCTTGTAGCTTAATAACTTCGGCTGCGGGCTGTACCATGCGCACGTTCTGCCTCTGCTTTTGCGATACCTTGTACTCGTACTTGCTCGGCTTCGGCTTTTGCTAGCGTTTCGATTCTATTTAGACTTGATTATAATAAGGATTCGATTTTTCCCTTCATACCTATCGGACTGTCTTTTGGTGCGTAGCGTTCAACTACATTGCCATCGCGATCTAGTAGGAACTTTGTGAAATTCCATTTGATTCCGCCGCCTAGTAGTCCTTTTTTTTGCTTTGTCAATATGTCAAATACGGGATTAATATCGGAGCCCCGCACTTTTGATTTCGCGAAAAGCGGGAAAGTCACACCGTAATTAATTTTGCAAAACTCCTCGATTTCGCCAGATGTGTCTAGTTCCTGATTCATGAAACTGTCTGATGGGAACCCCAAAACCGTAAATCCTCTATCTTTATATTCTTGATAGAGTTTTTCTAATTCTTCGTATTGTGGCGTGAAACCGCATTTGCTCGCTGTGTTTACGACAACCACAACCTCACCTTTATACTGATTTAGTGATACCTTTTCGCCATGTAGTGTTTCTTGCTCTAATTCAAAAATAGACATATTCTCCTCCTCCTATTTCACCATTTTAGAAAATAAATACGCGTGTACTAATTTTTCTGTGTGATATAAAGAATCTCGGTGTGTCCGTTCGTATGCATGACTTGCATCGATTCCTGGGCCAATCAAACCGTGCACAATATCAAACCCAGCCTTAATTGCAGCACTTGCATCGGAACTATAAAATGGATAAATATCGACTTTATAGTCAATCTCATTCTCTTTACAAAGTTGTACAAGATTTTTCCGTAAACCGTAATGGTAAGGACCACTCCCATCTTTTGCACAAATCGAAACGGTATACTCATCCGATGTTTGTCCATCACCAAGCGCGCCCATATCAATCGCCAAATACTCAATCGTCTCATCTGGAATATTGGAGTTTCCGCCGTAACCAATTTCTTCATTATTAGAAATTAAAAAATTCGTCGTATATGGTAATTCCGCGCTATCTTCTTGCAACTTTTTCAGTAAGCGGAGCAAAATGGCAACGCTCGCTTTATCATCTAGATGGCGTGATTTGATAAACTCCTCGTTAATGATTTCCACGCGTGGATCAAGTGACACAAAGTCTCCAACGCCGATTCCCAATTTAGAAACATCTTCCTGATTAAAAACTTTCGCATCCAGACGAATCTCAATATTTTTTGCGTCACGTGGCGCCGTTCCAGCATCTTGATATACATGAACAGACGTTTGATGCATCAAAATCGTTCCTGTAAATTGCTTACCATCACTCGTTTCAATCAGACAATATTCTCCTTCGATAGCATTAAAACGGTAACCTCCAATTAAGTTAATCGCCAATCGTCCATCTGGTTTCACCTGCTTAACCATTGCTCCCAATGTATCCACATGCGCCGTCAACATCCGCTGCTTCGATACATCTTTTCCTGGAACGCTAACTAATAATGCACCTTTATGATTTCTCTTACTCGCGATACCCGCCTCTTTCAAGTAATTTTCCACAAAAGCAAGTACCTGTTCTGTATTTCCAGTCGGACTCGGTATCGATGTCAACGCCTTGATTAGCTCCATCGTCTTTAATGTATTTGGTTCAAACGCCATTCTCTAATTCCCCCTCACGCTTTCTTCTCAATTCATTATACTCCTTTTTCAAAATAATGACGGCTATTCTGCTTTTTTCGTTTTGACTTATGTTATAATTTTTATTGATGTGTGAAAGGAGTTTTTATTAAAATGGAACAAACGAATACAAAAAGGACCGCCGTTACAATCGCCGTGTTTGTAGCAACTTTTATGGCCGCGATTGAGGGCACCATTGTTAGTACTGCGATGCCTACTATTGTTAGCGCCTTAAATGGCATCGAGCTAATGAACTGGATATTTTCGATCTATTTACTTACTTCGGCCGTTACTGTCCCAATTTACGGAAAATTATCCGATTTGTTCGGTCGCAAAAAAATATTTATCATTGCCACCGTTATTTTCATTATCGGCTCCTCGCTCTGCGGCTTTGCGCAAACGATGGAACAACTCATTATTTTTCGAGCCATTCAAGGCATTGGGGCTGGCGGTATTTTACCAACAACGATGACGATTATTGCCGATGTCTACCCATTTGAAAAACGTGCTAAAGTTCTCGGTTTCATGGGATCTGCTTGGGGAATTGCCGGCGTTTTTGGGCCATTACTCGGTGGATTTTTAGTAGACCAATTATCATGGCACTGGATTTTCTTCATCAATGTACCGGTTGGCGTTTTAACAATTATACTTATCTCGATGTATTTGAAAGAGCACATAGTCAGGGTGAAGTTGCCGATTGATTACCTTGGCACCACGTTATTCACAATCGCATTACTCGGCCTATTATTTGCCTTGCAACGAGCCGGTGAAACGCTAAATTGGCTGGAACCACTTGTCCTTGTTTTGCTAGTCGGTTCGGTGATTCTGTTCGTAGCCTTTTACTTCGCTGAAAAACGAGCGCAAGACCCAATTATGCCGTTCGTCCTCTTTAAAAATCCAGTCGTATTAATCGGCAACTTAATCGGTTTTCTTGTGAGCGCGTTTTTGATTGGTATCAATGTCTACATCCCCATGTGGGCGCAAGGTATGATGGGGCATGGTGCAATGATTGCTGGACTAATGATTGCACCACTGTCGGTGAGCTGGATTATCGGCTCCTTTATCGGCGGACGTTTGCTAATGTCAATTGGTAATCGTCATACAGTTGGTATTGGCGTCATTATTACGACCGTTAGTGGCCTTTTCTTGGCGCTATTTCCGAGCACAACGCCAGACGTTTATTTCTATCTCGATAGTGCTTTGATGGGCTTTGGGTTTGGAATTATTTTCACGACAACGACTGTCACCGTCCAAGATGCTGTTAAAAAAGAGCAGACCGGCATCGCAACGGCTTCCAATACGCTATTTCGGACAGTCGGTCAAACGATTGGTGTTGCTGTATTTGGAACCATTTTCAACTCAGTCTTAGCAAACAGCTTTAAAAATGCCGAAGTCGGCGTTAACCGCGATAATTTAAACCAGCTTATCAGTCCCCAAACATCAGGAAATGTCGACACCGCTCTCATCGAACCATTGCAAAATGTTCTATATAGCGGACTCCATATGGTTTTTTGGGCTATGTTTGCCTGCTGCCTGCTCAGTTATGCGATTCATTTTATCTTACCTAAAAAGCATATTTCCGGAAATTAATTAAAAAAGTAGTGAGGTAAAGTCTGACTTCCAGATTTATCCCCACTACTTTTTATATTGATTCTATCATTCTACTCGACGTAAGCTACAAAAATTACTTCACTTTATAAATCCAACCCTCAGGTGCTTCTACATCACCAAACTGAATGCCACAAAGTTCATCGTACAATTTTTTTTGTTACTGGGCCGACTTCTGTTTCACTATAAAAAACATGAAAGTCATCGCCATTTTGAATCCCGCCGATTGGAGAAATGACCGCAGCTGTTCCACACGCACCAGCTTCTGTAAACTCATCTAGCTTATCGATAAACACATCACTTTCCTCAGCTTTCATACCTAAGCGATGTTCTGCCAAATAAAGCAATGAATATTTCGTAATACTAGGTAAAATCGATGGTGAGAACGGTGTTACAAAACGATTATCTTTCGTGATACCGAAGAAGTTCGCCGCTCCTACTTCTTCAATTTTTGTATGTGTCGCGGGATCTAAATAAATGCAGTCGCTGAACTCGCGATCTTTCGCTATTTTCCCTGGATACAAGCTTGCCGCGTAATTACCGCCAACTTTCGCAGCTCCTGTACCGTTTGGCGCTGCACGATCATACTCTGAAATAATGAAGTTCGTTGGATTCAAGCCACCTTTGAAATATGGACCAACTGGACAACAAAAAACAGAAAACATGAACTTAGGTGCTGTTCGAACTCCTAAGTTATCGCCAATTCCAATCAAGTATGGGCGTAAATACATCGTCCCACCCGAGCCATATGGTGGCATATAAGCTTCATTTGCTGCAACAACTTGCTTACATGCTTCAATAAAACGCTCTTCTGGAAATTCAGGCATCAATAACCGATCACAACTGCGCTTCATTCGTTTTGCATTTTGGTCCGGTCGGAATAAATTAATCGACCCATCTGCGCAACGATACGCTTTTAGTCCCTCGAAACATTGTTGTCCGTAGTGAATCGCTGTGGAGCCTTCCGCGATGTGAACGACATTATCTTCTGTCATTTTCCCTTCATCCCACTTGCCATTTTCCCAAATAGAAACATAGCGTAAATCCGTTTTAATGTACTCAAAACCAAGTGTGCTCCAATCAATATCCTTACTACTCATGCGATTCCCACCCTTTTTCTTCTATTATTTGATTTGTTTATTATATCATAACTCCACAGCTTTTGAAAAAAGACACGCAATCCTTTGAAAAAAAACTGATTATTTAAGCAAAAGTTTCCCTATCGTTTTCATTTTGTGGTAGAATGTAAATACGTTATCGAAGTTTGGCTCTTAATATCTTGCTCACAGGTTATTGTCTAATAATTCGGACAACGAATAAAGAAGGGGGATTTACAAATGTCAGAAGCAAAAATGTTGGAACAAAAGATTTGGAGTAATGTTTTAAACGAGGAATTGGACTTATTAATTTATTTACCACCAACGTTTTCGCCGCTTTCGAAGTACCCTTTTTTCTTAGTACAGGACGGTAAGGACTATTTTCAGTTTGGTAAGTTGGCGCGGTTTGCTGATGAATTGGCAGAAAGTCATCAGATTCAAGAGGCAATTTTTGTTGGTATTCCTTACAAAACTGTAGAAAATCGTCGCGCAAAATATCATCCGAGTGGCTCGCAAAACGAAGCTTATATCCGCTTTTTAGCGCATGAGCTCGTGCCATATATTGAATCTGCTTTTCCAACATATCACATGGGGGCAAGTAGATTTTTGATGGGAGACTCCTTGGGTGCTAGCGTATCCTTAAAAGCGGCGCTGAAATATCCGCATACTTTTGGTAATGTAATTTTGCACTCCCCACTCGTGAACGACGAACTGATGACGCTTGCGAAGAAAGCGAATCCTGCACTTGTGAAAATTTTCCACGTGATCGGTAGTGAAGAAACAGAGGTTTCCATGACAGATAATGAGGTTGCCAATTTTTTAGAACCTAATTTAGGACTTCATCAGGTTTTGCAATCACGCGGTTTTGAGTATTATTTTCAGGAGTTCGAAGGCAAGCATCGCTGGAAATATTGGCAACCATTTGTCAAGGAAGCATTACAATTTATGCTAGACAAAGAACAATTCGAAACAGAAGATATGACCGTTTAAGGAGGAATAGAAAGCATGACAGTAAAGCAAGTAACAGATGAAAAAGGGAAACAAGATGCCTTTGATATTCGAAATGAGGTATTTGTTTTGGAACAAAAAGTCGATCCAGAATTAGAGTGGGACGAGTTCGATAAGCTTGATTCGACCGTCATGTTTGTAGATTATGATGAAGATGGTACAGCGCTTGCAACAGGTAGATTCCGCGTATTGCCTGAATATGGGAAAGTAGAGCGAATCTGTTCTCGTAAAGTAGCCCGTAAAAAAGGAAGCGGTCGCCGTATTATTGAGGCCATTGAGCAAGAGGCATTAGCACAAAATGTAACTTTATTAAAGCTAGGCGCACAAACAACAGCAATTCCATTTTATGAAAAGTTAGGCTATGAAGTATGTTCTGATATTTTCATGGATGCGGGAATTGAGCATAAAGATATGAAAAAGCAATTGAAATAAGGACAGTGAGAATTCCCTAATCCGGAATTCTTTTTTTTATGAGCAAAATAGTTGAAAGTCAAAATTGGTCAGAGTATACTAATATCATAAGGTCAAATAAAGTCAAAGTCAGACCTAAATCTCAAAATTTATGGGAGGTTTTCAAATGAAATGTCAAAATTGTAATCAAAATGAAGCTACAATTCAATTATATATGAGTGTGAATGGGCAGAAAATGGAGATGCCGCTATGTCCCGATTGTTACGCCCAATTCCGAGCATCTGCTGGAAGTAGTCGTGGGCAAAATGATTTTTACTCACAAATGGACCAGTTTTTTGCCAATATTTCCGGTGGACAACAAAACGCGCAACCCGAACGTAAAACAGCAGTTAAAACGCAAACAGCTGGCGGTGGGCGTGGTGGATTGCTAGACGAGTATGGCACTAACTTAACTGCCATGGCACGAGAAGCTAAACTTGATCCAGTTATCGGTCGCGATGAAGAAATTCAGCGTATGATTGAAATTTTAAACAGACGTAATAAAAATAATCCCGTTCTTATTGGGGAACCTGGTGTTGGTAAAACAGCGGTTGTAGAAGGTTTAGCCAATGCAATTGTTGCTGGAAATGTACCAGCAAAACTCCAAAACAAGGAAGTGATTTTACTAGATGTTGCTTCCCTCGTGTCTAACACTGGAATTCGCGGACAATTTGAAGAGCGTATGAAACAGTTGATTAGCGAGCTACAAGCCGATGAAAGCACGATTTTGTTTATCGATGAAGTGCATACAATTGTTGGAGCCGGCTCTGCGGAAGGCTCGATGGATGCTGGGAATATTTTAAAGCCGGCACTAGCCCGCGGAGAACTGCAAATGATTGGCGCGACAACTTTAAAAGAATATCGTAAAATCGAAAAAGATGCTGCGTTAGAGCGTCGCTTCCAACCTGTTCTTGTTGACGAACCTACGATTGATGAAACGCTCACGATTCTGGCTGGTTTACAGCCAAAATATGAGGAATTCCATCACGTTGTTTATGCACAAGATGCGATTGAAGCAGCAGTGAAACTAAGTGATCGCTACATCCAAGATCGTCATTTACCAGATAAAGCAATCGATTTAATGGATGAAATTGGTTCCAAATATAATTTAACGTTAGAACATGTCGACCCAAATACAATTAATGAGCGGATTATTCATTTAGAAGAGCAAAAAGATGCAGCGTTACGCAATGAAAATTATGAAGAGGCCGCATCGGTTCGGGATGAAATTACGAAGCTAAAAGAACGCAAATCAAATGGTTCAACAGCTGAATTGCCAACGATTCACGCAGCTGATATTCAAGCATTGATTGAAGAAAAAACTGGTATCCCCGTTGGCCGTCTACAGGAAGACGAGCAATCTAAGATGAAAAATCTAGCTACCAACTTGAAATCTAAAGTTATCGGTCAAGAAGAAGCTGTTACAAAAGTTGCCAAAGCGATTCGTCGTAGCCGAGTTGGCTTGAAACAAAAAGATCGTCCTATCGGTTCCTTCCTATTTGTTGGACCAACCGGCGTCGGAAAAACAGAGCTTGGTCGGACACTCGCTTCTGAAATGTTTGGCTCAGAGGACGCAATGATTCGTCTAGATATGAGCGAATACATGGAAAAACACAGCGTTTCCAAATTGATTGGCTCCCCTCCTGGCTATGTCGGTCACGAGGAAGCAGGTCAGTTGACGGAAAAAGTTCGTCGCAATCCGTACAGTATTATTTTGCTTGATGAAATGGAAAAAGCCCATCCAGATGTGCAGCACATGTTTCTACAAATTTTAGAAGATGGCCGCTTAACTGATAGTCAAGGTCGCACCGTGAGTTTCAAAGATACTGTGATTATCATGACGAGTAACGCAGGTGCAACGCTTTCAGAAGCTTCTGTTGGCTTTGCGACGACAGCCGCCGAAGCTGTGAAGAAAGAGTCTGAAATTCTTGATAAGCTTGGTGATTACTTCAAACCAGAGTTTTTAAACCGATTGGATGCGATTGTGACATTCCAAAACTTAAATAAAGAGCATTTGCTTGTTATCGTGGACTTGATGCTTGCTGATTTAAACGAAATGCTAGCACCTCAGGAAATCGATTTAACAGTAGATACTGCGGTGAAAGAAAAACTCTCCGAGATTGGTTATGACCCTAATTTTGGAGCAAGGCCATTGCGCAGAACGATTCAATCCCATTTGGAAGATGCAATTGCCGACTTTATGATTGAGCAACCTGGTGTAAAAGCTCTTGTTGCAGTGCTTGAAGACGACACAATTTCTGTCCAAGCAAAAGCGTAGCAAAACAAACACCTTGAAAATTTTTCAAGGTGTTTGTTTATGTTGTCTTTTAAAATACGTGACAATTAGCAACACAATACCTACCAAGACTATCGTTTTTAGCATGGAAAAACCGGTGCTTAAGACACTACTAAAAGGCGTGGCGTCAAATAGAAATAGCATGATTAGAGATAGTGCGATAACAATTCGGAATCGATACTTTTTACAGAGTAAAAGTAGGACTCCTGAAACCAAAACATATATTCCAGCAGATATCCATAAAAGCATCAATAACAATCCTCCTAAAAAAATTGGTTGATAAGAATGCTCCTACCAACCAATTTTATTATCCTAATTAGAATCCAATAATATGATAACCACTATCCACATGAATCATTTCGCCAGTCACTCCGCGTGACAAACCGCTGAATAGGAATAATGCTGTATCGCCTACTTCTTCGGCTTGTGTCGCACGTTTTAACGGTGCTTTCTCTTCTACAACTGCCAATGATTCACTGAAGCTGCCTACGCCACGTGCAGAAACGGTACGGATTGGGCCAGCTGAAATTGCATTGACACGAACGCCGTGTTTCCCTAAATCCATCGCCAAATATTTCACACTTGCATCAAGTGCTGCTTTTGCAACGCCCATGATATTGTAGTTCTTCACGACACGCTCGCCGCCAAGATATGTCAGCGTCACCAAACTTGCATCGTCTGTTAACATCTCCAAATGTTTCGCTGTACGTGCAATCGCTGTAAATGAGTATGCGCTAACTTCATGCGCTTGTAGGAAGCTTTCGCGATTCACTTCCAAATAATCGCCTGCCAAAAAGTCTTTATTAGCAAATGCGATACAATGTGCAATCCCAGAAATTTGACCAACTTTTGCTTTAATTGTCTCAAAAGTTGCAACAATCGCTTCTTCTTTATTTACGTCACATTCAATGATAAGCGGATTTTGGTTGTTTTCATTCAAAGAAGCAACCAACTCCTCAATGCTACGCTTCGAACGATCATCTGCGTATGTAAAAATAAGATTTGCTCCTGCTTCATTTAGCGAACGAGCAATCGCCCAGGCAATACTTCTCTTATTTGCTACGCCCATTACGACATAGTTTTTTCCCTCTAAAGATACATTCATTTATTCATTTCCTCCTTCAAATTACACGCTTCTCTTCATTTTACACGAATGCTTATCATTTTAAAACTGTTATTATTTAGGTTGTGTCAAAATTGTCGCTAAATCAGGTGCTAGTTCGCTATCCCAAGCCATTTTTTCTTCAGTAAATGGGTGGACTAGCTCCAAGTGACAAGAATGTAGCGCGTGACGACTCAATAATTCTGTTGAACCGCCATACATGCTATCACCAACAAGCGGATGCCCTACGTGCGCAAAATGAACTCGTATTTGGTGGGTTCGACCAGTTTCGAGTTGAATTTTAACGTGATCGAATGTTGGATAGCTCGCCAAAACTTCATAATTCGTTTTTGCGTATTTGCCATCTGCAACAACAGCGCGCTCAATCAGGCTCTCTGGATTTCGGCCAATGGGTGCAATGATACTCCCCGAACGTGTCTCCATATTCCCCGAAATAAGCGCCTGATATTTACGTGTCACATGGCTCGTTTGATGTAGCGTGCTAAGCCTTCCGTGCGCATACCGTGTTTTGGCAATTAGCATCAAACCAGACGTCTCCTTATCAAGCCGTGTCACGATATGAATCGCCGAATCAATATTATTTCTTAAATAATGACCCTTCAAATGATTGGCAACCGAACCACTCGGGTGATACTGCGATGGAATACTCGTCATCCCCGCCGGCTTATCCAACACCAAAATAAAATCGTCCTCAAAAACAATCGGTAGCTCACCATATTCAGCCAGCAATCGCTCATTTTCCTGCTCTTTCGGAAAAGTAATCCGAACATGATCCCCAGCCTTCACACGGTAAAGCACATTCTCCTCTTTTCCATTCACTTCAATCCTACCATCCTCCGAAAATTTCACCGAAGTAAGCAACAACTTCGAAACAAAATTTTCCTCGCAAAAAAGTACGCAGCATCAAATTTTCCTCATCCACCGCGACATCCCATTCTAAATACATACGAATACCTCTTTTATATTTATGTTTATATTTAGATCTTATCCCTACTGGGTAAGATCTAAATTCTGCTACCAACAAATCGAGCGAAAGCTTTTGAATTCAACCGATTCGGTGGAGACCGGAAGCGGAGCGTACTCATGTACGTGAGAACCGGAAGTCCGCCGAATCGGTTGAATGCGAACGCTTGCCGCCGATTTACCACGCATATCCCTCTTTCGCGATCCAGCTTCACGGGCTAGCTCCTCGAAATTTTCGTGGCCTCCACAAAAACCAAGTACGGGTTTTTATTGCGGCCCCTAACAAATTTTTTCGGAGCTGAACGAGCCCGTTCAGCTTTTCATTCCTCAATGAAAGAGTCATGTACCCTTTTCCAAAATGGGAAGGAGCGGAAGCGTGCGAACATCACTTTTTGCTGGGCAACATCGTACCTGATTTCACGGACGTCGCGATGTAGAATACTTAAATGATCCATCGATACTTGGAAATCTTTATCATTAACTGGATTCAACGTTACCGAGTGATGCTTTGGCAGAATAAGCGGTGAACCAATTGTCCGGTACACGCGATTATTAATCGATGCCATTTCGGTCAGCTGCATTGCTTCAATCGATGGATGCATCAATGCGCCACCCAATGCTTTGTTGTAAGCAGTCGTTCCTGATGGCGTTGACATGCATAATCCATCACCACGAAATCGCTCAAAGTGAGCACCGTTAATCGAAACATCCACAACAAAGGGGCCACCAGAACTTTTAATAGTGGATTCGTTCAGTGCTAAATAGACCTTTTCTTTATTTCCGCCGTACTTGATTGTCGTTTTTAAAAGGGGATAGGCTGCTGTGTCATATTTCCCTTCTACAATCGCAAAAACAAGCTTCTCCGCCTCAGATGGACGCCAATCAGCATAAAACCCTAAGTGCCCCGTATGAATCCCGACGAAAGTTACTTTGTCTAACCGGTGTTGGTAATCATGAAAGGCAGCCAACAATGTTCCGTCGCCACCAATCGAGATCACAATTTCTGGTTCAGATTCATCATATACCATATCAAAATCATCGAAATAACCAATCATTTTGAGCCGTAATAGATTGGATTTTTCATCACCTCTTGAAGTGACTGCATACTTCATCATTACTTCTCCCCTATCCTTTTGTGCGCGAAATTTAACGTAACTTCTTAATTTTTCGGTAATGTATGATGATTCGCATTCTTATCTTTTGGCACTTCTTTATTTTTGGTAAAGTACACTTGCGCTTCTTGTACTTCTTCACGAATCTCGCTCATCTCTTCATCTAACAGAAAAGCCGCCTCGGCTGCGCGCTTTAGTCGAACATTAATGTCTTCTGGAAATTCACCTTGATATTTATAGTTTAGCGAGTGCTCAATCGTCGCCCAGAAATTCATCGCCAAAGTCCTGATTTGAATCTCAGCCAAAAATTTTTTTTCTCACCTTGTACCGTCTCAACCGGATACTCAATCACAACATGATAGGAGCGGTAACCACTTGGCTTCTTGTTCGTAATATAATCGCGTTCTTCAATAATTCGGAAATCGTTGCGTTGTCGTAGAAGCGACACAACCACATTAATATCATCCACAAACTGGCACATCATCCGAAGCCCTGCAATATCTTGCATTTCCTCGACAAGCCTGTCTAGCGGTATATCCTTCTTATTCGCCTTGTCCAAAATGCTTGAAACTGGCTTCACACGGCCGGTCACAAATTCAATCGGCGAATGGTTATTTGCGAGCTGGAATTGCGAACGCATCCCTTTTAACTTAATTTTCAGTTCTTCCACTGCTTGTTTATATGGCGCTAAAAAATCTTCCCAATGATTCAAAACACTCACCTCATATGTCGATTTTCATTATGTGATAAACTTGCTCAATTTCTATTTTAGCATATTTGTCAGCCTTTCTCTCCTATTTGCTTCTATCTTTTTTGATTTCATTTATTCTCCCCTTTTGTGTTAAAATGAAGGGATAGATAGGTCGAGGAGGAGAACGATAATGAAGCCAGCAGCAATCCTAGTATTACTGGAAAGCGGGCAGTATCAAAATGCCAAAGAATCTGCTAAAAATGGCTTGCTCGCAGAATCAGATAATGCCCTTTTAAACTACTACGTGGCTTGGAGTTGTGATGGCTTAGGCGACGAAACCGAAGCTATTTCCTATTACGAGAAAGCGCTCAAGATAGGACTTCCTGAGGATTGCTTAGCAGACGCGTACATCGGACTTGGGAGCACATATCGAGCTGTTGGAAATTACGAAAAAGCGGATGAGATTTTTCAACAAGCGCGTGCAACCTTCCCGAAAAATCAAGCGCTCGCAGTTTTTGCAAGCATGTCATTGTACAATAAACGGCATTATAAAGAAGCAATGCAACTCGCAATCAAAATTATTGGGGAAACATCAAATGATCCGTCCATCATGGCGTACAAAAATGCAATTATTAATTACTCGGCAGATTTAGACGCTGTTTGGGACTAAAAAAGGAGCCAGCCACATGAGTCAAGAATTAGAAATTGAGTTTAAGAACATGCTGACGACAAGCGAATATGATTTATTAATCCGGGAATTCAGACTAGAACCAACTGATTTTTTCACGCAGACGAACTATTATTTTGACACCGCTGATTTTCAGTTGAAAGATCGGTTAGCCGCTCTAAGAATTAGAAAACGGGAATCACACTACGAACTCACATTAAAGACACCTGAACAAATTGGCTTATTGGAAACGACGCAAATCTTAGCCGAAGAACAAGTTACAGCTATTTTGGATGGTGCTAACATTCCTGTTGGTCCGGTTCGCGATACTTTAGGTACATTTGGCATTGACCACCAGAACCTTGTTATGTTCGGTTCACTGACGACTACACGCGCAGAAAAAAAGCTACAAAAAAGGACTGCTCGTTTTCGATAAAAGTTTCTATGGCAACACACATGACTTCGAATTGGAATATGAAGTGACTGATTTTGAAAAAGGACAAGCTGTATTCACCCGATTTTTAGAGGACCGTGGGATTCCGAAGCGACCGACGATGAATAAAATATTACGTTTTTATGAAGCTGTTTACAAAGAAAAATAAAAGACTGCTATCACTTGATGGTAGCGTACACATCATTTATTTTATGCACAAAGTTATTTCTGAAATGTTACGATTTCGTCAAATTCAGGTAAAAAACTTATCTAATTCTGATTGCAATCATTTGTTAATTTAATCTTCCACTGCTAAAATGTAGTTATAGTAATAGGAATGGTATGTGACATATCCAGCATTAACCTCTTAGAGAAATAGAAGCATTCGCATATACTTTGTCTAATCAAGAGAGATTAGAAACTGAAAACAGGTGATAAGCAATGATAAACCAAAATTTATATCTTCAATCGGTCTGTAATAGCAAGCCTATTGAGATTTATCTATTTTTCGATCCGGCTTGTACGGAGTGTTGGAACATGGAACATACGATACGGCGGTTGCAGATGGAATATGGCAACTACTTTAAGTTGCGCTATGTCCTGCATAATAATCTACAAACGGTGATGAGTAGGCAAAAGCGTAATGCCTGTACTATTCCTCAACCTGAAATGGCCCACATGTCTTATATCTCCTGCTTAGCTGTGAAAGCAGCAGAGCTCCAAGGAAAGAGACAAGGTATTGATTTCTTGCGCAAACTTCAAGAGACCCATTTCATCGATGAAAAAGATATTTCTGAATCTACGGTTCTATACGAAACGGCTAGAATTGTCGGCCTTGACTTGGCTGAATTCAAAACTGATTTACAATCTAATCTCGCTAAACGAGCCTATATTGGTGATCAAAAAGTGGCACATGAAATGGAGATCGATCAAAATCCAACTGTTGTATTTTTCAATCGGAATATCGAGGATGAAGGCTTAAAGATTAGCGGGTTGCATCGTTATGACGTTTACGTGCACATTCTTTCAGAGTTGCTGAATCATTTCCCAGAGCCGAAAGAGACACCGACACTTGAAGAATATATGGAAGAGGTTCAAATTTCGACAACGAGAGAAATTGCGAATATGTATGCTTTGCCTGAAAAACAGGTAGAGCGTCAAATGAAAAAATGGCGTCTACAACAAAAAGTAACGATGGTCGATTCAAAAGACGGTCAGACACTTTGGAAATATGTCGCTCTATAAAACAGCAAAAAAAGGAACCTCCGACAAACGAAGGGGCCTTTTTTATGTCCTTAAAGTTTATTTCCGGCCGTACTAGAAGCTAAGCAAAACATAGTATCGCCAAATAATAAATATGTATCGTGTCTGGGACATAACCCGAATAAATCGGCGACAAGCGCTCGCATTCAGGGGATTTGGCGGACTTCCGGTTCTCACATACAGTCGTATGCTCCGCTTCCGGCTTCCACCAAATCCCCTGAATACAAACGCTTTCGCTCGATTTGTGTTAAGCAAGATTCACATCCTACTCGAAAAAAAGGATTTGTGATATCTTGCTTATTTTGCATGAAAATGAGTTTTGTCCCGGCCTCTTTCTTTGTTTATAATGAAATGACACGCGGATTTTGGCCGGTGAAACCTTGTTCTAATATAGTCATGTTGGTCAGTGTTTCTTCATCGCTGACTAGTTTTGGTGTGCCATTTAGGATCGCATCTTGTAGCTGATCATAAAGTCTACCGTAGTCGCCAAGCGGTGTTGGAATGGTTTCTTGTTGTGTTTTACCGCTAGCATCGACATATACGAGCGCACCATAACTACTTTCTGGATCAACACCAAAATTTTTCTCGCCCGGCATAATACCAGCTTTTAAATAGGTTTCTTGTTGGTCAATACCGTATTTGACAAAGCTGCCTTTTGTGCCGTGAAGAGTGAATTTTGGATAAGGAATATTCACTAAATGGCTTGTTTTGACAATGACTTTTAATGTTGGATAGAAGAATTGAATCTCAAATGTATCATCAGGATTATTTGAGTTGCGAATCGAACGAATGTCGTAGCTGACTTCTTCAGGGCGACCGAAAAGATCAATAATTTGATCCATCATGTGGACGCCAAGCCCGTAGAAAGCGCCGTCGTAATATTCACCAGGGGCATCAGGAGCTTCTGGACGATAGTAATCCATATGTGATTCGAGTTCCACAAGTTCACCTAATTTTCCGCTAGCGAGAACTTCTTTGATTACTAGGAAATCGCTATCGAAGCGTCGATTTTGATAAGCCATTGCAATTAGTCCTTTTGATTTAGCAAGCGCGAACAGTTCTTCGGCCTCTTCAGAAGTCGTGCAGAACGGTTTTTCGACAAGTACATTTTTGCCATTTTCTAATGCTTTTTTGGCGAGATCATAATGCGTGCTTGCCGGTGTACAAATGCTCACCAACTGAATTTCAGTATCTTGTAAAAGCGTATCAAGATTATCTGTGAATTCGATATTATGTTGCGCATAGTCGGCTTCTAGTTCTGGCTTGCGACGGTGATTGTAAATTGTTTTAATGCGAATATTATCACGAATGAGCGTATACGGCATATGATAGCGCGTTGTACTCTTTCCAAAACCAATATAACCAATAGTCAATGTCATAAAATTTCCTCCTAATAAAGAGGCTCCGAACGTTTTTGCGCTGGGGCCTCTTGTCTTTATTTACTCATTAATAAATTTCACGCAAACCGGCTCTGGAACATGAATGTCTTTTTGAAGTAAAGTCAGCGCGCCAGTATCTTTATTTACACCGAATACAGTGACATTGTTCGTGTTTTCATTGGAAACTAGTAAAATTTCTCCACTTGGATCGAGATCGAAATCACGAGGCCCAATACCTTCAACAGGAGTAGTAGCAGCCAAGCTCAACTTGCCTTCTGTATCAATCGCAAACGTTACAACCGCATCTTGTCCACGATTTGACACGTAAAGGAAGCGTCCGTCGTTGGAAATATGAATCGCGCTACCTTTATTTTCACCACTGAAATCAGCTGGTAAAGAAGGAATACTTTGAATTTCCGTTAAAACACCTGTTGTTTCATCATAGGTTGCGACAACGACATCAGCTGCCATTTCAGTCATAATGTATGCAATTTTGTCATTCGGATGGAAAACTAGATTACGAGGGCCACTTCCACCTTTAACTTTCAGATCGCTTACTTTATCCAATATGCCGTCTTTTAACGCATAAGTAGTAACATAGTCTGTCCCAAGGTCGCACGTGATGACAAATTTCTCATCTGGCGTAAAACCTGCAAAATGGGCATGCGCTTTTTCTTGGCGTTCTTTGTTAGGACCAGTACCGATGTGTTGAACAGAGGAACTAGGGGCTTTTAACACACCGTTTTTTTCAGTTGGATAGGCAACGATTGTCCCTAAATGATAGTTCGCTGATACGACATAAGCGCCGTCTTTAGAGGCATCAACATAACAAGGAGGATTCCCAGCTTGAACTTCTTGATTCAAATAGTCCAAAGAACCGTCTTCTTTAATTGCAAAAGCAGCAATCCCGCCGTTTTCACCATCTTTTGCTACAGAATAAAGATATTTTTGGTCATCTGTTAATTTTAGGTATGTCGGGTTATCCATTTTACCAGCAAGTTTATTCTGCGTAATCTCACCTGTTTTTTTATCGATATGAAGGCGATAAATTCCTTCACTTTCTACTTTGGTGTATGTACCAATGTAGGCAATTGCTTCGTTGTTAGCCATAACTCATTTCCTCCTTTATAAGCGTTATCTTCTTTATTATTATAGCACAGGTGGAGAAAAGGATAGGCTTATAAAACTATGTTACGAAAAAATTACAATTATTTCACTTTAAATGCTTGGATTTAGAAATATAAAGCATAAAATTAATTGTAATTAGTTAATTCTAAGTGGATTATGGTGTTTTGAAGCTTTTTACGAAATTTATATAAAACAATTGTAATATAAATGAAACAAAAGTATTGACTTAGAAATAAAAGTGGTGTAATATAAAGATATCGAAAGGCGCCCCGATAAAATTTATAAAACTGTAATTATTCATATACAATTCCTAACTAAAACTAAATTTAAAGGAGAGATTATGATGAACAACGTAATGAGCAAAAAAACAACTAAATTGGTAGTAGCAACAGGATTGGTATTGACACTAGCATTCACAACAGTAGCGACAGGAACCTTTGCAGTAGATGCAGCTCAAACAACACACTATACAGCCAAACCTCAAATGGTAACAGCGAAATCAGCAGTCTACGTTCGTGCAAGTGAGAGCACAAGTTCAAAAATACTCGGTACACTTAAAAAAGGTGAAAAAGTTTACTTCGTGAAAGACGATTATGGATGGAGTAAAGTTACTTATAAAGGTAAAACAGGTTATGTTGGAACACGCTACTTAAACATACCTGGCAAACAAGTCGGTTCAGCTAAGAAAGCAGAGCCAGTAAAAGCTGTAACACCAACAAAAAAAATAGTAGAAATTAAAGGCAACTGCAATAATTTACAAAGGTAAGATAGGTTATTCGAGCAACTAATTTTTAAATCTAAATAGCTTAGCAACAAGAGTGAAAGTTGTGAGGTAAGCAGTATTACACCACAAAAATGAGTAACTCATTATATAGATTTTTGCACAAACTCTCCCCACGAAGAATGAATAGGACGCGAACTGGTTTACAAGCAGTTTAGCGTTCTTTTTTTGCGTAGTTGTTGGAGTTTTTTTTGAATTGCTTTTTAAATTAGATTTTGTATAGTGATTTATAAAATTTTTTAACTTATTATTTTTTGAGTGTTGTGGTGCCAAATCTAAGCATTGGAGAGAATGTCGTTGTAGGTGCAGGAAGTACACTGACACGTAATATTGAGTCGACGTTAGAATATAGCAGAAAAAAGACCGAATAGTGAGGGAGCAATCCATCATTATTCGGTCTTTTTATTATTTAAATAATACCTTCTGTCAACATGCTATCAGCAACTTTTAAGAAGCCGGCAATGTTAGAACCAACAACTAGATTTCCAGATGCATCGTAAGCAGATGCTGTGGCGCTAGCGTTTTTGTAGATATTTTTCATGATAGATTTCAGGTGAGAATCAACTTCTTCAAAAGTCCAGCTCATGCGAATGCTGTTTTGAGCCATTTCTAAAGCTGAAACGGCAACTCCACCAGCATTTGCGGCTTTAGCAGGTCCGAATAAGACATTGTTCTCTTGGAATATAGCAACGGCATCGAGCGTGGATGGCATGTTCGCGCCTTCTGCTACTGCGATAACGCCATTCTTTACGAGTGTTGCGGCTTGATCCGCATTGATTTCATTTTGTGTTGCGCAAGGCAAAGCGATATCAGCAGGTAGCGACCAAATATCTCCTTCTGCTACAAAGGTGGCATTTGGATGATGTGTTGTATATTCGCTGATGCGTTTACGTTCTTGCTCTTTTAATTGTTTCACGGTTGCGACATTGATACCGTTCTCGTCTAGGATATAGCCACTTGAATCGCTACATGCAATGACTGTTGCGCCAAGCTCATGGGCTTTTTCGATAGCATAAATCGCGACGTTACCTGAGCCGGAAACGATGACTTTTTTGCCTTTTAGAGAATCATTTTTGTCTTGGAGCATTTCTTGTGTGAAGTAAACGACGCCGTAACCTGTTGCTTCGGTACGTGTTAAGCTTCCGCCGTAGTTCAGGCCTTTACCGGTTAGCGTGCCGGCATCAAAGGCGTTTAAGCGCTTATACTGACCGAAAAGGAAGCCAATTTCGCGAGCACCGACACCAATGTCCCCAGCTGGTACGTCGGTATTTGGACCAATATATTTCTGTAATTCGGACATGAAGCTTTGGCAGAAACGCATAACTTCATTATCTGATTTACCTTTAGGATCAAAATCGGAACCACCTTTACCGCCACCGATTGGTAAGCCAGTTAATGAGTTTTTGAAAATTTGCTCGAATCCAAGAAATTTGACGATGCTACCGTTTACAGATGGATGAAAACGAAGTCCGCCTTTATATGGACCGATAGCGCTATTGAATTGTACGCGGAAACCACGATTGACTTTGACATTACCGTTATCGTCTACCCAAGGGACGCGGAATGTGATAAGTCGTTCTGGCTCGGTCAATCTTTCTAGAATTCCAGCTGCCTCATATTTCGGCTCTTTCGCTAAAACAGGGACTAAGGATTGTAAAAATTCTTCTACTGCTTGATGGAACTCGTCCTCAGAAGGATTACGTTTTTTGATTGTTTCAAAGATACGTGCCGTGTAGTTTTCGGCTGCCTCGACTTCTTTTGTCACTGTTGTTGGTTGTACCATATTGAATCGCTCCTTGTGTTTTAATTTTAAGTGAGAATAAACGTATCATTGAATGGAATATAATGGCCTGCGTTTGTTCTGTTTTTCAGGATTTGGCTGTTCTGAAATTTCACTTATAATGTTAGTTTACACGAAATATGATAAGGATACAAGATAAAAAAACGATTTTTCAGATTTTTTTTAACAAGGTGCGCAATTTATAAACGCTTTCTTTGTGTGGCTTTGGAATGTTACAATGAAGGGGAGTTTTGAAAAGAAATGAGGGAATGGATAGTGTACAAAGATGAAATGTTAGAAAAAGGCTTTATTCGATTCGATGCTGGAGCGGATATTGGTCATTTACATAAGAAGGAAACGGGTTGGGTTAAGGAGCAGTTTGCTGAAATTGAACGGGCTTTTGAAGATTTGCCGGTAGATGCTTATGCTTCAGGGCTTCATCGCTATCGCCGTTTTTCACGTGCGGTTATTTTGCCTTGGTCGAATCAAGTGGAATGGTTACCGGCGATGGTAAATGCAGATGGAGAGGAAGTTGCGGAGTATTTTCAAGGGGCGTTTAATCCAGAGTTTAAGGATGCGTACCGCAGTTTTCCGATGCTACAAAAGGAAATGTTAGAAAATGAGCTTTTGAAGCACATTATTCAATTTGATTTTGCACAGACGTATTGGGATAAGCGCGATTTGGTGATGCCGGTCAATGTTGGCGTGCATTTTGTGAAGTTGAAGGTGGAGCGTGATGGGGATGAGGCTGTTTCGTCGCCAAATTGTTTGCATCGTGATGGTGAGCCGTTTACGTTTGCTCATTTGGTGAAGCGTCAGAATGTTGTTGGTGGTCAGAATGTGATTGCAACGGTAGATGATGTGGATCAGTTTCCTGAAAATATTGATGCTGAGCATATTTTTGCGGATTTCGCGTTAACAGAAGCTTTGGAATCTTATGGGGTTGCGGATATAGCTGTGAGTCATTATGTGAGTGCAGTACATAAGGGGGCGGGTGACGAGGCTGGGGAGCGATCGATGATTTTGATTGATTATCAGCCGACTGTTGTGAAGCCTATATAGAGAAACATAAAAGGGAGACAGTAATTATGGAAAGTAAGCATGCATGGATTATTGGGATTTGCTTAATTATTGCGGGGTGTACAATTGGAGGTGGGCTGTCTGATTCTGGTGATTATATGGATGAAGGACCTAGGCAGGTAGAGATTTCAAATGAAAGCCCGATTGATGTTCAAGTGGGGAGTTTAGAGCCGAAATTACTAGATGAAGATAGTGCGATGATTTATTTAGGTATTGGCGATGAAGAGATGGGGCTTTTGAAAAAGCTAGGGAATTTACCTAGCATTACGATAAAGGGTTATGTTTATTATCCTAGAGAAGCTTTGGACAAATGGCTAACGGAAAACGTAGGAAAGACGTTTTAGCTAAGAAGTACAACTGAATGTTAGAATGTGAGTTATTATTATGAGCAAGTTTGATGCTTCAAAATTAAATCTGATATTGCTAACGATATTGTGGTCTGTTTTATTAGGAGTTACAGTTGCTAATTATTTTAATGGCAGATCGCCTCTAGTTCTTATGTTAATAGTGATTGTTATAGTGGGATTGATACTGAATTTTGTGCGTTATTTCATTGCGAATAAGAAGAAATAAGAGAGCGTTACCTAGTGTAAGTAATTGGCTTGTGGGCGGTATGTGTGAGGTGTTAGTTTGTAGTATAAGAGCCACTGGGGGATTACATGCTCCCTGCGTTCGTCTGCATATTGAGGCTCTAACTCAGCTAGAGAGGCTTCGTAAGAGACTCAACAACAACAGCACCCACGGGGGGAACCGTGGGTGCAGTAGGGAGTTTTAGGAGTTTATGGTGACGACGATTTAAAGGGATATCAGGGAAATTTTATGATATAGGGATATATATTCTCGGTATGGAGCAAAGCGAGTAATGCTCGTCAATTTCGAATAGGGAATGAGTTTTCTTTTGAAGCGTGTATTAGGTTCTTTAAAGGAAAGCTCATTTTATTTATCGTCGCCACCACATCATCTTGGGGAAAAGATGAATTGCTCCAATAAAATAAGTATAACTTGAAATGAAATTTGGAAACATCGTTTTAGCTTACAATTTGAAATGGAAATGTGACAGTTTTGTTAGGTTTGCTTTATTAGATGAGAATGTGATGAGAGTAGGCTTATAGCCATGTTAGAAAGTATTATTTTGTATCTAGAATTGATGCCAAGGCTTGGATACATGCTCGATTTTCACTAGCTGAACCGATAGTAATTCGTAGCCAATTTGGTCTGAGACCGGCGCGTACGATATAGCCTTTTTGGAGGAGCTGGTTGAATAGCTCTGTGGCATCGTGCTTGGTGTCGAAAAAGATGAAGTTGGCATCGGATTTGTAGTAAGTGAGGCTACGTTCGTCTAGGAAATCATACCATTGTTGTAACCCCTTTGTATTCGCGTCTATGCATTTTTCGACAAATGCTTGATCGGAAAGTGCTGCAGTTGCGGCGGATTGGGCGATGGATGAAGTATTAAATGGAAGTCGTACAATATTAAGGGGTTCTATCAACGGGTCTGGGATGATAGCGTATCCGATTCGTAAGCCTGCTAAACCGTAAATTTTGGAGAAGGTGCGCATGATGATGAGATTTGGAAAACGGTCTAAAAGTGCGAATGTGTCTGGGTATTCTGCCGATGTGGCGTATTCAAAATAGGCTTCGTCGCTGATGATTAATACATCGTTGGGAACCGATTCCAGCAAAGTTAGGACTTCTTGCTGGCTGGAAATCGTGCCTGTTGGATTATTCGGATTGCAGAGCCAGATAATTTTTGTACGAGTGTTGACGGCGCTAGCCATCGCAGTTAAATCGGATTTACCAGTTGCTTCATTTACTGGAATACGGATTGTTTCAGCGCCTTCAATCGTAGCATGTAGTGAATATTGAGAGAATGTTGGTGCAGCTTCGATGATATTATCGCCGGGTTCTAGAACAGCGCGTGAGATAATTTGGATGACGTCATCGAGACCAGATCCGAGTAGAATTTTGTCTGTGGATACACCGTGAAAAGCGGCAATGTTTTCGCGTAGAATTCTTCCAGCACCATCAGGGTAATAGGACAAGCTGGTCGCACCTTCATTCAAGATTCGCGTGACCGATTTAGACGTGCCAAAGGGATTTTCATTGGACGCTAGTTTGGTGATCTTTTTTAGTCCAAGTTCGCGGCGTACTTCTTCAAGCGGTTTACCAGGTTTATAGGCAGATAGAGTGTTTAGCGATGATTTTACCATATGTTGAGCCTCCTTATAATTCATCGATTGGTTTGCGATCCTTTGTGACGCTTAGTTTACCTTCACGTTTTTCAAGTTCGTGCGCAATATCTTCCGGTGTCAATCCTTGCTGTGCTAAGAGTACGAGGATGTGGTAGGTCAAATCGGCGAGTTCTGAGGTGAGTTCTGCGTTGTCATTATTTTTTGCTGCAATGACCACCTCTGTTGTTTCTTCACCCACTTTTTTTAAAATTTTATCAAGGCCATGGTTGAATAAATAGTTGGTGTAGGAACCTTCTTTTGGAGCGGTTTTACGATCAGTGATTTGGTCGAAAAGTTCGGTTAGAATCGTCATTTTTCGGTCACTTCCTTTTCTAAATTAAAAAAGCAACTGTGCGCGCCTGTATGACAGGCGGCTCCAATCTGGTCGACACGAATTAGAAGTGTGTCATTATCACAATCGGAGCGGATTTCTTTGACGTGCTGAAAATGGCCAGATGTCGCTCCCTTATTCCAGAGTTCATTACGGGAACGAGAGAAAAACCAAGTCGTGTTTGTATCGAGCGTTTTTTTGATAACTCTCGGCATTCATATAGGCGAGCATGAGGATGTCACCGCTCGTATCTTCTACGATAATTGCAGGAATGAGACCTTTTGAAAAATCAAGTGTCATGGGCGAATGGCAACTCCTTTCTTTTGCAAAATTTGCTTGACTTCTGGAATCGTGACTTCGCCATAATGGAAAATCGAAGCAGCGAGTGCAGCGTCAGCGCTTGTTTTTGCGAATACTTCTGCCATATGATCAACGCTTCCACAGCCGCCTGATGCGATAACGGGAACAGAGACGGCTTTACAAATTGCATTGGTGAGTGAGATGTCATAACCGTCTTTGGTACCATCGCCATCCATGCTCGTTAGGAGTATTTCGCCAGCACCTAGTGAGACGGCTTTTTTAGCCCACTGGATTGCATCAAGACCAGTGTCATCACGCCCGCCGCGACTGTAAACATGCCAGGAATTATCCTCAGCATGATATTTAGCATCGATGGCGACAACGATACATTGCTTGCCAAATTTGGCAGCACCTTCTGCGATTAAATTGGGGTTTTTAAGGGCGGCTGAATTGAGAGAAATTTTGTCCGCCCCAGCTTGAAGTAGTGCTTTCATGTTCGAAACAGAATGGATACCTCCGCCGACGGTAAGTGGAATAAAGACTTGCTTCGCTGTATGTTCCACAACCTCAATCATTGTTCGGCGCTCTTCATGCGTCGCTGTGATATCAAGGAAAACGAGTTCGTCTGCCCCAGCTTCATTGTAAGCTTTGGCGATTTCAACAGGATCACCAACATCTGTTAGCGACACGAAATTGATACCCTTCACGACACGCCCATCCGTTACGTCCAAGCAGGGAATGATACGTTTAGTCAGCAAGGCTCTCCACCTCCGTGATTTCTGCCATTGAAATATTGCCGTTATACAAAGCTTTACCGCAAATTGCACCGTATAAATCAAGTGCCGAAAGTTGCTCTAAATCTTGCTTATCACTTACACCGCCAGATGCGATAATATCGATGGAAACAGCTTGTTGCAAAGCTTGAAGTTGTTCCAAATTCGGGCCTTCCAATGTACCGTCTTTTGCAATATCTGTAAAAATGATTGTTTGCACGCCACTTTTTTCAACTTCTCGCGCAAACGTAAGGTAGTCTGTAGCGCTCACATCGAGCCAACCAGACGTTGCAACAAAGCCATCTTTCGCATCAATTCCAACTGCTATTTTGGCACCGTAAAGTTTTACAGCATCACGAACTAAATCAGGATTTTCAAGCGCCGCCGAACCAATAATCACGCGATCAATGCCTGCTTCTTCAAGGTAAAATGTAATCTGTCTCATTGTCCGAATTCCTCCGCCTACTTGAACGGGGAGTTTAGCTACTTTTTTCATCGCTCGAATAACGTCCAAGTTCACGGGTTTTCCTTCCAAGGCACCGTCTAAATCGACAATATGTAAGTACGTTGCGCCTTGCTTACTAAATGCTGTGGCTTGAGCAATAGGGTCAGGATTCACAACGGTTTCTTGCGCAAAATCACCTTGATAAAGTCGCACACAACGGCCGTCTTTTAAATCTATTGCTGGGAAGATCTGCATGCTATTACCTCCTTAAATCCTTGTAAAATATTGAGTCCTGCTTGTCCACTTTTTTCGGGATGAAACTGGGCGCCATATACGTTCTCATTTGCTATAATGCCGGGAACTTCTACTGAATAATCACTCGAAGCCAGTACATACTTTTCATCACAAACTGCATAATACGAATGTACATAGTACACAAAATTGCCGTCTTGATCTTGCGTTAATGGTGAGTTCTGCTTTACCTCTAACCGATTCCATCCCATATGAGGAATTTTAGCTGTATCTGGCAATAATTTTGCGTGACCAGGAATAAGCCCAAGCCCTTGTGTGTAGCCAAATTCTTCACTAGAATCAAGCAATAATTGCATCCCAAGACAAACACCAAGTAATGGTTTTCCGTGCGCCACAGCTTCTTGCAAAGCAGGGATTAAATCTCGTTCCTCCAATGCTGCCATCGCTTGTGGGAAAGCACCTACACCAGGTAAAATAATCCCATCTGCCTCCAAAATTGTATTTTTCGCAGCAGTTATCGTATTTTCCAATCCAATAAAATCAAGTGCTTTGCTGACACTTTTCGTGTTACCCGCATCATAGTCAATAATGGCAATTCGCATTTACAGCACACCTTTCGTTGAGTTAACACCCACGATATCAGGATTCACCGTAATTGCTTGACGCAAGGCTCGACCAAATGCTTTAAATAACGCTTCAATTTTGTGATGTGTATTTTTGCCGTAGAGGACGCGGCAGTGCAGGTTCATCGCAGCATTAAATGCCACAGCTTGGAAAAACTCTTCTACCAATTCCGTATCAAAAGCACCAAGTTTTGGATTATCAAATGTTGCATCAAAGACTAAATATGAGCGACCACTCAAGTCAAGTGCCACAAAGCCAAGCGACTCATCCATTGGCACATATTCCGAACCGTAACGATTAATGCCAGCTTTATCGCCAAGTGCTGCCTTCAAGCATTGCCCAAGAACAATCCCAACATCTTCCGCTGTGTGATGCGAATCCACTTCCAAGTCACCAATTGCTTCACAAACAAACCCAATACGGCTGTGTCTTGCAAACAAAGTTAACATATGGTCAAGAAAACCAACCCCGGTATTAATCTCGCATCTCTCTGGCTGATCTAGATAAACCTCCATTTTAATGGCTGTTTCTGCTGTTTTCCGTTCTATTTTAGCTGTTCTCATTTCCTTTATCCTCCTCAAACCGAATTTGGATAGCCCGAGCATGCGCTGTCAAGCCTTCTTTTTCTGCCAACATGACAATGGCATCTTTCTCACGTTCCAGTGCAGCTTTTGTGTATGAAATGAACGAGGTCCGCTTGCAAAAATCAGCGACTCCGAGCGGGGAGAAGAAGCGCGCTGTTCCACTTGTTGGCAACACATGATTTGGTCCAGCAAAGTAGTCACCAAGCGGTTCTGAGGCATAAGCACCCAAGAAAACCGAGCCAGCATTTTTCACATGGCTCAAATAATCCATTGGATTCTCCACCTGTATCTCAAGATGTTCTGGTGCAATCTCATTCATAATATCAAATGCATCTTCTAGAGATTCTGTGACAATTACCTGCCCGAAATTAGCAATCGAAGCCCGTGCAATATCTTCGCGTGGCAGGCTTTGCAATTGTTTTTCTACTTCGTCCGCCACTGCTTGACCAAACGGTTCACTCGTCGTAATCAGAATTGCGCGTGCCAGTTTATCATGTTCTGCCTGTGATAATAAATCAGCAGCGACAAAGCGCGGATTTGCTGTCTCATCTGCCACAACAACAACCTCTGAAGGCCCCGCAATCATGTCAATATCGACAATACCAAATACTTCTCGCTTCGCTAATGCCACAAAAATATTTCCGGGTCCGACAATCTTATCCACTTTTGGAACCGACTCCGTGCCAAACGCCAAAGCAGCAATGGCCTGCGCACCACCAATTTGATATATTTCATCAGCACCTGCAATTTTCGCTGCAGCTAAAATATAGGGATTTAGGCCGTCTTTTCCGGGTGGTGTCACCATAATAATTCGTGGCACCCCCGCAATTTTAGCAGGTAAAATATTCATTAAAACCGAAGAAGGATAGGCAGCTGTACCGCCAGGAACGTAAATACCGGCCACCTCAAGTGGACGAACGAGCTGACCGCGCATCACGCCTTGCTTTTCTGTATCCACGAACCCAGACTGCTTCTGTTTTTGATGATAAGATAAAATATTAGCTTTTGCCTGTTCCAATGCCTCAATAAACTCAACTTCAACTCCATCTAGTGCACAATCCAATTTATGTTGTGGCACCCTAAAGTCCGTCAATCGAATCCCGTCAAACTCCTCTGTTAAGCGAAAAAGCGCCACATCACCATTTACCTTCACATCCGCAAGAATCGCTTTGACAGCTGACTCTGTTTCGGATTGAGCATCCGAATTTGCCACACTATGTAATTCCCGCAAAATCGCTTTTTTTATTCCCAGAAATAAACCTCATTTCGCAACCTCCTCAAGTGTATTTTCCAACAAATCAATCAACCTAAAAATTTGCGTTTTATTCCGTTTCAGCGATGCTTTATTCACGATGAGTCGAGCCGAAATATCATACATCGTATCAAAAATAACTAAACCATTCTCGCGCAACGTTGAGCCAGTTTCTACAATATCAATAATCGCATCTGCTAATCCTAAAATTGGAGCCATTTCAACAGAGCCTTCAATTTTGATAATCTCGACATCCTCACCACGTTCGCGAAAATATTTTGTTGCTACTGTCGGATATTTGGTCGCGATAATTTTACGCTTGTAATCACTTGGATCAAAATTGGGCGTTGATGCTAGGCAGAACTGGCATCGACCAATTTTCAAATCGAGCATCTCGTAATGTTCTTTATCCTGCTCCATCAATACGTCTTTTCCGACAATTCCAATATCAGCAACACCATGCTTCACATACGTTGTCACATCTGGTGCTTTTGCCAAAATAAACGAATAGGGAGATTCTTCACTTTTGAAAATTAGCTTCCGGCTCTTCTCATGCAACATTGTACAGTCCACGCCAGCCTGTTCCAAAAGCACCACCGCAGATTTCTCTAATCTTCCTTTCGTCAGGGCAATTTGCAATGATTTCATCTCAAAACCTCCTCGTCTAGATCAATTTCGCACACAGTATGATTACTTACATCAATCATTTTACTAAACTGCCACTTCTTTGCAAATGCCACACTCTCCGCCAAATCATCGAAAAAACTGAGCGAACTATTAGGCATTTTGCCAAGTACTTCTTCCGCCAAATGCGTTGTCTCGAGCGAATAATGAATAAAAGTTTTTGCATCCGTTACATCAAGCTTCAATGTTCGCCTTTTCAGTGATACAATTTCGTCCACGTTGAGCGCTAAGCCAACCGCCGGCCAATTATCCTCACCAAATTGCGCCAACAGCGAATCATAACGCCCACCACTCAAAAAATGTACCGCCGACATATCTGCATATCCTCGGAAAATCGCGCCAGTATAATAGTGAAGTTCCTGCACCAATCCAATATCTACTGACAAATGCTCTGGTGCGTCTACAACCTGAATAATCGTCTCCATCTGCGCCAATGCTTCTAAAATAAGCTCATTTCCCGTTAGCGCGCGCGCCTCCCGAATCGTATCCACCGAACCAAACAGCCGCGGTAAAGCCAAAATAAAATCGTCCATCACGCTCGGATGATTTTCCACAAATGCCCGAATCCCAAATAAACTTTTATTTTGCAACACTTGGCGGAAATTCTCTTCATCACTGCCTTGTAAATCCAACGTTTGAATAATTGCTTGATAAATTGCAGCATGCCCAATCTCAATTTGAAAATCACTAATTCCTAGCTGCTTCAAAACTGCAATCGCGCTCGTAATACACTCAATTTCAGCTTTAATAGAAGCAAAGCCAATAATCTCAATCCCAGCTTGTGTCATCTCATTGCGCTCCCCAGCCAGTTCCTCATTCGCACGGAACACTTTTCCACTATATGAAAGCTTAAGTGGTGGCGTCACACCAGTCGTACTAATAACCCTTCCAATAGGCGATGTCATATCCGGCCGCAGAACGGTCAATCGCCCTTTTTTATCAAAAAAGCGATATAAATTCACATCGTTAATCGCCGAGAAAACATCGTCAAATTCGATAACTGGCGTCTCGATTCGTTGATACCCACGTGCATGAAACGACCGATTTACCAAGTGTTCCATATCATAAGCTGTTGCTGCTTCCTTAAAAAGTTTATCTCTGGTTCCGATAGGCAAATTTCGATTCCATTTCATAATTCTGAGCTCCTTTTCATCAGCTTTATTATATTACCATATTAGCAAGTTAAAGCGTTTTTGTAAATACAAAAGAATATATCTTAGTATATCAATGAATTTATAGAATATTCGAGAAATAAGCATTAAAATGGGGCGAGAAATAAAACAGATGGATATCGATATCATGGCATTTTTGAAAGGAGGAATGATACAATGGAGAAAAAAGGAGCGATGCAAAATGAAAAAATGGGATGGACATACACATACAGAATTCTGCCCCCACGGTTCGGGAGATGGAGTGGAGGCAATGATTGAAAAAGCGATTACGCTTGGTTTTACCGATTATTCCATTACAGAGCACCCACCGATGCCAGTTGCTTTTGAAGCTGTTATCGCAAATCGGGTGGAAGATATAGCAACGGCAGCCATTCGATGGGATCAACTAGATGCTTATTTTCAACATGCGCATGCTATGAAGCGGAAATATAAAGACCAGATTAGAATTCATGTTGGGTTGGAAGTCGATTTTTTACCGGGGTTTGAAGCTGATACGCGGGCATTGTTAAAGGAGTATGGTTCGCAGATGGATGACGGTGTACTGTCCCTACATTTTATGCCAGGTGTAGACGGTTGGCGTTTCATTGATTTTTCAGCGGAAGATTTTAAAACGGGAATTTTAGCATATTATAATGATTTTGAGGCAATCCAGAAGGCCTATTACGCGTTGATTCGAGAGTCATTATTTGCCGATTTAGGCCCAGCGAAACCGATGCGATTGGGACATATCTCGCTCTGTCAGAAATTCCAGCGTTTTTTCTTAGAAGAGGAAACCGGTATGGGAAGTGTTGTGCGACAACAGGTATCGGACTTATTGAAAGATGTAAAAGCTAACGGTTATCAATTAGATTGGAACACGGCGGGACTTTATAAGGAATATTGTGGGGAAACGTACCCGTCACTTGATGTGATACAAGAGGCGCGCAGATTGGGCATTGAATTGGTGTATGGATCAGACGCGCATAGTTTAGCAGATGTTGGTCGAGGTTACGACTATTACGAACAAAATTAAAGAGGCCAAGACAAAACTCATTTTCATGCAAAATAAGCAAGATATCACAAATCCTTTCTTACGTTTTTTCGAGTAGGATGTGAATCTTGCTTAACACAAATCGAGCGCTTGTTGCCGATTTATTTGGGTTATGTCCAAGCCCCTTTTTTAAACAACGAATATGAAATAGCAGATAAACAAAATCATTAAAACATACATAATTGGATGAACTTCTTTGTAGCGTCCTTTGAAGAACATTGTGATTGGATAGAAAATGAAGCCTAGCGCGATTCCAGAGGCAATTGAAAAACTTAGAACCATCATTAGAATAACCATAAAACAAGGTACAGCGATTTCGAATTTTGACCAATTAATATGAGCAACGTTACCAATCATTAGGATTCCGACAATGACGAGTGCAGGTGTTGTTACAGCGCTCGTAATGACGCCAAGAAGTGGCGAGAAGAACATTGATAAGGCAAAACAAATGGCAATAACAATCGCTGTCAATCCAGTCCGACCACCAACAGCAACGCCAGCTGTTGATTCTACATAAGAAGTCGTTGTAGATGTTCCTAGAACCGAACCTACAATTGTTGCCGAGGAATCAGCAAACAAAGCACGACTGGCACGCGGTATTTTATTATCCTTCATAAATCCTGCCTGGTTTGCAACAGCCACGAGTGTCCCCGCGGTATCAAAGAAGTCAATGAAGAAAAATGTCAGAATAACAATCAACATCTGTGGCGTGAAAATATCGCCAATGTGGAAAAGTGCTTGTCCAAACGTAGGTGAGATATCTGGAATTGGCGCTACAATTTGTGTGGGAATATCGATGAGCTGAAAAATCATGCCGACAATAACAGTCGAAGCCATCCCAATAAAAATCGCGCCATTTATATTTAACGTCATGAGAATAATGGTGATTATGATACCGAAAACTGCCAGTAGTACAGCACTATTATGCAAATCACCAAGTGCCACAAGTGTTGCTTTATTCCCAACGATAATCCCAGCATTCTTCAAACCGAGAAACGCGATGAAAAAACCAATTCCAGCACCAACAGCAAATTTTAATTCGGTTGGAATTGCGTTAATAATTTTTTCACGAATGCCTGTTACAGTAAGAACGATGAATATACAGCCGGAGACGAAAACGCCAGATAAAGCGGTTTCCCAAGGAATGCCCCACTGCGCACAAACCGTGTATGCGAAAAAGGAACTAAGCCCGATTCCAGGTGCAAGACCAATTGGGTAGTTCGCGATAAATCCCATGAGCAGTGAGCCAACGACAGCCGCCAGAGCTGTAGCGACGAATACAGCGTTGATATCCATGCCAGTGGTTGCAAGCGCGGAAGGATTCACAAATAATATGTAAGCCATTGACAAGAACGTCGTTAGTCCCGCCAAAATTTCCGTTTTAATTGTTGTCTTATTTTCTCGCAGTTTAAACAATTTTTCCATAAAAAAAAAGCCTCCCTGAATTGTGTTGTCGCACATTTTTCAAAGATGAGCCATCGCAAAAAAGAACCGATTTCGCCTTAAAACAGAAATCGAGCTATGCTATTGCTCGTAGTTTAGCTATTTACGGTAGCTGAGTAGAAACGTCCGGGCCATATTCCCCAACATATACGACATCTGTTTATTCTATCGTAGATGGTGACGCTTAGCAAGAGGGGGATAAATGTTTGTATTTTATCAAATCGACAATCCAAATATATCTTTATTTATATATAAGTTTATACTTTTAAATAAATAGGGTATAATAAGGATATTAAACGAGCGTTTGTTGTTCGTTCTTTGGAGGTAGAAATGATGAAATATGAATTTCCGCAAGATTTTTGGTGGGGCAGTGCAGCTTCAGGTCCGCAAACAGAGGGAGCTGCGGATGTAGATGGCAGAAAACCGAGCATTTGGGATCATTGGTATAAGCAGGAACCAAGTAAGTTTTTCAATAATGTGGGCCCGGTGAATACATCTAATTTTTATTATCAATATAAAGAGGATATTCAGTTAATGAAGGAAACGGGGCATAATTCGTTCCGGACGTCGATTCAGTGGTCGCGTTTGATTCCTGATGGGATTGGTGCTGTGAATCCAAAAGCTGTGGAATTTTATAATAATGTGATTGATGAGATGTTGGCGAATGGCGTGGAGCCATTTATTAATCTGTATCATTTTGATATGCCAATGTCAATGCAGGAAATCGGTGGTTGGGAAAATCGTGAAGTTGTTAGTGCATATGCTACCTTTGCAAAAACATGTTTTGAGTTGTTCGGCAATCGAGTGAAGCACTGGTTTACATTTAACGAGCCTATTGTTCCCGTTGAGGCTGGCTATTTGTATAATATGCATTACCCGAATGTTGTTGATTTCAAGCGTGCAGCTCAAGTGGCATATCATACGACAGTGGCTCATGCGCTTGCTGTGAAAGAATATCATGCGTTGAAGCAAGGCGGTGAGGTTGGCATTATCTTGAATTTGACGCCGTCTTATCCGCGTAGTGATAATCCTGCTGACATTCGTGCAGCTCATATTGCGGATTTGATTTTTAATCGCAGTTTTCTCGATCCTGTAACAAAAGGGGAGTTTCCTGCTGATTTGGTAGAAATTTTGAAGGAGCACGCTATTTTGCCAACATATACGGAGGAAGATTTGGCGGTTATTAAGGATAATATTATTGATATTCTAGGCGTGAATTATTACCAGCCACGCCGTGTGAAAGCCAAGGAATATGCAGCTCACCCGGATGCGCCATTTATGCCAGAGCACTTATTTGATAATTATGAAATGCCATATCGCAAAATGAATCCATATCGCGGATGGGAGATTTTTGAGAAGGCGATTTATGATATTGCCATTAATCTGCGCGATAATTACGGTAATATTCCGTTCTTTATTTCTGAAAATGGAATGGGCGTTGAGGGGGAAGATCGCTATCGTACGACAGACGGTTATATTGATGACCATTACCGAATTGGGTTTATCAAGGAGCATTTGAAATGGTTGCATAAAGCGATGGCAGAAGGGGCGAACTGTAAAGGGTATCATTTGTGGACGTTTATGGATTGCTGGTCTTGGGCGAATGCTTACAAAAATCGTTATGGTTTGGTTGAGGTGAATTTGGACGAAGATTATAAACGCACGATTAAATCTTCAGGTCGTTGGTATAAAGCATTATCTGATAATAATGGTTTTGAGGATGCAGAGTAATTTTTATGGTAGAATAGAAAGAAAAAAGAGGTGTTTAGCGTCATGGCAAATAATCAGACCAAATATAGTTTTATCGCGGAGGAGTTGAAAAAGCGTATTTTCGCAAAGGAATATCCGCTGGATAAACCGATTCCGGATGAAATGACTCTTGCTAAAGAATTTGATTGTAGCCGTATGACGATGAAAAAGGCACTTGAGGTTCTAGTTCTGGAAGGGTTATTGTATCGGAAGCGTGGACATGGGACGTTTATTATTAAGTCGGCGCTTGATATGGATCGGCTTAATATTCACAGCCAAGAAGTGAACGGTTTTACGAAATTGTTGGAAGGGCGCGATGTAGCCAGTAAAATCGTACAGTTTCAGGTGACATTTCCAGATAAATATGTAGCGGAACGGTTGAATATAGATTTGGAAACACCGATTTATGATATCGTGAGGGCGAGATTGGTGGACGACGAGCCTTATGTTTTAGAGCATACGTGCATGCCTGTAGCGCTGATACCGGGTGTGACGCAAGAAGTGTTGGAGCACTCGATTTATACGTATATTCGTGAACAATTGAATTTAAAAATTGCTAGTTCCTATAAGCAAATTAGGGCAGATAAGCCAAGCCAGCTTGATTTTGATTACCTAGATTGCTCAGAGACTGATCCGGTGATTGAGGTGGAGCAGACGGTTTATTTGAATAATGGGATGGCATTTGAGTATTCGAAATCCCGTCATCGTTATGATAAATTTGTGTTCACAACAGTCAATATTGCGAGACGATAAAAATAGCTTTGGCCCAAAGGCCAAAGCTATTTTCGTTGTGCGCGGATAACATCGATCATCAGGTCGTCGAGTTCTTTTTTTTGTGATGATATCGGCTTTATTTGGTGATGTTGGTATCTTTTCGAAATCTAAGAAATCTATCGTAAAGTTGAATTTCAATTTCTGCTGGTCCTTTTGATTGACGTAATTAACGCCTGTGACTAGTTTTTTGATACCTTTGTCGGAATCGGGTTGTAAAGTCATTACCGTGTTGAGCTGAATGTCTTTATTTTGAATCAGATTTTTGAATCTTTGCTGCATGCCTTTATTATTAACCGTCCAAGTTGCTTTCGCTTGAGATTCTGTGAGGCCAGATATTTCTGCATACAAGCTTATAAAATCGTGATCGGAATAGAATTCTTCTAACCATGCGTTTGCCAGTTCGGCAAGTTCTTTCTTATTTAATGTTAGTTTTATCGTTTTATTCACTGTCTGATAGTGACTTTTATCCAAGTTATTCAGGTGCTTATAAATCAGAAAAGCCGTTTTTCTTTCGATAGCTTGAAGCTGTCCAGCTTGTTCTTCAACCGTTTTTTCATCAATGATTTGGCCGCTGACATTTTGGATTGTTTGAAGTAAGTCAATATGCTTGCCCTTTAGATCTTCATTTTCAGACCGTACTTTAGAATATACTGAATCAGTTACCAAATCCAATAAGTTTGTGACGGGAGCTGTCGTTTGAAAAAAATCATTCGCTGGGATAAAAATTTTCCCTGTACTACCATTTTGGAAGGAGTGTGCTGTTAAATCCATAGCTGGTACACCGCCAACATGAACTCCAAACGTGTTATAAGTTAAATCGCGTTCCGTATCTCGCGAGGTCTTAACAGTTAGGTGGCTAGAGGTTAGAGCTTTTGGATTCAGTAGTTGCAGCTCTTTAAAACCGGATACTTCCACAGGTTGCAGCGTTAGTGCAGTTGTATATTGTTTATTCTTTACAATATTTCGAAATGATGCCATGAACTCTGATTTCGGCGAACTACAAGCGGTTAAAAAAAATGGCCACCGACAATACAATCAAAGCTAAAGCGATGATGGCTTTCTTCATAAAAATGTGCCTCCATGAATTCTTGTTGCGTATGATTATTAAGTAGAATCTCGAAAACTCCAGAATTGTTACGTTATCATAACCATAGCATATCGCATTCGTTTCGACAATCCTTTTTTTTAAACCTTTTTGGGTGTTTTCAGTGTTACGTTTTGGTACACTGATAGAGGCACTACATAGCAGTTTTCTCAAGTATAGTAAAGTAAGTGATAATATGAACGATGGAAGGAGACACGAGGCTATACAACAAAGCGTGAGGATTTTAAAAAGAATGTATTTCGGATAGTTGTAATTAGATTAGAATTATACTAAACTAGAACCATACGTACTGAAAAAATAATGCGAAGAAATTAGGAGGTAATTTTTAATGTCAACGTTGAAAATTCAAGATTTACATGTTGAAATAGAGGGCAAAGAGATTTTAAAAGGGGTTAACCTAGAAATTTCTACTGGGGAAATCCATGCAATAATGGGACCTAACGGGACTGGTAAATCGACACTATCCTCAGCAATAATGGGGCATCCTAAATATGAAGTAACTAGTGGAACAATCGAGTTAGACGGGGAAAACGTTCTGGAGATGGAAGTAGATGAACGCGCTCGTGCTGGACTTTTCTTAGCAATGCAGTATCCAAGTGAAATAAGTGGGGTTACAAACGCCGAATTCATGCGCGCTGCGATCAATAGCCGTCGTGAAGAAGGTAAAGAAATTCCATTGATGCAATATATTCGCAAATTAGACGAGAAAATGGCTATTTTGGAAATGGATGAAGAGATGGCTGAGCGTTATTTAAATGAAGGTTTTTCTGGCGGAGAGAAGAAGCGTAATGAAATCCTTCAATTGTTGATGATTGAGCCTACGATTGCAATTTTAGATGAAATCGATTCAGGACTAGATATCGATGCGTTGAAAGTTGTTTCAAAAGGAATTAACGAAATGCGAGGAGAAGGCTTTGGTTGCTTAATTATTACTCACTATCAACGCTTGTTAAATTATATCGAGCCTGACTTTGTGCATGTTATGATGCAAGGAAAAGTTGTGAAGAGCGGCGGATCTGAACTTGCGAAACGTTTAGAAGGCGAAGGTTATGATTGGATTAAGCAAGAACTTGGTATCGAATTGGATGAAGAAGAAACCGTTGACCAAAAATAAGAGAGTGAGGGATAGATCATGACAGAAAATTTAGCTGTAAAAGATGATTTTATCCGTGCTTTTTCAGGCGATTTAGGTGAGCCTGGCTGGTTAACAGAGCTACGGATAAATGCATGGCAACAAGCTTCAGAATTAGCATTGCCATTTGTAGATAAAACGAAAATTGATCGCTGGAATTTCACGAAGTTTGAGGCTTATTCGACTTTCCAAGCAGGTGTGACAAATGAAGCGTTACCTGAGAATGTACAAGCTTTAGTGGCGGATGACGCGAATGTATACGTCCAAATTGATAATCGCCCAGCGCGACTACAGTTAAGCCAAGGGCTAGCAGATGCAGGTGTTATTTTTACAGATATTATCACGGCTGCTAAGGAATATCCAGAATTGGTGCAGAAATATTTCATGACTGAAGCGGTGAAAGTGGATGAAAGTCGTTTGACAGCTTTCCATGCGGCGCTTGTGAATGGAGGAATGTTCTTATATGTTCCAAAAAATGTGGAAGTAAAAGAGCCAATTCAAGCGGTTTTTGCGCATGGAAATGCATCGTCTCCACTCGTGAATCATGTTTTACTAGTTGCAGATGATAACAGCGCGGTTACTTACGTGGAGAACTATGTAACGCTAGACACTGAAAATAAAGGAATCGTGAATATCGTTGCTGAGGTAATTGCGGAAAACAATGCGCAAATTAAATTCGGTGCAGTGGATAACTTGGGAAGTGGCGCGACAACTTATGTTAGCCGTCGCGGACATGTTGGAAATGATAGTCGTGTGGAGTGGGCGCTTGGTTTGATGAATGATGGCGACACAATTAATGAAAATACGACTAACTTGATGGGCAATGGCTCTATAAGCGACGTAAAAACGGTGACGGTTGGGCGTGGCAAGCAAACGCAAAACATTACAACACGTGTAACACATTACGGTTTGGCTTCACTTGGCACGATTTTATCGCACGGTGTAATGAAAGATAGTGCGACAACAATTTTCAATGGTATTGGTCATATTAAACATGGTGCGTCAAAATCGGATGCACAACAAGAATCCCGTGTACTGATGCTTAGTCCAAAAGCGCGTGGAGATGCAAATCCCATTCTTTTAATTGATGAAAATGATGTAGTGGCTGGGCATGCGGCATCTGTTGGTCGTGTGGACCCGTTACAACTTTTCTATTTAATGAGTCGTGGAATTTCAAAAGAAGAGGCAGAGCGTCTTGTCATTCACGGTTTCCTAGATCCAGTTGTACGCCAACTACCAATCGAAAGCGTGAAACTTCAATTGAAAGAAGTTATCGAAGGGAAAGTGCGCTAACATGAGTCTAACGCAAAAAATTCAGGCTGATTTTCCGATTTTGAAGCAAGAGGTCAATGAAAAACCGCTTGCTTATCTGGATAATGCAGCAACTTCCCAAAAACCGAAGCAAGTTTTGGACGCAGTAATGAAATATTATGAGTGGGAAAACGCCAATGTTCATCGTGGTGTGCATACGCTAGCGGCTCGTGCTACAGATGCTTATGAAGGTAGCCGATCGAAAGTGGCACGCTTTATCGGTGCTCGTGAAACGGCGGAAATTATTTTCACGCGCGGTACAACGACGGCAATCAATATGGTTGCGAACGGCTATGGCGATGCGAATTTGCAAGCTGGGGATGAGATTGTGATTTCACAGCTAGAGCATCATAGCAACTTGATTCCGTGGCAACAGTTGGCGAAACGTACGGGTGCGACGCTTGTTTATATCGATTTGGATGTGGACGCGACAATCACGCTTGCCAATGCGGAAAAGGTGATTAATGAAAAGACGAAGATTGTTGCGATTGCTCATGTTTCGAATGTCATTGGATCGATTGCACCAGTTCGTGAGATTGCTGATTTAGCCCATTCTGTTGGTGCGGTCATCGTTGTGGATGGTGCACAGGCTGTCCCACATATGAAGGTTGACGTACTGGCATTGGATGCTGATTTTTACGCTTTTTCTGGCCATAAAATGATGGCTCCGACTGGGATTGGTGCGCTTTATGGGAAACGGGAATTGCTTGATGCGATGAACCCAACTGAATTTGGCGGCGAGATGATTGATTTTGTAGAGTTGCACGATTCGACATGGAAAGAACTACCGTGGAAAATGGAAGCTGGGACGCCGAATATTGCGGGTGCAGTTGGTCTTGGCGCCGCGATTGACTATTTAGAAGCGATCGGTTTTGACCTAATCCACAATCACGAAGAAGAATTAACCGCCTATGCAATAGCAGAAATGCAGAAGCTGGACGGTATCACGATATATGGCCCACTAGACGCAAAGAAGCGTTGCGGGTTGATTACGTTTAATTTAGAAGGCGCACATCCTCACGATATCGCGACGGTACTCGATGAAGAAGGCGTGGCAATCCGCGCAGGACATCATTGTGCACAGCCGTTGATGAAGTGGCTAGATACGTCTTCCACAGCCAGAGTAAGTTTTTACGTATATAATACCAAGCAGGAGGTTGATCAGTTTCTCGCTGGCCTCAAGCTAACAAAGGAGTATTTCGGACTATGAGTGGTCGTAAATTAGATCAACTGTATCGTCAAGTTATTATGGATCACTACAAAAACCCGCGCAACAACGGCACGCTTGATGACGAAAGCGTTACGATTGACCTGAATAACCCAACGTGCGGTGACGAAATTCATCTTCACCTTAAAGTGGAAAATGAAACAATTACCGCCGCAAAATTTACAGGTAGCGGATGTTCTATCTCGGTGGCGAGTGCTTCAATGATGACCGAAAGTATTATCGGAAAATCAGAGAAACAAGCTCTCAAAATGTCGCGTGACTTTTCAGAAATGGTACAAGGTCATGAACATGATGTCATTGATGAGTATGGTGATGTTGAAGCTTTAGCTGGAGTGGCCAAATTCCCAGCCCGAATCAAATGTGCTACACTTTCATGGAAAGCCATGGAACGTGCCATTTTTGAGTTTGAAGGGAAGAAATAATAAGTTTAAAGGAGGATCTTTACTATGACTGAAATTCCAGAAATGGGCGAGTATAAATACGGATTTCATGATAAAGATACATCAGTTTTCCGTAGTGAACGCGGTTTAACAGAAGATATCGTGCGTGAAATTTCAACAATTAAAGAAGAACCGCAATGGATGCTAGATTTCCGTTTGAAGTCTTTAGAACAATTTTATAAAATGCCGATGCCACAATGGGGTGGCGATTTATCTGAACTGAAATTTGAAGATATTCGCTATTACGTCAAACCATCTGATCACACAGTAAATGATTGGGATGAGGTTCCTGACGAAATTAAACGCACTTTCGACAAACTTGGTATTCCAGAAGCAGAGCAGAAATATCTTGCCGGAGCTTCTGCGCAGTATGAGTCTGAGGTTGTTTATCACAACCTGAAACAAGACTTAGAAGAGCTGGGAATAGTCTTTAAAGATACTGATTCGGCGCTTAAAGAAAACGAAGACATTTTCCGTGAGTACTTTTCAAAAGTAATCCCGCCAACCGATAATAAATTCGCTGCACTTAACTCTGCTGTTTGGTCCGGTGGTTCGTTCATCTATGTTCCAAAAGGCGTTAAAGTGGATACACCGCTACAAGCTTATTTCCGCATCAACTCGGAGAATATGGGGCAATTTGAACGTACATTGATTATCGTGGATGAAGGCGCAAGCGTAAACTATGTAGAGGGATGTACTGCACCAGTTTACACAACGAATTCGCTTCACTCCGCGGTTGTTGAAATCATTGTTAAACGCGATGCCTATTGCCGTTATACTACAATTCAGAACTGGGCGAACAACGTATATAACCTAGTAACGAAGCGTACTTTCTGTGATGAAAATGCGACGATGGAATGGATTGATGGTAACATTGGTTCTAAATTAACAATGAAATATCCGGCAGTTCATCTTCGTGGAGAAGGTGCACGCGGTATGACGCTTTCTATTGCCATTGCCGGTAAAGGACAGCGCCAAGATGCTGGAGCCAAAATGCTTCACTTGGCACCAAATACATCATCGACGATTGTTTCTAAATCAATATCTAAACAAGGCGGTAACGTGACGTATCGTGGGATTGTTCACTTTGGCCGTAACTCAGCTGGTTCGCGCTCCAATATCGAATGTGACACATTAATTATGGATAATGCATCAACGTCCGATACAATTCCGTACAATGAAATCTTGAATAGCGATATCTCCTTGGAACACGAAGCGAAAGTTTCTAAAGTATCTGAGGAACAACTATTTTACTTGATGAGTCGTGGCGTAACAGAAGAAGAAGCAACAGAGATGATTGTCATGGGATTCATTGAACCATTTACAAAAGAACTACCGATGGAATATGCCGTTGAAATGAACCGTTTGATTAAGTTTGAAATGGAAGGCTCGATTGGTTAAATCTTATAGACCAATATGGGCAACGATTTAATTTAGATTAAAAATGTTTTAAATTCAGAGTAACCTGTTGATTTTGGGTTACTCTTTTTTTATCCTTTTTTTCAAATTCCAATAAAGGGACATAGAAATGTTATTTTTATTAAAATAAGT
>NZ_AODK01000014.1 GCF_000525975.1 Listeria rocourtiae FSL F6-920
CTTAGCACCTGTACTTGAATTGTTTTGCTTGTACTTTCACCTACGCTGTTTGTGACTTGATACGTCACTTCGTACACGCCTGGTTTCATGTTGTCTACTTTGTTTTCTACTACTTTGACATCACTTGTGATATCTCCATCTTTTAGGTCGCTTGCAGAAACATCTAACTTAGGATTATAAATATCGCCTACATATATTGTTTTATCACTCGCCGTAATAGTAGGCTTGCTTGTCACAGTAATCTCGATTGTTTTTGTAGCTGTTTTGGCTGTTATGCTTGGTGTGAATTCTAATTTTTCCAATGTTTTTAATAAAGTATCACGATACATGATTATTCCTTCATCAATCAGTGGAATAGCATTATCTGCGCCTGCTGGAATAACACCATTTACTTGATATACCACATGATATACTCCTGGCTTACTTGTATCTACATCATTTTTCAAGACTTTTTATTTTTTGATGTTAGGTTATTCGAAACCGAATCTGTTGCAGTGGGTTTCACGGTCTCAATGGGATCAAAGATACTCCCTTCAGAGATTGTCCTATTTTCTGCGTTAATACTTGGTGTACTGCTAACTGGAACTTCTCCCATCACATCGAAAGTAACCACGTAATCACCCTCAGGTAAGGCATCTAAATTCCATGCTAATGTTCCATTTTTATATGTTGGTTCATCGTATGGTCTAGGAACGTCTATCGTCTGTCCTGCACTATTTTTTACTTTAGCACTCCCTTGGATATATGTTTGTCCCTTACTTATTTTTTCAGAAATGCTTAATTGCTCGTTTAGATTCGTTTGAATGATATCTTTCACAGCAGTTGCAAATTCTTCAATGGAGTTATTATTATTGTTCATGTTGAAGAAAAATTCATTTCGAGAAACAAAACCAGGTATGTTCGCATTAATGTAATTATTGAAGTTATTGTATAAACTCGTACCCCATTCATTTTCCAAAGCCGTTTTATTTTGCCATAACCCAAATGAAGTTAAATACCCTTCATTTGTTACGTTTCTAAGTGCCGCATTAATCCCTGTATCAGGACCTAGTAAAGCTAGCATTGATGTACTTGGTGTCAGTGCGTTACCACCGATATCTCCATTGGGAAATCCGTCTGTTACAATCAAGAATAGTGTTTCACGATTGGCAACTTTCACCGGATTATTGGCTTTATAATTTTCCAATGCTTTTTGGATACCATAGGCCGTCGGAGTACCATTACCATACAATTTATTTTTAGTAATATTATCAATGGTTGTCTTAGTATCTGCAATAGAATCAGTCATTTCATTCTGATAAATCACATTGAAAAACTCGTTAAATTGGCCTTCATTCATAGGTTCCAATATCGTTTTAGGGTCGCTATATATCGGTAGCGTTGTATCGGTTTTTTTGATAGATGTGTAGCCAACAAACTGTGACCGGTCAATGACAGGATTCATCATATCTATCGCTTCTTTGAGTTTATCGGCAACATTGGAATATGTATCTCGAAAACTCCCAGATAAATCTTGCACAATGACAAGATCTAGTTTCTTTTCTCTAGATGCTTTTTTCACTGGTATACTGATTGTATGGATTGATTGGCTACCATCAATTTTGCTGTCTATAACTTCGTGTGTTTGAGATGCGCCCATTGTCCAAGTTGGTGAACTGCTGACTAGTAAACTGATAATCAATAGAACTTTAAATATCTTTTTCATTTCTTCCTCCCTTTGATTAAAAAAATATATCTATATAAAAATCCACCAGCATACACTTGTATGAGAGACAAATAAACATTTATTTTTATGAAAAAAATCTCTAATTGTCTAAATACAAAAATGACTAGCTGATGAAATTCCGATACATTGGTTGCAAAAAAATACTTGCTTGGCACTTTCTTGGAGATAAGGAAATAACTTCTGCTAGTCGTAGTTGAGGCTCAAGCCTTATAACGTACTATTTTATGATATCTCAAAAAAATATGTCTTTATATACAGAAATATAATCAATTTGAATGCAGTCATCGTATGTATAACAAAAAATTTACATTTAGATAGTCTAAAAAATATATCGCTGAGAAGACTACCGGAGTATTATTTTGGCATATAAATACACGCAGAAAAAATTAGCAAGAGAGTAATACTCTTTACTAGTTTCCCTACGTTTTATTGGATATTACCATTCCTATTTCTTCCTATCTCCTCCATCCATGTCGCAGCTTCATTTGCATACGTTGAAATGCTAAAAACTGTTGACGTGAGCGCTTGAGCTTCTTATACCTTCTCGGATTTTTCTGATAAAATTGCTGATGAAAATTTTCTGCTGGCCAGAAAGTTGTGGCTGGTTCGATGGCTGTCATAATTGGATGTTTATATTTTCCAGATATCGCTAAATCTAGCTTTGATTGTTCTGCAATCAAGCGCTGCTCCTCATTTGCAACAAAAATAACTGGTCGATAGTTACTACCGCGATCAGCCATTTGACCAAATGCATCAGTCGGATCAGTCAACTGCCAGTATAGTTCGACTAGCTCTTTGTAACTCCAAACGTGCGTATCAAAAATGATTTCCACTGCCTCCACGTGCCCTGTGTAACCCCCAACCACTTGCTCATATGTCGGATTATCCATATGTCCACCAGTATAACCTGATATCACTGAGATAATACCTGGCTTGGTCTCGAAAGGCTCCACCATACACCAAAAACAGCCTCCAGCAAAAATAGCACGAGCTTGATTCGGGGGATCTTTTTGATAGTGGACCGACAAATCAAAGGAACTGCCAGCAAGGGCGCTATTTGTAATTTTTAGATAGAAGTCGGTGACATCAGGTGTTAAGTTATTTCTCAGGGCAAGTGGGCGCAATATTGCTTCGAGATTTGCAATCTGATCATCAAAATTCGCACCACTGTCGATTCCTATTTTTGCCGTTCGTATTTGAGAACGCTCCCAATCACGAGTCGCTGGATTTAACAGCAAATTATAGAGGTCTTCCATCAATTCGGTTTGATTGGTTTTCATTTTTTTAGAACCACCTTTGTTATAAGTCAGTACTATTCATATTCGATGTTATGCCACTTTTAAAGGCTAGTCAAAATGTAGGCACTTGTCAGATAGCACACGCTACGTACAAAACGGTCTTTGAAAAAGTACCCCTGGAATGTACCTCATAAAAGTGTAGTGAATCGTATCACATAATAAGGCGTGGAGCTGTTCTTCTCAATTTGCAATATCTACGGGAACTTTCACATCAAGGAAATGCGTTGCCAATTCTGAAGAGAGCGCTTGATCTGTCACTAACCGTTCAATATCCTCTATCTTCGCAAAAGTCGCGATGGAACTCTTGCCAAGCTTACTGTTATCGACTAAAGCAATTGTTTTTCGGGCTACGGCAACCATTTCTCGTTTGAGTTCGACTTCATACAGACTAAAATCAGTCAAGCCGTCCATAGCATTTAACGCATAGGCAGACGTAAATAAGATATCAACATTTACTTTTTTCAATAGTTCATGTCCAATCAGGCCTTCAATGGAATTGGAACCGCTACGAACGATGCCTCCAATGATGATAACCGTCAAGTTCGGATTCTCTTTTAGCATCGTGGCTGTCGTTAAACCGCTTGTCACAATCGTTAGACGTTTGGAGGATTCTTTAATGAATTTCGCTAGTTCAAAACAAGTCGTGCTGGCATCAAGTATAATGCACTGGTCGTCTTCAATATATTCAAAAGCCATAGCTGCAATGCGCTGTTTCTCAGATCGATGTTTCTTTTCGCGAACGGCATATTTTTTGTCGATGTCGTCTTTTTCTTTCATCATAGCTCCACCGTGTGTCCGCGTGAGTAATCCTTGCTTCTCCATCGCATTCAAATCGGCCCGAACGGTTGCAGCTGAGACATTTAACTTCTCGCTCAGTTCGTTGACGGAAACGGTTTTCTGCTCTTGAACCCTATGTAAAATCTCACTTCGACGTTGATTTGCAAACATGGATTTTCACCTACTTTTTCATATAATAGTGTAATTCATCGTTTGCTTCTTTTTGCTTTCAATAAATCACATTTTCATTTTACCACATGCCTGCCAATAATTGTAGTATCTAACAAACGAAAGAGAGCCTAAGTAAGCATCCGCCAAGCTTAGACTCTCTTTTCTCAAACTTTTTGTAGTGTTGCTAAAATTTGATTTGCTATTTTTTCAGCGGAGAAACCAAAGTCCTCGGCTAGTTCTGTACCTGGACCTGATTTTCCGAATGTATCGATGGCGATGATTTTGCCATTATTGCCAACATATTTGTGCCAACCTTGGGATGAAGCCATTTCTATTGCTACTCGGTGTGTGATTTCACTTGGGAGTATCGTCTCTTGATAGTTTGCGGATTGGCGTTCAAATAGTTCCCAACTCGGCATGCTGATGAGGCGAGCACCGATTTGCTCTGTTGCTAGACGTTCGCGAACTTCCATTGCAAGGGACACTTCGGAACCTGTTGCGATGAGGAGCATATCTGTCGTATCTGTCAGTGAGTCGGCAAGGATATACGCACCTTTTTCGACGTCTGTTGCTGCTTTTATATCTGTAGTCGGTAGAATCGGTAACGCTTGACGACTGAGAACGAGCATGACTGGATTTTCTTGTTGTGTTAGCGCATATTTATAGCTGGCCACTGTTTCATTCGCATCTGCCGGCCGCAAAACGACAAGGTTGGGCATTGCTCGGAACGAAGCTAAATGCTCGATTGGTTCATGTGTCGGGCCATCCTCTCCAACCATAATGGAATCGTGCGTCATTACGTATGTTACCGGAAGTTTCATGAGAGCCGCCGAACGAATCGCGCTCCTTAAGTAGTCTGAGAAGACGAAAAATGTCGCACCATATGGCTTGATTCCACCGTGTAAAGCCATCCCATTCAAAATACCACCCATCGCAAATTCGCGGACACCAAACCAGATATTTTTGCCGTTGTAGTAGTTCGCAAGGAAGTCTCCGCTATTTTTGAGCATTGTTTTGTTGGAAGATGACAAGTCTGCCGAGCCGCCGAATAGACTTGGTAACTGGGATGATAACTCATTTAAAAGCTTACCGGAAACATCCCTCGTTGCTATCGGAGCATCATTAGTCGTATATATCGGTAAACGGAATGCTTTTTCTGACGTTTCTTGATTGTCAATGAGACATTGCAACATCTCGGCTTCTTCAGGATAGTCATTTCTATATTTATTGAATGCCTGAAGCCACTTGGATTCGTGGTGGTTTCCTTTCGATAAGTAGTAGTCTTTTTGATATCCGACAGTTTTTGGTAGTTCAAATGGCTCTAGTTCCCAGCCGTAGTTTTTCTTAATTTGAGCAATTTCGGCTTTACCAAGCGGTGCACCGTGTGCTGCGGCTTTGCCGGCTTTGCTTGGGCTCCCGTCACCAATTATGGTTTTAATTTCGATTAACGTCGGTTTTGTCGTCTCGGCTTTTGCTAGAAGAATAGCACTATTGATTGCTTCAACATCATTTCCATCGGGGACGCGCAATGTTTGCCAGCCTGCTGAACGGAAACGCAAATCGATATCTTCGGAAAAACTTTGCGTGAGATCACCGTCTAAGGAGATATCGTTGGAGTCATAGAGTACGATGAGTTTTCCGAGTTGTAGATGACCGGCGAGTGAACTTGCTTCGTAGGAAATCCCTTCCATCAAACAACCATCGCCGCACAAGACGTATGTGTAGTGATTGATTACTTCGTGGGAACCTTTGTTGAACATTGCGGCAAGATGCGCCTCTGACATCGCCATTCCCACACCCATTGCGATGCCTTGACCAAGTGGACCAGTTGTCGCATCAACACCGGGAGTATGGCCGAATTCAGGATGTCCTGGCGTAGCGCTGCCTTTTTGCCGGAAGTTGCGTAAATCCTCTTTGCTGACATCGTAGCCAAAAACGTGAAGCAGGCTGTAAAGCAATGCTGAACCGTGACCTGCTGATAAGATGAAACGGTCACGATTGAACCAGCTTGGATGTGCTGGATTAAATTTCAAATGGTTTTTCCATAATGTAAAAGCCATCGGTGCTGCGCCCATCGGTAGACCAGGATGGCCCGATTTTGCCTGTTCGACCATGTCCATCGATAGTACGCGTAACGTTTTTATCATTTGTTGATCCATGAGTGACATATCCGTCCTCCTTTATTGAATGGTATAACCGCCATCAAGCACTAAATTTTCACCGGTTATTAGATTTGCGGCATCACTTGCTAAAAATAAAGCTGATGCCGCAACTTCTTCTGGATAGCCAAAACGACCAATCGGAATTTGTTTTTTCATCGCTTCGCCGACTTCTCCAGCCCACGCTTTTTTGCCAAGTTCTGTAAGAATAACAGTCGGTGAAATGGCATTCACATTGATTTTATATGGCGCCCATTCCATAGCCAAAACTTGTGTCATTGAGACAATCGCTGCTTTACTCGCGCAGTAAGCCACATGCTTATCTAGCGCTACGACGGAGGCTTGAGAGGCCATATTGACAATTTTTCCGCCACGACCTTGTTTGATCATCACATTCCCTGCTGCTTGCGCAATGAGGAAAGATGCTTTCAAGTTCAGCTCCATCGTTTTATCCCAGTAAGATTCAGGAAGGTCCGTTGCTTTTTCGAGAAGCGCGACACCTGCTGAGTTCACCACGATATCTACACTACCAAAGTGCTCTAAAACAGTAGCCATCACACCTTCTACCGTTTCTTTTTTTGTAATGTCAGCTTGGATGCCTAACGCTCGTGCACCACCGATGTTTTGCGCGATTTCGGCGACGTCTGGCTTAATATCAACGAGTACAACGCGCGCACCTTTTTCGAAAAACAGCTCCCCGATTGCTCGGCCAATGCCACTTGCACCACCAGTTACGATAGCCACTTGATCTGTTAATGCAAAATTCTTATCGAACATGTTTGTCACTCCTCGTTTTGATTTTTTACTCTAGTACACTTTCTGGCAAGCTTACGAGAAAATTCGTCAAAATTAGATAAGCCGATGTTGCGCCTGGATCTTGATTACCAAGAGAACGGTCGCCTAGTCTGCTAGATCTGCCACGCTTAGACAGCAAATCAATCGTTGAAACCATGCCAGCTTCAGCCGCTACAATCGCTACACGAAACGCTTCTTCAAAATTACCAGACATAGCAAATGCTTGTTCCAATGCAATTCGCGCTGGTTCCAATGTGTCAATCATCGTTTTATCGCCAACTTCGGCCTGCCCTCTTTCCTTCACGCCACTCATAAAGGCAAGCCAAAATGCCGTCAAATCTGCATCGCTAAGCACTTCTTTGTCTTTGATTGCCTTGGCACCACGTAAAAATCCAGTTGCATATAGCGGACCAACAGACGAACCAACTGCTTCCAGAAAAGTCTTCCCAGCTAAAACCGCCAATTTGGAACAATCTAATTCATTTTGTTGCTCTAACTCTTTTTTGATGGCCTGCCAACCAATCGACATCGTCACGCCGTGATCACCATCACCTAATTTTCGATCGAGTTCGCATAAATATTCTTTTTCCTGCTCCATGGTCTCCGTTACGATATTTAAAAAATTGCGAAAATCAGCCGCATAATACATACTCGTCACACCTCCTTATTTCTGAACATACATCGGGCAATCTGCTGGGTAGTCAATGCATTTCTTTAACTCTGCATCTAGTTTTATCAACGTCACTGAGCTGCCACCCATTTCAAGCGATGTACTATAATCCCCAATGAATGACCGGTAAATGCAAATGCCACGCTCGCTTAAAAGTTGTTCCACACGACGGAACATAATCAGCAACTCCATCCGCGTCGTTGAACCCAAGCCATTGATTAATACCGCAACCTCTTCATCCGCCTCGATTGGCATATCTTCCAAAATCGCTGTAACGAGACGGTCTACTACTTTATCTGCCGTCTCAAGCTTGCCTTTTTCGATACCAGGTTCACCGTGATGTCCTAATCCGATTTCCATCTCATCCTCAGCAAGCGTAAAACTCGGCTTCCCTGTTTGCGGTAACGAACACGGTGACAAACCTACACCCATCGTCCGCGTCACATCATTCGCATGATTCGCCAGCCGCGTCACACCCGCCAAATCATGACCTAGCGCCGCCGCTACACTTGCCACTTTTGTCACGAAAAATTCCCCGGCAATACCGCGCCGTTTTCCTATTTCATTTTTAGGCGCGGAAGCAACATCATCCGTCACGACCACCGATGCTACCTCAATATCATGCTCCAAATCAGCCATTTCTGCAGCCATCCCAAAATTCATAATGTCGCCAGCATAGTTTCCATACACGTAAACCACGCCCTTGCCCTGATCAATCGCCTCCGTCACCACTACAATCGGGCCCGGTGGTGGTGAAGCAAAAATATTCCCGACTGCCACACCATCCGCCATCCCCGCGCCAACATAACCCATGAAAGCCGGCTCGTGTCCTGAACCACCACCAATCAAAACACCAACCTTATCCGCATCAAGCGTCTGACGAACTAGCGCGCGCGGATTTTCCAATTGCCTCACATATTGTGGAAACGCCTTCACATAGCCATCAATCATTTCCTCTACGACATAATCCGCATCATTGATTAACTTCTTCATCCTTTCACACTCCCTAAATATGCTTTCTCCTGATTCGAAATTTGATCAATTTTTCGCTTCGATTGGCCACCTGCAAACGTCACATCCAGATAGGCATCCACAATTTTCTTCGCCAATTCTAAGCCAATCACTTTTGCACCGAGCGTTATAATTTGCGCATCATTGCTCAGTTGGGCACGCTCGGCTGAATACACATCGTGGCACTGCGCCGAACGAATCCCCGGCACCTTGTTCGCCGCAATCGACATCCCAATGCCAGTCCCGCAAACCAAGATACCGCGCTCCACCACGCCCGTCTGAATCGCCGTCCCCACTTGGAACGCGATATCCGGGTAATCCACCTCATCCTCCGAGAAACAACCGAAGTCAACGACCTCATTCCCAGAATCCTTGATATACTGCCGTAACGCCTCCTTCATTCCAAACGCATTATGATCCGCACCAATTCCAATTCTCATTTTCCAACACTCCAATGCATTTAATCCACCGTACTCGCCGGCACAACCAAATTCTGATTTTTCGGTAAGGTCACGAATTTCATCAAAAAGGCGCTAAAAACATAAAGTCCCGCGAACACCCAAATGACACCAACCGTACCAAGACTTCCAATAAAAATTCCCACAACAGCAGGCCCTAAAAATGTGCTTAGTCCTGCTCCCAAATTCAAAATCGACATCGCCGCTCCCTTATTCTCAGGAGCAAGCGTCGGCATAATCGCTGAAAGTGGCACATACGCCGCCAAGCAAGCACCGAAGCCCCCTGCAATTAACATCGTTAGCAAGAAATTCGCGCCAGACCAAAGTGGCACATAGTAAAACAGCACTGTAAAGGTTGCGCACCCCATTCCGCCAAACCACATCACGGTATTCCGCCAACCGAGCCGATCACTAATAACCCCAAACAGCAAGTTGAAAATAATATTCACCGACCAAAGGCACGCATAGATTTGTAACCATTCCCCACGTGTAAAGCCAATTTCCATAAAGAACAACGGCATGAAAACTGTGAAACCGTATGCTGCAGACGTATTTATCGTCCGAACAATACCACCCATACCGATTTTTGGTTTTTCAAAAGCAATCGTAATTCCTTTCAATAAATAACCGAGTGATGGCCTTTCTCCCACACTTTTTTTCGCTACTTTTTCACGATTCAAGAAAATAGCAATCATCGCACCAATGACAACGAAAACGAGTGCACTCCACAAAGTTGTTATCTCACCTAAGTAAGGCAGTGCAATGCTTGAATACAACGCACCCAAAACATTCAGCCCCCCACTGTAGCAAAACCAGAAAATTCCGACTGCCGAACCAAGTTTTTCTGTTGGCGCTTCATACGCCACCCAAACAAGGAACGAATAAGCGAACAACGGATAACCAAATCCACGAAGCGCATATGTCGGTAACATCACGTATAAATTATGACTTGGCAAACCGACTGAAATAAAGAAAATGGAACCGATTATAAAGAGAATGACACCAACTGTCATCACACGTTGCGCTCCAAATATTTCCGATAACACACCCGATAACCAAGCCGCAAGCGCCGCTGCAATGCCATAAATACTAAACAATAGTGCCGACTGTTGGATAGAGAGCCCTCCACTAATTAAAAAAGGGGATAGCCAGCCTTGCTCAAGACCTTCTCCCATCATAAAGACGACTAGCCCAGCGTAACCCATCATCAATTTTGGCGGCAAACCGATTCTATTTGTTAAACTTTTCATGTCATACTCCCCTTTCGATTATAGGTTTGGATTCAATACAACTTTTAGCGATTCCGCCCCACTTCTCACCAAATCAAAACCAGCCTTAAAATCTTCCAGCGGCAATGTATGCGTTACGACGCCTTCTGTTGGTAAATCGCCATTTTGAATGCCTTCAATCACAAGCGGATAACAATACGGTCCCAAATGCGAGCCCAACACATCTAATTCTTTTCGATCACTAATAATACTCCAATCTACCGTTACTGGCTCCTTAAACACTGAAAATTCAACAAAAGTTCCCAGTTTACGAATCAGCGTTAAGCCTTGCTCCACAGATTTCTGCGCCCCAGTTGCTTCAATATAAATATCGCAACCATAACCATCCGTCAAATCTTTAATAATCGTCACAACGTCATCCTTTGCTGGGTTTAACACCATATCGGCACCAAATTTCTTCGCTAGCTCCAAACGATCCTCAAATAAATCAAGCACAATCAATTTCTGCGGACCAGATTTCTTAATAGCGCCAATCATGCCCAGTCCAAGTGTCCCCGCTCCAGCAAGTACAACCACATCACCCAACTTGATATTGGCGCGCTGCACCGCATGGAACGAACATGCATAAGGCTCAATCAAAATCGCTTTTTCAATCGGCAACTCCTCCGGAACCAAATAGTTAATGGCTTCTTTCGTAAATTTCATATATTCTGCCATGCCACCGTTTACATTTTTCTGAAAACCATATAAATCGTGTTTTTCACACATCCAATATTGACCACGCTTACAAAAACGACAATCCCAACACGGTACAATTTGCTCTGAAATAACGCGGTTTCCAAGCTCAAACTCCGTCACTTGGTCCCCATAACCAACGACGTGCCCAATAAATTCATGACCTGGAATCATCGGTGCTTTTATGTATGCAGGTTGCTTCTCATCTCCCCAAAAGCTAGGAGCCCCATCAAAAGCTTTCAAATCCCCCGCACAAATCCCGCACGATTCCACCTTCACCAAAATCTCATGCGGACCAATCTCAGGAACAGCAACCTCTTCCAAGCGATAATCCCCCGGCGCATACGCAACAATAGCTTTCATTTTCTGAGGGATATCTTTGCCTACCACAACACTACCTGTACTCTCTTGACACATAAGAACATCTCCTTCTCATTTTATAAAGCGCTTTCTTGATTACCTCCCCATTATATTTTTATTTACTAACTTTGTCAATCATTTATTTTCGTTTTCTTTCGTTTGTTGTTGATTAGTTGGTATTTAAAAAAATTAAAAAACTGAAACAGCTATCGATTTTAAATCGATATCCTGTTTCAGCTTTCTAAAGTACATTCATCAGCCAAATAATAAAGAAGATAAGGACAAACGTTGAAGCTCCCAAAATAATTTTCGAATCCTGCCAAGTTAGTTTACCGTTTGGACCTTGCTGCTGTTCACGATACGTTTCAACATCCAGACTTGCCGTCCCATCCGTCACAATATTCACAACAATCGGTGCCTGATTACGTGAATTTATTTTCTCACGTATCGGGAAACAATACTCCTGCCCACTAATCCTAAAGTTCAGTTCACATACATTCGAGTTCGAGGCAGGAAGATATAAACTGCGCTTCTCGCCAATTCGAAAATCATTCCCCTTTTCACTTTGGTTCCCGCTCACTAAATAGGTATCCAAAATCGTATGCCGCGTCTTATTTTCTATCTTTATTTCGTGGACAACCCCAGGCCCCATGAACAAATTCATCAAATTAGACATGCGCTCCACCCTTTCAATATTTTAGCCCTTTATCTCTCATCACGGTACGGTCTCCAAATCTGATATTTAATAAATAATATCAACCAATAAACAAATTGTCCAGCTAAAATAATAGCTGTAACTGCTAAATCAAATAGCGCTCCAAGCAAACTCCCCCACATACGCATCTTTCCCCTTTTAGTGTTGTATGTATCAAAAAGAATCCAAGATAAGTTCACTATGTAACATAGAAACTTACCTGAACCCTTTTCGCGAAACCCTATCATATTCATCTCAATAAATTAGTGAATTTCTTTTTATAATAAGACCCAAATATATCATTTTTATTTACTTAAGTGCTAGCCGAAGTAATTGATATGTTATATAATAGATTTAAATCTTATCCTCACTCAATAATTACGTTTAAGAAGCTTGATACACCAGAAAATGATTTCAGAAAATTAAGAACCCTAATCCATAGAAATCAAGTTGGTTTATTAGTTAAGCATCTATCACCCAAATTAGTGGTTCTAACACGTCTACTCACCCCTCTGCTGCTAACTATTACACGTTTATGATATAGCTATTCTATATAACATTGTTATTTATGTTCCTTATTTCCATCAATAAAAAAAAAATGGGAGATGTTTTCATGAATTTTGGAGCGACCATTAAGAAAATTAGAACAGATAAAAACCTCACACAGAAAGAGCTATCAGATGGCATACTTACACGCTCACATCTTTCACAGATTGAGACTAACAATTACTTCCCTTCCTATGATAAATTCTTCTTACTTCTTGATAGATTAAACGTTGTTTTTGAGGAGTTCCTTTTTATTCAAAACGATCAAAAGATACAATTCAAACAGCAAATACGCTCAAAGATCAGTGAAGCTGCAAACTTGAATGATATAGAAAAGCTTAAAAATTTGGCCATCACAGCTCAAGATTTACACACAAAAACCGAAGATATTACTTATTATCATTATATGTTAATCTGCAAGGCATTAATTTCATACAATATAACACATACGGTCACCGAGGAAATGATTCAATTGGTAAATCCTATTAAGGAATATTTATTCAAAATGGATAACTGGTATCTATATGAGCTAAAGTTGTTTAATAATATTATCTACTCCCTAACAGTAGAAGAGGCCTTACTATTTTCTCGAACTTCCTTGAAACGTTTAGATAACTTTCAATACTTCATGGAATTCCAGCATACAGAACAACATATTTACTTGAACCTATCCACCCTTTGCATGGAGTATGAAGATTTCGAAGCTGCTAAAAATTTTGCAGAAACAGCAATTGAAAAAGCAAAGAAATATACTCTCGTCTATGAGAAAGTTTGTTCAGAATTGAATCATGCTATTGCCTGTATTAAACTCGGGCTCGATTTACAATCATATGAGACTATACGAAAAAATATGCTTGTCATCAACTATTTAGATTTTGATAGTTTGCATGCACATTTTTCAAAGTTACTGGCAAAGTTTCAAATTGAAGTAGAAATTTAAATTCATTATCTTTTTTAACCTAATTACACACTTTTTTTGACAAGCCCAGTAAAAATGCATTCCGATATTGAATCATGCTATTGCCTGTATCAAACTTGGGGAAACAGGTAATGCATATGAAGTTATCAAGAAAAACATGCTAATCCTTGAGTATTTAGAGTTTGATAACTTGCACCCACATTTTTCAAGTTTTTTTGAAAAAGTTTAATATTGATATGGCAAATTGACTCAGAAAGAATGTTGGTGTCCTTGTTTTTATTGAGTCAAATAGGGGTTATAATATGCTCTAATAGCATATTATGGATATCTTTATGGTACTCTCTGTGAACTTATGGAAAGAGATTTACCATTACACAGATATGATGACAGCAATTGAATGTCCTGCATTACAGCCGCCACCCCAACTAGGATTTTTTTTATTTCCAGTACTATTTCGCCGGTTGTGGTTAGCTGCTCTTGCGTATTACAAATACATGTTAGAGAATCGCAGTAGTAAAAAAATTAGACAACACTTCTAACCCCATAAAAATACCCCAGCTGCTCCAACAGCTGGGTATTTGGGTGCACACATGACATTTCTGTTTCCAACTAGTTCCATCATGCTTTTGTCATGAATTCAATTTCTGTTCTGGCTACACTATCACTTAACACACCTTTTCTTTGTTATTTAGCTGACTGCTTGACCGCTATTTAAATCTGATTTCTTTCCGACCACCTATTTCAATTTTTCCTCTATCTCGTTTTCCCTTGTCCCATCCCAGCGTAGGGCTGTAATGTCTTCTTTTCATTCACCTTCAGATATAATTTCATTTGTAGTGGAGCAATAATACCTGGATCGTCTGGCAACTCAAATCTTCGAGAACCTGTTTTAATACTAAAATACTAAAAAATTTTTTTTATTGTCAGACTAGCCGCTAACACTAACTCTCCCACGCAATCCACATGAATCATCACGACCAGAAAAATAGTGATGGGGTCTAATCGGCGTCGAACACATTCTACAGACGCAAAAAAGAGTTTCTATTGTCTAATCTGCATCATTAATAATATCTATTAAATCTTCTAAATCTAATCCTAATTTATTGGGCTCACTATTTGCTTTAAGACCACTTTCCATAAAAAATGAGGATATAACATCTAATATATCTTCGACCGCTTCTGCATCCAAAGCACTCGCCCCTCCATTTTCTATTATTTCTATATAGTGCGCGCGTCCCCGGCTGCTTAGGACGTAATATAATAAATTTTTTTGCTCACTCTTCACAGTAATCATGTCCTTTATTTTTTTTATTTTTTTTAACCCTAGAGTTTCCTTTACCTCTCGGATACACTGTAATTATTTTACGTTTCATGTTCACTACTACCGTACTTCTTTTTCCTATCATCTTAATGCCCCTACCATATTTATCCCTGTTAACTATTGTTCTTTTTGGTCTTTTGATAGTCGATAATATTGCTGATGTGCTTGTGCCTCTACCATCTCTTGATATAGCTCTATTAATGCCATGCCAGCTATATCCTTTTGGTTTAACTTTTAATGGTTTATTTATTTTTCCAATGTACCTGACACCCTTAGCTGCTTTTCTAGCTAGTTTGAACTTCCCACCACCCAGAGCTCCTTTAGCAGCTGCAATACCAGCCTTTCTCAAACTTTTCGTCTTCTTATAAGATTTATAACCATCATAAGCTGCAAACCCTGCATTAATCGCGAGCCACACCCAATGCCCATCTGGATCAATATGCATCACGGGATTATTGTTGGCATAATTGTAGCTATTCATGGTTAATGGGTCATCTTCATCCCCTGGATCTGGATCCACACTGATAAAGATACCTTGTTCTGGTTCATAGTAACGCGCCATCAAGTAATACATGCTAATTTCTTTGTCGTACGTGTAGCCGGCATAGCCGAATGGGTTTTGTTTGGCTTCATTGGTTGTCTCAATAGCTTGTAGGACGTTCCCCCACGCGTCATAACTATACTCTGCCACTAAGTCCCCAGCTTCATTGGTTAGGGCAACCACATCGCCATGCGCATTGTAGTGATAGAAAATGGTTTTTGCACCCACTTTCATCGCCATACGCACGTTGCTATCGGAATAGACATATTGGCGTTGCACCGTGCCTGCACCATCTGTCTCATACAAGACATCGATACTATCACCATCATAATAATACTTGGTTGTTTGGCCATTCACTGTTTTTTCAATACGACGATTATCATCATCGTATTGATACGTAGCGAATGGGGTTGTTTCCCCTTTTTTCATGATGGCTGTGAGTTGGTCTGCCGTATCCCAGGTGTACGTGTATGTCCCATCGCTGAGACGATTACCATTCGTGTCAAACGTTAATTTGTCGCCATTCCAAGCCGTGAGCTGGTTACCATCATTATAACTCGCTTCGATGGCTTTTGTCTTGCTGGAATCCGTCACTTTGGTACGATTACCGAATCCATCGTACGTGTAGGCTTTCACCGTGCCATCTGGCAGTGTCTCTTTCGTGAGCTGATTGATGGCATCGTACTCGTAACTCGTTTTACCTGCTTTCTTATTATCCATCGTGGTTCGGTTACTTGCTACATCTTACTTGTAGCTTTCTTCAAATAGGCATTTAAATGATTGGCTACATTTTCATTAAAAATACCTTCCTCACTGTACAATAAGTATGGCTTCCCATCAACTACTAAAAATTCTAATAGACCATAACCTACTGCGGAAAGTGTCCATGCCAGTTTTCGAAAAGTCACGAAGAAAGGCGCCTTCCCACAGGAAAACGCCTTACTCAAAGTCCTTTATTTACGCGTGAAGGAACTACATTCAAAACTGGTCACTTGTCATGAACCAGCTCCTTCTTTTGGCTTCCCTTGAGAATACTGTGTCGCATTATATCTCTATATTCTTAATTACACACTTTTCTCGACAAACCCCTTTTATAATACGAGATGTATCCATCAATCTTTAAGATACTTAACACCAAACGCTTTTGAAAGAAAAGCGAATTAAATTCTATTTATTTTTGTTCAAGATATTTACATCACATCATACATATTATTTTTAATGCACCCTCTTATTTATATTTAGCCAAGTAACTTCATTGTTTCCATCACCGTACCATTAATAATATAAACTGTGCATGCTACTAAAATAATTCCTCCTATTATAATTAATAGCAAGTTTTCTCCTTTGCTCCAAAAAATAACAAGTGATAGAACTGCCATTAGGTTGACCAAAAAAAGTACTAAAAGACTAGCTTTAATTTCATCTCCCCACGCATAAAGGTAAGTTCCAAAGGTAAGCAAGAAAAATACAAAAATCCATATTACAAAAGAAATAACTTTCTTTTTCCTAGCGCTACTCACCATATCCTCCAATTTCTTAGCCACTCCAAAAAAGCTAATCATCACAACTAAAACTAAACTGGTTTTTAATATAAAATCAATAATTTTGATACACCCTCCTATTTTTTATACCTTTTCTTTACGATTTTTCCTTTATAAACAGTTTTTTTTCTTATAACTAAATTTCACCATTTTCTTTATTTTCGCCTTTGGTAACCCTACAAGGGTTCTTCTAGCATGTTTGATTGGATTCCTAAACAGGGCTTTCGAAAAAGTTCCCACAGTTCGGGCATAGCCAAGCGCACTTTTTCCTTTTAATATTTTCTTACCAACCCTTAGTTTTCCTCCTATCCCTAGTATTCTAAGCGGTGTAGCAGTCATTACACCCTTCAAAGCACCATGACCGGTCGCTTTAAGTGCTCCTTTCCAAGTACCTCCACCTTTACGATATTTCCAAAGATATTTCCCTAACCCAATTCCAGAACCGATTGCTGCCGCGGTTATATACCATGGCACAGCGCGTCCATCTGGGTCTATATTCATGACTGGG
>NZ_AODK01000015.1 GCF_000525975.1 Listeria rocourtiae FSL F6-920
TAATTGTTTAGTAATTGACATTCCTCATACTGATATAATTAATTTTTCAAAAAAATACTATTAAGTACATATATATCCATTTTTAAAAAGAGAAAAAATACGGTATGAGTTCCTTTTATTTTAACGTGTTTTATGGAGTTGAAAATATAGTTAAAAAGTTATCTATCAAATTTATTCGCACTTAAATAATCATATGATATATTACTCTTTTTTCGCTTGAAAGTTAATTATTCAACTTGCCAATTGGTGTATTAAGAAAAAATACGAATAAAGTTATAAGTATAAATACCTTAAAAAAACTCTGTTGTGAAATAATATAGGGCTAAAGGTAAGCGCTATAAAATATATATTCACATTTGACTGAATTTGATTGACTTTGAATGTTTTTGGTGGTATTATTTTTACGAATGGAGGGTTCTTATGTTAAATATGGAGAGGCACAAAATCATAATGGGTCTTCTAAAGAGGAAAGGGACTGTTAAATTAAAAGAATTAATGGAAGTATCTAGTTCTTCTGAATCCACAATAAGGCGTGATTTGGCTGAGTTAGAAGATTTAGGAGCGTTGAAAAGGGTACATGGGGGAGCGATACTGAGTCAAGCAAGAACCATTGAAATGAGTATGGTAGAAAAATCAGTCAGAAACGTTCAAGAGAAGAAGCGGATTGCTAGACTAGCAGCATCCTTGATTATGGACGGCGATTGTGTTTTTTTAGATGCGGGTTCAACTACATTTGAGGTCATTGAATGTCTCGTTGGGCGTGATATAACGGTTGTTACTAATGGGTTGATGCATGTGGAAGAACTAGTTAGTATGGACTTAAATGCGTATATTTTGGGCGGTAAAATGAAAGCGAAAACAAAGGCTGTTATAGGTGGGATTGCCTTAGATAATATCATGAATTATCGCTTTGACAAAGCTTTTATTGGTGCTAATGGTGTTCATATAGTTGATGGATACACAACGCCAGACATGGAAGAGGCATTGCTAAAAAGGAAGGCAATGGAACTTTCTGATGAATGTTTTATCGTTGCCGATAGTTCTAAGTTACATCAGAGTCACTTTGCCAAAATGTTTAATTTAGAAGCTGCGGTGTGGATTACAGACGCTGTTGATGAGGAAGAAAAACGGAGTATTATGAAAAAGACTAGTATTATGGAGGTGTCGGTTTGATTTATACTGTGACATTAAATCCATCAATTGATTATATTGTAGAAGTAGAGGAATTTAAATTAGGTCAAGTAAATCGAATGCAAACGAGTGTGAAGTTGCCTGGTGGAAAGGGTGTTAATGTTTCTAGGATACTTAATCAGTTAAAAGTTGAGAACTGTGCGCTAGGATTTTTAGGCGGATTTACCGGTAATTTCATTCAAAAATGGTTGGATAGTGAAGGGAGTACAACACGCTTTACGCATATTGCGGATGATACACGGATTAATATTAAGTTGAAGGGTGCCGAGGAAACTGAAATAAATGGAGCAGGTCCAACTATTGATTTTACTGAAGTAGCGACCTTTTTTAAGGAATTTGATGGGATGACAAAAGGGGATATCGTCATTTTATCTGGTAGTATTCCGCCTTCTCTAGGCACTGATTTTTATAATAGGATTATTGCTAAATGTGAAGCTCAAGAAGTGGAATTTATGATTGATACGACTGGTCAAAGCCTATTAGATACTTTGGTGAGGAGGCCTTTTCTTATTAAACCAAATCACCATGAGTTGGCAGAACTATTTGGAGTTACTTTTGAGTGTATAGAAGATATTATTCCGTACGGCAAAAAGTGTTTGGCTTTAGGGGCTAAGCATGTAATTGTGTCTCTTGCAGGTGATGGTGCGCTGTTATTTGCTAATGATAGGATATATAAGTCTAACACGCCGATGGGTGATGTTAAGAATTCAGTTGGTGCTGGTGATTCGATGATTGGTGGATTTATTGGTACGTATATGATGAATAAGAATGTATTAGATGCGTTTCGAGTTGCTGTGGCTACTGGGAGTGCAACGGCATTTTCTACTGATTTGGCGACGTATGACGAGATTCAAAAATTAATTTCGGAAGTAGAAATTTCAGAGCTATAATAAAATGGGGGTTAACATTATGAAAATAACAGATATTTTGAATCAAGATACGATGATTCTTTCCTTAAAAGCTAAGACCAAAGAGGCGGTAATCGATGAAATGATTGCTAAGCTTGATGAAGTTGGAAAAATTAATGATATATCGCTGTTTAAACAAGAAATTATGAAGCGTGAAAAAGAAAGTTCGACTGGAATAGGTGATGGGATTGCAATGCCACACGCCAAAACAGCCGCTGTAAATACACCAACAGTTTTATTTGCTAAGAGTGAGACAGGGGTTGATTATGATTCGCTGGATGGACAGCCAGCGTCTTTGTTTTTTATGATTGCTGCAACAGATGGCGCTAATCAAACACATTTAGAAACATTAGCTGCATTATCTCGTTTACTTATTCATCCTGATTTTGTTGCTAAGTTACGTGATGCTAAATCTGCTAAAGAAGTGATAGATCTATTTGATGAGGCGCAGGAAGAAAATGAGTCAACAGCTGAGTCGAATCATAGTACCGATTATTATGAGAAACCTTTTGTTGTTGCGGTTACGGCTTGTCCAACGGGTATTGCTCATACCTATATGGCTGAGGATGCTTTGAAGAATAAGGCGAAAGAGATGGATGTTGAGATTCGAGTGGAAACAAATGGTTCTGATGGGGCTAAGAATAGGTTAACAACAGATGAAATAAAGCGTGCTGCGGGTGTCATTATTGCTGCAGATAAGAACGTTGAAATGGCTAGATTTGATGGAAAACATGTTCTAGAAACCCCTGTTAGTGACGGAATAAGAAAACCAGAAGAACTTATTAATAGAGCTATGTCCAACGAAGCACCAATATATCATCATAGTGGGGATCGGGATAGTGCTACTAAGGAGGGGCAACGTGTATCTGTTGGTAGCCGTATTTATAAAGACTTGATGAACGGCATTTCCCACATGCTACCGTTTGTTGTAGGTGGTGGTATTCTGCTAGCCTTTTCGTTCTTGTTAGAGCAGTATTTCCCTAGTGCGAAAGGCTTTACTGATATGCTAGGCGCGATTAGTGGTGGAGAAACAGGTGCGTTTATGTTCCTTATTCCGATTCTTTCAGGCTTCATCGCGATGAGCATTGCTGATCGTCCTGGTTTAATGCCAGGTATGGTAGGTGGTTTATTGGCAGCGACTTCAAATGCAGGATTTTTAGGTGGGCTACTTGCTGGTTTTCTAGCGGGTTATATTGTTCTAGGACTAAAAATACTCTTTTCTAAGATGCCTAAGACTCTGGAAGGTTTAAAACCTATTTTAATTTATCCAGTGCTTGGATTACTTATTACTGGTGGATTAATGTACTTTATTTTCGATCCGATTTTTGCTACCATTAATGAATTTTTAGTGGAGCAACTGCAGTCTTTAGGAACAGCAAATGCTGTTATTTTAGGAACTGTATTAGGTGGTATGATGGCAATTGATATGGGAGGACCATTTAATAAGGCGGCCTACACATTTGCAATTGGTGTATTTACAACTACGGGGAACACTGATGGTGCGTTTATGGCGGCTGTAATGGCTGGGGGTATGGTCCCACCACTTGCAATTGCGATGGCTACAACGCTATTCAAAAATAAGTTCACATCCGATGAGCGTCAGGCTGGATTAACAAATTATGTGTTGGGATTGTCATTCATCACGGAAGGTGCTATTCCTTTTGCAGCAGCAGATCCACTACGTGTTATTACATCCTGTGTTCTAGGTTCTGCAATTGCAGGAGGGTTAACACAGTTTTGGCAAATTAATGTTCCGGCGCCACATGGAGGGATATTTGTTGCTGGATTAGCGAATCATCCGATGCTGTTCCTACTTTCAATTCTTATTGGTACTGTAATTTCAGGCTTGATATACGGTTTTTGGAAGAGAGCGAAATAATAGAGAGGCTGCTCTAGTGATAGGGCAGTTTTTTTCTTTGTGCGTGCAAATTGTCGAAATAACGCCCATTCATTGCTATAATAAGAATATAGGAAGGGGTGGGGATATGGATTTTGGAGAAAAAATAATATCACTTCGAAAGAAACATCGCTTGACGCAAAAGCAGTTGGCGGAGAGAATTGGTGTAACATCGTCTACCATTAGCAAGTACGAGAATGATAATCATCGACCACCTATATTTATTCTTGCTAAATTGGCAGATGAGTTAGGAACAACGACAGACTTCTTATTGGATGATGTTGCTGGGCTTAGGGAAAAAAATTCAGTAAATGCGTTTCCATTGATTGGAAATCCTGAACTGGAGAAGTGGTATCTAGAGTTACCGTACTCCTACTCAGAAGAAGAGTTAGTGCTTTTAAAACGAATTTCTGAGGCTTTGGGAAATCGAAATATTTAATTTTAGGCAGTCACAAACCGGAAAAAGTGACTGCCTTATTGTTGTTATTCTTCTTTGTTTTCCTTATTCTTTTTTTGTTTTGACATCTCTGGATAGCTAAAGTCAACAAAATTGTCATTGGTATCGCTTACTTCTTTGGTATTATAAGGCTCTCTACTCTCTGCCGCTAAAGATACGGGTGGGAATAAGAGATTGGAATAAGGATATTCTGTTTCTACTGCTCGCATTTTTTGGGAAAATTTCATGTGTAGCATGGATACTCTAGCCATTTGATTGTTGAATGTAGCAAAAGAAACAGATATTTTTATTTTTTGTTTATTATTAAATCTAATAGTGGTGCAATTATAATTAGAATCATAGTACTCTGAGATATGCTGTGGAAAAATCCAAATGCAATCATCTCTACCAGCTGAAGTTGTTGGGAATGCGTAGGTGAAGCTGACGGGATCAATCATAATAGGCGGCTTGTGTGTGACGCCTGTTAAGAAACGTGTTCCTTCTCTACGACCTTCGTAACTAGAGCCAAAATATTGACAGCTTGTTTTAATTAGAAATAATGGGGTAAAACTAGATATACGATGATCGTTTAATTCAAAGACTTCTGATTGGACTCCTGATTTTGTTTTTAAAGGCAGGATAATCATGGTATGAGGATTGACCTCATACACTGGTTTTTTCATTTTCTTCGACATAATGTCACTCCTTTTGATGTATTTAAGTAGTGTAAATGCACCAAGTTTATGAAATGTCCGGTTTGTTTTTGAAAAAATTTTGGTACACCTACTTTGAAACTATCTGTCTATAGTTCACCTAAATTGCTAGCTTGAGTATAGCACAGCTAATTCTCGAAGTCACTATTTTTTCTAAAAATTCTATTTTTATAAAGAATATGACTTTTCGACCCCTTATTTTTACTTTTTGCCAGATAATAAAAAATTAAGAAGGAGTGATCAGTCATGGAAATGCGAGATTTTTCAAGTTCATTAGTTAATCAAGTTGGAGCTCTAAAAGGAGAAAAAGAGTTATTGAATACATTTATTGAGTGCTACATGACAATGCTCCTTGACGAACACCGATTGCAACAATTGAAAGATGAGATTGATATTGCCTTAGATAATAACGATAAAGAGAATTTCTATCTTTTGACAGAGAGGTTGAATAACATGCAACAGGAAGTGCTGACTTTCTAAATAAAGCAGGGACTAGAGTCAATTCGGCTCTAGTTTTTTCGTGGTCATTATTGTTGAAAATGGATTAAAATGATAGACTGGCAGTATGATTCAAAATAAGGCTGGTTTAGTTATATAAAATATGTTATAATAAAAACAAACATATGTTCGGTGGTGTTGAAATGAGTTTACAATTTATTATAGGGCGCGCAGGTACTGGGAAAACGACGCTAATAATGGATAAATTAGAGGAACGGATGAATAGTACCACGGAGAAGCAATCCTGTATTTTTTTTAGTTCCAGACCAAATGACATTACAAACGGAAACAGTATTTTTGGAGCGTGAAGGAGTTCCTGGTTTATTAGATACGCAGATTTTTAGCTTCAGTCGTTTAGCTTGGCGTGTTTTACAGGAAAGTGGTGGATTGGCAAGAACTTTTTTGACAGATTCTGGGTTGGAAATGGTGATTCGGAAAATTATGCTTGAGAAACAAGATGAGTTACAGTTATTCGGACGTAGCGCTTCTAAAAAAGGATTTATTAAAGAGTTGGAGCAGATTTTTAAAGAAATGAAACAATACTGCGTTGAGCAAGAGCAATTACAGCGCTTTGATGGTCAGGTTAAAGCTGATTTGAATAGTAAAATGGCGGATATAGCTGTGCTTTATGACGCGTATGAACAAGTACTATCTGGAAAATATTCGGAAAACGAGGACTATTTAAAGTTACTTGCAGAGGCTATTTCAGAGAATTCATTTTTAACAAAAAATGAAATTTTTTATTGATGGATTTTATGAGTTTTCGCCACAAGAATATCTGGTTTTAGGGGAGTTATTGTCGTCATGTAAAAATGTGACGATTGCTCTGACTTTGGATGAAGATTATGGTGTTAATAGTCTGGAAGCGTATGACTTATTTCAATTGACTGGAACGACATATGCTAAGTTGAAAGAAATAGCGCAAAATAGGGGCTGCGATGTGATGCCTGACATTATTATGAATAACAATAGACGCTTTCAAAATGATGATTTAGCCTATCTACAGGAAAATTGGACGAAGCTATCGGTAGCTAAATTTGATGGTATAGCAGTTGGTGTTCATATAGATGAGGCGAATAATCGCCGTGCCGAAATGGAAGGGGTTGCGAGGCGTGTTAGGGAATTAGCGTCAAAAGGATATCGTTATCGTGATATGGCTATTCTACTTCGGAATGCCGAGAGCTATGAAACGATTTTGAAGGCTTCTCTGGGTGCGAATGATATTCCCTACTTTATCGATAAGAAACGAACAATGGCTAACCATCCTATGATAGAGTTTCTTCGTTCTAGTTTAGATATTTTGCGTACTAACTGGCAATACGAAGCTGTTTTTCAGGCTGTCCGTACAGAGTTTCTCTTCCCATTGGATATAAGTAGCAGCGCTTATCGGGGAAAAGTTGATATTTTTGAGAACTATATATTGGAGAATGGTATTTATAATAAGCGCAGATGGTTGGAAAAGCGTCCTTGGAGTTATCGGAAAATTCGTGGGTTAGATTTGAATTACGGTGTACAAACAGATGATGAAAAGGCGAAAGAGATAATAATCAATGAAGTAAGAGAGCAAATAAAGCTCCCCTTAATGAACTTAGAGAAAAGGTTGAAAGATGCTAATACAGGTATGGAGCAAGCGGGAGCATTATTTGAATTTATGTTGGATGCACAAGTCGATACGAGGTTGGATATGTGGCGTAAACGAGCGGAGGAAATGAATGAGCTCGAGTTAGCTAAAGAGCACGAGCAGGCATGGAAATCAGTTGTGGCTTTGTTGGATGAGTTTGTTGAGGTAATGGGGGATGAGGAGCTTTCATTTGACGTATTTTTTGACATAATAAATACAGGGTTAGATGCTTTAGATTTTGCTCTGTTGCCACCGTCGTTAGATCAGTTAATTGTCGCAGATATGGATAGTTCTAGGTTGCTGAATATGAAGGTTGTTTTTGTTGTGGGGATGAATGATGGCGTGTTACCGATGAAAAAAATGGAGAGTGGTATTTTATCAGATGAAGATCGTGATTATCTAAACCAATCAGGAATTGCAGTCAGGCCTAGTGGGAAAAGTATGCTCTCTAGCGAGGAGTTTCTGGCTTATCGTTTGTTTACATTGCCCTCAGAGTATTTGTTTATTAGTTTCCCTAACGCTGATGAGAATGGGAGAGAGTTATCTGAATCAAATTATATTAGACGCATAGAGGCAGTTTTCCCAACGATTGAGAGAGGGCTTTATTTGAGCGATCCTTCTTTACTTAGTGACTCAGAGCAGGTTACCTATATTTCAACGCCTAAATCTGCGATATCGCTTTTAACAACACAAATGCAATATAAGAAAAAAGGCTATCCAATGTCTGCGGTCTGGTGGGATGTTTACGCTTTTTTTCAATCAGAAGAAGCATTGAGGGATTTGTTACTACGAATTTTAGAAAGTTTGTTTTATCAAAATAAGGCAAAGCGTATTTCTGAAGAAGCAGCAGCCTCTTTATTTGGCGAGAATATTCATGCAAGTGTCTCAAGAATGGAGCGTTTCTATAGTTGCCATTTTCAACATTTTGCGCAGCATGGTTTGAAATTAGAAGAGCGAGCGCATTTTAAATTGCAGTCTGTAGATATTGGTGAAATATTTCATGGAGCTATGGAGTGGATATCTGCAGAACTTCGGAAGAATAAGTTAGATTGGGGGCAGTTGACGACGGAGCAGTGTGTCGAGTTGGCAACACTAGCAATGAAGTATTTGGCTCCCAAGTTGCAACATGAAATTTTGTTGAGCACTAAGCGATTAGAGTATATTCAATATAAGCTTTTGAGCATCATCATGCGGGCGACGCGTGTGTTAAATGAGCAAGCCAAGATTAGTAGGTTTAGGCCGGTTGGATTAGAGGTTGATTTTGGAGTGAAAGGAGAAATCCCACCTTTAAAATTACCACTTAATGCTGGACGAGAGCTTATTTTGCAGGGAATAATTGATAGAATAGATGAAGCAGAGCAAGATGAGAGAACGTTTTTGAGAATTATCGATTACAAATCAAGTTCGCATGATTTGCCAATGACAGAGGTTTATTATGGATTAGCTTTGCAGATGCTGACGTATTTAGACATTGTCGTTGAGAACTCAGCGAAGCTTATTGGGAAAGTTGCGGAACCAGCGGGGGTATTGTATTTTCATATGCATAATCCACTCGTTAACGCAGATCAGGAATTAACAGAGGCGGAGATTGAGAAGGAGCTATTAAAGAGCTTTCGAATGAAGGGTTTAGTATTAGATGATACTTTGGCGGTATCGCTTATGGATACGGAACTTGAGGCTGGAAAAACTTCTTCGGTTATACCTACAGGGCTGAAAAAAGATGGGAAGTTTAACGCACATTCAGCCACGGCGACAAGAGCTGAGTTTGATACGATGCGAGAATATGTTCGGAGACAATATGCGAAGGCTGGAAATAAGATTATTGAAGGAGAAGTCTCGATTAATCCTTATAAATTGAAGGAGCGGACGCCGTGCCAATTATGTGCTTTTCGGTCGGTTTGTCAGTTTGATGCGTCACTTGAGAGTAACCAATATCGTAAATTAGAGAACCAAAGTAGGGCAGAAATCTTGAGAAAAATGCGGGAGGAGGGGCAAGAATGAAGAGAGAAATTCCAATAAAGCCAGAGAATACTACTTGGACGCAGGATCAATGGAAGGCAATATATGCGAGCGGTCAAAACATTCTTGTATCTGCTGCTGCTGGATCTGGAAAGACGGCGGTTTTGGTGAATCGAGTTATTGAAAAAATTGTAGATCCAGATGAACCAATTGATGTTGATCAGTTGCTTATTGTGACATTTACGAACGCTTCGGCTGCAGAAATGAAAGGGCGAATTGGTAAGGCTGTTGAGAGAGCTTTATTAGCTGATGAATCGTCTGCGCATTTGAAGCGACAGATAGCCTTGCTAAACTATGCATCGATTTCTACACTGCATTCGTTTTGCTTAGATGTAATAAAAAAAATATTATTATTTGGCAGACATTGATCCGGAGTTTCGTTTAATTGAGCCCATTGAAAGTGCGATGGTGCGAGATGAAGTGATGGATCACTTGTTAGAGGAGTACTATGGGAATGAGGAGAACATTGCCTTTTTTGAGTTAGTAGATACATTCACAGGTGATCGTTCGGATGATGACATCGGAAGAGTTATTGGGGAACTGTATGATTTTTCACGTGCGCATCCTGAACCGGCGGCTTGGCTGGACGCAATTGTCGCCAACTATGATGTTGATGGAATAACAGATGTGGTATCTTTGCCGTTCTATTCGATTATTGAAAAGCAGTTGTTGATGACGTTGCGACAGGCAGAATACACCCTGAAACATGCGATGTTCTTATGCGGTGAGTCAGCGGGACCAGAGCCTTATTTGGTAACACTTGAAAGCGATTTGGGGCAGGTTCAAAGCTTAATGGAAGACCTTCAGAGCGATTGGGATAGTGTATCCACGAATTGGAAAGCCGTTAAATTTCAACGAATTGCAACTTTGAAGGAAAAAGAGCTATATGATGAAGATTTAGTGGAACGGGTAAAAAAGTTGCGTGACCAAGCAAAGAAGGCTATAACAGACGCTGGAAGTGAATGGTTTTCAAGAATTGGAGAAAATTATATTTCTGATTTGATGAAAATGAAACCTACTATTGAAACATTAACGGAGCTTACGAAGGAGTTTGCTACTCGTTTTTACAATGAAAAAGTTTCGAGAGGAATGCTAGATTTTAATGATTTAGAACATTTAGCGCTACGTATTTTGAGTGACCCGGAACATGATGGTGCCCCGTCAAATGCTGCGTTGGGATATCGAGAGAAGTTTAAAGAAGTTTTGATTGATGAGTATCAGGATACAAATATGGTGCAGGAACGTATTTTATCTTTAGTTACAGCAGATACGGAAGCAGATGGGAACTTATTTATGGTTGGAGATGTGAAGCAGTCTATTTACCGTTTTCGTTTGGCGGAACCTGGTTTGTTTTTGGCGAAGTATAAGCGATACACGGAGGTTGGCGATGGGACTGGATTGAAAATTGATTTATCACAGAATTTTAGAAGTCGCTCGGATGTGCTTGATACAACGAATTTTATTTTTAACCAGTTGATGGACACAGAAGTTGCTGAAATCGAATACGATGAACAGGCGGAATTGGTTTTAGGAGCTTCATTTCCAAAGTCAGATAGGACGCAGACAGAATTTGTGCTGATTGATATGGAGCAAGACGGGAGGACAGATGATACAGATGATTTAGCTCCTGAACAATTGCAAAAAAGGCAGGCGGAGGCGCGTTATATTGCGAAGCGAATTGCTACTTTGATTGGCGAGAAGACACCAGTTTTTGATAAGGGATTGAAGCAGTATCGGCCGATGGAGTACAGGGATATCGTTATTTTATCGCGTGCGCTTACGAGTGCTCCTGATATGGAGGATGCGATGAAGGAACTAGATATTCCTTTCTATGCCAATAATAATTCGGGGTATTTTGAGGCTACAGAGGTTGCAACTATGGTGGCATTACTCAAAATTATTGATAACCCATACCAAGATATTCCGCTTGCTTCTGTGTTACGATCTCCTATTGTTCGTTTAGAGGAAGATTCGTTAGCTCGAATTCGGGCTGTAGGAAAAGGCAAACCTTATTTTGAAGCGCTGGAGATATATTCGGTTTCTGAAACTGGGAATTTGGCTTCTCAGATACAGTTTTTTTTACGGCAGTTAGGTAAGTGGCGGGAGCTATCTATGCGTGAGAATTTAGCCGATTTAATTGCACAAATTTTTCAGGAAACCAATTTTTATGATTTTGTTGGTGGATTGCCAGGTGGAAAGCAGAGACAAGCGAATTTGCGTGCGTTATTGGATCGTGCCGATCAGTATGAGAAGACTGCATTTAGAGGTTTATTCCGTTTTATTCGATTTGTAGAGAGGCTACAGGTAAAGGGGCAGGATTTAGGGACTGCAAAAACGCTTGGGGAGAAGGAAGATGTTGTCCGAATGATGACAATCCATGCCAGCAAAGGCTTAGAATTTCCGGTTGTATTTTTATCTGGATTAGATCGTAAATTTAATATGCGTGATATTTATAATAAATATTTGTTTGATAAGGATTTTGGCTTTGCAACACGATATACTGACCCAGTGAAGCGATTGGTCTATCCGTCGATTATACAACAAGCGATAAAGTATAAAAAAAATTGCTGAGATGGTAGCTGAGGAAATGCGTGTGTTATATGTTGCCTTAACTCGTGCAGAGGAGAAATTGATTTTGGTAGGGACAGTTCCAAGTCTTGAGAAGGCAATGGCAGAATGGGAACAGAATGTGATGCATACGGATTGGATTTTGCCAGCAAGCGTGAGATATCAGGCGAAAAATTATTTGCAGTGGATTGGTAGTGCTTTTGTGAGGCATCCGAATTACAGTGAGCTAATGGGGGCTACGGATATTGCAGGGAGAGTTCGATTGCCAACGAATATGCGGCTTCGAATTGAGAAATGTGATTATCAAGAATTTTTGACGGTAGATACGTATACTAGATTGGATTCAAGTTGGTTTGATATTGTGAAAAATGGTAAGAAACCTGTGGAACAGTCGTCTTATTTTAATGAAATCCAGGAACGGCTTTCATTTCAGTATGGTTTTAGTGAAGAAGCAAGTGTTCGTTCGAAACAGTCTGTAACAGAAGTGAAGCGCCAATTTTCGGTTGTGGATAGTTTTAGTGATACGCGGTTTACACGGAGTACGCAACCAGTATCCTTTGATAGACCGAGGTTTTTACAAGAGAGGCAGTTGACGGCAACAGAGCGAGGGACGGCTATGCATACGGTAATGCAGGCTCTCTCTTTAAAGAGTACACCAACAGCTGATAGTATCACGACTTTGCTTGATAACTTAGTTTTAAGAGAAATTATGAGTGAGGAGCAGGTAGCATCGATTCAAGTCGATTCGATATTGTCCTTTTTTGATAGTGAGTTGGGGAGATTAATGCTTGCGAATCCTGATTTCACGCTACGAGAGATTCCATTCAGTTATAAGGTACCAGCTAATCGGATTCATCCGGATGTGGATACGCGGGAGCAAATTATTGTTCAGGGGATGATTGATGTAATGATTGAGCTGGACGATCAACTTATTATTATTGATTATAAGACGGATCAAATAACTGGAAAATTTGAAAATGGCTGGCTTGGGGGAGAGGCTATTTTGAAGAAGCGGTATCAGGTTCAGATGGATATGTACAGAGAAGCGATTGAACAAATTATTGGTAGACAAGTAGATCATGTTTATTTATACTTTTTTGATGGGGATCATGTTTGTGAGCTGACAGGGGGAGATTAAGAATGAAGTGGATTAACTTTAGAATTAATGGTAGAGAATCTTTTGGTATTCTTAAGGAAGATAAAATTATTGATATTAGTGCGTTTTTTGCGGAATCAGAGTGTCCGCGTACATTAGTAGAGCTTATGTCACAATCGGAAAAGTTAGCCCATATTGAGATGCAATATAAGGTGATGCATGGGGCGATTCCGCTCAAGGATGTTCAATTCTTACCAGCGATAATACCGCCGAATAATGTGATGGCTGTTGGTAAAAATTATAGAAAACATGTGATTGAAATGGGGAGTATTGAGGATATTCCAGAGGCGCTTATGATTTTCACTAAAAGCAGTAATGCGCTGCTTGGTCATAGGGGAACGATTCCATTGCATGCGAATGTAACAAGTGAACTTGACTATGAAGGCGAGCTGGCAATTGTCATAGGCAAAGAGGTGACTAATATTTCAGAAGCAGAGGCTATGGATGCGGTGTTTGGTTATACGGTTTTGAATGATGTAACGGCGCGTGATTTGCAAGTGAAGCATAAGCAGTTCTACTTGGCAAAAAGCTTGGATGGTAGCTGTCCGATTGGCCCATATGTGGTGACAAAGGATGAGGTTGGAGATCCTAGCAAGCTAAGGGTTCAAACTTGGGTAAATGGAGAGGAGCGGCAGGATGGCACGGTAGATCAGCTTATTTTTCCAATCGCAACAATTATCTCGGAGTTGTCGAAAGGGCATACACTTGTTCCAGGAGACGTCATTGCAACGGGAACGCCAGAAGGGGTCGGTAAAGGAATGAAACCACCGCGTTTTTTAAATCAAGGAGATATTGTTACAATTACGATTGAAGGAATTGGGACATTAGAAAATCAAATTATGTAAATGGAGAGGAATGAGGGCGTTTTATGTGGTCTTATATTCATTTAATTTCATGGGTAGGGATTATTATTTTTACGCTGGTTGCACTGGGGATCTATAAGCAATCAGCAAAGGTATTTACGGTAATGCAGATGTGCAATCGAGTGCTGTATATTACGGTTATTTTTAGCGGTGTTATGATGATGAAATATAGTTTTAGTGAGCATGTTGTTGTATCGATTTTCAAAATATTGCTTGGACTCGCTACAATTGGTGTCGTGGAGATGTTGCTTTCTTATCGGAAAAAAGAGAAACCATCCAACCTTTTTCTCGTATTATTTCTTGTTTGTGTGATTGCAACGATTAGTGTTGGTTTTTATTTATCAGGGGGGAGACCGCTTTTTTAAGCGTGCTTAATTTTTTTGAAAGTGGGAAATTGGGTTGAATCAACAGCAAATTTATATTGATGGTACGAAGAAATTTTTTATTGCGGTGCTTGCGGCCTTACTGAATGCGATTGGGATGAATTTCTTCTTAATTCCGGCACATGTTTATGCAAGTGGCTTAACTGGTGTTGCTCAATTAACATCGGATTTATTACAAGATGGTATTGGTATTACATTATCTACAGGGTTACTTGTTTTATTCCTCAATATTCCAGTGGCTATTTTGGGTTGGTTTAAGGTAGGTCGGGCGTTTACGGTATTTAGTTTTGTGACTGTTGCTTTCATGTCATTGTTTTTAATTGTGATACCAGTGCAAGAGGTTTCTTCAGATATATTACTGAATGCAATTTTCGGTGGCGTTATTTCTTCGGTTGGAATCGGGCTTGCGCTCAAGTTCGGGATTTCTTCTGGGGGACTTGATATAATCGCGATGTATATTACGATTAAGACTGGACGTTCATTTGGGAAGTATTTTTTGATTATGAATGGTGTTATTATTTTGATTGCTGGTTTTACATATGAGTGGACCTTTGCGCTTTATACTCTGATTTCTCTCTATGTTTCGAGTAGGGTGATTGATACAATCCATACGAGACATCAGAAACTGACGGCGATGATTATGACGCAGAATCCGGATGATGTGATTAAAGGAATTCAAGGTAACATGTTTCGAGGGATTACAGTTGTTGATGCTATTGGGGCGTATTCGAAGGAAGATGTGGCGATGCTAGTCATTGTTATTACTCGATATGAGCTATATGATTTGACGCGTATTGTTCAAGCAGTTGATCCGAGGTGTTTCATTAATATTGTGGAGACTTCGAGTGTTTTTGGCGATTTTCGTTCGGAAGCTGACCAGAAAATGGCGATGGAAATGTATAAGGCTAGGATGCATCAGTAAAGCAAAAAGCCAAAATAAGCACGCATTGAAAATGAATGATGTACTTACTTTGGTTTTTTTTGTGGACGCTTTTATGATTGCCCAGATGGCCATGAAAGCAATGAACCAGCAGACGATGATGACAGTGACTAATATAATTAACACATCCTATGGAAAAAAGTTATGCTTTTAGTATATCACTTTTTACTTCGTCATATTCATATTTTTTGATTGTATATGAAAAAATAAAACTTATATTATAACTGGTACCATATAGGCATAAGTTTCTTGTGGGGTCTAGTTAATTAAAATTTGATACTAGTTTTTAATTGTAATGTAGAAAAAAGTTACTAATACATCAGATGATTAGGAGGAGATAAAATGCGTGAAAATTTGGTGGAAAATACAGCTGATAAACTACTTGAATACATACGCGTAAAGGAATTTAAGCTGGGAGACAAATTACCTAATGAATATGCTCTTGCTGAGGAATTACATGTAGGGCGGAGTACTATCAGAGAGGTAGTTAGAATATTAGTTGCGCGTAATATACTGCAAGTTAGGCAAGGTTCTGGAACGTATATAAGTGAGGGGAAGGGCATTGCCAAAGATCCCTTAGGGTTCTCTTTAATTAAAAAATAAAAAATAAAAATGATTAAAGATTTGTTTGTATTAAGGTGGATATTAGAGCCACCAATGGCAGCCTTAGCTGCAAAAAATGCTACAGCAGATCAAATAAGCCATATGTTTCACTTAAAAGAGGCTATAGAAGCCTCCTTCAAAAATAATACTGATGAACACGTAGAACTAGATATAGCGTTGCATACAACTATTGCCGAAGCTAGTGGGAATGTGGCCCTTTTTCATATTGTGCCTATTATTAATGAATCTATCGCCCTGTTTAATGAAAATTATAATGTGAGTAATTTAAAAACTGAAACAATAGAGCTGCACAATGACTTAGTAAATGCGATTGCAAAACATGATGAACTAAACGCATTAGATGCCATGACAGTACATATGGCAAACAATAGAAAGGAATTTAGTAAAATTAGTAAGTTAGAATAACAAAAAGTATTGACAAGTCATCTGATGTATTTTATAGTAAATACATCAGATGACTTGTTAGGGGTGATATACATAGAATTAAGCTTTGTAATTAAAAATTTAGTAAGTTTCCAAAGTGTATGAAACAAATCCCAATATACAACAAAATAGTTTGTGCTGTTTATGTTGTAGGTTTGGAGAATCAGTATCTTTAGGTTTAAGTATTGATAAATCAGAACCTTTAAAACAATTGAAAGCGTAATCATTCAGCGAGAAAATTATATATAGGTAAATAGAGATGTGAAGAAACAGTTCATGTGTAAACTGAGAATCTATAGGCAATATTTGACTGATAAAATTGCTAAGCGCATGATAAAGTATGTAAGAATGATTTATAGAGAAGAGAGATAGCAATGGGGCACTCAATAGTTCTTAATCTAGACTATATACGAGAAACACTAAATAAGGGGGAAGAATTATGGGAAGTGGATTTATGGGAAAGCTGTCAGATGTATTAGGAGGATTTGCAACAAAAGTTAATAGTTTACGCTATATCATGGTAATTAAAAATGCCTTTTCTGCACTTATTCCGGTTATTATTACAGGGGCATTCGGCACACTGTTTTCGGCGATGGTTTTCGATGCAGAAAATGGATTAGCAAAAATTGAGTTCTTGAGATTTTTAGCTGAATTGAAACCAATTGCTTCGTCGATTAGTTATGTCACCTTAAGCTTTTTAACAATTTATGCTGTATTCCTTATTGGGATAGAATTAGCCAAGCTGAATAAATTAAAAGGAGTTTTTCCAGGAATAATTGCGGTTATGTCGTACTTATCCGTTACGCCAACAATTTATCAATTCTTGTCTGATGATAAAAATATACTTGTAGAAAATGTTTTAGCCAAACAGTATACAGATACAAAAGGTTTATTTTTAGGAATGATTGTAGCGATACTATCTGTAGAGTTATATAGTTGGTTAGGTCGCCAAAAAAAAATTACAAATCAAAATGCCTGATACAGTGCCAGCGAATGTATCGGCTAGTTTTTCCGCCCTGGTTCCTACTATAATAACGATTGCAGTCATGGCTACCGCAGGATTCGTTGTCAAAGCAATTACTGGTATGTATGCCTATGATATTATCTATCATCTTGTTCAACGACCTCTAGAAGGAGTGGTTCAAGGATTACCTGGAATATTACTTCTAATGCTAATAGCGCAAATTTTCTGGGTTATCGGGATTCACGGAAACCAGATGATAAAGCCGATAAGAGAGCCTTTACTACTTGCCTCAATTGCAGTAAATACGGAAGCTTTTGAATCTGGAAAAGAAATACCTAATATTATCACTATGCCTTTTTGGGATATGTATATGAGTATAGGTGGTTCCGGAGTAACGATTGGGCTACTTGTTGCAGTTTTCTTGGTCGGTAAAAGAGAAGATATGCGTGAAATAACAAAACTTTCTTCAGCACCGGGAATTTTTAACATCAACGAACCCGTTATTTTTGGTATGCCAATCATGTTGAATCCGATTTTGGCTATCCCATTTATAATTACTCCGCTAATAACGGGTACAATAGGCTATTTCGCAACAGCAACAGGTTTAGCAGCTAAAGCAGTTGTGATGGTTCCATGGCCGATGCCACCTATTGTTAATGCTTATTTAGCAACTGCTGGAGATTTGGGAGCAGTAGTTACCCAAATTGTTTGTATTATAGTTTCAATTCTTATCTACTTACCATTTGTGAAAATATCTAATACAACACAACAAAAAAAAATTCTTAGAAAAGAGGAATAATATGAAACTATCAATTCCAGAAAATTTTATTCTTGGTGCGGCCTCATCAGCGTGGCAAACCGAGGGCTGGAGCGGAAAGAAAGAAGGACAAGACTCCTATCTTGATTCATGGTATAAAAACGAAAAATTTGTTTGGCATAATGGATATGGGCCTGCAGTTGCGACTAATTTTATGGAACAGTATCAAGAGGATATTGACTTAATGAAAGAGATTGGCCTTACTCATTATAGAACTTCTATTAATTGGTCCCGTTTTTTTACTGATTATGAGAATTTAATTGTTGATGAGGACTATGCGCAACATATTGATGATGTTGTAAACGCATTGTTAAAAGCCGGTGTTGAACCTATGTTGTGCCTGGAACACTATGAATTGCCGGTTTATTTATCTGAAAAATATGATGGGTGGTCATCGAGAAAAGTAGTAGATTTGTATTCCGGTTATGCAAAGATAGCTTTTGAGCGCTATGGAGACAGGGTGAAGCAATGGTTTACTTTCAATGAACCAATAGTTCCTCAAACACGTATCTATCTAGATGCTATCAGATGGCCTCACGAGCAAAACACCGCAAAATGGATGTTATGGAATTATCACAAAGTATTAGCGAGTGCTCAAGCAGTTAAGATATACCGCTCTTTAGGACTAACGGGAAGAGTTGGTTGTGTGTTAAATCCTGAGATGGTATATGCAAGGTCAGATTCAAAAGAAGACAAGAAAGCAGCTGAAATGTATGATTTATTTTATAATCGGGTATTTTTTGATCCTATGGTGAAAGGGAAGTATTCATCAGAGCTTATTGAGTTATGTACTAAATTCGATATTTATTTTAATCCTGCTGATGATGATTTATCGGTGATTAGAGAGAATACACTTGATTTTTTAGGGATTAATCAATATTATCCAAAAAGAGTCAAAGCCCCAAGATATGAGTGGAATAAGGCGACTCCGTTTCATCCTGAAATGTTCTTTGAGAATTTTGATTTACCCGGAAAAAAAAAATGAATGACTCACGAGGATGGGAAATATATCCAAAGATTGTTTATGACATGGCTCACTATTTAAAAGAAAATTATGGAGATATCCCGTGGCTTATCACCGAAAATGGAATGGGCAGAGAAAATGAAGAAAACTATATGAATGATGCAGGTATTGTAAATGACAACTATAGAATTGATTTTATTAAGCAACACATCCAATGGTTGCTAAAAGCTGTTGAAGAAGGATCATCGTGTGAAGGATACATGTTATGGGCATTTACAGATTGTGTTTCTCCAATGAATGCCTTTAAAAATCGATATGGGCTAATAAGAATCGAACTAGATGAAAAAAGAACTCGTTCTAAGAAGGTATCAGCTGAATGGTACAAATCAATTATTCAAAATCGGGTATTAGAGCTACCAGATGAACGCGGCTGGAAATAGTATAAGGAGCCTGATTATATTCGTGGCTAGCTAAGAAAAGTAATGCCAGATTATTAAAGTTAGAAAATATAAGCAACATAAATGGAGTCCTCATGACGAAGTATTGGAATCATGAGGACACATTAATGTATGTAGGAAGCTGTATTACAGGACATTACCTATTTGGAGGGGACGAAATTTAAAAAATGAGTGATAGTATGGAAAATTTATTATTAGCAATAGACGTTGGAACGACTTCAATTAAATTTGTCATTTTCAATGAAGAAAGAGTAATATATACTAAGTCAGCGAGGATTAAGACCTTTAAAGAAGCTGATAAAGCTACCCAAAGCCCAACAGATATTTTAACAAGTATCAAATTAAACATTAAAGAAATAACGGCTCTTTACTCAGATATAGATACTATCAGCTTTAGTACTGCTATGCATACATTAATCCCCATATCTCATGAAGCGGAGCATGATACGATGTTCCTATGGTCTGATAATAGGGCGGCAGATACAATTTTAGAATTCAAAAAAAATAGCCAACGAACTTTTTTTATTTTATAATAAAACAGGAACACCTATTCATGGTATGAGCCCTTTCGCTAAGTTATTACATTTCAAAGAGAAATCCAATAGTTGGTTCAATAATGTTTCCGTGTGGCATGACATGAAATCTTTTTTAATGAGCTATTTTGTAAATGAGTTTGTGACAGATTTTTCAATAGCTTCGGCGACGGGATTGTTCAATAGCATGGATTTTAAATGGGACGAAGATATATTATCGTTTCTTCAATTATCAGACAGCAAACTGCCACGACTTGTTCACCCGAAAACAATTTTTAACATATCAAAAAAAAGCTTCACTAGAACTGAGTTTAAAACCAAATACTAAAATTATGATAGGTGCTAGCGATGGGTGTTTAGCTTCCTTAGCTAGCTCTCAACAAAATAGTACCGCAGAAAACCTAACTCTAGGAACTAGTGGCTCAATTAGGCAACTGTCTACAACGCGATATCTAGGTTCGTATATGGAAAGTTTTTGTTATTATTTAGATACAGACAAGTGGGTAGTTGGTGGACCTACAAATAATGGAGGGATAGTACTAGAGTGGCTCAGTGATTTGTTTTATGATGACAAAGCTGAAATATTTGCTCAATTAAAGCATTTGGGCAAAGCACCTGACTTATTTTTTTTCCCGTATATGCAAGGAGAGCGTGCTCCAATTTGGAATGAAAAAGAAACAGGGAGTTTTAAAGGTCTAAACATTACCCACGGACGTCCGGAAATTATTCAGTCCGTTTTAGAAGGCATAATTTTCAATCTTAAATATATCCTCTCTTTATTACCGGTTACTCATGATAAGAATCCCTTAGTTTTGAATGGGGGAACAGTACAAAATAAAGAAATTGCGCAGATGATTGCATCTGTTTTTAATAGAGAATGCCATGTTTCCAATAGAACAGAACCAACGCAAGGGTTATTTTATTGGTGGAAAAAGGGCAAAGAAATTGAAACTACTTTGACCAACGTATATCTTCCTGTTGAATCTGAGCAGGATTACTATAATGAAAAATTTGGTAAGTTTGTTGAGGTACTTGAAACTGAAATACGTTTAGAAGGAACTTAATTTATGAAAAGCGCTAAAAAGCTCGATTGGTAGCTTTTTAGCGCTTTTTGAAACTTTGTAAGATTAGATATTAATGTTTCTGTAGCGCAAGGTTGGGATTTTCGACTTTAAACGCCGAGGTTTTCTTCTAAATATACTGCGATTCCGTCGTCTTCGTTAGTGAGTGTTACGGTGTTTGCTACGTTTTTAAGGGAATCAATCGCATTGCCCATTGCAACGCCTACGCCTGCAAAATCAAGCATTTCAAGATCATTATCTTCATCGCCAAAAGCAATAATGTCTTTTCGATCAATACCGAGGAAACGGCTGGCAGCTTGAATCCCAATCGCTTTATGCACGCCGAATTTTGTCATTTCCATTGCTGGCCATTCTGCGCCCCAATTGCGGTATGTTACGATGTTGGAAAGCCGTGAATCCATGTGGTTGCTAACTTCTTGTAACAATTCATGGCTTGCAAAGAACAGTAGGGATGTGGGATCGGTTGTGATTGTGTTTCGTAAATCACCGATAAAAACATTATCTTTACCTTGCTGAAACATGTCTGGTACACTGGCATTTCGTTCACGCAGAAACACATTGTCTTGTACTTCAGCAGCAATATTGTCTAACGCATAATTGGTTGAAAAATCAAGTAGTTCATGCGCTGTTTTTAAGTCAATGGCTTGGTGATAGGCACTACTAAAATTTATGTCACGTGGATGATGAAATACGGCACCATTAAAATTCACAATTGGTGTGTCAAGGCCGAGTTCATAATAATACATATGACTCATGCGGTAGGGGCGACCGGTAGCAATCATGATTTCGTGACCTTTCTTTCGAGCACGTTCCAGTACTTTTTTTTGTTCGATCTGAAATGGTTTGGTCACTTTTTTAGAGCAGTGCCATCGAGATCGAGAACGATTAGTTTTTTTTGTCATATATGTCTCCTCATTCTTTCCATAATTCGTATATCTAGTTCCTGTTTTGATAAAGTGATAGAATAGATAGTGTACCTTTATGATAGACGTTCGGGCGCTCTTTGTAAACGCCTAAGTGCTTTACAGAAGCTTAATAAATCATATAGAAATGAGGTTTACCAATGATTGAAGTGGAACATAAGTGGATAAAAGAAATTCCGGTTTTACACGTTTATGACGCAACACATGCGACTGAGAAATTACCAACTGTCTTTTTTTTATCACGGTTTTCAATCGCAAAAGGAGTTATATTTGCCGTACGCTTATTTATTAGCGCAACGAGGCATGCGGGTGATATTGCCAGACGCGGGAATGCATGGAGAAAGATATGCAGATGAGTCGGAAACAGAGCAGGCGATTTATTTTTGGGATACCGTTCGTGAGAATATTGATGAGTTGCCTATACTTAGAGATGCGCTAGATGCCGAGGGTTTGATTGATACATCGAGGCTTGCAGTCGGTGGATTTTCAATGGGAGCGATCACGAGCTACGGGATGTTGGCGCAGTATGACTGGTTAAAAGTAGGGGTATGTCTCGCAGGAAGTTCATACTATGGTCATTTTGCGAAGACACTTGCAGAGGGTGTCATGAAGCAGGGCGTTGAGTTTCCGTTTGATGTGGATGCACGGATTCGTGAGCTGGCACCATATGATTTGAGTGCAGCACCTACGAAATTAAAAAAACCGCCCGTTGATGATTTGGCATGGAAAAGCGGATGATGTGGTGCCATTTAAATATAGTGAGAAGCTATATGAGGTACTGGTTGAGGAGGATATGTCGGATAATGTCGCCTTTATGGTAGACGAAAAGGCGAAACACAAAATTTCGATTGAGGGAATGTTAGCCGGTGTTGGCTTTTTAGAAGAAAAATTATAATGAAAATCATTCTCAACTATGTTACAATAATGTGAGGAAATCAAAAGGAGGCTACTACTTCATGGATGCAGAACTAAAAGAGAATTTGATGGGTGCGTTAGAGCAAGTAATCGACCCAGAGCTAGGTATCGATATTGTTAATATTGGGCTAGTTTACGATGTAGACTTGGATGAGGACGGACTTTGTACAGTAACGATGACATTAACGACGATGGGATGCCCGCTTGCCGGAGTTTTGACTGATCAGGTGCGTGTAGCAATGTCGGATATTCCAGAAGTGAAAGATACGAAAGTGGACCTTGTGTGGACACCGGCTTGGACGAAAGATCGGATGTCTCGCTATGCTAAGATTGCACTCGGTATAAGATAAAAGATACGTGGATAAGTTAGCAACATCGAATAAACGGTGTGGCGGACTTATCTTCGTATCTTTTTTTAGTTATTCTCTAGCTTTGTGATGCGTGCTTCTAGTTTACTCTGCTTTTCATATTGGCGAACGATTTGTTTTGCTAAATTAAGTTCGGCCTGTGCGGTCATCAAATGATCTTGACCGTGAACCAATAAAAAAGATGGTGTTATTTCCTTATCAGAGCTACGACGAGAAACCAGCTTTGTTTGCCAAGCGTGTCCTTCTAAGAATTGTGCTTCTGCCTCTCGCAAATGAGATGTCGCCTCTTCAAAATGATAGTTTTCAGCGGCCGTTATGGCAGCATAAGCTTCTTTTCGTGTATTTCCGCCATGAAGAATTAATTTTACAATGGCTTCTTCCGTATGGATATCCATTTTTTCACCCCATTAAAGCTATTTATCTTATTGTAGCAAAGCCTGCGAGTAATTACTATTATTAGGTTAATCAGACTATGGTATGATGACATGGAGCAGAAATTTGAGATATAATAAAGCTATTAAAGCGGACGGAAAGAGGGATAGTCATGGAAGAAAGATTGTATGACCTTGAGGATAAAGTGCAAGACTTAGAACTCGAAGTATTGAGTTTACGTCAACAAGTAAATGAGCTGGAGCAAGCAAAGACAACAAAATCGCACCGAGGTAACTGGTCATGGGGATTATTTGCGTTGATTCCAATTGTAGCAATTATTTGTAATATGATTATACAATTAGCCGATTAAGAAAAAATACGCTGAGGTTTTGCGAAAATCATGTGAAGTAGTTTTTCTGCAGGCTAAAATAATTTCCCAGTCTTAGTGGGGAATTATTTTTTTTGTAATTTTGTTCGCCTCTGTTCGTATACCAAAGCGAAAAATTATACGTAAGAATTCACGCAATAACTAGATACAACCAAAAAAGTTGTTAAGTAAGCGCTTTTTTCGCGAAATGCCATATAAAAATCTATAAAACAAATTATTTTAGTCACAAAAATTACACAGTTTGTTCTCTTGCTTTTTTCGCCTATTAAAAGTAATATATATATATACCTTGCATTTGGTGTAAATTCTTATTTCGACAAAAGTATACAATGCTTGTCTATTTTTGTGGGGATAAGACCCTATCATGGTTATAATGGAATTCGGTGTATCCATCTTCCAAATGTTAAGCACTTGTGTTTATCATATGATTTCGCACCGATAACCATTATTTGTTTTCATTCATCTCATTTGCCATGTAGTTTTCGTTTGTGCCTCATCCCGTTAAGCATAAACATTCGAACATGATGGCGTGCCCAGTCAACTGACTGGGCTTTTTTTTGTTGCAGCTGTTCGAACAAAGTGAGTTACAGTTGCAACATGAGTGCGAGCGCAGCGAGCATTCGTTCATTAAAATTTCATGTCCGGCCATCTACCTGATACGGAATCTGACTCACTAGGAGCCGATGAATCCCTTCAAGCAAATTACTTCAAGCAAATCACTTCGACTGTTATACTTGGAGCAAGCAAATTTTGAAGGAGGACGATAAAATGAGATTACAAGGCAAAAAAATAATCGCTCTAATTAGTGAGGATTTTGAAGATTTAGAATTATGGTATCCTGTTTTACGTGTTCGTGAAGCTGGAGCAGAGGTTCATTTAGTTGGAGAAGAAGCTGGCACAGTATACCACGGAAAATATGGTGTTCCTGCAACAAGTGATTTGAGTTTTGAGGACATTCATGTGGAGGATTACGATGGTATTTTGGTTCCGGGAGGCTGGTCGCCAGATAAATTACGCCGTTTTGATAAAGTATTGGATTTTGTGCGTTACTTTGATGAAAAAAAGAAGCCGATTGGTCAAATTTGCCATGCTGGGTGGGTACTTATTTCGGCAGGAATTCTAGACGGTGTGAACGTTACTAGCACGCCTGGTATCAAAGATGATATGACGAATGCTGGCGCGATTTGGCATGATGAAGCAGTAGTGACAGATGGACATATTATTTCGAGCCGCCGTCCACCGGATTTACCAGAATATGTACCAGCGTTTATTGAAGCGTTTAAATAAAATGACAAAAAAGAGCCAAATTTGGCTCTTTTATCACGTGAAGTAATAACTAATTATGAAACCGATGAAGGATGGAATCGCTGCAACGGCCAGTAAGATGCTCCATCGTAATTGAATTTTGCGATTTGGATTTTCGGATCTGCCCACTGATACGAGCGCGGAACAGATGATTGACGCTAAAATTAAGACCATTAATACAAAAGAGAACAATGATGACATGCTGTACCCGGTCGTTAGTAGCGCGAAAACGATAACTAGTGCGGCAATTCCGATACCGCTAAAAAAATGCTTTCCACAAATGGCTCACTCTTTTCTATTCAATATCTCTTTCCTTTATAGCAGATATACAAGGTGAATGTCTAATAATATGGAAAAAAAACAAAAAAAGGACGATATTCACGCCCTCCTTGCTACATTAAAAGTCAAAATCATTACTAATTGCTGGTTCGCTGGGCAGGCACATGAAAATAATCATGATAATACTGCCTACAAATGGAATAAAGCCCAGCAAAACCAACCAACCACTTTTGTTAGAGTCATGCAAGCGACGAATCATTAAAGCTAATAATGGAGTGAAAGTTGCTAGCATGTATAACAATAAGAATCCAACGATAAGTAAGTTTGAGACCGATGTTAGGATAGAAGCAAAGTCTCTGATTGGTTCGTTTATTGTAGATGTTGTTGTGGCTATGATTATGAAGACTAGGATTAGTATGTAAAAAATACTGACAATAATCCCATTCCACAAAATGACATACCAATAAGCTGAACGCGATGAACGGCCAGTGAAATTCACATAATTCTTCCAAAAAGAAATATAAGCTTCAAAAAATCCCAAAATAAAACCCTCCCTTCTAAGATGTCGAATTATAGTATAGCATGGTTGGAAGTGTATTTGTTTGTCAAAATGGTGAATATTAAAAAGGACTGTATCCCAAGTTTAAATTGGAATGCAGCCCTTTTTTTTAATGTGGTAAGAACGCGACTAGAATGAAGAACAGAATCGCAATGACGATGACGAACCAGTTTAGTTCACGCCATTTCCCAGTGAAAACTTTTAATATTGGGTAAGAGATAAATCCGAAAGCTAGACCGATTGCAATACTTGATGTTAACGGCATCGCAAGGATAACTAGGAAGGCTGGGAAGGCTTCATCGAGCGTATCCCAATCGATTTCCTTAACAGCGCCAATCATCATGCTACCAACAATGATGAGCGCTGGTGCAGTGATTGCCGGAATACCAGATACTGCGCCAACAAGTGGTGCAAAAAAGGCAGAAACTAAGAATAATCCAGCAACGGTAAGCGTCGTTAAACCTGTACGACCACCTGTTGCAACCCCAGCAGAGGACTCGATGTAGGCACTTGTTGGGGTTGTACCGAACATGGAGCCGACACTTGTTGCAACGGCATCTGCAAGCAGGGCATGTTTGGCATTTGGTAAACTTTCACCTTTCATGAGACCAGCTCTTTTTGCAACTCCAATCATTGTTCCTGTTGTATCAAAAATGGTGATTAAGAGGAATGATAGGACAACGCCATAAAGGCTATACGTAATTACATCACCGAATGCATGGATTGGATTTGTGATGACTAAATCAGGCATCGATGGTACTTTAATAAAGCCGTTGAATTTCAGTTCGCCAGTGAAAAAGGCGATAATTCCGGTTGAAATCATCCCGATGAAAAGGGCACCTTTAACCCTCAATGCTAGGAAAATTAGCGTAATTAGAAGTCCTGTGATTGCTAGCAAGGCTTCTGGAGAGTGAAGATCGCCAAGTCCTACTAGATTGGAATCACTTTTTACGATAATTCCTGTCATCCGGAAACCTAGAAAAGCGATGAAAAGTCCGATACCAGCAGTAATCCCTGCTTTTAATGTATGAGGGATTGCTGTGATTAGTTTTTCGCGGAAGGGTGTTAAGGATAGTAGTAAGAAAATAATACCTGCTACGAAAACGGCGGTGAATGCGATCGCGTAGTCTAATTTTTGTGTTGTGACAACAGTGACGAAATAGGCGTTCATCCCAAGTCCAGGTGCGATTGCAATTGGGTAGTTGGCGAATAGTGCCATCCAGAGTGTTCCGATGACAGCTGAGATAATCGTTGCCATGAATACCGTGTTAAAAGGAACGCCTGCCGCTGAAAGGATTGCCGGGTTCACAACGATTATATAGACCATTGTTAAAAATGTTGTAAAACCTGAAATAACCTCTGTTTTGACGTCTGTTCCGTGAGCTTTTAGTTGAAACATGAAATTCCACTCCCTTATATAGTTAAAAAGATGATTTTTCGTCTCATTACGAACGTTTTAAATCACAATTACAATAATATTCGTTTTTCGGGTGAAATGCAAGCTTATTTTAGGAAGTCATATTCTTTTGAAGGATGAAACTATTTCGTATGGTATAATGAAGAGGTCGAAATATGAGAGTTGGAGGAATTTCATGAAAGCATTTGTTTTTGATTTTGATGGGACGATGATTGATACGGAAGCGGTTTGGTTTGATGAAACACAGAAGTATTTGCAGGAACATTATGGTATGAATTTGCCGATGGATGTGTATGAGAAAGTGGTGGGAAGCACGGATGAGCCACTTCTTCTCTACATGGCGGAGCAAACGAATGGAAAATTTGATGCGGCGGCTTTTCAGAAATACATAGATTTGCAAGTGCACAATGGCCGTGACAAATTGGAGATGCGTGATGGGTTTATGCGTTTATTCAATTATGCGAAAGATAATGGCTACAAAATTGGCTTAGCAACGAGTTCAGCGCGTGCTTGGGTTGATCCGATTTTAGAGAAGTTTGGAATCTTAGAGGATTTTGAAACGATTCAGACGGCAGATGATGTGGAGGTTATTAAGCCAGATCCAGCGCTTTATCGTCAAGCAGTGGAAGCTCTTGGCGTGAAACCAGAAGAAGCGGTTGCTGTGGAGGATTCGCGAAATGGTTCTTTATCCGCGGTTGGTGCAGGATTACACGTAATTGTTGTAAAAAATGAAGTGACAAAAGGTATTGTTTTCCCAGAAGGCACAAGCGTCTATGATTCATTTGAAGCTGTGGATTTGGATGCATTTTTAGCGGGTAAATAGAGTTAGAGGAGTGGTTGGAATGATTGAAAATACGATAAAAGAAGTCGAGTTATTTGAACAAATGAAGCATGGTGAGCCGGTGCTTTTTGTAACATCAATTGGCTATATCATTGGTATTACGGATATTCCAGATGAAATTCCGCATAGTGTTGTGAAGTTGAAAGATGTGTACATTAACTGTGTTTCGGCATCAAGAGTGAACCGCTTTTCGAAAGGCTTGACGATTTCGGTGGATCAGATTATTGGATTTAATGCATTGACGGCGGAAGAGATGGATCGGATGGTTACGAATTGGCAGGTATCCATGGCTCCTACAATAGGCTAAGTGCTTTTCGGTGTAAGTGAGAGGACCTCATTCCTATCTTTAACAGCAAAAAGTATGATTTAGTAAAAAGACAAGACCATGACATCGCGTCATGGTCTTATTAGTCATTAGAATGTTAATTTTTCTAGTCGGTCAAAGGCTTCTTTTAATACGTCCAAGTTTTGTGTTGCTGCCAGACGGACATAGTTGTCTCCGGTGTCTCCGAATGCCAAGCCAGGTATTAAGAGGACTTGGGTTTCCTTTAGGACATATTCGCAGAACGGAACGGAGGTCATGCCAGAGCCGCTGATGTTGATAAAGGCGTATATTGTGCCTTTGACGGGGTGGATTGACAGGTAAGGTATCTCGGCAACGCGTTTTCCGACGTATTCCAGCCGTTCTTGGAATGTTTTTGTGACAACGGGTATAAACTTCTCAGCGTTATTTAAAGCGTGTATGGCGGCTCTCTGAGATGGTGATGGGGCCGAGAACGTAATACCTTCATTGATTCCTTTTACGGCCTCGATAATGTAACTACCTGCAATCATATAACCAATGCGCCAACCAGTCATCGCAAAATTTTTCGAGAGACTACCGAGCGTGATAGTGTGCTCTGGTGCATATTTTGCCATCGGTGTGAATTTTTCGTAAAAACTAAAGCCATCGTAAACTTCATCGGATAGGATGTAAAAATCGTGTTTTTTTGCAATCTCAGCAATATCTTCAAAAATTTCTTTTGTGAAAACTGCACCTGTTGGGTTATTCGGTGAGTTTAGAATCAAGGCTTTTGTTTTATCGGTAATTGCGGCTTTTAAAATGTCTAGATTAATCGCAAAATCGTCTTTTTCATAGGTGGGAATAAAAATAGGTACGCCGCCAGCTGCTAAAACTTGATCTTTGTAGGGCGTAAAATAGGGCTCATGGATAATGACTTCATCGCCCGCATCAATAATTGCTTGTAGCGCCAGATACATACCATGACATGCGCCTACTGTTGCACGGATTTCGCTTGTTGGAAATTGCAAATCATACGTGCGGTCGTAAAATTCAGAGATGGCTTTGAGTAGTTCGAGATCACCAGATGCTTCGGTATATTTGGTTTGACCGTTTTTCACGTCTTGGAAGGATGCTTCGATGATTTCTTGATCGGTAATCAGATCAGGATCGCCGATGGAAAAGTCGATTAGATTAGGTGTTGTTTTCGCGATAGTCGTGATTTGAGAAAGAATATTGACAGGTGCTTGCTGGTATTTTTTCGCTAACTTCATTTAAAAACCTCCATCATATGTAGATAAAGAGGAATGCGTCTAAATCAGCATTCCTCTTTTTGATTTATTATAACACTTTTCCGAGGAAACTTTGTGTTCTTTCGTTTTGTGGGTTTGTAAAAATTTGCTCAGGTGTGCCTTGTTCTTGGATATAACCGCCGTCCATGAAGATGACGCGATCGGCCACTTCTTTGGCAAAGCCCATTTCATGCGTGACAACGACCATTGTCATACCTTCTTTGGCCAGACTCTGCATAACTTGTAATACTTCGCCGACCATTTCTGGATCAAGCGCAGATGTAGGTTCGTCAAAGAGCATCACATCTGGATTCATAGCCAAAGCACGCGCAATAGCAACCCGTTGTTTTTGTCCACCGGATAGGGACGATGGATAACTGTTTGCTTTATCTGCAAGACCTACTTTATCAAGTAAGGAGAGGGCGTGTTTTTTTTGCTTTTTCAGCCGTTTCACCTTTTACTTTTAGTGGTGCCAGAGTTAGATTTTCAAGCACTGTTTTATGGGGAAACAGGTTGAAGCTTTGGAACACCATACCCATCCGTTGACGCAATTCATTAATGTTGACGTTTTTATCAGTGAGGTTAGTGCCTTCAAATTGGATGACGCCGCCAGTCGGTTGCTCAAGCAGATTAAGGCAGCGTAAGAAGGTACTTTTTCCTGATCCTGAGGGGCCGATGACAACGACCACCTCACCTTGTTCTACCTCTATATCAATACCTTTTAAAACTTCTAATTTATCGAAATGCTTTTGTAGTTTGGTTACTTTAATCACTTGTTCTCATTCTCCTTTCAGCAACGCCTAGCAGTCTGGATAGACCGAATGTTAGGATAAAGTAAATTACGGCCGCGACTGCGTATGGTAGCACGGCATTAAAGCTAGCTCCTGCAACGACTCCGGACATAAACATCAACTCGGTGATACCAATAATGGATACAATGGATGATTCTTTAATCACGGTAATAAATTCATTGCCAAGTGCTGGTAAAATATTCTTGATTGCTTGTGGCAAAATAATATAGCGCATGCTTGCGACTTTCGTCATACCAAGACTACGTGCGGCTTCTTCTTGTCCCTTATCAACGGCCATAATTCCGGCACGAATGATTTCTGCGACATAGGCGGCACTATTTAGTGACAGGGCGATACAGCCGGCTACAATTGCTGGTAAGTTGAGTCCGCCGAATACGGCTGTTGTTCCGAAATAAACCAGGAAAATTTGAACGAGTAGTGGCGTTCCACGTACGAATTCAATGTAGCAGTTTGCTGGCCAGCGTAACCATCTTGTTTTAGCTAATTTCATTAGGGCAAGTAGCGCACCAAGAATAGAACCAAAAAGTACGCCAACAGCAGCGATTCCAATTGTATAAAGTGCTCCTTTAATGTAATAAGAACCATACTGTGTGAAGAAGTTACCATCTTTAAACATAGCTTTATTGGCTTCTTCTTGGTACTCTTTCAGTAAGTTCTTGTCCTTTATTTCTTGAAGAGAGGCATTGACACTTTTTTTGTAGCGAAGTCGTGCCTTTATTCATAGCGATTGCTGTTTGTTTCGTACCATTGACAAACTGTACATCAGATATCATCAAATCATCATATTGTGAAATATAAGCATCAGCAACCGGCCCCTCTAGTACAACGGCATCCAATTTCTTTTGCTGTAATTCAAGCATTAATGTGGTTACTTTCGATAATGATTTGACTTTCGCACCTGTGAGCTCATCTTGCGCAAGTGCTTCTTGCGTCGTTTGCTTTTGTGCTCCAACTGTTGCACCTTGAAAGTCGTTTGTTGTTTTAAATTTATCTTCATCTGCTTTCCGAATCACGACTTTTTGTTGTACGGTCATGTAGGGATCGGAGAAATCTACTTCCTTTAGACGTTCGGGGGTTGGTGACATACCAGAGATGATCATGTCAATTTTGTTTGTTTTTAAAGCAGGGAGGAGACTGTCGAAATCCATTTCTTTAATATCTAGTGTAACTCCCATATCTTTCGCAATTTTTTTTAGCGATACTAATGTCAAATCCAACAATTGTGTCCTTACCTTTTATCGTTTTATGGAATTCATATGGCGGATAATCAGCAGATAAACCAACCACCAAGCGGCCAGTTTTTTGAATATCGGCCAATGATGTGTCTTTTTCTACTGCTAAAACGGGAGAAAAGCTAGCAAATACCATCATTAGTATAAATAATATAGCGGTTAACTTGAGATAAAACTTCCCTTTAATCATGAGTACACTCCTTTATCATGTATATCATCTTGATAGTTTATGCATTTATATGAATAACTATTAAAGATGAACATATAATTTATAACTTCTTTCGATGGATATAATAATACATGTTTTTGAGTAATTATGCAATAGAATTTTTAATAAAAACATGTAGATGATTTTCGTTTGGCTAGAACACTAGTGTCATGTTATATTGAAAGCAAGTTATAGATACGATAGATTAAAAATAGGAAAGAAGGATAAATATGGGAAAAGAATTCGAGCTGGTGATGCAGGAAATGGAGTTTCCAAATGATTCTAGAGGAGTTTTTGATGGAACTCTTTTGTGTTTGGAGTTTTTTGTTGCTAAAAATAAGGTGGCTTATGATGCGGAGTCTGGAGAGCCAATGTTGCGCAGAGAAGATCGGCGTCTTGTAAATAGCTTGATTCAGGGAGAGTTTAAGGTGTTTGAGCAGAGAATGGAAGAGGAACAGAATATTAGGCCGTTACATCATTTGGATGCGCTTTTTAAGGCTTTGGAAGCAGGGTTGATTCATTTGTTTTCGCCGGAACAAGAGATTGAATTTGCCAATGTGGGGATTGAGGGCTTTATTCAGGTGTATAATGATCCAGATGTGCAGTCGAAACATGCCGATGCGATACTTGCAAAGATGTTGGGGAGCTTGGATGGAGAAATGGACGAGGAATATTGATAGATGAGATAGAAAATGCGGATGCAACCATTCTTTTAGCTGGTTGCATCCGCATTTTCTTAGAATTCTTCTTTTATAAGGCGCACAATGAAGGAAGTAAGTAAAAAGAAGGCGGGAGGTAGATAATCATTTTCTTGGTATTCGATAGATACAGCACTCCCTGATAAGGAACGGTCGATGATGATATGGCATGTGTCGGTATGATCAACCAAGACTTTGATGAACCCTTTTGGTTCGGGCTGGATAATATCTATACGGTGGTCTTCTTTTAAACCGCGAATATGCAAACTATGGTCACTACCGGCGATTTCCTTAAGCGAGATATCAAAATTTGGTTCAATATTGTGGTACACAACGGAAGATCCGTCTTCTCCGAGCCATCCAATTTCGATTGTTAGTGTTGCCGATTCTTGTTTTGTTTCATCGATGGAATAGCTGTACAGTGGTTGGTTGTTTTGAAAAGAGATGCGTGATGAAATTTTTTCGATGGTTCCGATAATCTCTTCATTTTCATTTTTAACTTCGATTGGGTTGCCTTTTCTTAGGACGAGTGGTTTTTGGAAGTGAAAGCTCGGCATAATATTATTCATCTCCTGACGTAGTATACAATTTTTAAGTCAATTATTTTTAACAGTCTTACATTAAAACTATTCCCTTTATTTAATAGAGAAAACATAAAAAAACCCGCTTCTACTTGAGAAACGAGTTTTGAGAATTAAGCAAGTATTAATTTTAGTAGGAAGTAGACGGCTGCAGCTAGTGCGGCTGAGATTGGTAGCGTGATAATCCATGTGGTAATCATGCGTTGTGCTGTATCCCATTTCACGCCTTTCACACGATGAGCTGTTCCAACACCTAAGATGGAGGAGCTGATAACGTGTGTTGTACTTACTGGTAAATGAATGAAAGTAGCCCCAAAGATGATGAATACGGAACTTAAATCTGCCGCTACACCGCTCACTGGTTTAATTTTCATGATTTTACCGCCGACTGTTTTGATGATTTTCCAACCACCAATCGATGTACCAACAGCCATCGCAATCGCACAGGATACTTGAACCCAAAGTTGAACGTCATCGGTATGTTGGAATCCATTGGCGATTAGGGCAAGCGTGATGATACCCATTGATTTTTGAGCGTCATTTGTACCGTGTGTGTATGATTGGAGTGCTGCTGTTCCGACTTGAATGTAGCGGAAACGACGGTTTGTTGATGTTAGATTTAAATTTTTCAGGAACACTTTGAATAGACTATAAAGTAGGAAACCAACCCCGAATGCGATGAATGGAGACGCGATAAGGCCAATGATAATTGTTAAAAAGCCTTTATATTCGAGTGCGCCAAATCCCGCTGCGGCAATAGCACCACCCGCGATAGAGCCAATCAAAGCATGGGAGGAACTACTCGGGATACCGAAGTACCAGGTGACTAAGTTCCAGGTTATTGCTGATATAAGTGCTGCAAGAATAACAAGGTCGCCATGTGGTAAGGAGAATGGATCAACAATGTCTTTTGTAATTGTTTTGGCAACTCCTGTGAAGGAAATCGCACCGACAAAGTTCATCACCGCAGCTAATATAATTGCATGTTTTGGTTTTAATGCTTTCGTTGAGACACTGGTTGCAATCGCATTGGCTGTGTCATGAAATCCGTTGATAAGGTCAAAAGCTAGCGCTGCAATAACAATGACAACCGTTATAAATAACATACCTTCCATTTAGCCGACCCCTTACGCGTTTTTCATAACAATTGATTCAAGCGTATTGGCTACACTTTGACAACTGTCTGCGATTTCTTCAAAATTCTCATACACTTCTTTCATCCGGATTAGGCGGATTGGGTTTTCTTCGTTTTGGAACAATTGAATGAGAGATTCACGATATACTTCATCACAAATGGATTCGTAGTTTTTTTATTTTAATAGCTAGTGTGCGTACGTCTTTTAATTTCTTATCGAAAACGAGATCTACTGCTTTTTCAATTTCAACAGTACTTGCTTCAATTGCATCGATGAATTTTTGCATGTAATCGTCAAATCGTTTGATATGACAGATTTCGAATGTGAAGGCAATCTGTTCAAAGCCATCCATTACGTCATCTAATCGGTTTGTTAATTCTAACATGTCTTCGCGCTCGATTGGTGTAATGAAAGCATCGTTTAGTTCTAAAATCATTTTGTGAACTAGTGAATCACCGTGCGTTTCATATTCCTTCATCTTCTCCGAAAAAGTATGTAAGTCTTCCCCAGTTTCGATGTTGTAAGAAGCGAAGTAATTGGCGCCCTCACGTAGATTTACTGCCATGTCATGTAATAATGATGCAAAACGGTCCTTTTTGTTTTTAAAAGCCATTTTTTAATTCCCCCGATCTTTTTTGTGTGATTTTTCCCAGTATAATAGGGCTCACTTTTCGCTGATGTATCGTGAGCGGATGTTTACAAAAAATATACGTAAAAAAATCATTACAAGGATAGAAATTTACTACATATTCATACTAACATAGGATGGAGTCAATAGGTATCTTTTTTTTGAGTATAAATAGGCAAAATCTAGTTGAAATCGGTTACAATTGCTATTTGGTGGGTTTTCAAGGTGACCGGGTATTTGTTAATTTATTTGGTGTGGTTGGCTGATTTTTGTTTAGGAAGAGGGCGAATGTTTTTAGGAAGAAAATGCTGCAGTTTTTTCACCTAGTTATGTAAGAATGAAAGTTGCATTTTGATGGATAAGGTGAGCGGTTTTCTGTATACTGAATTTTAAGTATTAATGAAAGAAAAGGTGGAAAGTATCGATTAAACTATAAATGCAGGAGGTTTTATCAATGGTCAATTCCTTTCAATCACGTTATCGCTTAAACAATGGTGTGATGATTCCTTATCTTGGTATGGGCGTTTTTCAAGTAACAGATCAGCAACATGTGGCTGGTGCGATTGAAAAAGCGCTTGAATTCGGTTACCGGTCGTTTGATACAGGAGCTGTTTATAACAATGAAAAATTGGTTGGACAAGCTATCGGTCATAGTGATGTACCGCGTGACGAGTTATTTATTAGTTCGAAAATTTGGAATGGGGATCAAGGCTATGATAAGGTTCTAACTGCTTTTGAGCATACATTAGCAAATCTGGGTGTAGATTATTTAGATATGTATTTGATTCATTGGCCATTGGCGGAGATGTATACAAAGACGTGGCGGGCGATGGAGCGTTTATATGAGGAAAAAATGGTACGCGCGATTGGTGTGGCCAATTTTAAAGAGCATCATTTGGCGAATCTGGCTGTGAAGGCGAATGTGAAACCGGCGATTAATCAAGTAGAAACGCATCCGCTATTGCCACAAAATGAGTTGCGAACTTATTTAGCGGAGCAGGACATTGCTCATGGAGCTTGGTCACCGCTCGCGAAAGGTGCGTTATTTCAAAACCCAGTGATTGGGGAAATTGCGCGAAAGCACGATGTTCACGTGGATCAGGTGATTTTACGGTGGCATATGGAACGAGAAACGATTACGATGTCACGATCTATCAGTGCAAAGCGGACACTTGAGAATACGCAATTGTTTAATTTTCGTTTGGATGCGGATGATATGAAGCGGATTGGGCAATTGGAGAGTGGGAAACGTGTGGGGCCAGACCCAGATGATATGGATTTCATGATAGCCAGTATGGAGAAAGAACGCGCGATGTTTTCTTAGACAAAATTGCTGGATAGGTGGAGTGATCAGAGCACTTAGGTACTGATATTCTTGGCTTAGATTAAACTGTTGAGAGAGGGAGTCAAATGGATAATTACACGAAGCAGTTGGTTTTATATATGAGAGAACATGCGAATTCTGAGCAGAAACAGGCAATGGAGCAATATATGCGAAATCAGTTTGTTTTTCTTGGCTTACGAAGTCCTAAGCGACGCGTGCTTTATCGGAATTTTATAGCGGAGTGTGGGAAGCCACAGGATACAATTTCCGTGGCAAAGAAATTGTATGAGCAGGAGGAACGGGAATTTTGTTATATCGCAATTGATATTTTGACGAAAAGTGTGAAGAAACAATCGATGGATGTGATTGATTTTTATGAGCAGTTGATTCAAACGGAGCCTTGGTGGGATACGGTGGATTTATTAGCAAGTACGCTTGTTGGTGGTCATTTTGCTGTGTACCCAGAGTTGATTTCTACGTATAATGCGAAATGGATTGATGGTAACGATATTTGGTTGGCTCGCACGGCGATTTTGTTTCAATTGAAGTATAAGGAAAAAACAGATGCGATGTTACTATTTACGAATTGTGAAAAATGGCTGGGTTCAGAGGAGTTTTTCATTCAAAAGGCAATTGGTTGGGCGTTGCGTCAATATGCTAAATTTGATTCAGAAGCGGTGATTGATTTTGTAGAGACACATGATTTGGCGCCGCTGAGTCGAAGAGAGGCGCTGAAGCATTTATAGGGGGAGAGAGTATATGTTGCATCATGTGGAGGTAAATGTTTCGAATTTGGAAGAAGCTCGATTGTTTTGGGATGATTTGTTGGAAGGGCTTGGTTATTCGCTTTACTCGGAGTGGGGAAAAGGCGTCAGTTGGATGTATGGAGAGACGTATTTGGTTTTTGTACAGACAGAGGCACGATTTCTGGATGCTGGATATCACCGTGGTCAAACCGGATTGAATCACCTGGCGTTTCATGTGGAGACGCGTGCGGATGTTGATGCTTGGACAGAACGGTTCCGCGTGCAAGGTATTCCAATTTTGTATGAAGATCGTCATCCTTTTGCTGGCGGGCCGAATTATTATGCCGTATTTGCAGAGGGACCAGATCGAATGAAGATAGAATTAGTTGCTAAAAATTAAAAAATCCCGAAATCCGTTTGTGTTGGATTTCGGGATTTTCTTATGCTTCGGGTGTTTCTTGATGCTTTTCTTTTTTGAAAACTTCGATGTAGGAAATGTGATGTGGTTCAGCCTCTTTCACGCGGAAAGTATAGCCGTTATTTTCAATCTCATCACCAACTTCAACTTCGTAATTATGTGTCAGGAACCAGCCTCCGATTGTATCGACCTCTTCTTCTTCGATATTCGTGCCAAGCATGTTGTTAACTTGGTCAATCAACACTTTAGCATCAATAATGAAGTGACCGTCCTTAATTTTACGGATTTCTGGGATTTCATCAGCATCAAATTCATCACGAATGTCACCAACGATCTCCTCGACAATATCCTCAACTGTTACGAGTCCAGATGTTCCACCATATTCATCTAATAGAATCGCGATATGCGAACGTTCGCGTTGCATTCGGATGAGTAATTCTTTAATTGGAATCGTTTCAATCACGCGTATAATTGGTTTAACATAAGGGTCAATACTGAATGCCGCATCAGAGCCATTTTCGACATATGCCGAAAGAATTTCTTTCAAGTTTAGTACGCCAATAATGTGGTCTTTGTCGCCTTCAATAACTGGATAGCGTGTGTAGCGCTCGTATTTCATGATGTCAGATAAATCGGCAATCGTGCCACCAGTATCTACAGTAACAATTTCTGTACGCGGAATCATAATTTCTTTCGCCATGCGTTCATCGAAATCGAAAATCTTATTAACATAGCTAAATTCAGATTGGTTGATTTCACCACTCTTGTAACTTTCGCCAACGATAATCCGTAATTCTTCTTCCGTATGGGCGATTTCATGATCTGTAGCTGGTTCTAATCCGAACATTTTCGCGATAACCACCGCTGATTCATTTAAAAGCCAGATGAATGGAAACATAACTTTATAGAAGATATGAAGCGGGCGCGCAACAGCAAGTGCGACAGCTTCTGTTTTGTCGATAGCTAATGTTTTTGGAACGAGTTCTCCAACAACCACATGCAAGAAGGTAATTAGGATAAATGCAATGGTGAAAGAAAGTACAGACGTTACAGAGCTTGGCAATTCAAACATCACAAAAAGTGGATGTAGTGCTGCCTCCACTGTTGATTCTCCTAACCAACCAAGTCCAAGAGAGCTAATTGTAATACCTAATTGACAGGCAGAGAGATATGCGTTCATATGTGCATATATATGTTTTGCTAAATTCGCACGTTTGTTACCTTCTGAAATCAGTTGGTCCAAACGGCTTGGGCGCATTTTTACGATGGCGAACTCGGTCGCGACAAAAAATGCGGAAATTGCAATTAGTAAAGCAATAATTAAAAATTTAGTGGTTAATATCAATGAATGGCCATTCCTGGTAAAGCACCAGAAATGGCGAACACCTCCTATGGGTTCTAAAGTTTTTGTGCTGTGTTTGTGTTTGTCCAAGAAGGTTTATCCATTCAGCAAGGAAACACGAGACAGCAACAATTTATATTATTGTTTCGTTTTGTATATATTTTTAGTTTGTCTGCCCCACCGTGTTTTTCCCTCCCAACGAGTATACTTAATCTAAATTATAAGTCAAATGTGAGAATAAAACAAGCGAACAAGAACTTATATTTACTCTAAATTTTTACAGTTTATTTAGTTATATGGTTATCGAAATAAGGCTCGATATGAACGAGGGTGTAAGCGTTTGGATAGGTTTCTCGGATTGCAGTTTCAATTTTTTCTGTGATAGTGTGGCTTTCGGCAACGCTTAAATCAGCTTTGACAGAAATCGTTGCGTCAATCCAGATTCTATTGCCGTTCATGCGTGCTTTAATATCTAAAACTTGGTGGACTTGAGAGACGTTTGCGATGATAGTGTGGATGGACTCTATTTTACCAATATCAAAGCCATCGGTGAGCGTGTGTGCCGCATCGTAAAATATTTTCCAAGCGGTGTAGATGATGAGTATGCCTACGAGAAATGCAGTGATATTATCTAGCCATGTAATCCCAATTATGGCGCCAGTTATACCGATACACGTTCCAAAACTGACGTACGCATCTGAACGATTATCGTAGGCTGCTGCTTTGACGGCTAAACTATCTATTTTTTTTCGCGAGTTTACTGTTAATTAAGTATACGATATACATGACAATGCCTGAAAATAGAGCCATAATTGCTGTGAGAGAAGAGGGAGTGGCAAATTCTTGATGAATGAATGCGAGAAATGCTTGCCATATAACTTGAATACCCACAAGAAACATAATGAAGGAAGCGATTAAGGAACTAATCGTTTCTGTGCGCCGGTGACCGTATAGATGATCTTCATCTGGTGGGATACGTGAAATTTTTAAGCCGATAAGCAAGGCTACAGAGGCGATTATATCGGTTGTGTTATTTAGTCCATCGGCTTGTAGCGCATCAGAATGACCTAGAAATCCAATGACAATTTTGAGTGTTGCCAAGAAAATGTAAACAATGATACTAAGCCATGCGCCCCGTTCGCCTTTTTTTAGGTCCTCATAATTATCCATCAGATTTCACCTCTTCCTTTCATTATACGTTGGATAATAAAAATCCCGCTAGCAAGCGTATCAGAATACGGTGGCTAGTGAGATTAGCAATTTAGAGCAATGATTTTTCTAAACCTTTAACGGATGCCGCGATACTGTCGCATACCTCCTGATAATATGCCCATTTTACAGGTGCATCTGGGCTTAGTTCTGGGTCTTTGATGTCCCAGTAAACAATTTTATCACTCAGTTCTTCTGGAAATCCTGGGGCAAGTTCAGTGGCGGAGTCGTAGATTGTGACAATTAAGTCAGCCTCGGTTAATAATTTTTGGCTAGGAGTTACGGGCATTGTTGCAGGTGGTTCCATGGCATACTCTAGAAGGGCATCTGCGACAAATGGCGATGTCTGTGTGTGACACCAAGAGCCGCTAATAAATTGAGCATTGCTGATGGTGAGTTTTGAGGCCCAAGCTTCTGCTATGGAACTGCGAATGTGTCTTTGTGATAGGAAGTAAATAAGTTTCTTCTTCATGCTCCAAATCCTTTCTTGCTCTTTAGACTGAAAAAATGCGAATGTGCGTTATTTCAACTAGGTCTAAATGAAAGCAGGTAATAACGCCTTTTATGGAAGACGTGGTGATATATACGATTCATTCGTTTAGCCTTTCCCGTTAACAGTAGGTAAATACCCCGTATGAAAAGACAAAAACCTCATTTCGAAAATAAAATTAAAAAAGCGTAAATATTGTTACGAAATTGTGTATAATTAGAATGAGGTTGTGGAAATCGGTCTAAAGTTGGTGGCGCGATTCGGTCTTTTGCCGTAAAATGGGTGTATACAACTGAGTTTAACTAACAAAACTAATGTAGAAAGCTAGGAGATATGCGTGAATAATGAGAACAAAACTATCTTGACCTATTTAAAAAGCTTCTTGCTCTTTCTAAAGAAGTGGTTGGGGATCGGTTGGCGTAAATTCCGCCGTTTTTGGAAAAATAAGCATATCGGAAAATTTATAACACTTATTGGTTTGACATGTATACTGATTTTTATTGTATCGCTGGTCATTGTGGCCAAGTCAGCCGACATCGATGCCTTAAAAAAGGGACTTGAAACGACGACAGTTATTTATGATAAGGATAATGATAAAGCGGGTGAACTCTCTGCGTCGGATGCTACATTTATTAGTATCAAAGACATGTCACCGAATCTACAAAATGCTGTTATTTCAATTGAAGATAAACGATTTTATGAACATGGTGGTTTCGATATAAAGGGGATTTTCCGATCTGTTTGGGGACTTGCCACGACAGGAAGCATTACGGGTGGTGGTAGTACAATTACCCAGCAGGTAGCAAAAAATGCGCTCTTGACGCAGGATCAGACTTTTACGCGAAAAGCGAAAGAGCTATTTATGGCGCGCGAAATCGAAAAGACGTATACGAAGGATGAAATTTTAGAGATGTATTTAAATACGTCCTACTTTGGCAATAATGAGTGGGGTGTGGAAAATGCTGCGCTGAAATATTTTGGAACGAGTGCTTCTGAGTTAACGATTCCACAGGCTGCGACAATTGCTGGGCTTCTGCAAGCGCCGTCTGCCTATGACCCGTATACGCACGCAGATAAGGCAATAAATAGACGCAATATCGTGCTAGGTGCGATGTACACAAATGGTAAGATTACGAAGGAACAAATGAAAGAATACCAAGCGACGAAGCTCGTATTGACGGATAAATCGAAGGATCCAGATAACTATCACTACCCGTGGTATACCGATGCTGTCATTAATGAAGCTTTGAAAGAAACCGACCTGACGCAAGATGATATCATGAAAAAAGGCTATCAAATCTATACAGAGCTCGATCAGAATTATCAAGCGGCACTCGAAAGCACGTTTGAAAATGATAGTTTATTCCCATCAAACTCGGCTGACGGCACCCTTGTACAAGGCGGAGCTGTCCTGATGGACCCAGAGAGTGGTGGAGTTCGTGCACTTGTTGGTGGTCGTGGCAAACATGTTTTCCGTGGATTTAACCGTGCCACACAGATGAAAGCTCAGCCGGGTTCAACGATGAAACCCCTTGCGAGCTATGTTCCAGCGCTTGAAGAAGGTTGGAAAGTAGACGATATGTTGCAGGATGAGAAGACGACGTATGGCAAATATACGCCGACTAATGTAGGTGGTGTTTATCGCGGTGAAGTTCCAATGTATACAGCAGTAGCAAAGTCGATTAACGCGCCAGCAGTATGGCTTCTTGATAAAATTGGCTTACAAAAAGGTGTCGACTCGGTAAAACGCTTTGGGATTCAGTTGACGAAAGAAGATGAGTATCTTGGTTTGACGCTCGGTGGTTTAAATAAAGGCGTATCACCAATGGAATTAGCGACAGCGTATGCAACATTTGCCAATGATGGCGCAAAACCAGAATCTCATATTATTCGTAAAATTGTTGATCCTACGGGGAAAGTAGTGTATGAGAACGAGGCATCAACGAAACAAATTATTTCTAAGAAAGTTTCGACAGATATGACTTCGATGCTAATTGATGTTATTAATAATGGTGGTACTGGTGAAAATGCTGGCGTTTCTGGCTATGAAATGGCTGGTAAAACGGGGTCGACACAAGTACCATTTACGACGGATGGCACGAAGGATCAGTGGTTCGTTGGTTATACACCAAACTTAGTCGGCTCTGTCTGGATTGGCTTTGATAAAACGGACGAAGCGCACTATTTGAAAACGACAAGTTCTGATGGTGTGGCTTCACTTGCGCACTATGTGATGAAGAGCGGGTTGAAGTATCAAAAACCTGTTGATTTTGGAACAAAGAGCGCATCGGTAAAAACGGAAGAAAAGAATAAGGAGAATGCTGTATCTGAGCAAGCGGGTGATTTCTGGGGATCTATTAAGGATTCGGCGAAAGGTGCCGGTGAAACTATCAAAAAAGGCGCTGAGAAAGCGAGAGAAATTGGTGGTCAGATTGCAGATGGATTTAACAATATCCTTGATTCGTTTGGCAACTAAATAATTACTAAGGACTCAAAGCGGATTGTTGCTTTGGGTCTTTTTTGTTGGTAGGATGGAGGAAGATACATAATTTTGAAGGGGGACTTTTTACTATGGTGAGAATGGAACGGGATACGATTGGTGAGATTGCTGTTGCTGAGGATAAATTTTGGGGGGCGCAAACGGAGCGGAGCCGGCAGAATTTTAAAATTGGTGAGGAGCGGATGCCGAGTGAGATTGTGCGGGCTTTTGCTAGGTTGAAGAAGGCGGCAGCTTGGAGTAATGCTGATCTTGGAAAACTTAGTGAGGAGAAAGCGCGTGCGATTTCAGGTGTGTGTGACGAAATAGTCGCTGGGAATCTGGATGAGCATTTTCCGCTTGTGGTTTGGCAAACTGGGAGTGGTACGCAGTCAAATATGAATGTAAATGAGGTTGTGGCGCATATTGCTGGGGAGTCGGTGCATCCGAATGATGATGTGAATATGTCGCAGAGTTCAAATGATACGTTCCCGACGGCAATGCATATTGCGGCATATGAGGCAATTGTTGAGCAGCTGGTGCCAGAGCTAAATGCGATGCGACAAGTACTTACGGAGAAGAAAGAGAAATATTGGCGAATGGTCAAAATTGGTCGGACGCATTTACAGGATGCAACGCCGCTTACGCTAGGTCAAGAGATTAGTGGCTGGGAGAGTATGATTGTGCATGCAGAGAAATTTATCGCGCAAAGTAGTGATCATTTGTTGGAATTGGCAATTGGCGGTACGGCGGTTGGGACTGGACTCAATGCAACGGCGGACTTTGGAGATCGTGTAGCTAAACACTTGGAGGCTGATACAGGACACAAGTTTCGTTCGGCATCGAATAAATTTTACGCATTAACAAGTCATAGTGAGATTAGTTTTGTGCATGGTGCTGTACGCGCTTTGGCGGCTGATTTGATGAAGATTGCGAATGATGTTAGATTTTTGGCGAGTGGGCCGCGTAGTGGAATCGGTGAGTTGACAATTCCAGCGAATGAACCTGGGAGTTCAATTATGCCTGGAAAAGTGAACCCAACGCAATGTGAGGCATTGACGATGGTTGCGGTACAGGTGATGGGCAATGATACGACGATTAATGTAGCAGCGAGCCAAGGGAATTTTGAGTTAAATGTATATAAGCCGGTTATTATTTATAATTTCTTGCAATCAGTGCGATTGCTAACCGATGGAATGCGTTCGTTTAGAGTGCACTGTTTGGAAGGATTAGAGGCTAACGAAGCAGTGATGCAGGAGTTGGTTGATCGCTCATTGATGCTTGTGACAGCGCTCAATCCACATATAGGCTATGAGAAAGCGGCGAAAATTGCCAAGACGGCGTTTGCAGAAAATTTATCGCTAAAAGAGGCGGCGAATCGGTCGGGATTTGTCACGGAAGAGCAGTTTGACATGTGGATTAATCCATTAAAATGACGAATTTGGAGTAATCATACTTTAGGCTGAAATTGCAGTGAAACCATTGTATAGCGGGCAAAAATGCCGTAAGATGATAACACGACATGGAAATTAGAAGGTGACGCTATTTTGAGCGATTGGATGACGATTATATTTATGGTGATTGTTGGAGTATTTATTGGTGCTGCGACGAATTTTATTGCGATTCGAATGCTTTTTAGACCGTTTGAGGCAAAATATATTGGGAAATGGCGAATTCCGTTTACACCGGGTGTTATTCCGAAGCGACGTGAGGAATTGGCGGTAAAAATCGGCGAAGTGGTCGCAAAACATTTGTTGACGAATGAGGCGGTGCAGGAAAAGCTTGCAAGTGAAGATTTGCGCACGGAGCTTGTGACAACGGCTAATGCGCTGGTTAGGGAGCAACTTGCGGTTCGTACGACACCGAGAGAGCTCTTGACGCAGTGGGATATGACGGCTATTGGAGATACAGCGAATGATAAAATCGCGATGGTTCTGAAGGGGCAACTGACCCAGTTTTTTGCCAAGCGAAATGAGTTGGCGGTGAAAAAAGTGTTACCAGATGTGGTACACGCAGAGCTAGCTCGAAAAATTCCTGCTATTTCTGCCCAAACGCTGCAAAAGATTAGTATGTTTACGGCGAGTGATGCTGGGAAATTCCAGATTAAGTCGATGATTGAGCGAATTTTGGCGGATCGTGGCAAAGTTGGCGGGATGGTTGGACTTTTCTTGAATAATGATACATTTGTGACACGGATGCAAAAAGAGGTTTTAAAATTTCTTGGTAAATCTGAGACAGAGGCTGTTTTGGAAGCATTGATTGTATCAGAATGGCAACAGTTTTCGGAGCGTGCATTGGTGGATGTGATGCCAGTCGACAAGCAGGAGCAGTTTTCAGAGCAGTTGATTGCGGAAATTATGCGCACAGTGCAGCTGGAGAAGTGGCTGGATATGCCAGTTCAAGATTGGATTCGTCCGTATGAGCAGGATATTTTGGACAAAGTGGTGCCGTTTTTGATAGATACGGTGTTACATTTTGCTAGTGAACACAGTGCAGAAGTGATGAAGCGTCTTGAGATTGGAACCATGGTACAACATCAGATTGAGGCTTTTTCATTGCGTGAAATGGAACAGATTGTGCTTGATATCTCGGGAAAAGAGCTAAAAATGATTACTTATTTAGGAGGCTTTTTAGGCGGATTTATCGGAGTACTTCAAGGCATTATTGCCATTTGGTTTTAACCTTTGCCCTTACTTGCGAAATTTGATATAGTGAGGATGGAAGAAAAATTCGGATATATGGAGGAACGTAAGATGACTATCAATATTTATGACATTGCAAACGATTTAGAGCGTGGTATTCGCGAAACAGAACAATTTACAAATTTGAAGCAAGCGTATGCGGATGTAAACGCAGATGCTGAGGCAAAAGTGAAATTTGATCGTTTTCGCGAAGTACAGGTAACAATTCAAGAGAAACAAATGAGTGGCCAAGAAATTGATGATGAGACAATTGATTTAGCGCAAGAAGTTGCTGAGGAAGTTCAAAGCAATGCTGCTATCACGAATTTAATGGAAAAAGAGCAAGCAATGAGCTTGATTATTAATGATTTAAACCGCATTATTATGACTCCGCTACAAGAATTATATGATGTGAAAGAAAAATAAGTAGACAAAAAATGCCGTACATGAGCTTCTAGTTAAGAGCTTTGTACGGCTTTTTTTTATTTTTGAAGGATTTCAGCGGCTTTCAGGGCGGCTGGTGTAGCATTGTTGGGACTGTTCGAAATGGAATGAGTTACAGTCCCAATATGCATGAGAGCAAAGCGAGCATGTAATCCTTCCAAATCCCTTGAATACAAACGCTTTCGATCGATTTATGTGAAGCAATGTATACGTCTTACCCGAAAAAAGAATCCGTGATATCTTGCTTATTTTTGGTTAGAAATATATTTTGTCCCAGGCCCGTTACCTCCTGTGGGTTTAATACGTTTAGAATATCATGTTTTCTTAACAATTGGGAGACTTTTGTAAAAATTTATTTCTGTTAAGTGGGATTTCGTTGTGTGATAAGGGATTTCAGGTTATAATAGAACGTATATTCGTAAATTAGGAGGGCTATAATGAAAGAGGTAAGGTTTGTACATATGGCTGATCTACATTTGGATAGCCCGTTTTTAGGTTTAAAGCAGTTACCGGATGTGGTTTTTAGACAGTTAAAGGACAGCACTTTTGTATCGTTTACTAAAAGTGTCGATGTGGCGATAGAAGAAATGGTTGATTTTGTGATTATTGCTGGTGATATATATGATGAAGAAGATCAGAGTATCAAGGCACAGGCTCGGTTTTATCGGGAAATGGAGCGATTGAATAAAAGTGGAATTCCTGTTTATATGATACATGGAAATCATGATTATATAGCGAAGTATCAGGACCGACTGAAATTACCTGATAATGTAACGGTTTTTGATACAGAGCTAGAGTGTTATCAGTTTACGAGTTCACGTGGAAGTACAGCGAATTTATATGGCTTTAGTTATGGTGAACGTCATGTTCGAGAAGCGGTTTACAAGAACTATGAACGTATGGGTGAGGCTGATTTTCATATCGGTTTGTTACATGGTTCGGAGATGACCGGGAATCCAATGCAGGATGTTTATGCTCCATTTCGAGTGAATGATATGAAACAAATGGATTATTGGGCACTGGGACATATCCATTTACGGCAAGTTTTAGCAGAGGAGCCAATGATTTATTTCCCGGGAAATATTCAAGGGCGGCATCGTAAAGAAGCTGGAGAAAAAGGTGTTACGCTTGTCTCACTACGTGAAACTGGCACAGAGTTGACTTTTGTCGATACAGCACCAATTATTTGGGAAGAGAGAAGACTTGAAATTCGAACAGAAGTAGATTTTTCGGGGCTTTTTCAATTGCTGATGCAGGCGGTGAAAGAAGCTAAGAGGGCGGATAAGGCAGTTTTACTATCACTCGTTGTGAAATCGGAGGTTGCGCTTAGTAGTGACGTGAAGCAGCGTATGGATAGTGGTGAATGGCTAGATACGTTACAGGAGCTATGGATAGATGAGCCGAATTTTGTTTGGGTGATGCGCGTGGCTTATGAGGTAGTGAAGCAGGATACTGATTGGCTGGCCTCCTCGGGGTTGGTGGCGGAATGGGAGATGGCGAAAGAAGCTTTGAAGCAGGAAAGTGCTTTTTATCAGACAACAGAAAGTTTATTTGCAAATGGTGCAACGAGTCGCTTTTTAGAAGATCTGGATGGATTAGAGCGCGAGGCACTTGTTGAAGATTCAGCTAGTTTGTTAGAAAATATGTTGGAACAGTTAAAGGGTGACATCAAATGAGAATTAATGCATTGGAGATTATTGGATATGGTAAATGGGAAGGAAAAACAATAGAGAACTTGCAGGATTTTCAATTGTTTTTTGGATTAAATGAGGCTGGAAAGTCAACAATTATGGCTTTTATTCACAGTATCTTATTTGGTTTCCCGACAAAGCAACAAAGTTTACCGCGAATGGAGCCTAAGAATAAGGGAGCTTACGGTGGAAAATTGGTGTTGGAGGATACGGTGTTTGGCCAGGTTACTGTAGAGCGATTACGTGGTAAGGCAACAGGAGATGTGATCGTTTATTTTGAGGATGGATCGACTGGAGCAGATGCTGAATTGGAACAAATACTTGGTGGGATGGACCGAGCGCGCTATCAATCTATTTTTTCTTTTGATATCCATGGTTTACAAAATGTGCAGAACTTAAAGGAAGTAGATTTTGAGAGGTATCTATTGGCAACTGGGACGATTGGTTCGGATGTTTTGATTCGAGCAGAGGAGCGCTTGCAAAAGAGACTGGATGAACTCTTTAAGCCGAGTGGGAAAAACCCGAAGCTGAATCGGCAGTTGCAAAAGGTGAAGCAGTCATTTGCTACTTATCAAGATGGAAAGCGAAACAACCAACAGTATTTGCGCATTTTGAGTGATTTGGAAGAGGCGCAAGACGGTGTTGCTAGAGTGCATGCGCAGAGACAGGAACTTCGACTTGAAGTGGAGCAGGAAGAAACCTTACTCAAGATTTGGCCAATTTATGAAGAGTGGCAGTTCTTAAGGAAGCAAATGGCACAGTTGGGAGATTTGGACTTTCCAGCAAATGGTGTTGTTCGGCTGGAGCATTTGGTGGCGAGAGAGAAGGAACTGAATGCACAACTCATTCAGTGGCAGGAGCATTTAGTACAGCTTGTCGAACAACAGCGAACGAATGAGTTGTGGAGTGAGTCAGATGCGGAGAAAGTGGATGGATTATTGGAGGAGTGGCCGCTTTTTCAGGAATGGCAAAGACATGTTAGTGAGCTAGAGCAAGAGATTCGTTACTTGAATCAGAAGGAGGCACAACAGTTTGTATCATTGGATGCGGTGAAGGTAATTCCTGAGGATGATGATATTTTAGCGATGCAACTGGATGTTTCTATAGAGCATGACTTGGCGAATTTACAACAGGAAGCAGAACGGAATCAGCTTCAAGTTGCTGAGTTGCAACAACAGGAGTCATGGAAGAACAACGAATTGGCACAACTCCAGAAACAGTGCGAGAATTTAGAACAGGGACTATGGTCTTCGGCTAAGTTTCAAGAAGCACAACAGAGATTAGAGCGGCAAGAAACAAGGAAGAAAGCGGTATCCCCTACGCTGGCTTTGGGATTATCTGCGGTATTTTTAGTATGTTTAGTTGTAGCTGTTGTGCTACAGTGGGTTATTTTATATGGTATGGCGGCGCTATTTTTGGCTGGAGCAGTTATTGTTTGGGTTAGGTTTACTAAGAAGCTGTTGGTGAAGAGCAATTATGACCCGATGTATTATGGCGCTTTTTTGGAGCAAAAGCAAGCGAGAGTTGCACTTAAAAAGTGCTACGACGAAATGGATTATTTGACGGTACAGTTGGGACAATTGGAGGAGCGGTTGCGAGAATTGCGAATAGTTGATGCGGATTTGGACGCTAAATGGCAGGTATATCGAGAGTTATTTTTCTTGCCGAATGATTTTTCCGGGAAACGCTTGGAGAGTATTTTGTTTGTTTGGCGTGAGGTTAGGCTGGGGATAGAGAACAAGACAAAGGCTACGAATGAAGCGCGAGTTTTAGAAAAGAAAGTGGCTACATGGACGTCGAAGCTTGGAGAGTTGGAGCAAGAATTAGGACTCGAATCATTGCCTATAGATGAGCAGGTGATGCAACTTAGGACAAAGCGTAAGACGCGGAAATCGTTTGTTGCAGAAATTGCGAAGTCACAGGAAAAAGAGGAGCAATTACGAAATCAGATTGCTATTTTGGAGCGTGAAAAGGCTTCGATAGCATTGGATAAGTCGGAATTGTTAAAGGCTGCGAATGTGAAGAATGAAGAGTTTTTCCGGCAGAAAGGATTGCAAGTAGAGCAACAGTGGAAATGGCAGGAACGGGCTGTTTTGCTTCGAGCGCAAATTACGGATGTGCACTTGGAAATGTTGGCAGAGGTTCAGCATGAGAGCGAGATTAGTACGCAAGTGCTGGCGCGCAAAGACAGATTACGAATGTTGGATGCGGATTTGGATCGTTATAATAAGATGATTGTCGAGAATGAATTGGCAAGGGATGCGCTTGAGGATGGACAAAGTTTCTCGGATCGGATGCAACATTTTTATTCGGAGCAAGAGACTTTTCAAGAGCTAGCGAAGGAATGGATTCGTGTGAAGTTGGCGAAGGAAATGGTTGGCCAAATTATGCGTAAATTGCAGGAGGAGAAATTACCAAAAGTTTTAACGCGCGCGACGCATTTCTTTCATTTACTTTCAAAAGGTAATTATAAGCAAGTCCGATTTGTGGAAAATAGGTTGCAAGTGGAACGTCACGATGGGATGCGATTCTTTCCAGAGGAGCTGAGTCAAGCGACGAAGGAACAATTGTACTTGGCAATTCGGTTTGCGGTGATTCAAATGTTGCATGGTGAACAACGCTTGCCGATTATTATCGATGATAGCTTTGTAAATTTTGATGAAGCACGTTTGGAGGAAATTATGATATTGTTGCAGGACATACGGCAGGATAATCAGATTATCTTTTTTACATGTCATAAGCAACTTAGTAAATATTTTTCCAAGGAAGCGCAACACATGCTATACTAGAGTGGTAAAAGAGAGGCGAAAATGGAATAGGAGAAAGAAGGCGACCTGAAGATGGATAAGAGATTATTGGATTATGAAGTTGGAGAAGGACTAGATTTGTTTTTATTAATTAAATCGAGTACGAGGGGAATCGCGAGCAATGGTAAGCCTTTTTTATCGTTAGTTTTACAAGATAAATCGGGAGAACTAGAGGCGAAACTGTGGGACATTTCGGATAGTGATGAAGAGAATTATGCGAGTCAAAATATTGTCAATATCGTCGGTGAAGTACAGAATTACCGTGGTAGAAAGCAGTTGAAAATTCGCCAAATTAGGCAGTCATCAGGAATTGATGGTGTAAGCATTGGTCAGTTTATGGAAACGGCTCCGATTGATAAAACGGAGATGAGTGAAGAGGTTACAAAATATATTTTTGAGATGCAAAACGCGAATTTACAGCGGATTACACGGTCGCTTTTGAAGAAGTATCAGGATGATTTTTTTTGATTATCCAGCAGCGGTACGTCACCATCATGAATTTGTTTCTGGACTCAGTTTTCACGTGGTATCAATGTTACGCTTGGCAAAGTCTATTGCGGATTTGTACCCAACGGTGAATCGGGATTTATTGTATGCAGGTGTGATTTTGCATGATCTTGGAAAGGTAATTGAGCTTTCAGGTCCCATTTCTACTACGTATACATTGGAAGGAAATTTGATTGGACATATTTCGATTGTCGTAGAAGAAGTGAGTAAGATGGCTGACGAGTTAGGCATTGATGGTGAGGAAGTTGTGATATTGAAGCACGTCCTGTTGAGCCATCATGGTAAAGGTGAGTGGGGTAGTCCTAAACCTCCGCTTGTGAGAGAGGCTGAAATTCTGCATCAGATTGATTTGATGGATGCATCGATGAATATGATGGACAAAGCATTGCGTCATACGAAACCAGGCGAGTTCTCAGAGCGAGTGTTTGGCTTGGATAATCGATCGTTCTATAATCCAAATTTTTGAATGAAAAGTAGAAACGTCCGTGAAGCTGGGGCCAAAGCTAGTAGGCACGATACAGGAAGTGATTACTAGCTTCACTAATTTTATTTTTTGAATCTAGCAACAAATCTTGCTATACTAAACAGGCAATCAAAAAGCAAAGAAATGAGGAATAAGAAATGATTAATAAAATAGGTCAAGTAATGCTTTACGTCAACGATCAAGAAGCACTTGCGAAATTTTGGACAGAAAAAGTGGGCTTCGTTATTCTATCTGAAAATGCACCCGGTGCACCGGAGCGCTGGATTGAAATTGCACCAGCGAAAGATTCTGCAACGACATTTGTGTTACAAGATAAGGTTGCAGTAGGGAAGGCTCAACCTGAAATGAATCTGGGCACGCCATCAATCTTGTTATACGGTAAAAATCTAGATGCTATGTATGAGGATTTCAAAGCAAAAGGGATTACAGTCGGTGAACTGGTAGATATACCGAATTTTGGTCGCGTTTTTAATTTTGCAGATATCGAGAATAACTACTTCGCAATCCTTGAAAAATAAGCAAAAAGGTCTGAAATCCATCGCGGATTTCAGACCTTTTCAATCTCAATAGTTATTATTTAGATGATGACGCAGAACCGTCGTATTGTTTAAATGCGTCTTTCAAATCTTTATCATCAATCTTAACGTCAGCTTTTTTGTATAGTTTTTCTAGTGCGGCAGTTTTTGTTTCTGCAGTTACTTTTGATGCCAAGTAGTCTTTCTTCACTTGTTCTTTGTCTTTCTCAAAAGTAGTTTTTTCTGGGTGATCTAACATTTTGATGATGTGGTAACCAGCATCTGTTTTAACAACTGGGCTGATGTCACCTTTGTTTTTCAAAGCGTAAGCTGCTTTTTCGAATTCAGGCAACATTTTACCAGGACCGAATGGAGCAAGTTTACCACCTTGTGTAGCAGAACCAGTATCTGTAGAGTTAGCTTTGGCTAGCTCTTCAAAGTTACCGCCAGTTGTTACTTTCTTATGAAGATCGTCAGCTTTTGCTTTATCAGCAACTAAGATGTGTTCTACAGTAATATTTGGTTTCCAAGTTTTGTAGTATGCTTCTAATGCTTTATCGCTTGTATCAACAGAAGCTTCTGCTGCTTTTGTACTTAAAAGATCGAATTTCAGGTAATCGGATTTGAATGTTTTCTCCGTGTAACCACTTTGTTGTAACATGCTTGCAAGTTGATCACCATATTGGTCTTCAAAAGTCTTGTAAGCTGCATCGATTTCTTTGTCTGTCACTTTATATTTGTCCTCTAAAATCTTAGTCATTGCTAATTGCGACACGTATTGATCGCCGACTTTATCTTTCATTGCATCGTAAAGTTCTTGTTGTGTTACATCTCCAGCTTTTGTTTCAACAACGGCGTCATTTGCAGAGTTCCCACAAGCTGCTAAGCTGAATAGACCCACCATTGATACCATACCTAATACTAATTTCTTCTTCATTAACTAATACACGCTCCTCAAAATTTTAAAATAAGTTCTGGTTTAACTACACATCTATCATACCACATAATGGTTAGTAGTAGCGTAAAATGTCGAAAATCTAATCTATTTCTAATTTTGCCTAAGGTTTCTCTAAGATAGCATAATGCCCTCAAATGTTGCTGAAAAAAGAAGTAACAGTACAGCAATGTTCACAACCCGGTAAAATAATTGGCATTGTTTTGGGTTAAAATCTTGTTTTGTCGCATATCGTTCGACTAGAAAGTTAAAAGCAAATAAAGCGATGACCCCAAAAATGGCATATAATACATAAAGTAACATTGGGTTCCTCCTTACTCTTCTGACACAAGCACTGAAAAACCACGATCAGCATCTTCTACAAAAGTATGTTTTGGTGTTCCAATGATATTTCTAATATGAATGCAATCTGGATAGCACATTCCTGCATGAATCGCAATCAAAATAAGAAAAAGAGGCGAGTGGAGTACAGGTGTCACTATCATGGCAACGATTAATAACGCTGAGATTACAATAAACGGTAAAGCAAGCGATGCGATATAACGCCATTTTGGAATAACACGCTTTACTCGCATTTGTAAACATGGCAAGATGTAAAAATGACTTTTAAATCGCATTTGCAGGCCATTACGATAGGGTAATAAAGCGAGTAAGTGAAGACATTTATGAATTGGGTACAATAAAAGTAAGGCAATGAACGTAGGTAATTCAAAAATCATCACAAATTGACCAGGAAAAGCCAAATTTTCAATTAAAACTAGGACGCACATAACGGCGAGTGAAATTAAGCTGGATTTAAAAAAGACGCGGTTATATTCATCTTTTCGTTCCACATTAATTGTCTTTAAACAACGCATGGCTAACTAATCCTCCATCTACTAAGAAAATATGTGATCCAAAGCAAGAATCATTATCCAAAACATAAAGACTCACTAATCACCTTAGTATTGTAGTCCCTGTAGCATTTTTTTTCAACCTTTTTCTGAGTAATAAACAATAGGTTGTGAATAATGTATGTCAAATGTTGCTTTCTTTACGATTAAAAAAGACGTAAATGCTCTGCGGGAGAACAGTCTACGCCTTTTAAGTTATTTGGCTTCTTTTTTGTCTTTTTTTAATGTTTTTTCTAGGTCTGATATTGTTTTTTGCATATCTTTAATTTCCTCTTTTAGACGAGCTTTTTCGGGTTCCATTTCTTCATTCCAATTGGCTACCGATTCTTTGATGTCTGTTGATAAATCTTTCAATAAAGTTGTGCCTTCTGTACTTAAAACTTGAACGGATTGGAACAAGTCTGTTGCATTATAGGCTAGCTCTTTTAAGATTACACTTGCTTCGCCTGATTTAGAAGCGATGTCTTGGCGTATTTCACGACCGGATTTAGGTGCTAGAATCAGTGCTGTTGCAGCGCTTGTAATACCTCCGATAAGTACGCCGAGTAAGACAGATTTTGTATTCATAGTTAACACTCCTTTAGACTTCTTTGGCAATTTTGTCAGCTAGTTCTTGGAAGGCTTCTTTGGAATACCAATTGGCATTGTCCGCCCATTTTAAGCCGAAATCATCTTTATTTTTATAGCGGGGAATAAGGTGAATATGAAAATGAAAGACGCTTTGTGATGCGATTTCTTCATTGTTATTCAAAATATTAAGTCCTTTTAAGGGTAAAGCTTTTTTGAGTCCTGCTGCAATTTTTGGAACACGCTTAAATATTTCTGCTGCTGTTTCTTCTGGTAAGTCAAAAATATTACGCGCATGTTGTTTAGGGATAACGAGCGTGTGGCCTTCTGTTACTTGCCCTAAATCAAGAAAAGCATACACTTTGTCATCTTCATAAACTTTAGCTGAAGGAATCTCGCCGTTTATTATTTTGCAGAAAATACAATCATCCATAATGAAATAGACACCTCCGAATAAATTCACTCTCTCTTGTATCTAATGTACCATAAAATCGCGCAAAACGCATGTGTGAAACAAACTGGAATTAGTTAATTTATAGCGAAAATGATATTAACTATGCTATTATAGGGACAATAAGATGGATAATAGGAGTGATAATATGGCTTTAGTAGAGGTTCATAATTTAACTGGAGGCTATACGAAACGCCCAGTTTTAAAAGATATTTCCTTTACAATTGAGGAGCGCCAAATTGTTGGATTGATTGGCTTGAATGGCGCTGGTAAAAGTACGACGATTAAGCATATTACAGGATTGATGCAACAAAAGCAAGGCACAATCACGATTAATGGGCATACGTTGACAGAAAATACGGAGGAATACCGCAAGCAGTTTGCTTATATTCCGGAAACGCCGGTTCTGTATGAGGAGTTGACGCTAAAAGAACATTTGGAGCTTACAGCGATGGCTTATGGTTTAACGGAAGAGGAAATGAATACTCGGATGGTACCTTTGTTAAAAGAATTTCGTTTAGAGAAGAAACTGAACTGGTTTCCTGCCCATTTTTCAAAAGGAATGAAGCAGAAGGTGATGATTATGTCGGCGTTTTTAATTGAGCCGAATTTGTATATTATCGATGAGCCATTCGTAGGGCTTGATCCACTCGGTATTCAGTCACTTTTGCATTGGATTGAAGAGATGAAGGATACAGGCGCAAGCATTTTGATGTCGACGCATATTTTAGCGACGGCCGAGAAGTATTGTGATAGCTTTATTATTTTACATGACGGAATTATTCGCGCGCAGGGAACACTTGCTGATTTGCAGGCGGATTTTGAAATGCCAGGAGCTTCGTTAGACGAGATTTACGTACAATTAACTAGGGAAGAAGAGCAGGCCGATGAAGTTTGATGCGGTAGATTTATTTAAGAAGCGTTTTGGTAGTTATATGGAAGAAGTCAGCCGATATATGCGCTATATGTTAAATGATCACTTGCTTTTCGTACTGATTATTGGTGTAGGAGCGTTTGTTTACTCGTATTCTGGCTGGGTGAAGACGCTGACGCCGGTTTTCCCAGCGATTCCTTTGATGGTGATTTTGCTGACAGCGGCAATTGCGGTGACAACGATTACCACATTACTTAAACGGCCGGATGCGGTTTATTTGATTGTTCAGGAAAAAGCGATGGATCAGTATTTCAAAAAGGCGAATGTGGCTAGTTTTTGGATGCAGATTTATATCTTTATTTTAGTTTTAGCTGCATGTATGCCAATGTATGCTGTTGTAACTGGGTTTAGTTTTTCGCGATTTTTTCCGTTGTTGCTCGTAATGCTTTTGATTAAGTTGTGGAATGTGTATTTTCAATGGGAATCTATGAAGCTTGAAAATGCGGATACGACGTGGCTGTTTACGCGAATTGTGGTGAGTGCAGCGCTGATTTATTTGGTGCTAGCATTTCATTTGATTTGGTCGATACCGGTGACGCTAGTCGTACTTCTAGTGAGTTATATGTGGATGAAGCGCAAAACGGTGGGGCTGACGATTCGATGGGAATATTTGATTGATAAGGAAGAAGCGCGGATGAATAGGTTCTACCGTCTGGCTAACTTGTTTACGGATGTTCCACATTTAAAAGGAACAGTGCGTCGTCGTGCGTACCTAGATTTCTTGTATCGCCCGATTCCGTATGCAAAAGAGAAGTCATTTGCATATTTGTGGAGCCGAACTTTTGTAAGAACAAATGAATTTATGGGGCTCTATGTACGCTTGACGGTTATTGCATTCTTATTGCTCGTCTTTGTGCAAGGATTTTATCTCAATATTATTTTTTCGCTCTTGTTTATTTATTTAACCGGATTTCAGTTTATTCCGATGTTACGCCATTTCGATGGACAGGTGATGTTGAGGCTTTATCCCGTTGATGACCATTTTAGGCGGCGCTCGTTTATTCATTTCTTGCGGATTTTGCTTTTGGCTCAGGCATTACTGTTTGGAATTGTGGGAATTGCGCAGAATGGTTCAATTGGTGGCGTGATTATATTGGCGGTAAACTTAGCTTTTGTGGCAGTGTTTACATTCGTATATGTGCCATATCGGGTGAAAAGGATTTATCAATAAGCTTAAAAATACGTTGTTGAAAACGGGTTTCAACAACGTATTTTTTAATGTTTAGTTGTAAACGATTATTATTTTTCATCATGGAAATATTCAGGGAAATGGTAGACATCAACATGTGAGAAACCGCTTTGTGAGCTATTGCTACGAATATGCTCCATGATTTTATTGTGTTCGCGACCGGTTTTCCAATGTTGATAGTCGTCACCACTGTCCCAAAAGGTGATGATGAGGTATTTGTTTTCGGTTCTAGATTGTAGTAGTTGCATACATTGTAGACCGCGCGCTTCGTGTAAGGTCAAGGCAACAGATTGATATAATTTTTGAAAAATAGGAACTTCTTCCGAGCGCAGGTACAGATATTCGAATGTTACAGTACCATAGCCTTTTATTTCACCAAAGTTTTGGTTGATTCGATAAGCTGTTCCTTCTTTAAAAACGGTAGATTCGGTTGTTTCCTCTAAAAGGATGGAGTCACCAAAATTTTGTAGTAGTAGGATGTTACGGGTTGGATTATCTGATAGGATTTGGCGAAGAAAGTGTTCCGTTCCGCTTGTGATATACGCGTATTTCATAAAAATGGCCTTCTTTCTATAAGTAGTATGTAGAACAGGATAAATTATTCCATAACTAAATACTACAACTATATTCCTCTTTCTGCAAAAATAAAACGTTATGGAGTGACTTATCTGGTTTTTAACTTGTTTTTTTTGGTATGCTGTAGATTGTAATAATTATAAAGTGCGTTAGGGATTTATGTGCTTTAATGAACATGAAGGGGTTTTGTTTATGAAGAGGTTAGAGAATGACTTATTTTTACGTGCTGCTAGAAAAGAGGCTGTGGATCAGATTCCGGTTTGGTATATGCGACAAGCAGGGCGCTCACAACCAGAATATCGCAAGTTAAAGGAAAAGTATTCATTATTTGAAATTACGCATCAGCCGGAGCTGTGCGCTTATGTAACACGTCTTCCTGTTGAGCAGTATGGTGTGGATGCAGCTATTCTTTATAAAGATATTATGACGCCACTTCCTGGTATGGGTGTGGAGGTGGAGATTAAGAGCGGGGTTGGACCAGTAATTGCGAATCCGATTCAGACGGGTAAGGATGTTGAGCGATTGGTGTCATTTCAAGCTGATGAACATGTGCCGTATGTGTTAGATACAATTCGCTTGTTAGCAGAGGAACAGCTTACTGTACCGCTGATTGGATTTGCTGGGGCGCCGTTTACGCTTGCAAGTTATATGATTGAAGGGGGACCATCAAAAACGTATCATCAAACGAAGGCATTTATGTATACACATGAGGCGGAATGGCATATGTTGATGCACAAATTAGCGGTGATGACGGCGGATTATTTGCTAGCACAGATTAAAGCTGGGGCTAGCGCTGTTCAAATTTTTTGATTCGTGGGTTGGTGCGCTTAGTGCCGCGGACTACCATACATATATTAAACCTGGTATTGCGCAAATTATAACAACAGTGAAGAAAGAAAGTCCGCTGACGCCTGTTATTATGCAAGCAGTTGGCGCGACGCATTTGTTGCCTGAGTGGCGAGATTTAGATGTGGATGTGGTTGGTGTAGACTGGCGGATGTCGATTGCGGATGCTAGAATGCGAGCTGGCGGCAAGGCGTTGCAGGGGAATTTGGATCCTTCGCTACTTTTGGCGCGCGAAAAATGTTTGGAGCAAGCGAATCTTATTTTAGAAGAAGGAACGCAGGGACCAGGCTTTATTTTTAATTTAGGGCATGGTGTTTTTCCAGAGGTGCAGCCTGAGATGTTGAAGGAATTAACGGCGTTTGTACATGAGAGAAGTGCAATTTTACTAAGGGGTGGAGAGCAGTGAGCAGAAAAGTTGGATTGTTGGTAATGGCATATGGAACGCCTTACAAAGATGAGGATATTGAGCGTTATTATACAGATATTCGGCATGGACGTACGCCAAGTCAGGATTTGATTGATGATCTTCGTTCGCGGTATCACGCGATTGGTGGACTTTCTCCACTTGCTAAGATTACGCAGGCACAAGCGTTTGGACTAGCGGAGACACTGAATGGCATGCAATCGGATATTGAATTTAAGGCGTATATTGGACTGAAGCACATTGAACCGTTTATTGAAGATGCGGTACAGGAAATGAAAAATGATGGTTTGGAAGAAGCGATTTCGATTATTTTAGCACCGCACTATTCTAGTTTCAGTGTGAAGGAGTATAATGGTCGAGCTCTTAAAAAAACAGAAGAGATTGGCGGGCCAGTGATTCAGACAATCGATAGTTGGTATGATGAACCGAAATTTATTGAGATGTGGACGAGACGGATTAATGCTGTTGCGATTCCGAAAGAGGAGTTAGATAAGACAGTGCTTATTGTTTCGGCGCATAGTTTGCCGGAGAAGATTAAGGAGCACGGTGATCCATACCCAGATCAGTTGGAGGAGACAGCGAATTTGATTTTTGATCAAGTGGATGTACCACACTATGCATTGGGTTGGCAAAGTGAAGGCAAGACAGGGACGCCTTGGCTTGGGCCTGATGTGCAGGACTTGACGCGTACTTTGTTTGCGGAGCATGGCTACAAGCATTTTATTTATACACCAGTTGGGTTTGTGGCGGAGCATTTGGAGGTGTTGTATGATAATGATTACGAGTGTAAGGTGGTGACGGATGAAATTGGAGCGGTCTATCACCGTCCACCGATGCCAAATGATGATCAGGAATTTTTAGATGTATTGGCGACAGTTGTTTGGAAAAGTTGGAATAAATAGAGATAAATTTAACTAAAAGGTGAGTGTTTCCTGTGGTCAAGAAAAAAATAGTTGTGATTGGTGGCGGAATTACAGGATTGTCGAGCACGTTTTACTTAAAAAAGGGAGCTTGAAAAAAAGGGATTGGATTATGAATTGGTTTTGCTGGAAGCGGGGACAAGAGTTGGGGGAAAGATTGAAACCGTTAGACGTGATGGATATGTAATTGAGCGTGGGCCTGATTCATTTTTGAGGCGGAAGCCGGAAATGCAGACTTTGGTACAGGATCTAGGGCTGGAAGATCAGTTGATAGAAAATGCAACGGGGGATAATTATGTTCTCGCAAAACAGGATCTTCATGCGATTCCACGTGGGTCAATCATGGGAATTCCGGCGCGATATCGTTCATTTCTTAAGTCTGGATTGCTTTCTGCTAGTGGCAAGCTACGTGTGCTTGGTGATTTGTTTTTGGGAAAGCAGCAAGTGAATGGTGAGGATATGTCGTTGGGGGCTTTTTTGAGGGCACGTGTTGGTGATGAAATGGTTGATAATGTGCTGGAACCGTTAATGTCGGGAATTTATGCTGGTGATTTGTACGAGATGAGCGCAGAAGCGACTGGTGAGCATTTTTTGCGGCTGGAACGTGAACATGGAAGTCTGATTAAGGGAATTCGCGCTATTTATAATAAAACGACGGCAAAGCAAGCTTCAGAATCGACATTTTTGACGCTAAGAGATGGTTTAACAACGATTGTGGAGGCACTAGAAAAAGAACTTTCCACTAAAATAGTAAAAAAAGGAAAGCGAGTACAAAAGATTTTAAAACAAGCGCGCGGTTATGAGTTAATGATATCCAATCAGGAAAAGCTGCAAGCTGACAGTATTTTTATTGCGTTACCATATCACGAAATTATTCCGATGTTTCGAGAGGACGCAGTTTTTGAGGAAATTGGTGAGATTCCAGCAGCGAGCGTGGCATCTGTTGGGATGATTTTTCCGAAAGATGCTATTGAGCGGGACATTAAGGGAAGTGGGTTTGTTGTGTCGCGAAATGAAGATTTTTCGATGACAGCATGTTCATGGATTCACCGAAAATGGCCACATACAGTTCCTGATGACAAAATACTGTTGCGTGCGTTCATTGGTCGTAGGAAAGAAGAATCGATTGTTGATTTAGCGGATAAAGCGATTGAAGAGACCGTTTTGAATGATTTGAATCGAATTATGAAGATTAATCAGGCTCCTGAGTACACGATGGTCACACGCTGGCGAAATAGTATACCGCAGTATACTGTGGGACATTTGCAACGAAAAGCAGCGGTCTTAGATTTTTTTCGTCAGGAGTATCCTGGTATTTTTGCTGGGGGAGCATCATTTGACGGTGTGGAGTTGTCGGAATGTGTGCGACAAGGAAAAGATGGAACAGCGCTGATTTTAGATTATTTGGAGGGATTGGAAGTTCAACGATAGTTGTGTTGTATTAACATCTGGAGAAAATGCGTATGAAACCTATGCGTTGAATTGTAGTTAACACCTTCTATTCGAGCTTTAACGGCTGATTTTTAGCGCCGTTGAAGCTTTTCTTAATTTATTACCATAATACTACCCAGTTTTAATCGTATTCTCATTTTCCTCGGGCATACTAGCAATATAGACAAACCCAATATGGGAGGAAAAACAATGAATAGATTAGAAAAGAAAAGAATTGCAGAGAATATCAATTTATATATAAGATTGAATGGTTTCACGAAACGCTCTTTTGCGAAGGCTACTAATTTTTCGCAAGGTACAGCAGAAGCGATTTTGAATGGTAAGGTTATAAGTAATGCGAAATTCAATAAATACATACTGAATATAACTGAAAAGCTAGGGTTGGATCCTCATTATTTTGAACAAAATAAGGAAGCAATTCTATCAATGCCAATTCATTATCAAGAAGAAGAAGAGAAGATTCATATCGGTGACGAGAAATACAATACTATTAGCGCGATGCTAAAAATTGGTGATGTCTATTATAGCAATTTGTAATGAGAAAGAGTTGGTGTCCAAGCGTTTGGATGCCAACTTTTTATTTGAAATTCGGAATACATCATGATTGAAATATGGTATTGTTTAGTGGCAGGTTGTTTGAAGAAAGGAGTTGTTAGATTGAAACCGGCAGCGATTTGTTTTTTTTTGATTTAGATGGGACTTTATTGCCGGTTGATTCTACGGTGGTGACGAGTTCGGTGAATGTTTTACAGAAATTACGTGCAAAAAATATTATGCCGATTATCGCTACGGACGTACATTATGTGAGATTGAGCATGTGCTTGAAGTAACGGAAATGACGTCTGTAATTGCGATGAATGGTCAGTATGTTTCGTATAGTGGGAAAGAAGTATACACGAGTCCAATTGATGTGGATGAGATTAAAGCGTTACATAAAGGAGCTAAGTCACAAAATGTCGAAATGGCTGTTTATACGGAGTCTAAAATTCGTGGGACGGCGCAAAATGAGGTAATGGATAAGCATTATTGTTATTTAGGTGAGGAATCGTCGGATGTGGAGCTTTATCTGAATGAACCAATCTATATGTTGTTGTTACTGTTGGAACATGGAGCTGATTATTTTCCAGAGCGTTTTCCTTATTTTCAATTTGTACGGAATACACCGTTCAGTAATGATGTAGTGCCAAAAGGTGATTCAAAAACACAAGGGATTGCCAAGCTACTGGAAGTCATGGATTTTGAGGATGTTCCTACATACGCGTTTGGTGATGGAATGAATGATTTGGAGATGTTTGAGGCTGTGGATCACGCGATTGCAATGGGATTGAAAAAAGGACTGCGATTATGCGGTTTACTTTAAAGGATGATATGAAAAAAGCCAGATGACAAAACATCATCTGGCTTTTTATAGCGCCCTTAAACTGCCTTCCACAAAGCATTGATGTTTAAGAGGTTGGCAGTGGAATCTTCACACTGCTTGTAGGCTCATCGCATGAAATAATATTAACACGCGATGCTTGTAAAGTAAAGTATTATTTGCAACTAGTACTTTTTGAAGCTGGTTTTATTTTATATGCAAAAGCAAGGCTTCGTAAGGTTGCAAAACAAGCGTATTTGTTATTGCTTCATGCGGATAATTAGATTCGAGAATCTGACAAGTTTTATGATGATGTCGTTCTGGAAGATTCCAAACTTGCTCCTCTGCACTAAAATTACCTACGACAAGCAATGTTTCACTATTCCATTGACGCTCGTAATCGTAAATCGTTTCACTGGTAGCGTCTAGTAACCGGAAATCACCATTTGCAAAAATTTCATGGCTACGGCGTAAAGCAATTAGGCGTTGATACGTATAAAAAATAGAATCAGGATTCGCGAGGGCTTTCTCCGCTGTCCAAGTGTCTTTGTGAATCGGTGCGAGCCAAGGTTTTCCGTTTGTGAAACCAGAATGAGCATCGTCGTTCCATTGCATTGGAATTCGAGCATTCTCCCGTGATTTTTCACGCAAAATTTTGTAATGCGTCGGTCTCGGGCATACCGTCTGCAAGCATTTGCTTGTAGGCATTCCGTGACTCTGCATCATCGTACTGCGAAATATCCGTAAAATTAGCATCAGTCATCGCAATTTCTTCACCTTGATAAATATAGGTAGTTCCTTGTAAACCAAACAAGATAATTGCTAGAAGTTTTGCGCTCTGCTCCCGATATATTTGATCGTCGGCAAAACGTGCAAGCGCTCTTGGTTGGTCATGATTCGTCCAGAATAAGGCATTCCAACCACCGCCAGCCGCCATTTTCAACTGCCATTCGGACATGACACGCTTTAAATCTGATAGTCGATATTTCGCACTAGCCCATTTCTTCCCGTTAGGATAGTCGACTTTCATATGATGAAAATTGAACACCATCGACAGCTCTTCGCGTTTTGGATGCGTATATTTAATGCATTGTTCAGGTGTTGTGGAGGACATTTCGCCGACAGTCACAAGATTATATTTCTCAAAAACGCGCCGATTCATCTGATGTAAATACTCATGAACATGTGGTCCATCAACATAAAATTTGCGGCCATCATCCTGTGCTGTTGCCAATGAATCATTCGGAAAATCAAGGTTTTTTGAGATGTTATTAATGACATCTAAACGGAAACCGTCGATACCTTTCTCGCCCCACCAAGCCATCATTTGATAGATTTCTTCTTGGAGATTCGGGTTCTCCCAGTTTAAATCTGGCATCCCTACTTCATAAAGATGCAGGTAATATTGGCCAGATGCGGCATCTAGCTCCCATGCTGAACCGCTGAACTTTGAAAGCCAGTTATTCGGTGGCCCACCGTCTGGTGCGGGGTCTTTCCAAATATAATAATCGCGATACGGGTTGTCCTTGCCTTTTAGCGCTTCTTGAAACCAGTGATGCTGATACGATGTGTGGTTGACTACCATGTCCATCATAATCTTTAACCCACGACGGTGCGCTTCTTCTAAAAGCTCTTCAAAATCAGCCATTGTTCCGTACTGTGGGTCAATCGCAAAATAATCTGCAATATCGTAGCCATTATCGCGTTGTGGTGATACATACATTGGTGTTAACCAGACTAAATCGATGCCGAGTTTGGCGAGATAATCTAATTTCTCAATAATACCGCGAATGTCACCGATTCCATCGCCATTTGTATCGTTAAAACTGCGCGGGTAAATCTGGTATACTGTTCCTTTTTTCCACCATTCATTGTTCATCTTAAAAAATCCTCCTAAAATCCTGCATTTCCTTGTTTTCGTCTTGCTAATCCGATAATACATGTTAGTACAAAGGGAACACCAATCGCAATCAGCATACCAATTGCATATGCTCCCCAACCAGCTCGCGTAATGGAGAGGATTGAGAACAAACCGCTGACACCGATAGATTGTGAGATGACTCCGTTGTAAGCGATGAATCCGCCGGCAAGTCCAGCACCAATCATCGAACAAACGAAGGCGTATTTAGCTCGTAAATTGACTCCAAACATCGCGGGTTCTGTAATGCCAAGATAGGCTGAAAGTGCGGAAGTGAGCGCAATGCTACGATTCTTTTTGTCACGAGTTACAAAAGCCATAGCAAGTGCAGCCGAGCCTTGCGCTGTATCGGAAAGTGCTTGAATTGGCCAAAACATCGTTCTACCCGTCGTTGAAATAAGTTGTAGATTGACGGCAAGGAAGGCATGGTGCATCCCAGTAATAACTAGAAGAGCAAAACAGGCACCGAATAGAATACCAGTAATCATTGGTGAAATATTAGATAGGCCAACAATCCCATCTGTAATCCAGTTAGAAATCCAGAGTGTGATAGGCCCAATCGCAATGAGTGAAAGTGCGCTCGTCACGAGAAGTGTTACTGGGGCTACAATCAGTAATTGGAAAGCGTCGGCAACGACACGGCGTAGCGCTTTTTCAATGGAAGCGTATACCCAAGCAGCCACAAGAACTGGCAATACTTGACCTTGGTAACCGATTTGTGCCACTTCAAGTCCAAAGAAGTTCCAGTACTGAGGCTCTTTCACCCCGATATCATAAGCACTCATCAATGCAGGATTCACCAGCACGAGTCCGAGCACAATTCCCATCAGCGGGTTTCCACCGAAATATTTTACAGCCGACCAACCAACAAGCGCTGGCAAGAAGGCAAAGGCGGTCCCAGCAATCATACTAATCATTCCAGCAATACTAGCTAAGTTCGGATACATATCAACAAGTGATTTACCCTCGACAAAAATTCCAACACCAACGAGTACATTATTAATACCAAGTAAAAGACCACTAGCTACAATTGCTGGCAAAATTGGAATGAAAACGTCGGCTAGCATTTTCACGATTTTTTGAAGTGGATTTAATTTTTTCGCATTTTCTTCTTTCAGTTCTGCGGTAGTGACTTCTTTGACATTCGTCTGACGAACGAGTTCTTCGTAGGCTTTATCAACGGTTCCTTGGCCGATAACGACTTGGTACTGGCCATTAGAACTGAAATTGCCTCGGACAATATCAATTTCTTTTAGTGCTTCTTCATCCACAATGGATTCATCCTTAAGCTGAAAACGGAGACGAGAAATACAATGCGTCGCCATATTGATATTATCTTCGCCACCAATTGCTGCAATTATTGCTGCGATATTCTTTTTTGTAACCTTTGCCATCTTAAAATTCCCCTCTTTCTGATAATTATAATATGTAATCGATTTCATTAGATTTATTATAAGTTGTTTAAACAACTTATGCAAGCCTTTTCTTAAATTTGTTTAAACAAATTTAAGAAACCTCGCTAAGGCGAGGTTTCTTACTCAAAATGTTTCTATTAATTGTTTGCCTTTTAATGTTAAGGTAATATCGGATTGTTTGGCAATTGATTTATCGTGCGTTACCATGATGATGCATTTTCCTTTTTGATGAGCCAATGCTTTGAATAAGTAGATGATTTTTTCTGCGGTTTCGCCATCTAGATTCCCAGTTGGTTCGTCTGCAAAGATAATCTGGGCGCTACCGGAGAGGGCTCGGGCGATGGTGACACGTTGTTGTTGTCCACCGCTGAGCTTTAGGACGGGGCGCTTTATTTGGTCTTCGGTAAGTCCAACTTCTGTTAAAACTTTAATGGCATGGGCACGCTTGTTTCTCATACCAGGATGCTGAATGCCGATTGCTGTTATGACATTTTGTAGCGCGGTCATGTAGGGAATCAGATTATATGCTTGAAAAATGATGGCACAATGGTTTTTGCGGTATTTTTGTAAGCTTAGTGATTTGTTAATGCTCTGTTTTTGGAATAATACTTGCCCTTGATTTGGTATATCGAGGCCCGATGCGATGGAGAGGATAGTTGTTTTTCCAGAACCGGATGGACCTAAGATAGTATAGAATGTGCTGGCGTCAAAGTCATAAGATGTATTTTCTAAAATGGTTTGGGTTTTGCCACCAGACTGGTATTGATAAGATAGATTGTTTAACGATAAAATATTTTCCATATAAATTCACCTGTCCTTTAATCGTTTTTTGATAAGATCATTTTTGGTTGAAGTCTGATGATAAATAGACATGGGAGTAAGGTTGCGATAATGATAACTAGCATCCCAATGCCACCGACTTCAATCATGTCTTGCCTTGAAATCGTGACGTCTACAGAATCGATAGCTTCACCTTTTGGTTTATCTACGTCTGTTGAACCGCCGAAGGTAGTAACCATCGCGCCAGATGGTGATTCATTTTCTTTATTGTCTTTTGTTTGTTGGACTTCTTTTGCAAGCATATGATTCGTGACTGCTTGGCCAATTGGCTGACTTGTGATACAGGCAATCGAGAAGGCAATCATACCAATCATGATAACTTCAACTAAAAATTGACCAATTAGTTTTGCTTTATTTTCACCAAGTGAGAGTAGGACACCCATTTCAAAGCGGCGTTCGCGAATGGATAAAAGAACAAGAAGGGCTAAAATTAGTCCACCCGCAAGTGCCGTGATAACAACGATGACATTCGCGAAAGAGGCAACGTTTTGGATAGGTGTCATCATTTTTTTTATAAGCTTCATCGTTGGCATCCCATCGGTAGAAGTCTTTATCTACTTCACTCACTTTAGAAGCTGCTTTTTTGAAAGCATCGATTAACTGTGGGTCTGTCATTGTATACGTTGCTGAGGTTAGAGAACCGTTGTAAGTGAAGGGTATAGCGGCATCGACTGGGACGTATATTTTATTGGCAGGTTCCATGAAATCGACAGGAAATTGTTGGGACCCGGTTGCTTGATTGCTCGTATAAATACCATGAACGGTAAATTCGATTGGCTTGTCTGTTTGTAATTCTTTGAGTTTAAAGGTGTCGCCAACTTTGAGTTTATTCTGATCGGCAAAACGTTTTTCAATGACAGCGAGATTACCTTTGTCTTTATTAGTAAGGCTTTTTCCAGAAACTATTTTCTCGGTTCCCTTTTTAAAAGTGGCGATACCGTCTGTATTGTTTGTACCAGTTAACATGAAGTCTGGCATTTTTGCTTCTCCGCCGCCGCCAGCAGAAGCAACGGCTATATCTTGATCACCATCTTTTTTCTCTGATTTAATCGGATTTTTATCAACTTTGGCTGCAGATGCGTCCACGAGATATTGATAACTAGCTACTTGCTCTAGATCTTTTACTTTTTCGATGTTTTCGAGTTTAAGTGGCGGGGCCTCCTTAGGTTGTTTTCCTGCCTCCATATCTTTCATTAGTTTGTCCATGTTTAAGTTTAACGTTACTTCACCACCGAGTTTCTTGCGGGCGTTCTCTGCGCTTTTTTCGGTAGCTGATTGGATTGCAAATCCAGCAAATACGAGGCTACAGAGTACGAATAGTAAGATAAGCATAAGGAAGGACTTTCCTTTCTTTGCCCAAATGCTGATACACGCTCTTCTGATAAAATCCATATAAAAAAAACCTCCAATTTCTTTGATAAAACTAACTTTATCGAAAGAAAATGGAGATAGGGTGGACCTTAAGTGTAGATTAGGTGGATTCTGATTCCCAGATGCTGAATTTGACGCCTTGTTCTTGATTTTCGATTTTGTAGGAAAGCTTTGATTTTTCGAGAAACGTCGCAGTGATGAATAAACCAATACCACTTCCACCAGTTGTCTTGTTGCCTGATTTTTCGAGACGGTAAAAAGCATCGAAAAGTTTAGTAAGTTCCTCATCTGGAATTTTGGGTGCGTCATTATAGATGGAAAAATGCCAGCTGGTTGCCGTTTGGCTTAGCGTGATAACGATTTCATCATCATTTTTTGAGTACTGGAAGGCATTATGAATGACATTTGTAATTGCTTTTTCGACTAGTTTTTGGTTGGCGTGAATGAACACGTCAGACGTTATTTGCTTGCTCAAACGCCGATTTGCGGCTTCAGGATGCCACTGTTCCTGTTGGATGCAATCGCTAATAAAAGTAGAGAGGTTAAATGTTGTTTTGCTCATTTCAAAATCAGCGCTGTCCACGCGTGATATTTCCAACATATCTTGCACGAGAGCCGACATTTGCTCCATTGTCTCATAAGAACGTTTTAAATAGGTATTGCGATCGCTGTAAGGGCCAATACGATGAATCATCGCTTCAAGTTGACCCATCACAGATGCAATTGGTGATTTTAGCTCGTGGGAGACAGCAGTAATAAACTGTTTTCGTGTTTCTTCCTGTGCACGTTCTTTGGCAATCTCTGTCTCTAACTGGATGTTGACGCGCTGTAAATCGATGAGAGTTCCTTCCAGCTCATGCGCCATATCGTTGAGGTGGCGCGATAATTGCCCAATCTCATCTGTGGAATTGACTGGCAAGTTTTCAGAAAAATCGAGTCGTGCCATCTTATTTGCAACGTCATTCATGCGTAAAAGGGGTTTTACAGTTCTTTTTGAGAAAAAGTAGGCTGATATAAAACTAAGAATTAGCACAAAAATCAGGAAATAGGGTGCAAAAAGCAATAATACGGAGGAGATGTCTGTTAATGGCTGAATATTGATAAAGTAGTATAAGGTGTAGGGCTTACCGTTAATTGTCAATCTCTTCTCGACGCTTGTATTGGACTCTGATGAAAAGGTTGTAACAGAGGATGCCCCCACTGTGATAGCTGTTGAAGCCTGCCCAGTAGATTGGGCTTCGGTAAATGGAATATAGACAATCTGATTCATACTATTCAGTAAGAATGGTGAAATATTATTTGTGGATGCAAAATCATCTATAGCAGATTCAATATCTTGTAATGAGCCAGTTTTAGATGTTTCTACGACTAAATTGGCGCCATTCTCTAATTTTTGTTTTTTATAATCAAGATAGAAATTTGGTAGAAATAAAAGTAACATCGCGTAAATCAAAGCTGTGAATACGATTAATAGCGCTAGTGTGATGAAAAATATCTTAGCACTGATTTTCGCGCGAATCTTAGTAATCCATTTTATAGCCAGCACCCCTAACTGTTTGGATTTTATCAGTAGCGAGTTTTTTGCGCAGGTTCTTGATGTGTGTATTGATGATTTTCGTATCGACAATGTATTCGTAATCCCAAGCTTGTTCCAACAGCATTTCCCGTGTGAAAACGCGACCTGGATTTTTCATGAGTAGGCGTAAAATATCGAATTCTTTGCGTGTTAGTTCTACTGATTGACCGTGAGATGTGACTTGAAAGGACTCGGTATTCAATGCGATTTCGGCTAGCTCTAGTATATGAATATTATCAGGTGATTCTGTAGAACTTCTACGAATGAGCGCCTCCACGCGTTTTAGCAATACTTTATATGAAAAAGGTTTTTGAATATAGTCATCTGCGCCAAGTTCGAATCCCTTCAATTCAGAGTCCTCTTCGCCTAGAGCAGTAAGCATTAGAATGGGGGTGCTTGACTTTGTACGAATAAGTTCACAAAGCGTGTAGCCATCCATTTTCGGCATCATAATATCCATGATAATTAGGTCAAACGCTTGCGATTCAAAAATTCCGAATGCCTCCATCCCATTTTCTGATGTCAAGACCTCGTATCCTTCTGCAATAAGAAATGCGCGAGTGACCTCTAGAATATTTGGATCGTCCTCTACAACTAATATTTTTTTCATGTAAGCCTCCTTAAAAACACGATTCACTTTATTATAACTTGTAAAAGTGGAGCTTAGATGGAGTAGGGTTTATTTTAATCGTTGTGCGGAATCAAAAAAAACAAAACGGTCAGGGCGATGGCGCGATTCTGTGTATTCGAACATAGTTCCATCAGCATCATACGCGTAGTTTTTGACAACAGCTAGGCAATCGTAGCCTGCTAAATCGAGATGCTTTTTGTCATCTTGAAGTGCCTTTTCAACGACGATATATCGCTTAGAAGTAACGATTTTGACGTGCAGCTCGTCTTCGATGTATTCATATATAGACTGCGCAGCTTTTTCGGGGGTTAAATTGCGAACGACTTTACGATCAAAATAGTTTATATCAAAAATCAATGCTTCTTCTTCGACTAGACGCAGGCGCTTAATATAGAAAACTTCTGTACCAATAGGTAACATCGTTTTTTCTGCCAATGTTGCGTCGATCGTTAATTCTTCAAAATGCACGACTTTTGTTTGAAATGTTTTATGATTGCGAGTGAGAGATTCCTTCATGCTTTCCACGCCGCCAAACATGAATTCAATCGATGTATGTTGATGAATAACCATGACACCTTTGCCACGAACGCTTTGAACGTAGCCTACTTTGACGAGTTCGGAAATTGCACGTCGAACTGTGTTGCGACTGCAATGAAAGCGAGAAGCAAGGGCATGTTCTGTAGGTAACATCTCTTTGAAAGCGTATTGTTCTTCTTCAATTTCTTTTTTTAACTCTAAATAAATATCATGATAAACGGCTTTACCCATGTGTGTCCCTCCGATTTTGCTAATCTGTTTAAATAGCATCTTCATTCATTGTACTAAAGAAAGTTTGAGAAAGAAAGAGGAGGTTATCATTGGATGTATATGGGAAATAGTGATATATTAGTATCGTGCGGAAACAATCAAGAGGAGGATTGGGATGAGACTAAAAATAAGCTGCGAACTTAGTTCCAATAAGATTCCCGCAGACTATAGGCGCAAGGTTGTTAGCGTTATGAAAGCAGGGCTCTCAAAATCAAACGAGGCGAAGTATAAGGAGATGTATAGCGGAAATAAACAAAAAAATTTTACTTTTTCTGTATACTTACCAAAACCAAAGTTTAATGGGACTATTATTGAACTAGAGCGAAAAAAACATCGTAATTAATTTTGCGACAGCAGATGCTGAATTAGGTATTAATTATTACAATGCCTTAGTGAATGTGAAAGATAAATTATTGCCTTTTTCGCAAATGAATCAAATTAAAGTGAAGAATATCCAAATCGTACAGGAAGAACAAATCGTTGCAGGGCGCATGGCGTTCAAGACACTGTCACCAATCGTATGTCGTGATCACAATAAAGAAACAAAGAAAGATTGGTTTTATTGGTGGGAAGAAGATGCTTTTGAAACTATTTTGAAACGGAATTTATATTTTCAACTGCGCGATAAATTTGGAGAATATGTGAAATCTGATATTGACGCTTTGGAATTTCGCGAAGTAGCGATAAAAAAAAACGGTCGTTATTTGTTACAATCTACACGTTGCCTGCTCACTAGGCAAATTTGAGCTTATAGGTCAACCATACTTACTAAATCATTTTGTCCAAGGCGGTATCGGCTCGATGCGCGGTATGGGCTTTGGCATGATTGAAAAAATCTAGTATACAATTAATCTAATCAATATGAAAGCAATTAAGGACGATGAACGCTGTTTTGAGAGAGCGGTATTTAGTGATGCTCATTTTTAAATAGAATATAACATGCTATACTAATGAAATAATCGAGGAACGGCAAATAATGAATGAGATTTATTGTAGCGCTGAATATGCTGTAACTGGTGCGACAAAAGCTGAAATTATGCAAAAAGGACTTCATTGGTTCGTCATATCTTTATTAAGGGCATTTGCAATAGCTACTGTTAGGTTTCACAGCCCTGGGGTTTGTTGGAGCAAAAATGAAAACTGATTTATCATTTTTGGCAAAAGAATTGTTCGCAGCTTTACTTATTGTCGTTGTGATTTCGTTAATGTCAACTATTTTTGCAGGAGGGGAGACATTGCTGTTCTCATTGTATACATTGTTTGATTTCAACCAAATCATGAAGCGAGATGTGACGACGCAAGGCGTGCAGGTTTTGACGCTTAGTCTGTATTGGATTTCTTGAATTTATTTTTGTTCTTGTTGCGGTTGTTTACTGGACGTAGATGATTTAGTAATCAAAAAAAGAAGAATTTTATCCCGTAACAGGAGGAATTCTTCTTTTTTCATTACGTGCGGGCGTTACTATTGTTTTGTTGTGGTAACAGTTTTTGTGTCTAGAATTTTACCGTTGACGTCGTATGCTGTTAATACTGCTTTATCTGTTGTTTTAAGAATAACAGTTTTTGCGTAATACTTAATAGCAGACGCTGTAGCGGGAATTTTAGTGCCTTCTACATCATTAACAGTGAGGCTAATTTTTGCTACATCACCAGAATATTGTCCAATTACATAACTATCTTTACCAATTACAAATGGGGAGATGGAAGTGATTAATCCTGTTGTAACTGCGACTACTGGTTTTGTAATACTAACAGTTTTTGTATCGAGTACTTGGCCTTTAGCATCATATGCAGTTAACTTCACGTTGTCAGTATCTTTAAGAATAACACCTTTTGCATAATATTTAATAGCAGATGCTGTAGCGGGAATTTTACTTCCTTCTACATCATTGACAGTGAGACTGATTTTCGCTACATCGCCAGAATACTGTCCAGTAACATAGCTATCTTTACCAATTACAAATGGAGCGATGGAAGTGACAGAACCATTTACTACTGCGACCACTGGTTTTTCTACAATGACAGCTTTCGAGCCGATTACTTTACCATTTGTGTCATAGGCGTTTAATGTCACGTTGTCAGTATCTTTAAGAATAACAGTTTTTGCATAATACTTAATAGCTGATGCCGTAGCGGGAATTTTAGTGCCTTCTAGACCGTTAACAGTAAGGCTAATTTTTGCTACATCACCAGAATATTGGCCAGTAACATAACTGTCTGTACCTAGTTTAAAGGTAGAGACCGTTAGAGAGACTTTTGTTGCATTTAGCAAATCTTGTGCTTTGTCTAAATCTTTTTGCATGTTTGCTTTTACGACGGGATCAAGGACAACATTAATTAAGTTTTGAGCAAAATCAATTGTTTTTTGAGCAGTCGTTGGTTTGAGTGTATTTGTGTTAGGATTATTATTTGTGAAAAGAGCCAGTACTGCGTCTGATGCCATTTTCTTTGCTAGTGTTTCATTTGCTCCCGGCACTAGAGGTTTTTGATTATTGCTGACATTTACAGTTTTTCGTGCCACTTCGCTTGTACCATTGTATCCTACTACTTCTACTTTGGAGCCTTGTGTGATAAAATCGTTCGTCGGAATGCTATAGGTTCCATCCGTATTTAGCGTTCCAGTTGTTTTCACAACACCATCTATAAGTAGACTTATACTTGTAATCCCTTTACCCATTATTCCTGTAATGGCTGTTGATGTTATATCTGCATCGTACGCGAATAAACTATAGTCTATCGCTGTATTTCTTATTTTCAATAAATCTTGCGCTTTATCTATGCTTGCTTGCATGTTTGCTCTTACGGTGTCGGTTATATCTGTAGCTGCGTCGGTTAATTGTTGTGCAGCATCGATTGCTGATTGATTAGTTGTTAGCTTAAGGACATTGGTGGACGGATTATTGTTTGCAAAAAGTGCTACTATTGCATCGGTCGCCATTTTAGAACTTTGGGACGCCGCTTTTACTGATATTTCAGAAAGTACATTAAATGGTGTTACAATACTTGTGCTTAAAATGGATGTTATAACTAATGCGCTTGCTATTCTAGGTAATTTCATTTTATTAACCTCTTTCATTCTTAAATTAATTTATAAAAATTGTGCATAAATACACATTTAGTTTATATTATTAGTAGTATACCTCTTTTCCTCATTTTTAAATATCACTCTAGTATCTTAGCATGGAAAGATAACAAATAATAGTGTAGCTGGTGATTTGTCGTTAAAGATACACAATATGATTTTTTTTTTTAACCATTGTACAAATGTAGAGAGAATATGTCGAAAAAAATAACAAAATTCATAAATAAAAAACTTCTCCATGAGACATAGAGAAGCTTTTAAATGAACTATAGGTAGTGCACAAATTTATGAGGGAAAATTATATTCTTATTCCACTCTGTAGTACCCCAACACAATCTCTGCAACTGATTTAGCCGCGACTAGTAGCGAATCTTCATCGATGTCGAATTTTGGATGATGATTGAAAAATGGTTTTTCTACGCCTTTAGGTTTCGCTCCAACGTATAAGAATGCACCTGGAATTTGTTCAAGATAGTAGGCGAAATCTTCGGAACCGGAAAGCATCTCGGCTTCGGACACGGATGTGAGATAGTCACCTAGCCCTTTTTGTAAGTAAGATACTGCATTGCTTGTGGCTTCGGGGTCGTTGTAAAGTGGTGGATAATCGTCGGTGTAAGTAAGTGTCGCTGTGATGCCATACATTGCCTCTAAACCGGCTACAATACAGCGGATTTCTCGGTCAATCAGCTCACGTGTCTCACTTGTCATATAGCGGACATCTCCCTCGAGCTCGACATAGTCTTTAATTACATTAAAGCTGCCCTTCCCATCAAAAGAACCAATTGTTACAACACCTGTATCAAAAGGATTGAGTCGACGGCTGACAATAGTTTGTATTGCAGTTACAAAATAGGAGGCAGCAACAATCGCGTCATTGGCTATATGTGGTGAGGAGCCATGTCCGCCTGTTCCTTGGATGCCAAGTTTGAAATAGCTACGGCCTGCCATTGCAAAACCGCTACGGTATCCGATTTCACCTGCATTGAAAAATGGGAACACATGAATACCGTAAATTGTATCGACATCATCTAAAAGTCCAGATTCGACAATGCTTTTTGCCCCTCCTGGTGGTGTTTCTTCTGCATGTTGGTGAATAATTTTAATTGTGCCAGGTAGTTCCTCTTTTAGTTGGATTAGGCAGTCAGCAAGGACTAGCAAGTAAGCAGTATGTCCATCATGTCCGCACGCATGCATAACGCCGGTGTTTTGTGAAGCAAAGGGAAGTCCAGTTTCTTCTTGGATTGGAAGCGCATCAAAGTCTGCACGCAGCCCCAGTGTTTTTCCTGGCTTGCCACCAGTAATCGTGACAACAATTCCATGCCCATTTCCAACTTCGCGCTCAATACGAACATCTTTTCCTTCGTAGAATTTGGCTACGTAGTCCGCTGTGGCTTGTTCATGAAAAGATAATTCTGGATGTGCGTGAAGGTGGCGGCGAATTGCAATCATTTCTTCACTCCGTGTATCGATCATTTGCATTAATTTTGCACGCATATTATTCACTCCTTGTATTTTTCTGTATAATCTGCTACAAGTGTACCCATCGCTTTAGCTGCAATGAGTAGCGAATCTTCGTTGAGATCAAATTTAGGATGATGATGTGGGAAGAAAACGCCATTCGCAGGCATAGCACCGACATAAAAGAAGCAACTTGGTCGTTCTTGGGCATAATACGCAAAATCTTCAGAAGGTGGTTGTGGCTCGCATCGTGTAATCTCAGTTACTTCTGCAATTGCGGTTTCCTGCAACGATTTCGTTACGAATTCTGTCAGCGCCACATCGTTTACAAGCACTGGATAATCATTTTCGTAGTCTAGGCTATAAGTAATACCGAACATAGTGGCCAGTCCATCTAAAATACGGCGAATTTCTTTTTCAATAAGCGTTCGAGTAGCTTCTGTCATTGCCCGCACGTCGCCCTCTAATAAGACCGCATCCTTAATCACATTAAAACTACCTCTTCCATCAAAAGAACCAATCGTTATAGAGCCAACATCAAAAGGATTGAGCCGTCGACTAATAATCGTTTGTAAAGCGACGACGAACTCACTTGATGCTACAATCGCGTCATTTGCCATATGGGGAGAAGAGCCGTGCCCACCTCGACCCATAATTTTAACTTTGAAAGATGCGCGGCCAGTTTGGATAGGACCTTCACGATATGCGATTTCACCAGTTGACATTGTGGACATCACATGAATACCGAGCACATGATCCACGCCATCTAAACAGCCATCGTGAATCATCGCAATCGCTCCACCAGGAGGAGTTTCTTCGGCCGGCTGATGTAGGATAACAATTTTGCCGTGGAGCTGATTCTTCATTTCAATGAGCGTTTCCGCTAAAACTAGCATGTAGGCTGTATGACCATCATGCCCACATGCATGCATGACACCCGGATTTTGGGATGCAAAAGAGAGTCCAGTTTCTTCTTGAATTGGTAAAGCATCAAAATCAGCACGAATCGCGAGTGTCCGTCCAGGTTTCCCACTATCTATTGTGACGACAACTCCATGTCCACCAACGTTTGTCCTCACATCGCAATCCTTATTTTTATAAAAATCCGCGATATAAGCAGCTGTGTTCTCCTCTTGAAAAGAAAGTTCTGGATGTGCGTGTAAATAGCGCCGTATCTCAATAATTTGATTTTGCTTTTCAGTTAACTTGGCTAGTAATTGTCGTTTCATCACATCTCCTCCTGTCTAAAGATTGCCTCACTATCCATTATAAACACATCAGTTCGAATATATAAGATAATTTTTGTTGTTAAAGCGGTTAGTTTTTGTCCTTTAGAAATTAAAAAAATAATAATGAATAAAAATGGGGCTTTTTTATTTACTATTTTGCAAATGTTTAGAAAACTATTTGTTACGATAAATTATGGTGCTATAATAAAAAGAAAGCGCTATAATTGGAGGGGAAAAACATGGAGAAGACGCAACAAAGAAAAGGTATACTGCCCATTTTATTTCTAGGTTATATTGCGATTTACATTGATAAGCTAGTTATTGGTGTAATCGCAGTACCGCTTGCAGAACAATTGAATCTCAGCATTGACGAAAAAAGCTACATATTTTCCGCATTTTTTATCGGCTATTCAATTATGCAAATTCCGTTTGGCTATTTAAATGACAAATTAGGCTCAAAATTTGTTCTGATTATTTCGCTGTCTATCATTACAGTGGCATCAATTGTTTTTGGGTCTGCATCAACACTCATAGCGCTTATTACTGCCCGTTTCTTCGCAGGAATTGGCCATGCAGGCTATCCAACGTCCTCAGCCAGAACTGTAACGGACACCTATCCAATGGAAAAAAGAACATGGGCACAGTCGATACTCATTTCCACATCTGGCATTGCATCAATCATCGGCCCATTACTTATCCCAATCGTCATCGGAGCATTTGGCTGGCGGGGTTCGATGTTTTGCATCGCCTTTTTATTCGTATTAGCACTTATCCTCGTCATTTGGAAATTGCCAAATATGCATAAAGAGAAGCAGAAGAACAAGCAAGTAAAGGCTAAGGCTGCTATACCATTTTGGAGAGTTGTGACGAATCCGGCGGTTGTCTTGCTATTCATCGCCATGTGTAGCATTAACATTGTTCTATACACAATTGCCAACTGGACACCAACCTATTTAGCTGACGAACGTGATATATCACTTGGTGTAATCTCCATTATTGTTGCTGTCGCAGGGCTTGGAAGTTTACTTGGAAGCTTTGGGACAGCATATATTGTTGGCCGTTTTTTCCAACATCGTGAAAAGCGTGTCATCTTTGTACTTAGTATTATTACGGCCGGTTCGGCTCTTCTTGTATACCAATCCAGTAGCATTGTCGTACTAACATTCTGGCTATTCCTATGTTATATGTGTTCTGTCATGATTTTTTCCACCATGTTTAGCTTACCTCTTAAGCGATTGCACGAATCCATTGTTGGTACAGCAACAGGCGTCGTTAACACAGGTGCAACACTTGGTGGCGTTTTTGCACCGATGATAGTGGCTCAACTTGTAGGGGCATTTGGTAATTATCAAACCGTTTTTATCGCCATCGCCGTAGCTGCTCTCGTCACATGCCTTTTCGTAGCATTTATACCCAACATGAAAACAACCCAAAAAGCATAAACAATGTGCCGGTGAAATTGCGAAATTCATCGGCACACTTCTAGGTCAAATCGTTTTTCGAAACTCATAAAAATGAATTGAATTAATATCTAAATAGGCATAAAATGACCAATCATCTGTCATTACTTCTTCACTTACTGAGAGTTTAGGAACCGAAGTTTGCTCCGCATACTCTAACAATTCCTGATCTAATCCATGCGCGCTATTTAACTCCCAATATTTCGAATAGAGCGCGCCATTATCCAAATCAAACTGAAATTTCCGCACCTGATAATGCCCAGGCAAAAGCCCTTTCAAGCGAATATGCAACTCCTTCCGATAATCATGTAGAAGCGAATTTTCTACCGAATAAAGCGGATTAAATTGCTTACAATTAAGCAAGACTAACTGATAGCCATCTTCAAATGCCGTTAAAACAAAATCATCTCCATAAGCCACAATCTCCCCTCGTAATCGCTGTTTGAATTTTAAGGCATAAAAGGCAGGGCGCTTTCCATTAAAGTAATGAAATAACTCCAACCCGTCTAACCGAATATTGCGATCCTTCCATTCATCCTCATGTAACTCCGTATTAATCCAAAAGCCAAGCCCGAAAAGTTCTGAACTCACAGCAAGCATCGTTTGAAAAATCAAAGCCCCTCGAAAAAAAGTGCCATTTGTAAAGCGTGTATTCCCTGTTAATGTATTCCAATTAATAAGAATTAATGGCTTATCCAAGTGATTTCTTTTCAAATAATGTTTCAATTTCTGAGTTTTCGATAAGACGTAATCTTCCGTCACAAGGAACTCCTCATTCGAACTTTTGCTAAAATCAACCGCCTCATTTTGATTCGCGTTAAATCCAACAAAATCAATCCTGTCTGCCGTATCTTTTATCCATTCATGGTTAGAAAGTGGGGCCTCCCGTCGTTCTGAAAAAGGAAAGTAGCTCCCGACCTGAATCCGTGAATCAAACTGCTTCAATAGTGAGTACAGTTTTAAATAAACCCGACGTAATTCTTTTTTAGGAACTGCTGTCCTATGTGGCTCGAAGTACATAAAATACCATCTACTTACAAAGTGACGTCCAAAAACATGAATCGTATGACGTAGAAATTGCTCCAATTTTGAGAAATATGCATTCTCGTCAATAGGTATGTTCTGATACTCGATCCGAATGAATAATCCCATATCTAGTTTCTTCAAATAAGAAATTGCTAAATCTGAATTCGCATATGGTGAAGAAGTTGGAACTTTCTCATCTGTCTCTTTATCCGGTAGGAATGTTGTCCCGGGGATTAAGTGCCTAATGCCAACATACCGCACACCGAGTTCATCTTTCGCCATCAAAAGCTGCGTCTGTACATTTTCTTGTAATACCACATGCAACTCGCCAATCGTCAAAATATGCATAGCTTCCGGAATCGTGGTTGGCTTACTGGAGCCAACTGAAATTGTTTTTTTCTCAAATGGAGCCTCATCCACAAAGCTCACTTGTTCTGCGGCTTGTCGGTAGTAAGCCAGTTGCGCTAAAATATTCGGAGATTCCGTAACCCGCTGCGTTTGTGTTGGTATATATGCGGGCTTTTCAGTAACCGAAGCAAGTTCTTTCATCATTTCTTGTCGATAGATAGTGGGTGTTTTCCCAAAATAGGTTTTAAAAGAAGTCGTGAAATTTTTAGGGGAGGAAAAACCGTTTTTCTGAGCAATCTGTGAAATATTGGCCGAACTCGTACGTAAATCCTCTATGCTATGTTTCAACCGAATTTGCGTCAAATACTGTAAAAAGCCGAGCCCTGTCACTTTTTTAAAATAGCGAGATAAATAAGATGTGGATAAAAATTCCTGTTCTGCAATACCTTGTAACGTAATCTGCTCATCAAATTGCTGCTCCAATTGTTGTGTAAGCCGAGTAATCCGCGTGTCGTGGATACTTACTCCTTCTTGCACCGGCAATTCCTTCTTGAAAAATCGAGTTAAAAGTAACATAATTTGAAGCAATGCGCTCTGTATTTCAAGCTGGCTACTTTCTGTTTTATGAGATTGCGCAATCATCATTTCTGCAAGATATTTTTGCAATAAGGCAATCATTTTTTCACGCCCTGTGTCAATCTGGCTTGATATGCAATCAAAGGAAATGTGGAAATAATTGGCGTAATAAGACGTGAAAAAGGGGCTTGAAATATGTAAGTGGATTACAATCGTATCATTCGAACCATGTGCTGTATAAAGTTCACGATGATTCAAGACAATCAAATCATTCCTATAGAGTTGAAAATCATGTTCTGCCACTGAAATTATAAGTTCGCCTTGCAGTAGAAATAGAATGGTTGTACCAGAATGTTCTTTGGGTGCCAAACACGTCACATTTTCAAGCTGAATCGAGTATTCTTCTTTTCTCTTCACAAAAATCGCCTCCTGTCTTTTCTATTATACTACTAAAGAATCTGGAAATAAAAAGTATACTTTTCTCGGCTGTTTTCTTTGGACAAAAAGGAGAAAAAAGACTATAATAACTATATGGTCAGTAAAGGTCAAATTAATAAAAATCGTTCTCAAAGCGGAGGTTTTTTCATACATGGCCATTTATAATAGAAACTATATTCATTGAAACGAGGTGCGTATAAACTTATGGAAATGCAGAAATTTACACAACAAGTCCAAGAGATGATTGCGTCAGCCCAACAATTAGCCATTGAAGGAAAGCAGCAACAAATCGATACGTTACATGTATTCGTGGTTCTTTTAGAACATAGCGATTTTGCGAAGCGGGTGTATGAGGTAGCAGGAGTAGACACGAAACCGTTATTAAAAACGATTGAACTTGAAATAGAAAAATTACCGAGCGTGACAGGAAGCAATGTGCAGTACGGTCAAGCGATGAGTTCTTCGTTGTATGAATTAATTGCAGACGCCGAGAAAGAACGCCAAAAATTGGAAGATGATTATGTATCCACGGAGCATTTACTGTTAGCCGTGATGGAACAGAAAAAAAAGCCCAGTGACAGAAGCAGTCGGGATTTCGAAAAAAAAAATTGAACGAAGCCATTCTACAAATTAGAGGAGGAAAACGAGTGACAACACAAAACGCAGAAGAACAATATGAAGCATTATTAAAGTATGGTCGCGATTTAGTCGCCGAAGTTCGTACTGGAAAAATTGATCCAGTCATTGGTCGTGATGCTGAAATTCGCAATGTTATCCGGATTTTATCGCGGAAAACGAAAAATAATCCAGTTCTAATCGGAGAACCTGGCGTTGGTAAAACAGCGATTGTGGAAGGTTTAGCACAAAGGATTGTACGTAAAGACGTGCCAGAAGGCTTGAAAGATAAGACGATTATTTCACTGGATATTGGCTCGCTGATTGCTGGTGCGAAATATCGTGGTGAATTTGAAGAGCGCCTGAAAGCGGTTTTACAAGAAGTGAAAGATAGTGACGGCGAAATTTTGTTATTCATCGACGAAATTCATACGATTGTTGGAGCTGGAAAGACAGACGGTGCCATGGATGCCGGAAATATGCTAAAACCAATGCTTGCTCGCGGCGAACTTCATTGTATCGGGGCCACAACATTGGATGAGTACCGCCAATATATCGAAAAAGATCCAGCCCTAGAACGCAGGTTCCAAAAAGTACTAGTACCAGAGCCTACCGTTGAAGATACTGTGTCCATCTTGCGTGGTTTGAAAGAGCGCTTTGAAATTCATCATGGGGTTAATATTCATGATAATGCATTGGTTGCAGCGGCTAGCTTGTCGAATCGCTACATCACAGATCGTTTTTTACCAGATAAGGCAATTGACTTAGTCGATGAAGCATGTGCTACGATTCGCGTTGAAATTGATTCGATGCCAAGCGAGCTTGACGAAGTGACGCGTAAAGTGATGCAACTAGAGATTGAGGAAGCTGCGCTAAAAGAGGAGAAAGATCCAGCGAGCGAGCGTCGTTTGGAAATGCTCCAAAAAGAACTGGCAGACTATAAAGAAGAAGCCCACAAGATGAAGTCAAAGTGGGAATCAGAAAAGAATGAAATTAGTAAAATCCGTGAAGTTCGCGAACAAATTGATCATTTGCGCCACGAGTTAGAAGAAGCAGAGAACAATTACGATTTGAATAAAGCAGCCGAGCTTCGTCATGGCCGTATTCCAGAGGTGGAGAAAGAGTTGGCGTTGCTAGAAGGGGAAAATCGCGAGAAAACGGCGAATGAGGATCGACTTTTGCAAGAAGAAGTTACAGAAAATGAAATCGCGGATATCGTAGGTAGATGGACTGGTATTCCAGTAGCTAAATTAGTCGAGGGAGAGCGTGAGAAACTGTTGAAATTAGCAGATTCGCTCCAAGAAAAAGTTATTGGACAAGAGAATGCAGTCGGCCTAGTAAGCGATGCTGTAATTCGCACGCGTGCTGGAATTAAAGATCCACGACGCCCAATTGGCTCATTCATTTTCCTAGGTCCGACTGGTGTGGGGAAAACCGAACTTGCTAAAGCGTTAGCCTTTAATCTTTTTGACTCAGAAGATCATATGATTCGGATTGATATGTCGGAATATATGGAGAAACACGCGGTATCAAGGCTTGTCGGAGCGCCACCTGGTTATGTAGGTTATGAAGAAGGTGGTCAATTAACCGAGGCTGTTCGTCGCAATCCGTACTCGATTATTTTGCTAGATGAAATTGAGAAAGCACATCCAGACGTATTTAACATCTTGCTCCAAGTGCTGGATGATGGCAGGATTACCGATTCGCAAGGACGTCTGATTGACTTTAAAAATACGGTAATTATCATGACCTCCAATATTGGCTCAACAATGTTGTTGGAACGTACGGTAGATGGTGAAATTTCTGAGAAGTTGGAAGAAGATGTTCTTGAAGTTTTGCAAGCCTCGTTTAAGCCAGAATTTTTGAATCGGGTGGATGATATTATTCTATTTAAACCGTTGACATTGGAAAATATTAAAGGCATTGTTGAAAAAGTAGTTGCCGAGTTGCAAGTCCGCCTAGCTGCTCAAGAAATCAAGATTACAATAACCGAAGACGCGAAAAGCTTTATCGCTGAAGAAGCTTACGATCCTATTTACGGTGCGCGTCCACTAAAACGCTATATTACGCGCCAAATCGAAACGCCACTTGCCCGCGAAATTGTCGCTGGGAAAATTATGCCACATTCGGAAGTTGCAATTACACTACAAGATGGTCGCTTTGATTTTGAAATAGTAGGGGAATAAGCTTTATAAACTCCTTACTCAGATTTGTTTTTTGGGTGAGGAGTTTTATACTTAATGAAGTAGGGAAATGGCAAATGGATATGAAAATGAAGCGTAGAGAGGATTGAGAGAAATGAAGTTAGTATTGATTCGTCATGGACAAAGTGAATGGAACAAGCTGAACCTTTTTTACAGGTTGGCATGATGTTGATTTGTCAGAACAAGGTGTGGAAGAAGCTAAAAAGGCCGGGGAGCTGATTAAAGAAGCAGGGCTCGAATTTGACGTTGCCTTCACATCCGTTTTAACTCGTGCGATTAGGACGCTAGATTACGCGCTAGAAGGTTCGGAACAATTATGGATTCCTGTTCATAAATCATGGCGTTTAAACGAACGTCATTATGGCGCGTTACAAGGTTTGAATAAACAAGAAACTGCCGATAAATATGGTGCTGATCAAGTCCAATTATGGCGTCGTAGCTACGATACATTGCCACCACTTTTGGAAGAAAATGATGACCGCCAAGCGAAAAATGATCGCCGTTATCAGTTACTAGATACGAGTGCAATTCCGTCTGGTGAGAATCTGAAAGTGACGTTAGAGCGCGTGATTCCTTATTGGATGGATACGATTGCACCTGAAATAAAAAGTGGCAAGCGTGTGGTGATTGCAGCGCATGGAAATAGCTTACGGGCGTTAGTGAAATTCCTTGAAGGTATTAGCGATGAAGATATTATGGAACTCGAGATTCCTACCGGTGTGCCATTAGTATACGAATTAGATGATGATTTGAAACCAACGAATAAATACTACCTAGGTGAATAGAATAAAAAAGTATGTTAACCAATTTTGGTTAACATACTTTTTTATTTAATATCGTAGGTTTCGCTTTCTTTTGGCATCAAAACAGGAATAAGGAAAATCGCGATGGAGATAGCGACTGCCATAATGGTTCCCATTGTGAAATCGTAGGTAGCTGCCATAACTGAAGCGGCAACGTACTCAGACATTTGAGCTAAAATAAATACCCAGATAAATGTAATGATATAACGCATGACACAACACCTCCGTTCAAGGATTCCTCGACTTATTCTAGCATAAAAGTGAGAGGTTGACCATGTATTTGTTCATTGTATCAAAAAAATTGTCGGCTAGATATTGACATAGAATCGCAATTAGAAAAATTTTTGAAAGTAGATTTAGTACATATGAGGTTTTGATGTATTATATTTTTGAGAAAATAAGGAAAATCAGACAATTTCTATTGTTAAATATATGATTGTCTGTTAAAATTAGGACCAGGTAATAAAAAAGCCGAACATATCCGCTCAACCCTTAGGAAACCGTGACGAGCAAAGTGACAGCCGGTGCTTAGTTTTTTGCTGTTTTTAAGACTATATCCAAGGTGCGCGTGAGAGGAGGCTGGAACAAAGGGTTTGGGACATAACCCAAATAAATCGGTGGCAAGCGCTCGCCTTCAGGGGATTTGGCGGACTTTCGGTTCTGCTACGCTTAACTTCTTGCATGGCCCGAGGAAACTACCCTCTCCCTGCTTTCAGGCATCACATACAGTCGTATGCTCCGCTTTGTTGTGGTTCTTTGAAGCAAAGCGAATTAGAACCACAATATGCAAAGGAATGGAATGCGTTTGCCATCCTCATTTCGCCAAATCCCCTGAATACAAACGCTTTCGCTCAATTTGTGTAAAGCAAAATTTTCGTCCTACCTAAAGTATATGGCTCGGCGGTTTTGTTTTATATTGAGTTTGTCCCAACTTCATTCTTTGAATCGAAAGTACGCGAAATTAGTCAAGTAACGTTCCCAAATCAACAACCATCAATTCGAAAAATCAGCAATTATACTTTTATATTTATAACCAGAGGCGATTTAAACGCTTCACAACTAATTTTTCTTGGAGGAATAGGAAATGAATGCAGGTATTTTAGGTGTCGGTAAATATGTACCGGAGCGTGTCGTTACAAACGCAGATTTAGAAAAAATAATGGATACATCTGACGAGTGGATTCGTACAAGAACGGGAATCGAGGAACGTCGTATCGCTCGCGATGATGAATATGTACATGACATGGCTTATGAAGCCGCAAAAGCAGCAATTGAAAATGCAGGGTTAACACCAGCAGACATCGATTTAATTATCGTGGCAACGGTGACGCAAGAATCTAATTTCCCGTCTGTGGGTAACATTATTCAAGATCGCTTAGGTGCGAACAAAGCGGCAGCAATGGATTTAGAAGCAGCATGTGCCGGTTTTACATTCGGGGCCGTAACAGCCGCTCAATTTATCCAAACAGGCGCGTATAAGCATATCGTCGTTGTTGGTGCAGATAAATTATCCAAAATTACAGATTGGGAAGATCGCAGTACAGCTGTTCTTTTTGGAGATGGTGCTGGGGCAGTTGTAATGGGGCCTGTATCTGACGGTCATGGTTTACTTTCTTTTGATCTTGGTTCAGATGGGTCAGGTGGAAAATACTTAAACCTTAATGAAAAGCGTAAATTATACATGAATGGTCGCGAAGTTTTCCGGTTTGCCGTACGTCAAATGGGTGAAGCATCCTTACGTGTTCTTGAGAAAGCAGGGATGGAAAAAGAAGAGCTGGACTTGCTAATTCCGCATCAAGCGAATATTCGTATCATGGAAGCATCGCGCGAACGTTTAGACTTACCAGAAGAAAAACTGATGAAAACCGTTCATAAATATGGTAATACTTCTGCCTCTTCTATCGTACTAGCTTTAGTTGATGCAGTAGAAGAAGGCCGTATTAAAGAAGACGATAATTTACTTTTAGTTGGATTCGGTGGCGGTTTAACATGGGGTGCTTTGATTCTTAAATGGGGCAAATAGTACAAAACAAAGTCTGGAATAACGCATCATTTTATTCCAGACTTTTTTAAATGGCAAACGAAATAGGTCTTTTGCAGAAATCGGGTTTTATTTATGATATAATGAAGGTGTCTTTTTATATTTTGTTATTAGTAATAGCATTTTTTTTGTATGACCAACTACTGCTAAACTAGTGGAAGTTATTTTTTGTGTAATAATAGTAAAAGAGGAGATGAAAAAATGGAGAAAAAACGTGTCGTAGTAACGGGTGTTGGTGCTGTTACTCCAATAGGAAATGACGCCGATACAGCTTGGGAGAACGCTAAAAAAGGTGTGAACGGTGTTTCTGAACTTACACGACTAAATCCAGATGACTTCCCAGTTAAAATTGCTGCGGAACTGAAGGATTTTGATATTGAGAAATATATTGATAAGAAGGACGCCCGCAAAATGGACCGTTTCACGCATTATGCGATTGCAAGTTCGGATATGGCAGTTGCAGATGCTGGTTTAACGATTGATGAATCGAATGCAGAGCGCGTTGGTGTCTGGATAGGCTCAGGAATTGGCGGTATGGAGACGTTTGAATCACAATATGAAATCTTTTTGAATCGCGGGCATCGACGTGTTAGCCCATTCTTTGTACCAATGATGATTCCGGATATGGCAAGTGGTCAAGTATCGATTCGTCATGGTGCCAAAGGAATCAATTCAGCGACGGTTACAGCTTGTGCTACAGCAACTAACTCGATTGGCGATGCTTTCAAAGTGATTCAACGCGGAGATGCTGACGTGATGATTACAGGTGGTGCTGAGGCGCCCATTACGAAAATGTCTGTGGCTGGTTTTGTATCGAACAAAGCCCTGTCGCTTAATACAGATCCAGAAACAGCGTGTCGTCCATTTGATATTGGGCGCGATGGTTTTATCATTGGAGAGGGTGCGGGGGTCTTTATTTTAGAAGAATTAGAACATGCTAAAGCCCGCGGTGCCAAAATTTATGCAGAAATCGTTGGTTACGGTGCGACCGGTGATGCATACCATATTACTGCCCCAGCTCCAGGTGGAGAAGGAGCTGCTCGTTCGATGCAAATGGCTCTACAAGATGCAGAAATCGGCGTGGATGGTGTAGATTATATCAATGCTCACGGCACGAGTACGCCTTATAATGATGATTATGAAACACAAGCGATCAAAACTGTTTTCGGTGAAAATGCTAAAAAACTCGCAATCAGCTCTACAAAATCAATGACAGGACATACACTAGGCGCGTCCGGCGGTATTGAAGCCATCTTCAGCGTGTTAGCAATTCGAGATAGCATAGTTCCACCAACGATTCATTTAAAGAATCCAGATCCAGTCTGTGATTTAGATTACGTGCCAAACATAGCTCGTGAAATGAACGTAGATGTAGCAATGTCCAATTCTTTTGGTTTTGGCGGCCACAATGCGACACTAGTATTCAAAAAGTATCAATAAAACAAAGGAGAGGTACCCAATTTTGCGGTAGCTCTCTTTTTGAGCAATTAATTAGTATTTTTTATAAAAACGATGTACAATTAAATTGTGCACAAATTAATTAGGAGGAAGAGCCATGGTTAGCCGAAAACGAATTCTAGAAGAACAGCTATGCTTTTCAATATATACTGCCTCGCGAGAATTTACCAAATTTTACAGACAGACATTAGAACCTTTTCAACTTACTTATCCGCAATACCTAGTTCTGCTAGCGCTTTGGGAAGAACCAAGGCAGTTAGTGAAGGAGCTAGGAAGTCACCTATCGCTAGACAGCGGAACGTTAACGCCGATGTTGAAGCGAATGGAAGGTATGGAACTAATCGAAAGATCTCGTAGTAAAGAGGATGAAAGAAAAGTGTATATTGAGCTCACAGAAAAAGCTATAGGTATGGAATCAGCTGTTTTAGAAAGCGTGGCCGATTGTATTTCCAAGCTGGCATTCACAGAGCAAGATTATAAACAGCTGTTACATGGAATAAAAGCATTGACGAGCAAAATTCAAGAAAATAATGGAGGAAAGAAGCATGAAAAAATTATATGAAACAACTGTAATCAATACCGGTGGGCGTAAAGGAGAAGTGCATTCTCCAGATAATATTTTCTTTCAAGACATCGTCTCACCAAAAGAATTAGGCGGTGAGGGTGGTTCAGGTTCTAACCCAGAACAATTATTCGCAGCAGGCTACTCGGCATGTTTCAATAGCGCGCTAGAACTAGTAATGTCCAAACAAAAAAATTGAAGCAGCTAGCACTGTAGAAGGGACGGTAGCATTGTACAGCGATCCCGAAGATAATGGCTTTAAAATTGGTGTTGTTCTAGCCGTTCATATCGAAGGCGTTGATGCAGAAACCGCACACAAATTAGTCGAAACAGCGCATCAAGTTTGCCCGTACTCCAAAGCAACACGTGGCAATATCGAGGTGGAACTAAACATTATCTAAAAAATACCGTCATGGCTTTTTTGAAAAAGTCACGACGGTATTTTTTTGCTTATTTTCTTCTTTTACGACCAAGCCCAATCGCATTTTCCATTTTCTTCAACGTTTTATTAGCCACACGAGAAGCTTTTTCAGCGCCTTGATCTAAAATATCGTCCAGTTCAGGAGAGTTTAAGAAATGTTCATAACGCTCTTGAATTGGGGCTAATTCATTCACAACCACCTCAGCAAGATCCGATTTAAAATCACCGTAGCCCTTACCTTCATACTTGGCTTCAAGTTCTTGAATCGATTCACCAGTTATAGCAGAATAAATCGCCAATAAGTTCGAAATACCAGGCTTATTCTCCTTGTCAAATTGCACAATACCAGAAGAATCCGTTACAGCGCTTTTAATTTTCTTTGTAATGACATTTGGCGGATCCAACAAGAAAATCGCATTCTTTTTATTGTCGTCTGATTTACTCATTTTACGCATTGGATCTTGAAGTGACATCACGCGTGCGCCTTGCTCAGGTACATAAATATTAGGAACAACAAATACATCGGCATCCTCATTTTTCTTATTAAAGCGCTCTGCCAAATCACGCGTCAGTTCGATATGCTGCTTCTGATCATCACCAACAGGCACCAAATCTGTTTGATACAATAAAATATCTGCGGCCATCAAAGGCGGGTACGTCAGCAACCCAGCGCTCACACCAGCTTTACCAGTTGATTTATCCTTAAACTGCGTCATCCGCTCAAGTTCTCCGATATACACATTGCACTGCAAAATCCAAGCCGCCTGCGCATGTGCCGGAACTTCCGATTGAATAAATAATGTCGATTTTTCTGGATCGAGCCCCACCGCCAAATAAAGCGCAGCAAGATTACGAATACTTTGGCGTAACTTCAGCCTATCTTGAGGAACCGTTATTGCATGTTCGTCTACGATACAATAAAAACAATCATACTCCTCCTGAAACTGTCCAAACTGTTTTAAAGCTCCGATATAATTTCCTAAAGTTAAATCTCCACTCGGCTGAATTCCTGAAAAAATTGTCTGCTTCATACTAACTTCCTCCTCTTTCACTCAAACAAAAAAACGCCCATCCCCATTATCAAAATAGGGACGAACGTTATATCCGCGGTACCACCCTAAGTGTTTCATCAAGAAACCACTTAGCGAAATGAAAAATCATTCCTAGAGTTAACGGTCTAACCCGTCATTTGCTACTTCGATGTTCACAAATGATGCCAAAGAACCCATTCAAGCAAGGTCGTTATCTGTTCTCACCAACCACAGACTCTCTAAGAAACGTTACCTAACCATACTCTTTTCTTTGCTAACACATCTTCCTTATATAAATCAATAATACCAAAGGAACAGAATCGCGTCAATGCATCAACTATAGTAAACGGCTAGCGCAATAAAGCTTGTCGCAAGTACTGTAAGCGAGCTGAGCAAAAGGCTCACGTATCCTACATTCATTAATTCAGATAAGGGAACGTCCGCGAATTCGCTCTCCTCTTCTCGTCGCATTCTTCTTGTAATTTTGCGCATGCCAGTATGTATCAAATCAAAGAATCCAGACTGCATTACATAAAGAATTAGACCTACTACAAATACAATTGCTGCCACAATAAAGGAAACATTTATATAGTAAAGTAGTGAAATGTTCCAATAAAAAGAAAGCATCAGAAAAAATATCAAAATCTCCTGAATCACAGCAAAAATAATTACGCGCTTGAGCAAATATGTCACCTTCCAATCCAAAATTCTATTCTAACTCTATCATAAAATCTGTCAGAATACCATGCCACAATCAAGTTATTCATAATAAAATTTCTGTCACTTTAACACGTCAACAGAACAACGCGCACAAGGTATTTGCATTTATATAAAAAAAATAAAAGTAATCAAATTTATAAAAACTACTTTATTTTTCTGAAAAAAATAGTATATAGTAATTCTACACTCTAAAGAGGGAGAGGATTAAGTTATGAAGTTGAAGAAAAGTTGGGTATTAATATTGATGCTAGGCATTATGTCCGCGGTACTTGTAGCATGCGGAGGTGGAGATAGCACGAAAGAAGATGCCAGCAAATCAGGCAAGAAAACAGTTAATCTAATGGAATCAGCTGAAATTCCATCGATGGATTCCAAAAAAGGAACAGACGGTGTAAGTTTTACGGCTCAAAACACTGTTTTCGAAGGTTTGTACTATTTGGATAAAGAAGATCAAGTACAGCCAGGCGTTGCAAAAGAAGATCCGCAAATCAATGACGACCAAACAGTTTATACAATCAAACTGCGCGATGATGCCAAATGGTCAAATGGAACACCCGTAACAGCCAATGATTTCGTATATTCTTGGAGAAAAATAGTAGATCCAAAAACTGCTGCAGAATACGCTGTTATTTTCAGTGGAGTAGTCAAAAATGCGACAAAAATTACAGCTGGTGAAATGAAACCAGAAGAATTAGGCGTGAAAGCAATCGATGACCAAACACTCGAAGTAACGCTTGAGCAACCAGTACCATATTTCCATTCGCTTTTAACGTTCCCAACATTCTATCCGCAAAACGAAGAATATGTTGAGAAACAAGGCGCAGATTATGCAAAAGATAGCGATCACATGATTTACAACGGTGCATTTACGATGAAAGGCTGGACAAACACTAGTAAATCATGGTCTTATGAGAAAAACAGCAAGTATTGGAACAAAGGTGACATTAAACTAGATAAAATTAATCTACAAGTTATTAAAGACCCAGGAAGCGCCGTTAACCTTTACACAACAGGAAAACTGGATCGCGCAACACTTTCTGGTGATTATGCGAAACAAAAACAAAGCGATGCAGATTTCACATCAAGTCTAGATGCATTCGTATACTTCTTGAAATTCAACCAAAAACTAGATGGTAAAGCGACTATTTTTGCAAATGAAAATGTTCGTAAAGCCATTGCTACAGTTATCAATAAAGAAACAATGGTAGATACAGTGCTTGCCAATGGTTCTGAGCCAATCAACGGACTAGTACCATCGAAATTTACGTTTAATCCAGTAACAAAAGAAGACTTCCGTAAAGAAAATGGTGATTTAATAACATACGACAAAGCCAAAGCGCAAGAGTACTGGAAAAAAGCGAAACAAGAATTAGGCCAAGACAAAATCACGATTGAATTCCTAGGCGATGATCAAGAGTTCAGCAAGAAAATGGCTGAATACATTCAAAGCGAATTAGAAACAAACCTAGACGGCCTAAAAATCAATATCAAAACTGTGCCATACAAATCACGTTTGAAATTGGATGAAACGCAACAATACGAACTACAGTTATCACGTTGGGGCCCAGACTACCAAGATCCATCGACATTCCTAGGTGTGTTTGAAACAACAAGTAGCTATAACCGTTCAAGCTACTCGAATCCAGAATACGACAAACTTCTAAAAGAAGCTGCTACAACACTAGCAACAAAACCAGAAGAACGTTGGAATGTATTACTTCAAGCAGAGAAAATCCTGATTGAACAAGATACAGCTATTGCACCACTTTACCAAAATGGTGTTGCAGCTTTGCAAAATCCGAAAATGACAGGTTTTGTGACGCATCTATTCGGTGCTCCATATTCTTATCAATGGATTGAAATTAAATAAGTAAAGCAGATATGAAGTGCGCTCCAAATTCAACTTTGGAGTGCCTTTCTGCTATCATTAAATTGGAAATGAAACTCTGAAAACTTCGAATATCTAACAAAGGTAGTTAAATTTTCTATCATTAGAAAAATCACTAGAAACGGGGCACATTAAGGATTTATGAAGTTTTTTTTAAAGTTTCTTTATTTTTTAGTGTGTTTATGTAGACAGATGACGGAAAAAA